>CAYUDT010000046.1:0-35640 GCA_964443695.1 uncultured Conexibacter sp. | reverse complement strand
CGCGGCCGGCCCCCCCCCCCCCGCCGCCCCCCCGGGCCCGCCGCCGCAGCCGAGGGGGGGGGGGGTGTTGCGTTGGCGGGGGTCCCCCCCCCCCCCCACCACCCTTGTTCGTGGCGCGTCGCCGATCAGCGGCGGGGCACCAGGACCTGGTGGAGCGCACCGCTGGCGAAGCGCTGCTCGTCGATGAGGTCGAGCTTGAGGTGGCCGTCGAGGCCGGCGAAGGGGCTGCGGCCCGCGCCGATGGCGATCGGGACCGTCGAGAGCTGGAACTCGTCGACCAGGCCCAGTGCGGTGACGGCCGCTGCGAGGGTCGGGCCGCCGTGGATGAGGATCGTGCCGTCGTCCGGGCGCGACCTCAGGTCGGCGATGCCGGCGGCGACGTCGTCGAAGAAGTCGGCCGGGCCCCAGTTGCCCGCCGACGCCGTCCTCGAGAAGACCGCCTTCGGCTTGGTGTTCATCGACGTCGCGATCGGGCCCTCCGACGCGGCCCAGTGCGGGCCCATGATCTCGTAGCTCGTGCGGCCCATCGCGTGGACGCCGGCCTTGTCGAGCGCGCGGAGGTTGCGCTCGTTGGAGTCCCCGCCGAACCACTCGAACATCCACTCGTGGGTGCCGTCCGGGCTCGTGGCGAACCCGTCGAGCGACAGGACCATCTTCAGGACGACTTTGCGTTCGCTCATGCCCCTCGGACGAATCGCGGGGCGCGAACTCATCGGTCAGGTGCCGAAGCCCTGCACCTGCAGCTGGCAGAGCAGCTTCAGCGCGTTGTCGACGTTGGGGTCGCCTGAGCCGGCGAGCACCTCTCCGGTCAGCGCCCCGCGCGTGGCGCGCTCCGCCTCGGAGGGCCGGTAGACCGGCTTCACCGAGGTCGCCCGCGCCCGGCGGACCAGCGCCATCGCGGCCTTCAGCGCCTTGGCGTTGCGCGCGACCTTCGCGGTCGTGACGCCGACCGCCACCACCCGCCCGCGCCGCACCGCGGCGACGAGGACGCGGGAGCCCCGGCGCTGCTGCAGGACCCGGTCGCGGCCGCCGACGCGGCCCCCCACCCGGCGTGCGCCGGCCCGGCGGCCCTTCGCCGTGGAGGCGACGACGTCCACACGCCCCGCGCCGTTGAGCACCGCGACGTCCGCGGACCGCGACTGCCCGCGCCCCGCGACGCAGTAGCTCCACGCGCTGGTGCGCTGCTGCGGCTGGCCCGCGGCCCGCAGCAGCGCGTCGGCCGTGGCACCGAGCCGCAGCCGGCCCAGGCCCTTCGCGCCGACGGTGGTGCTCGGCGAGTGGCAGGACGGGCTGGCGATGCCGTTGGCGCGCTCCCACATCTCGATGTAGGCCTCCGCGCCGTTCTCGAGGTCCGACGCCAGCTGCGGGCCACCCAGCCGCGCCAGGTCGGCGAACCAGTCGGCGTACAGCCCGTAGTGGGCCACGCCCTCCTTGACGTAGTCGAACGTGCGGTCACCGGTCTTCTGCCGCTCCAGCGTCACCTGCCCGTCGACCGACTTCAGCGGGTACGTCACCGACCCCGCGCCGGTGTAGGGCGAGGGCTGGTGCGACAGCCCGCCCAGGTCGGCGCCGTAGCCCCAGCCGAACGCGAACGGCGTGGACGCCGGCCGGTACTTCTTCCAGTCCTCCACCGACGTCGTCGCCGGCGAGTGCCCGGGGAACGCCATGCCGCCGAGTTTCCACAGCCGCGGCCAGTTGCCCGGGTCCATCCAGCCGTGCGGCGAGATGACCCCGGAGTACTTGCGGGTCTCGAGGATCGTCAGCGTGTCGTCCACGCCCGCCTGGGACATGTGGTCGGGGTTGACGATCATGCCCAGGTCCATCATCCGGCGGACGACGTGCTTGCCCAGGGTCGTCAGGCCGCGCGTGTTGCAGTGCGGCGCCGGCGGGTAGACGGGCGCGGTGCCGCTCTGCAGCCCGGCGCCCGCGAAGAGCGACGCGATCGCGGCGCTGGCCTGCGGGGATCCGGTCTCGATCGTGTTGTCGTGCAGCTTGCCCTTGCAGGTCTGCGCGTCGAAGAACGTGCCGGCCGACGAGCGGTTGCCCGCGTTAATGATCAGGCCGGCGGCGCCGTCGTCGAAGCGCACGCCCGTCAGCGGGTTGTCGAACTTGTTGAGCAGCAGCGACGAGCGGACGCCGAGCTTGTAGGACTCCTCCAGCTCGCGGTCGACGGTCGCCTGGTCGCAGGACGGCTGCTCCCAGCCCATGCAGTCGAACGGCTCCGACAGCTCGATCTCCAGGACGACGGCCATCTTGCCCGCGGCGACGGCGCGCCGCGCCTCGAACGGGTCCTCGACGATCTGCAGGAAGCCCTTGCCGGGGCCCCCGGCCTGCGCGTCGATGTAGCGCTGCAGCTCGCGCATGTCGGCGATGCCGCGGCGCAGCGTGTCCATCTCGTTGCAGTTGGTCTTCCGGTTGGTCTGCAACTCGCAGAGCACCCGGTTCTCGTTGACGCTCATGACCATCAGCCGCAGGCCGCCCATCCAGGCCCGCTGGATCCAGCGCCAGTAGGTGCCCTCGTAGGTGAGGTTGTCCTTCGACCAGGACGTGAGCTTCGGGTAGCCGCTGGTGTCGTGCGGCTGCACGGGGTTGGTGTAGTTGAAGAAGTTCTGGAAGGTCGCGTTGACGCCCATCGGCCCCTCGATCGACGAGCAGTCCGGCAGCGCGTAGGCGATGCCGTACTTGTGCCATGGCCGGCCGCAGTGGAAGTTGCCGCCGAAGTACTCGAACGTCATCCAGTGCATGTGGCCCTCGACGAGGCCCTGCACGCGCCCGTAGGGCAGCTCGGTCCGCGGAGTGCCCTCCGCGTTCAGCGGCGCCTCGGGGTAGACGGCGCAGCCGTCGGCGGGTGTGGCCGCCGACGTGAACGGCGCGCCGCCGTCCTTGGGCGTGAACGTGAACGTGCCACCTGTCGCCTCGGTCACGACCCACTCGGCGGCCACGGACGGTTCGGCCGCCGGTCCCGCCGCGGTGAGGAACGTGCGATCCGGCAGGTAGAGCAGGTACTCGCCCAGCGTCGTCGCCTGGAAGCGGACCTTCTGGTCCTTCACCACGTAGCAGCCGCCCTGCAGCTCATAGCGGTTCGGCGCGGCCTGCGCGGGCGCAACCAGCGCCAAGAACGCAGCCGAGATGGACACCATCCGTGCGAAGACCCTCATCCGTGTCGGAGCGTAACGCTCCAGATCCCGCCAGATCACCGTTCGCAGTACGTTCAGCGCACTGTGACCCGTCTTCGCTGGCTTGGCCTTGCCACGCTCCTGATCGCCGCCCTCGGCGTTGCCGCAGCCCTCAAGCACTCCCACGACCAGAAGGAGGAGCGCGAGCGCGAGGCCCGCGTCGCCTGCGTCGAGGAGGTCGGTGGAGAGGCCGCCGAGAAGGAGCGCGCACGCGAGGAGCTCGAGCGTGAGCGCGAGGGCAAGGAGGACGGCGAGGAGCACGAGGTCGAGTGCCCCGAGGACATCGAGCGCGAGCTCGAGGCGCCCTACGACGCCTTCCTGACGCGCGAGCTGTCGGGCTCGGACAGGACCAGCCCGCCGCAGGCCTACGTCCGCGCGATCCGCGAGGCCGACGCGATGCCGCGCAGCACCGCCGCGCCGTGGTCGTTCGTCGGCCCGACCAACATCGGCGGCCGCGTCCTGGACATCGCCCTCGACAAGGACGACCCCAACACCGTCTACGCGGCCACGTCCGGGGGCGGCGTCATGAAGTCGACCGACGGGGGCAAGACGTTCGCGTCGTCCTGGCCGGCCAACTCCCCCAATGCGATCGGCGCGCTGGTCAGCGCACCCGACGGCACGCTCTACGCGGGCACCGGCGAGGCGGGCCCGGGCGGCGGCGCGCTGACCTACGGCGGCACCGGCATCTACAAGTCCACCGACAAGGGCGCGACCTGGACCAACGTCGGCCTCGAGAGGACGGCGCGCATCGGCCGCATCGTCATCGACCCGAAGAACCCCAACCGCATCTTCGTCGCCGCCCTCGGCAACCTCTTCAAGGGCTCCGACGACCGCGGCCTCTACCGCTCCGAGGACGCGGGCAAGACCTGGACGAAGGTCCTCAAGGGCGACAACGGCACCACCGGCGCGGCCGACATCGCGATCGACCCGACCAACCCGCAGCGGATGCTCGCCACGATGTGGGACGCCCAGCGCACGCCGCAGTCGCGCCGCTACACGGGCGCCGGCTCGGGCCTGTACCGCTCCACCGACGGCGGCACGACGTGGACGCGCATCGGGGCCCCGCTGCTGACCACCGCGCCGATCATCGGGCGCATGGGCGTGGCGATCGACCCGAAGAACCCGGACACCGTGTTCGTGATCGTGTCCGGCGGCATCGGCAACGCGATCGGCCTCTTCAAGTCCACGGACTTCGGGACGACGCTGATCCCGTCGGTCGACCCCAACCAGTACGCCACCAGCGGCGCCTACACCTACGGCTGGTGGTTCGGCCGGGTGTGGGTCGATCCCAACGACTCCAATGGCGTCTACGTGGCCGGCGTCGGCCTGCTGCACAGCACCAACGGCGGCACGACCTTCGACGTGGTCAGCGGCGGTTTCCACGCCGACCAGCACGCGATGGTGTGGGACAGCCGCGTCAAGGGCCGGCTGTGGCTGGGCAACGACGGCGGCGTCTACCGCTCCGACAACGACGGCGACGACTTCGTCCAGGCCAAGGTGCAGCCGTTCTCCCAGCCCGACGCGCTCGACGTCTCCGAGCAGGACCCGACGAAGATGGTCGCCGGCCTGCAGGACAACGGCCAGATCCGCAGCTACCCGAAGACCTGGAACGAGTTCGGCGGCGGTGACGGCCAGCGCGTCCTCATCAACCCGAAGGACAAGGACATCGTCTACGGCTGCTCGCAGAACGGCAACTGCACGGTGTCCCACGACGGCGGCGACAGCAACACCGACTTCACCAACCTGGTGATCTCCGCACGCAAGCCGTTCTTCGTCCCCATCGAGTTCGACCCGGAGAACCCGTCGACGATCTACACGGGTGGCGAGATCCTCAACCGCTCCGACGACGACGGCGCGTCGTTCACGCCGATCTCCCCCGATCTGTCCAACGGGCCGGGTCTGATGGAGACCAACCCGCTGTACGCCAACTCCGGCGCGCTCAGCGCGATCGCTCCGGCGCCGAGGTCGACGGGCACGATCTACGTCGGCACCGACGACGGCAACATCCAGTACACCCACACCGGCGGTGGCCTGACCGGGTGGACGAAGGCGACGGACCCGGTGCTGCCCAAGGCGTGGGTCACGCGGATCACGGTCGACCCGAAGGACGCCAACATCGCCTACGCGGCGTTCAGCGGCTTCCGCTCCGGCGACAACGCCGCGTACCTCGTCCGCACCAAGGACGGCGGCAAGACGTGGGCCAACCTGACGGGCGACCTGCCGAAGATGCCGGTGCAGGACATCGTCCTCATCGACAACGCGATCGTGGTCGCGACCGACGTCGGGGTCTACTCGACGCTGGACGACGGACAGCACTGGTTCCACGTGGGCGACAACCTGCCGCAGGTGCCCGTCTACGAGCTGCGTCCGCACGCGGGCACGCAGACGATCTACGCCGCGACGTTCGGCCGCTCGATCTGGAAGATCCCCTACAGCGCGGCAACGACGCTGCCGGTCGCGACGCCGGCCGTCCCGAGCGACCCGCGCAAGAGCTACCTCGGCCTGCCGAAGGTGCGCTCCTGCAAGGGTGCGCTGTCCAAGCGGCTGCGCTTCAGGCTGAAGCTGCCCAAGGGCCAGACGGCGGCACGGGCGACGGTCCGGGCCGGCAACGGCAGGACGCTCAGGCTCACGGGCAAGAGGCTCAAGCGCTACGTCGTGGTGAAGCTGCCCGCCAAGGGCAAGGTCACGGTCCGCGTGACGGTGCGCACCAGGGCGGGCAAGCTGCTGAAGGCCGAGCGCACCTATCGCGCCTGCCCCACCAAGAAGCGCGCCTGACGTGCAGGACGTGCTCGGCAAGCGCATCTGCGCGGCCCTGATCGACGGGGTGGTCTTCGGCGTCGTCTTCGTGATCCTCGCGGTGACGATCGGCGACAGCTCGTCGGGCGACGGCAACGTCAACGTGTCGCTCAGCGGGCTGCCCGCGACGCTGTGGGTCGGCCTGATCATCGGCTACTACATCGGCTTCGAGGGCACGAGCGGGCAGACGCCCGGCAAGCGCGTGATGGGCGTCAAGGTCGTCCGGGCCGACGGCGCGCCCATGGACGTCGGCCCGGCGGCCATCCGCACCGTGCTGCGGATCGTCGACGTCGCCCCGTTCCTCTACCTCGTCGGCTTCATCTGCGTCATGGCGACGGGGCCGGAGCGGCGCGAGCGCGTCGGCGACATCGCCGCGAAGACGCGCGTCGTCGCGGCCTAGGTCATCGGGGGCCGACCGGGCATCGAGCAGGCAGATTCCCACGGAAAACCGTGGGAATCTGCCTGTTCGGCGCCGCGATGCGGCGCAGACGCAGTCGTCAGGTTCGGGCCGCGACGGGCGGGTTGCGGGCGGCCCGCTCGAGCGTCCAGGTGAGCGGTGCCAGCTGCTCGCGACGGACGGCGCGGTCGACGCGGAGCGCCACGCGGCGGGGCTCCCAGAGGACCTCGGCCCGGCCGCTGAGCTGCAGGGTGGTGCCATCGGCGGGGTCGACGACGGTCAGCCCGAGGTGCTCGTCGAGTTGGAGGTTGCCGAGCGTGTTGAACATGTTGTTGCCCTGGTAGTCGGGCCAGGTGACCGTGTCCTCCTCGACGTGGAGGAACCCCGGGTTGCCACCACGGTGGGAGGTGTCGCTGCCGGCGCCGTCGGCACGGGTCGCGACGAAGGCGGTGTCCGCCGCCGCCAGCAACTGGCGGGCACGATCGTCCAAGCCGTCGGTCACGACCGCCGGCGGGCGCCCCTGGCGCCCGGCCCACGCGGGCGTGCGCGTGGCGATGTACTTCGGGCAGTTGCCGTAGGCCTGCTGCAAGGTGATCGTCAGCCCCTCGCCGTCCGGGACGGCGCGGCCGTTGAGCCGGATGCGCGTGCGGATCCGCGGGTCGAGCACGATCGCGCCGACGTCCTGCGGCCGGGTCAACGTCTCGGCCAGCGGGTCGTCGTCCGCCGGACGGGCGGCGACGTGGACGGTGTACGGGTCCAGCGCGCGGACGAACCCGGGCGCGCCGTAGAGCACGCTCGCCCACATCCGCCCCGCCGCATCCTGCGCGCCGATGACCAACCACGGCTGCGCGGCCAGGAACTCGGCCCCGCCGGGCATCAGCGCCGGCTGCTGCATCCCGGCCAGGCCGTCGGCCTGCTCCGTGACGCCGGCCAGCGTCTGGACCAACCGCTCTCCTGGGTGCCAGGTCATGCTCACCACTATATTCATCTTTAATGGTGAGACCGCTCAGCGACGAGCCACTGCCGCTGGACCTGCTGAACACGGTGTGGGTCGACGGCGACGTGCGATACGACCTGCTCGACACCGAGACAGGCATGCGCGCGTGGCTCGCGGAGCACCGCCTGACGGGGCCCACCGACGCGGCCGCGCGCCGCGCGCTCACCGAGGCACGCGAGGCGCTGCGCGCCTGGCTGCTCGACGACGCCGCCGCCCCCCGCGTCGACGCGGTCCTCGCCCGCGGCGCGTCGCGCACGCTCGTCGACGGGCGGCGCGAGGTCGATGCCGCTGCCGCCTGGCGCATCCCCTGGGTCTGCGCCGACGCGCTGGTGACGCTCCGCGCCGAGCGCGGCGACCGCATCCGCGGCTGCGCCAACCCGCACTGCGTCCTCTGGTTCCTGGACACGACCCGGCCCGGGACGCGCCGCTGGTGCTCCATGGCCGCCTGCGGCAATCGCGACAAGGCGATCCGCCACGGCCGGACGCGCGCCTAGCGGTCGAGCAGCTCCGCGGCGGCCTGCAGGATCATCGGCTTGACCGCCTCCCAGCGGGCGTTGATGACCTCGGGCCCCCAGATCGGCCAGCCCATCACCAGGCCGCGGATCAACGCGACGGCCGCGTCGATCAGGGCCCCGATCCGCGGGTCGCCCTCGACCTCGGGGAACAGGGCGCGCGAGGTGGTGACGATGATCGCCCCGATCCGCTCCTCCAGCTCGCGCAGCGTGTCGGCCAGCTCCGGCTCGGCCCACGCCGCCGCCCACAATTGCGCGCCGGCCAGCGCCTGCGGTGAGGTGAACTCCCGCCAGGCCTCGTCGAGCACCGCCTCGCGATGCTTGACGTCGCGCAGCCCGGCCAGGTCGAGCGTGTCCAGCGCCCGGTCGGCCAGGCGCAGCGCCAGGTGCGTGACGGCCTCGACCAGCAGCGCCTCGCGCGTCTCGAAGTGGTGCATGACCGTCGACTGCGCGATGTCCGCGCGCTCGGCCACCGCGCGCGTGGTCAGCGCCGCGTAGCCGTCCTCCACCAGGCACGCCGCGGTCGCCTCGACGATCGCGATGCGGGTCGCCGCGCGCTGCTCGGCGCGGGTCACCCGGCGGCCCGTTCCAGTTTCACCGATCACGTGATCGACATGATACGGTCCCGCTCGCCGTTCAGCTGATCGGCGAAACGAACCAGGAGGCACCAGCCTTGCGAGACGACAGGATCTCCACCTCGCGCATCGGCCGCGCGGCCCGCATGACCGGCGTCGCGGCCGGCGTCGGGGCACGCGAGGCCACGGCGCGGGTGATGAGCGACAAGCGCGCCCAGCAACAGCAGCTGAAGTCGGCGCAGGCGCTGGTGAAGCTCTTCAGCGGCATGCGCGGCGCGGCGATGAAGGTCGGCCAGACGCTCAGCGCGGTCGACCTGGGCCTGGTGCCCGAGGAGATCCGCCCCCAGTTCCAGGAGATCCTGGCGACCCTGCAGCAGAACGCCGACCCGGTGCCCTTCAAGGACATCCGCAAGGTCGTCGAGGAGGACCTCGAGGGCCCGCTCAAGGAGCACTTCGCCCGCTTCGACGAGCAGCCGATCGCCGCGGCCTCCATCGGCCAGGTCCACCGCGCCGAGCTGCACGACGGCCGCGAGGTCGCGGTGAAGGTGCAGTACCCCGGCATCGCCGAGGCCATCCACGCCGACATGCAGAACCTGAAGCTCGGCCTCAAGCTGCTGGCGACGATCGCGCCCGGCATCGACACCGGCGCCATCGCGGGTGAGATCCGCGAGCGCATCACCGAGGAGCTCGACTACGAGCTTGAGGCCGCCAACCACCGCGAGATGGCGCGCGTCTACCGCGGCCACCCGTTCATCCTGGTCCCGCAGGTCGTCACCGACCTCTGCCGCGAGCGGGTGCTGGTGACCGAGTACGTCGACGGCATGCGCTTCGCCGAGGCCAAGGCGACGCTCACCCAGGAGCAGCGCGACCGGGCCGGCGAGATCATCGGCCGCTTCTACCTCAACGGCCCGCTGCGCCACCGCCTGCTCAACGGCGACCCGCACCCGGGCAACAGCCTGTTCCTGAAGGACGGCCGCATGGCCTTCCTGGACTTCGGCTTCTTCAAGCACCTCTCCGACGTCGACGTCCACCAGCTGCTGGCGTCCACGCGCGCGACCTACGACAACGACCCCCAGGCGCTGCTGGACGTCGTCTCCGGGCTCGGCGCGCTGCCCCCGGACCCCGCGCTCGCGCAGCCGTTCTTCGAGAACTACCAAGCCATCTTCGGCTGGCTCATGGTCGACGAGCCGCTCAAGGCCGACCCGACCAAGACGGCGGACATGATGCGCCGCTACACGTCGATGCGCGAGTCCGACGGCTTCGACGGCCTGGTCCTCCCCGCCGAGCACTTCGTGCTGATGCGCTCGGTCTTCCTGCTGATCGGGCTGCTCGGGCAGCTCGGCTCGACCAACAGCTGGCTGGACATCGCCCGCGAGTGGCTGTTCGGCGACGAGGCCGTCACCGAGCTCGGCCGCGCGGAGGCCGAGTTCTTCGCGGGCCGCCACGAGTACACGACGGGGGTGGCGGCATGACCCGCGCTGCGCGCCCGCCTGCCGGGCCGGAGCTCGCCGGGCGGCTCGCTCCCGCGTCCCCCGAACACAAGGAGCACCGATGAGCACGCGTGTCCCCGAGCTGAACCCGCTGACCGCGTCCTGGGACATGCTGACCCGGGGCCTGCACGTCGACGGGCCGACGATCCAGGGCGTCACCGACGCCGACCTCGCCACCGTGCGGATCGGCCGGCGCCGCGTCTTCATCCTCGGCCACCCCGACCACGTCGACCACGTGCTGCACGAGGCCGCCGACAGCTACCTCAAGAGCATCGAGTACGAGCTGCTGCGGGCCGTCCTCGGGCTGAACCTCTTCACCGACGAGGACGAGTCCTGGCGCCAGCACCGAATGCTGCTGAACCCGATGATGGCCAAGCGCCACGTCCGCGGCATGGTCGACCTGATGGTCGATCCGGTGGCCCAGTTCGTCGATCGCATCGACACCGGTGAGGAGCGCATCGAGCTGGAGATGGCCGGGCAGATGGTCGAGCTGACGATGGACGTCGTCGGCACCGCCCTGTTCGGCCACCAGTTCGGCGACGTGGCCCGCAAGATGCAGGGCGTCGTCACCACCGGGCTGCGGGGCGCCGAGTTCGCGACCCGGCTGCTCATGGTGGCCGCGCCACCGACGGTCGGCATCCGCGCCGTCGCGGGGACGCTGCACCGCCTGCCGCTGCGGCTGCCCGGCCCGCTCGGCGGAATGCAGTGGGTGATGCACACCGTCGACGACGCGGTCTGGTCGCTCATCCACGACCGCCGCGAGAACCCCAACGACAACGACGATCTGCTCAACCTGCTGCTCTCCGCGGAGGAGCTGCCGCTGAAGCGCGTGCGCGACGAGGTGACGACGTTCATGCTCGCCGGCCACGAGACGACGGCCAACGCGCTGGCCTGGATGTGGTACCTGCTGGCGCTGAACCCGGACGCCCGCGGCCGGATGCTCGACGAGGTCGATGCGGTCCTGGAGGGACGCACGCCGACGGTCGACGACCTGGCGCACCTGCCCTGGACCACGGCCTGCTTCCAGGAGGCCATGCGCTTCTACCCGCCGGCCTGGGTCATCCCGCGCGTGGCCCGCCGCGACGACGTCATCGCCGGCGTGCGGATCCCCAAGGGCGCGACCGTCATGGTCCCGATCCACCGCATCCACCACGACGCGCGCTTCTGGCCCGACCCCGAGGTCTACGACCCGTCGCGCTTCCTGCCCGGCGCGGCCAAGGACCGCCACCGCAGCGCATACCTGCCCTTCGGCGGCGGGCGGCGGATCTGCATCGGGACGAGCTTCGCCCTGCTGGAGACGACGTTGATCACGGCGATGATGTCCCAGCGCTTCGTCTTCGACCTCAAGCCCGGCCACCCGGTCGAGCCGGAGGCGACCCTGACCCTGCGCCCCCGCCACGGCGTGAAGATGATCGGACGGCGGCGTGGCGGCGCCGCCCTGGAGGCGGCCGCATGATCGACCACGAGGTCGTTGTCATCGGTGCCGGGTTCTCCGGCATCGGCATCTCGATCGCCCTGCAACGCGCAGGCATCGACGACCACCTGCTCATCGAGGAGGGTGACGACGTCGGCGGCACCTGGAACTGGAACCGCTACCCCGGCGTTGCGGTCGACATCCCGTCCTTCAGTTACCAGTTCTCCTTCGAGCGGCGCACGGACTGGTCGCGCGTCTATGCCCCCGGCGAGGAGCTGCTGGCCTACGCGCGGCACTGCGCCGACAAGTACGGCGTGCGCAAGCACGTGCGCTTCGGCGCACGGGTCGTCGACGCGGTCTTCGACGCCGGCGAGCACGCCTGGCGGCTGAGGACCTCGGAGGGCGACACCGTCACCGCGCGGTTCGTCGTCGGCGCGACGGGCGCGCTGACCCAGCCCAAGCCGCCGGACATCCCGGGGCTGCAGAACTTCGCCGGGACGACGATGCACACGGCCCGCTGGGACCACGACGTCGACCTGTACGGCAAGCGCGTGGGCGTCATCGGCACGGGCGCCAGCGCCGTGCAGGTGATTCCCGAGATCGCCGCGCAGGTCGCCGAGCTCACCGTGTTCCAGCGCACGCCGATCTGGTGCCTGCCCAAGCCCGACGCGCCGTTGCCGGGCGCGCTGCGGATGCTGATGAGGCGCCTGCCCTTCGGCGACATCGGCCCGCGGGTCGCGTCGCAGGCGTTCGTGGAGGCGACGTTCCCGCTGCCTGCGCACTTCGGCGGCGTCCTGCCCGTCGGCGGCCTGGCCGAGCTGATCGGGCGCGCCTACCTGAGGCAACAGGTCAAGGACCCCGTGACGCGCGACGCGCTCACGCCGCGCTACGCGGTCGGCTGCAAGCGACCCAGCTTCCACAACTCCTACCTGTCGACGTTCAACCGCGACAACGTGACCCTGCAGACCGCGCCGATCGTGAAGGTCGACCGCAAGGGCGTGAAGGTCGACGGCGACCGTCACGACCTCGACGTCCTGATCCTCGCGACGGGCTTCAAGGTCTTCGAGCAGGGCAACATGCCGCCGTTCCCCGTGACCGGTCGCGACGGCGTGGACCTCGAGTCCTTCTGGCTGGAGAACCGCTTCCAGGCCTACGAGGGCGCCAGCGTCCCCGGATTCCCGAACTTCTTCACGGTGTTGGGCCCGTACGCCTACAACGGCTCGTCCTACTTCAACCTCGTCGAGACGCAGTCCCGCCACATCGTTCGTTGCCTCACGCGCGCGCGTGACAGCGGGTCGACGCTGGTCGAGGTCCGCCAGGAGGCCAACGACCGCTTCTTCGCGGAGATGCTGTCGCGCCGCGGCGGGCAGATCTTCTTCCAGGACTCCTGCGCCGTGGCCAACTCCTACTACTTCGACGTGCACGGCGACGTGCCGTTCCGGCCTTCGCCGTCGCTGGAGGTGGAGTGGCGCTCGGGCCACTTCGACCTCGACGACTACCGCTTCGAGAAGGCTGCCGCATGACCCGCGCGGCGCGCTCGCATGCGGCGCGAGAGCCCGCCTGGCGGCTCGCTCTCGCGGTCCCACGCGCTGAAGAGGTGGTGTCGTGAGGGTCGTCATCACGGGTGCCGGCAGCGGCATCGGCGAGGCGACGGCGTTGCGCTGGGCCGGGCGCGGGGCCACGGTGGAGTGCGTCGACATCAACGCCCACGCCGCGCAGGCCACCGCCGACGCGTGCGGCGGTGACTCGCGCGCCTGGACCTGCGACGTGGCCGTCCGGGACGAGGTGTTCGCGCTGGCCGAGGAGATCGGCGAGGTCGACGTCTGCGTCAACAACGCGGGCGTCGGCATCGCCGGGCCCTTCCTGGAGGCCGGCACCGACGACTGGGACTGGCTGATGGGCATCAACCTCGACGGCGTCGCCTACGGCTGCCACGCGTTCGGCGCGGGCATGGTCGCGCGCGGGCGCGGGCACGTCGTCAACGTCGCCTCCGGTGCCGCCTACATGATGAGCCGGGACATGGCGGCCTACTGCGCCTCGAAGGCGGCGGTCCTCGCGTTCTCGCGCTGCCTGCGGGCGGACTGGGCCTCCAGCGGGGTCGGCGTCAGCGTCGTCTGCCCGGGGGTGATCAACACGCCGATCGTCTCGGCGACGCGCATGGTCGGGCCGATGTCCGGCAAGCAGGCGAGCATCCAGCAGCGCTTCCGTCACGGGCACTCGCCCGACGCGGTGGCCAAGGCCATCGTCCGCGCGGCGGAGAAGAACCAGGAGGTCGTACCCGTGGGGTTTGAGTCGGAGCTGGCGTACCGCGTGCTGCCGTTCGTGCCGGGTCCTGTGAAGTCGCTGATGACGCGGACGTCGCTGGGGTCGGTCCTTTGAGCGGCCCGCTGCCCCGGATCCGCGACCTCGACCCGCAGGCCCAGGCCCTGTACTACGGCTCGGTCGGCGTGGACTACGTGCTGCGGACCGGTCTGGCCAGCGCGATCTCGGCCGCGACGTCGGTGTCGATGCCGATGGCGCTGGTGCGCGGCGAGTCCAAGCGGCTGGAGTTCTACGCCGAGCTGGCCGCGGCCCGCGACGCGTCGCAGGTCTTCGCACCGCCGGAGCCGGTGCTCGTGCGCTCCACGGAGGGCCGCGGGCCGGGCGTGCCGAAGGGCCGCGTGGAGCTCCTGCGCTTCGACAGCCCGTACGTCGCGCTGAACCCGGCGCTGCGCGGGCAGTACGCCTCCCACGAGGCCAACCACATCGCCCGCGCGCAGCACTGGCGCCACGAGGACGGCCCGCGCCCGACGCTGGTGGTCGTCCACGGCTTCGGTGCCTCGCCGGCCTGGTTCAACGCCGCGTTCTTCGCCCTGCGCGAGGTGTTCGTGGCCGGCTGGGACGTCCTGCTGTACACCCTGCCGTTCCACGGGTCGCGGCGCAGCCAGTGGTCGCCGCTGAACGGCATCGAGCTGTTCGCGTACGGCATGGCGCACTTCAGCGAGGCGATGATCCACGCGATCCACGACCTCCGCGCCTTCGTGGACCACCTGCAGGCCACGGGCGTGAAGCGGATCGGCCTCACCGGCCTGTCGCTCGGCGGCTACACCACGGCGCTGGCCGCCGCGGCCGACCCGCGCTTCGACTTCGCCGTGCCCAACTCGGCGGTGATCTACCTGCCGGCGCTGATGAACGGCTGGTTCCCGACCAACGTGTCGACCGCGGCGATCCGCCTGGTGTCGCGGCTGTCGCCGGACCTGCTGGAGGCCGCGCTGGCGGTCCACTGCCCGCTGAACTACGCACCGCAGCTGCCCAAGGACCGCCTGATGGTCGTCGCCGGCCTCGGCGACCGGTTGGCACCCCCGGAGCAGAGCATCATGCTGGCCGAGCATTGGGGCGATCCTGAGCTGCATTGGTTCCCCGGCTCACACGTCCTGCACTTCGGGCGCGACGACTACCGCCTGGCGATGGCCCGTCTCATGGACACGCCGCCGCTCAGCGAGGTCCGCCCGATACGTTCCACGTCGTGATCAAGCACCTCAACTGCGGGACGATGTGCCCCAACGCGGGCACCGCGCTCGGCCTCGTCGCCAAGGACCCCGGCCACCTCGTCGCGCACTGCCTGCTCATCGAGACCAGCGACGGGCTGGTGCTCATCGACACCGGCTTCGGCACGGGCGACATCGCCACGCCGAAGCGGCTCGGCGCGGCGCGCCACCTGCTCGCCGCCCGGCTGGAGCCGGCCGAGACGGCGCTGGTGCAGGTGCGGGAGGCCGGCTACGACCCGGCCGACGTGCGGCACATCCTCATCACGCACCTGGACCTCGACCACGCCGGGGGCCTCGGCGACTTCCCCCACGCGCAGGTGCACGTCAACGCCCCGGAGCTGGCGGCGGCCCGCCGGCGCGCCGCCGACTCCAAGCTGCGCTACCGCCCGGCGCAGTGGGCGCACAACCCCGACTGGGTCGAGCACACCGTCGACGGCGAGTCCTGGCTGGGCTTCGAGAAGGCGCGGCTGCTGCCCGGCGTGGACGTGGAGATCGCGATGATCCCGCTGCTGGGCCACTCCCCGGGGCACACCGGCTACGCGATCAAGACCGAGGACGGCTGGCTGCTGCACGCGGGTGACGCCTACCTGCACCACAGCGAGGTCGCGTCCCCGCCGCGGACCGGCCGCGCGCTGGCCGCCTACCACGCGATCAACTCCAGCGACACGAAGCTGCGCGCGCAGAACGCCGCGCGCCTGGCCGAGCTGAACGCCGCGCACGGCGACGTCACGATCTTCTGCAGCCACGACGCGCACGAGTTCAACGGCCTCCGCTAGGTCCCGCCCATGCGCTGGCTCGTCGACGGGATGAACGTCATCGGCAGCGGCGGTGACGGCTGGTGGCGCGACCGGCACGCCGCGATGGTGAAGCTCGTCGACCGCCTGGAGCGCTGGTCGGCGGCCACCGGCGAGGACGTGACGGTGGTCTTCGAGAAGCCGCCGAACCCGCCGATCGTGTCCACCGTCGTCGACGTCACCCACGCGCCGCGGCCGCGGCCGGACTCCGCCGACGACGAGATCCTGCGGCTGCTGGAGGGCGACCCCCACGCCGTCGTCGTCACCTCCGACCGGGCGCTGGCCGACGCCGCGGCGGCCCGCGGCGCCGCCGTTCACTCGGCCCGCGGCTTCAGCCGGCGCCTCGACGACCAAGCATGAGAGCTTCGTGGCAAGCGCGCGTCAGCCCGCGCAGGCCCCGGGTAGGGGCAACGACATGCGCAAGCTGCTCGGAGCCGTCCTTCCCCTCGCCCTCCTGACCGCGACGCCCGCCCACGCGGCCGCGCCGTGGCAGGGCCAGAAGGAGAACATCTCCTGCGACGACGCCACCGGCTCCTCGCCGTTCTACAACGGCGACAGCGCGTCGGCGCGGTATGACCGCACGTTCCGCCTGGGCTCGGAGATCCCCGCGGCGTTCCTGGACAACTACGTGCCGCAGGGCCTGGCCACGCTGCCCGGGGGGCAGCTGCTGCAGAGCGGCTACAACGCCGGTGCGCACAAGGCCGCGGTGATCGGCCTGAACCCGACCAGCGCCATCTCGCAGATCCTGCGCCCCAACGGCACGGCGCTCGACGCCCACGTCGGCGGCGTCGCGGTCGTCGGCGAAAAGGTGTTCATTGCCGGCACGAACGTGGGCGGCTATCCGACGCTGCTGCGCTTCGGCACCAAGAAGGTCGCCAAGGCGCTCAGCACCGGTCAGCCGCTGAAGGCCGGCGCCGAGCTGCGCATCCCGATCAAGGGCTTCAGCGCCTCGTTCCTGTCCGCCGAGGGCAACGCGATCTGGGTCGGGCAGTTCGACTCCGGCCACCGCAACCGCATGTACCGCCTGAACGTCGGCCCGAAGGGCAACTTCAAGGTCGCCAAGGGCTGGGTCCAGGTGCCCAAGAAGACGCAGGGCCTGGCCGTCACCCCGACCCACTTCATCTACAGCACGTCCTACGGCTCCAAGAACCGCGGCAACATCTACGTCGTCCGTCGCGGCCACAAGCGGCTCGACGCCGCCTACCCGCAGGACCTCGTCTGCTTCTCCGGGCCGAGCATGTCCGAGGGCCTGGCCGTCAACGGCAGCAACGTGTTCCTGACGTTCGAGTCCGGCTCGTTCGCCTACCGCGGCGACCCGTGCGACAAGCCGGTCTTCGAGGGCGACTGCACCCGCAACGTCATCACCCACCTGCACGCGGCCCCCGTCGCCGCGCTCACCGGGCTGACGTGATCCGGGCGACAGCTTCGGCGCGGGTCGGCGCCGCGCCGATGCCGTCCAGCGCGTCGGCGTAGCGCAGCGTGTCCTCCACCAGCGACCCCGCAGGGACCACCAGCACCAGCTCCTGCCCGCGCTCCTGCAGGCGGCGGGCGACGGTGTACAGCGCGTGGACGCCGGCGCTGTCGATGTAGACGACGTCGGCCAGGTCCAGGACGACACCGGCGCCCGCGCGGTCGGCGGTCTGCTCGATCCCCGCGCGGAGCTGGTCGGCGTTGACCGCGTCCACCTCGCCCGCGACGACGGCGACCGTCACGCCGTCCTGCTGCTCCAGCGACAGCAGCGTCACGCGCCGAGCCGTCTGCGCATCGTGACCACCGTGCCCGCGGACGTGCTGGCGACCTCGACGTGGTCCATCGTCGCCCGCATGATCTGCAGGCCGCGGCCGCGCAGCGGGTTGCTGTGGCCCTCGCGCCAGCAACCGGTGTCGCGGACCTGCACCTCGACCGTGTCGATGGAGGCGAACGCCTCGACCGTGAACGTCGCCGGGCCCGGCGGGTAGGCGTGCTCGATGGCGTTGGCGGCCGCTTCGGCCGTGGCGAGGACGACGGCGTTGGCCTCGCGCCGGTCCGCCCCGTGGGCGTGCATCCAGGCGGCCACGCGCTGGCGCATCGGGGCCAGGCTGGAGCGCTCCGCCGGCAGCGTCATGCGCAGGTCCTCCGCGGGCCGCGTGCGGGCCATCGCCACGAGGGCGACGTCGTCGTCGGCCGAGGCCGCGCCCATCAGCGCGGTGATGACCCTGCTGCACAGCCACTCCGGCTGCGTCTCCCCGGCTGCCGCATCGCGCAGACGCTGCAACCCGGCGTCCAGCGGCTCGCCGCGGCGCTCGATCAGCCCGTCGGTGTAGAGCAGCAGCGTCTCGTCCACCTCGAGCTGCAGCTCGGTCTCGTGGTAGGCGGCGAACGCCCGCACGCCCACCGGCGGCGCCGGGGGCAGCTCCACGAACCGCGCGGTGTCGGCCGCGGGGCCCGTCACCAGCGGCGGCGGGTGGCCGGCGGCGCAGCAGCGCAGCTGCCCCGTCAGCGGGTCGAGCAGGACGTAGGCGACGGTGGCCATGCCCTGCGGGTGGCTGTGCTGGACGTAGCGGTCCAGCCGGGTCAGGACGGAGGCCGGCGAGGGGTCCGCCAGCGCGTAGGCGCGGGTCGCCGCGCGCAGCTGCGCCATCAGCGCCGCCGCGCGGACGCCGTGGCCGACCACGTCGCCGATCGTGGCCGCGACCATGCCGCCCGGCAGCTCGATGACGTCGTACCAGTCGCCGCCCACCTCCCCACGGGAAGGGACGTAGCGGACGGCCAGCCCGACGTTGGGGACGTCCGGCAGCGACTCCTGCAGCAGGCCACGCTGCAGCGTCACCGCGGCCAGCCGCTCCTGCTCCAGCGTCTCGAACAGCCGCGCGCGCTCGATCGCCGGCGCCACGCGCCCGGCGACGAGGTCCAGCAGCGCCGCGTCGGCAATGGTGAACTCGCGCGGGGTGAGGCTGCCGATGTGCATGACGCCGAGCAGGCGGGCCTCGGAGATCAGCGGCACGCCGAGCAGCGAGACGATGCCGATCTCCCGCAGGATCGGGTTGACGACGTCGGCCTCCGCCACGTCGGGGATGAAGATGGGATGGCGCTCGGCGGCGATGCGGCCGGCGAACCCGGCGCCGAGCGGTATCCGCACGCCCTGCTCCACCTCGGCCTCCAGGCCCTTCGCCGCGCGGGCGACCAGCTCGTCGCGCTCGCGCAGCAGGACCGCGACGGTGTCCACCCCGAGGATCTCGCGCACGCGGGTGAGCAGCTCGTCGAGCAGCGCCTCGAGCGGCAGCTCCGACAGCGCCGGGTCGCTCAGCCGGTAGAGATCGCCGAGTCCCTGCGGCGGTGACCGGGCCAACTCGGGGGACAACAGGACGTGCCCTGCACCCGGGGTCCTGTCCCTGATCTCGGAGATGGCGTGTTCTGGCACCCACCTCGAGTGTAGGAGAGCGCCGGTGTGCCAACCAGGACACTCGGCGGACGCACGGTCCCGGTCTGCGCGCGACGCGCCGAGGTTTGGGGGCGCAGCGGACCGCACGCACCGCAGCCGCGGTCGTCCGGCGCGTCAGTCGGTCCAGTCCTCGGCCTTGATGCCCTCGGTCGGCAGGACCTCCTCGAGCTGCACGCCGCAGGTCTCGATGATCCGGGCGATCGCGCTGTAGGTCGCGCAGGCCACGACGAGTTCGGTGGCCTGGCGGTTGCCGAAGTGGGCGACGACCCGCTCGGTGAGCTCCTCGTCGGCGCGGACGTTCGCGGCGATCTGCTGCCCGAAGCGCCAGACCATCGCGGCCTCCTCGTCGAGATCCTCGGGGCGCGCGTCCGCGGCGGCGCGGATGTCCTCCTCGGTCATGCCGATCGCGCGGGAGACGTTCTCGTGCTGCAGCCGCTCGTACTCGGAGTCCGACGTGCGGGCGACGGCGAGGATGGCGATCTCCCGCAGCCGCGCATCGAGCTCGCCGTGCAGCAGGACGGCTTGGCCGAGGTCGGTGAGCGGCTTCAGCGCGGCGGGCGCCCCGGCGAACATCCGGACGATGTTCAGCGGCGGCAGCTGGGCCAGCAGCTCGCGCGCGTCAGCGGTCAGCTCGGCGTCGGTGGGCAACGGGATGCGGGTCATGGCCTGACGACGCTATTGGGCCGTGGGCTCCGGCGCCGGGACGCGGCGGATCGGGTCCTGGCCGTCCCAGGTCCGGGCCGTGTCGCGCAGGTAGGCGAAGAAGTCGCCCTTGGGCCCGCTGACGTCGGAGATCTCGATGACCGTCCTGGTCACCCCTATGGCCGGGCTCTCGAGGTAGGCGAAGCGCCCGTTCTCCCCGCCGATGCAGCCCTCGTGGCCCACGGTGAACCCCGAGGCCAGCGCCTTGTCGTAGAGCGCCTGGTAGTCGGTGCTCCAGTAGGAGATGTGCTGGAAGCCCTCATGACCGGCGTCGAGGAACTCGCGGTACATCGAGGGCGCGTCGTTGCGCTGCTGGATCAGCTCGAGCTGCAGGTCACCCGTGTTGGCCAGCGCGACGCTCATCTTCAGCGGCGAGTCGCGCCCGCGGTGCTTGAACCAGTCGACCGGGACCTCCTCGAAGTAGATCCACGGGCCCACGCCCACGTCCAGCCAGGCCGCCATCGCCGCCTCGATGTCACGGACGACGTAGCCGTTCTGGTTGGGGCTGCCGAAGATGCGGCTCATCGGGCAACCCTACGCGGACGCAAGACCGACGCGGCGTTCGTGCAGCCGCAGCACGTGCTCGTCACGCAACCCCCAGACAGCAGCCGCGCGCGCGGGGAGGTCGCCGAGGTCGGGGACGGCCCCGTGCCGGCGCAGGTGGGTGACGCCGAGGCCGACGTGCCAGCGCTCGTCACCCTGGACGCGGGCGACGCCCTCCCGCGTGCCGGGCAGCGTGCCCGCCTCGTCGAGCAGCGCCAGCAGGGTGTCCTGCCCGGCCTGGAAGACGATGCCCTCCAGCACCAGGTGGTAGAGCCCGACGGCGTCGGCCAGCGCGTCCGGTCCTGCGGCAACCTGCGCGGCCGCCGCGGGCAGGTCCTCCAGGAACAGGCGCCGCAGCTCCGGGGCGGGCGCGGGAAGGTCGCCGCCGAGCACCTCGTCCGCGACCCGGGCGAAGAACCGCGCGTGGCGCGCCTCGTCGCCGGCCTGGAGCGCGAAGCAGGCGCCGGCCTCCCCGTCCGCCGCGGCGACGAACGGCTGCAGGTGCTCGGCCACCGCGACCTCGGCCAGGACGAAGGCGGCGACGAGCTCGCGGATGCGGGCACCGAGCGCCCCGGGCGGGACGACGTCGCCGGACAGGTCCAGCGCGTCGGCGTCCCACTGCAGCCGCCGGCCCGCCGCCAGGAGGTGTGCGTATCCCGCCATCGCCATCGCGGACATCCTTCCAGGCGAGCTTTCATGTGACCATGAGTCACACGAACTTGACAGGCGCCCAATATTCGCAGTACCTTCGGTAACGTGAAAAGGCAGTACCACCAGACCGCCCGCGCCGAGGCCACCGAGCGCACCCGCCGGGCCCTGTTCGACGAGGCCCAGCGCATCTTCTTCAGCGGCGAGTGGGGCACGCGGTCGCTCGACGAGATCGCGGCCGCAGCCGGCACCACCAAGCAGACGCTGCTGCGGCACTTCGGCAGCAAGCAGGGGCTGTTCGACGCCGCCAGTGCCTTCTGGCGTGACCGCGCCGAGACGCAGCGGTTCGAGGCGGTCCCCGGCGACGTGCCCGGGGCGGTCGACAACCTGCTCGACCACTACTACGAGGTCGGGCCGATCGTCCTGCAGCTGCTCAGCGTGGAAGGCGCCGGCACCTCGAAGGAGGTCGACGAGCAGGCCGCCAGCGGGCGCAACCTCCACCACGAATGGATCGACCTCATCTTCGGCCCGCAGCTCAAGGCCTTCTCCCCTGCCGCCCGCGAACGCCGCCGCGCGGCGCTCATCGCGCTGTGCGACGTCTACACCTGGCGCATCCTCGCGCTGGACCTCGGGCTGCCCCGCCGCAAGGTGCGGCAGACCCTCATCGAATCCATCGACCGGATCCTCTCGGAGGACTGACCCATGAAGCTCCTCGCCTACTCCTCGCCCGCGCGCGGGCACGTCTACCCCCTCACCGCGCTGGCCCTGGAGATGCAGCGGCGCGGCCACGACATCAGCACCCACGTGCTGGCTGCCGACGTCGGCAGCCTGGAGGACGCGGGCCTCGCCGCCCGGGCCATCGACCCGCGTATCGAGGCGCTGCAGATGGACGACTACGTCGAGAGCAACCCGCTGAAGAGCGTGGCCCGCGCGTTCGGCATCTGGATGGACCGCGCGCCCATCGAGGTCGAGGAGCTCGAGGCCGCCATCGCGGCCGACCGCCCCGACCTGCTGCTCATCGACGCCAACAGCTGGGGCGCGCTGATCGCGGCCGAGGCCAGCGGCCTGCCGTGGGCGGCGTTCTGCCCGTGGGTCCTGCCGATCCCCTCCAGGGACGCTCCCCCCATGGGCCCCGGGCTGCCGCCGCTGGGCGGGCTGCTCGGCCGGCTGCGCGACGGCATCGTCGGCGCCGTCGGCAACCGCGCGATCGACAGGGCCGTCCTCCATCGCATCAACACGCTGCGCGCCGGCAAGGGCCTGGCGCCGCACCGCACGACCTGGGACCTCTTCAGCCCGCCGCCGCTCGTGCTGTCCCTCACCGCCGAGGGCTTTGACTACCCGCGCAGCGACTGGCCGGCGAACGTCCGCCTCGTCGGGCCGGCGATGTGGGCGCCGCCACAGCCGGAGCCCGCGTGGCTGGACGACCTCGCCGACCCGCTCGTCCTCGTCACCTGCTCCACGGAGTACCAGACCGACCGTGCCCTGCTCGACACCGCGCTGGCGGGCCTGCCCGGAGCCGGGTTCGCCGTCCTGGGCACCTCGGCCGCCCACGACCCCGCGTCGTTCACGGTCCCGCACGGCAGCCGCGTCGAGCGCTTCGTCAGCCACGAGGCGGTGCTGCAGCGCGCCGCGTGCGTGGTCTGCCACGGCGGCCTCGGCATCACGCAGAAGGCGCTGGCGTCGCGGGTGCCCGTCGTGGTGGTGCCGTTCGGCCGCGACCAGTCGGAGACCGCGCGGCGCGTCGAGGTCGCCCGGGCCGGCGTGCGCCTGCCGGCCAAGCGGCTGGACCCCCAGCGCCTGGCGGCGGCGGTGCAGCAGGCCATCACCCGGCAGGACGGCGCGGCCCGCGTCAGCGCGGCGTTCGCGGCCGCGGGCGGGCCGCCGGCCGCGGCCGATGCCCTGGAGCAGCTGCTGCCGGTGAGCTGCACGACCTGAGCACGCCGTTGGGCAATACCCTGCGGGGCAGTGCCCGGCCCGCTGTCCTTCGACCCGATCGCCGAGGCCGCCCGGCAGTGGCGCAAGCACTGGGGCGGCCCCACGGCTCCACCGATGGCGGCGGTCACGTCGGTCATGCGCGCCTACCAGATCTTCATGGCGCGCCTGAACGCCGAGCTGGAGCCCTTCGGCCTGAGCTTCCCGCGCTACGAGGCGCTCATGCTCCTCTACTACTCGCGGACCGGTGAGCTGCCGCTGGGCAAGATGGGCGCCCGGCTGCAGGTGCATCCGACGAGCATGACCGCGCTGGCCGACGGGCTGGAGAAGCTCGGCCTCATCACCCGCGACCCGCACCCGACCGACCGCCGCACGACCCTCGCGTCGATCACCGAGCAGGGCCGCGCCGTCGCCAAGGACGCGACCGAGGCGCTCAACGCGATGGGGTTCGGCACCGCGGGCCTGGACCCCGAGCAGCTGACCGAGATCACGGACCACCTCCGTGACCTCCGCCTCGACGCGGGTGACTTCGACGAGTCCTGACGTCTACTCCGAGGCCATGTGGCGGGCGATGACGACCCGCTGGATCTCGTTGGTGCCCTCGTAGATCTGGGTGATCTTGGCGTCGCGCATCATCCGCTCGACCGGGTACTCGTTGACGTAGCCGTAGCCGCCGAGGACCTGCACCGCCTCCACGGTCACCTTCATCGCGTTGTCGGACGCGAAGAGCTTGGCCATGGAGGTCCACTTGCCGACGTCCGCGACGCGCTCGGGGCGGTCGGTCAGCGCGCAGGCCTTGTAGAGCAGCTCGCGCGCGGCGGCCGTGCCCGTCTCCATGTCGGCCAGCTTGAACTGCAGCCCCTGCAGCGTGTTGATCGGCTTGCCGAAGGCGATCCGCTCCTTGGCGTACTGGTTGGCGTAGTCGGTCGCGCCCTGCGCGATGCCCACCGCCTGCGCCGCGGCGCCCAGACGGGTGCGCTCCAGCGTGCCCAGCGCCACGCGCATGCCACGCCCGACCTCGCCGATGACGTTCTCGGCGGGGACCCGGACGTCGTTGAACACGGGCGACCCGGTCGGCGAGCCGTGGATGCCGAGCTTGTGCTCGTAGGACCCGATCGAGAAGCCGGGGCGGTCGGACTCGACCAGGAACGCGGTGGCCCGGCCGGCGTCGCGGTCGGTGACCGCGAAGACGACGTAGACGTCGGCGACCCCTGCGTTGGAGATCCAGGTCTTCTCGCCGTTGATGATCCAGTCGTCGGGGTGGGCGGGATCGCGTCTGGCGACGGTGCGCATCGCGGCGGCGTTGGACCCGGCCTCGGCCTCGCTCAGCGCGAACGCGGGCGCCTTCTCGCCCGAGGCGAACTGCGGCAGCCACTTGGCCTTCATCTCATCGCTGCCGAACAGGGCGATCGGCAGCGAGCCGAGCTCCTGCAGCATGAGGATCAGCGCGCACGACGCGTCGGCCTTGGCCAGCTCCTCCACGGCCATCTGCAGCATCAGCGTGCCGGTGCCCGTGCCGCCGTACTGCTCGGCGAACGGCAGGCCCAGGATGTCCTGCTCGGCCAGCAGCTTGCGGATGTCCCACGGGTACTCGGCGCTGTTGTCGATGTCCCGGGCGCGGGGCGCGACCTGCTCGACGGCGATCTGGCGGACCAGGGCGCGGAAGTCCAGCAGCTCCTGCGGGATGTCGTACAGCGCGGCGAACTCCGGTGACACGACGCTCATGCCGTCGCCCCCTCGCGGGCGGGCGCGTAGGTGTAGAAGCCCTGGCCGGACTTGCGGCCGTGCGCGCCGCTGACCACCATCCGCTTCAGCAGCGGCGGTGGTGCGTACTCCGGTGCGCGGAACTCCTCGCTCAGCGACTCGCCGATCGCGAAGAGCACGTCCAGGCCGATGAAGTCCGCCAGCGTGAGCGGGCCCATCGGGTGCCCGCATCCGCGCTTCATCGCCTCGTCGATGTCGTCGGCGGTGGCGAAGCCGTCCTGGTACATGCGGATCGCGCTCATGAGGTAGGGCACCAGCAGGAAGTTGACGATGAAGCCGCTGCGGTCCTTGGTGATGACCGGGTGCTTGCCGAGGGTGCGGCTGAACTCCTCCGCGAGCGTCACGACACCGGGGTCGGTGGAGTAGCCGACGACGACCTCGGTGAGCGACATCACCGGCACCGGGGAGAAGAAGTGCACGCCCACGACGCGCTCGGGCCGGCGCGTCCAGGAGGCGATCTCGGCGATCGGGATCGACGACGTGTTCGTCGCCAGGAACTTCGCATCGGGCAGCAGTTCGTCGAGGCGCTGGAAGAGCTTGCCCTTGACCTGGGCGTCCTCGATGATCGCCTCGCAGACGACGTCGCAGTCGCGCAGCGCGTCGAGGTCGTTGCTCCAGGAGATCCGCCCGAGCACCTCGCCGACGTCGGCGAGCTTGCCGCGGGCCGCCGCCTTCTCCAGCGACTGGGTCAGCCGGTGCTTGGAGCGCTCCAGCGCGGCCGTCTCCGGCTCCTCGAGGACCACCTCCAGGCCGGCCCGCGCTGCTGATTCGGCGATCCCGGAGCCCATGAACCCGGCCCCGACGATTCCGACCTTCTGGATCTCGGACATTGCAGCAGAGCCTAGCGAATAGTAGGAGTCCCAACTATTGGCGACCAGACAACTTTGGCGTGGCTGCTTGTGGCCGCGCCACAACCCGATGGCCCGCGCTCCACGGGCGCGCGGTGCGTCGCCCGCGTCAGGTCACCCGCACGACCACGATGCCCCGCTCCTGCGCGGCGTAGACGAAGCGGCTGTCCGGGCTCCACAGGAGCGTGCCCATGCCGTGGAAGCCGGCTCCGCGGGCACAGGACTCGTGGCCACCGGGGAACGACGTGCTGCTGTACGCGGCGTCATCGCCGACGCAGCCGCGCTTGGTGAGCACGCGGCTGTAGGTGCCCGACGCCGAGCGCGTGACGACCGACAACAGGTCGTAGGCGCGGTCGGCGGTGACCAGGCGCCGCCCGTCGGGGCTGATCGCGATCTCGCGGACGTCGTCCAGCGGCGGGCGCCCGGCCCGGCAGCCCGGCGTCCGGGGGCGCGTGTCGCGCGCGTCGTCGCGCCGCCCGCTCGCGCTGAGCGAGATGCAGGTGTAGCGACCCAGCGCACCGCTGGCCGGGTTGACGGCGAAGCTCACGAACGCCTCGTGGCCGAGGTCGTAGGACGGCAGCCCCGCCCGCGTCAGCGTGCGGCCGTCGGCCGTGAGCGACAGCGACGGGCCGAAATCGCCACCGGTGCCCAGCAATGTGGTCCTGCGGCAGCCGAGGGTGCCCTTCACGTTGAGGCACCCGACCCGCTGCAGCCCGCCGTCGGTGCCGATCCGCGCCACGGTCACGCCGTCTGACGCCGACACGTAGACGAGCCGGCCCATGCGGGCGACGGCGACGGAGTCCCGCGGGTCGCCCAGCAGGACGTCGCCGCCGGGGCAGCCGGGTTGCCCCTTGACCACCAGGCAGCCCGCGCTGCGCAGGGTGCCGCTGCCCGGGTCGCGGGCCAGCGAGACGACCGAGCCATGGTCGCGGTGCTCGTCGGCGTAGATGTTGCCGCCGTGGCGGGTGACGATGAGCGCGCGGCCCGAGGCGGCCACGCGGACTTCGGCCGGGTCGACGAGCAGCGGGTCGATCGCCGCGCAGCCGGTGTCCGCGGTCGCGCCCACGCAGTCCACGTAGCTCACGGCGCCCGCGCCGGCGCGACGGAAGTGCAGGACGCGGCCGGCCCCCTCGGCGGCGACGTAGACGTCGTCCCCGACGGTGGCCACGCCGGCGGCGTCCTTCAGGCCGTCCTGCGCGGTGCAGCCGCCGCGGGCGCTGTAGCACTCGCCGGCGCTGAGGCGGCCAGAGGTCGCGGCGCGCTTCAGCACCACCAGCGCGTCGGACGTGTCGGTCACCGCGTAGATCGAGCGGCCGTCGTCGCTGATCGCGATGTCGCTGACGCCGTTCAGCACGGCGAGCGTGGCGCACCTGCTGTTGGCCACTGCGATGCAGCCGCTCTTGCCGGGCAACTGGGCCACCCCGGGCTGCGCGGACGCCGTGGCGGTGGCCGTGCACACGAGCACCGCGAGGAACAGGGCGGTCTTCTTCATCACAGCCGCGATGGTGGCGGTTGCGGGCCTACCTCGCACCCGGGCAGCCACCCTGATCTTTCTCAGGCGCGCAGCGCGGCCTCGGTGGCCGCCACCGTCTCCTCGAGCCGGGACAGCACCGCGTCGTCGGGCATGACGGCCTCGATCGCCGCGGCCTGCGCGGCGACGCGCGTGGCACCGGTCGTCGCGCTCAGCCCCTTCAGCTCGTGGGCCAGCCGGGCGACCGCCTCCGCGTCGGACACCGCGACCGCGGCGTGGAGCAGCGTGACGATCTCCGACGCGCGCCTGTGCCAGTCGTCGATGAGGCTCGCGAGGTCAGCGCCGAACACCTCGGCCAACTCGGCGAAGTGCTCCTCGTCGATGAGGGGACCCGGGTCCATCCCGGGCGCGATCCTACGTCAGAAGCGCCAGCGGGTCGCGCCTCCGGGCTCACTTCCGGAGACCGCGAACGCGGTGTGGGCGGTGAGGCGCCAGAGGTGCCACGGGGCGGGGCCGGCGCTGGGGGCGCTGTAGGGCGCGGTGATCGCGCCGTCCTCGGCCTGCGCCGGCCAGCCGAGCGTGCGGTAGTGGGCGGCCAGGCGCTCGACGTCGGCATGGTCGGTCACGACCTCGGCCGTGGCCTCCAGGACGAGGTCGAGGCGGTCGTCGTCGACGATCAGCGCCAGCGCGAGCGTGCAGTTGGGGTTGGCCGCGAGGTTGCGCGACTTCTGGGTCTGCAGGCCGCTGACGACCCACATTGTGTCGTCGAACCACGAGGCGCCGACCCCGGCCGCGTGAGGGCGGCCGTCCGGCCGGACCGTGCCGAGGAACATCGCGCTGTTGGGACCGACTTGACCGCGATCGAGCAGGTCGCGCACGCGCGACCACTCAAGCGGTGCCTGGCCGTAGCGGTCGAGGTTCTTGGTCTCCGTGGGCTCGCGCATGCTGTTGAGACGCCGCGGGGCGCCCGGACTCATCGGTGCGGTGCGCGTGGGACCATCGGGTGCATGGGCCTCTGGCTGTTCCTGCACCTCCTGGCGATGGCGTACTTCGTCGGTGGCCAGCTGATCCTCGCGGCCGTCGTCGTGCCGGTGTTCCGCGCCGCCCCCGACCAGGAACGCCTGCGGGCGCTGGCCCGGCGCTTCGGCGACGGGTCGTTCGTCGCACTGGGCGTGCTGGTCATCAGCGGTATCCAGATGGCCTCGCACGAGCACCTGTGGGACAGCCGCACGCTGCACGTGAAGCTCGGCCTCGTGGTCGCCACGGTCGGCGCGACGGTGTGGCACACCCGCCGTCCCGGGCGCCACGAACTCGAGGGTCTGGTGTTCGCGCTGTCGCTCGCGATCGTCGGCCTGGGCGTGTCGTTGGCCGTCTGAGGCGGGCGCGCTCAGAACGGTCGCGGCGACCGGGCGGGAGTGCGCGCGGAAATCGACGCACCCCGCGCGATCGGCGGTTGGGGTCGGCGTACGCGGTTAGAGTCCGGACATGGGAGACACGGCGTCGTTCTTCGATCCGAGGCGTCCGGTGGAGCAGCGCCGGCAGGCGGTGGAGAACCTGTTCGAGTTCCTCTTCACCGGCGGCATCGCCGACGTGACGAAGATGCCGTCGGACGTGCTCGACGAGGGGCGCAAGCGGACGCTGCACCGTTACCACCCGGCGGAGGACGCGCCGCCGCAGGGTGTGCCGGTGCTGATGGTGCCGCCGCTGGGCTCGCAGGCGACGTGCTTCGACCTGCGGCGCGGCTGCTCGATGACCGAGCACTTCGTGCAGGGCGGCCGGCCGACGTACATGGTCGACTACGGCGAGATCGCGCTGAGCGACAGGGACCTCGGCATCGACTTCTGGATCAACGAGGTCGTGCCGGAGGCGGTCCGGACGGTGTCGCAGGACACCGGGGGCGGCCCCGTGAACCTGGTCGGCTGGTGCCTGGGCGGGCTGCTGTCGCTGGGCACCGCGGCGGCCCACCCGGAGCTGCCGATCCATTCGATCGCGATGGTCGCCTCGCCGTTCGACATCTCCAAGAACCCGATGGTGACGCCGGTCGCGAAGATCGGCGCGCTGACCGGCGGCAACGTCATGGGCACCGTGATGAAGGCGCTGGGCGGCATCCCGGCCGACATCGTGGGCGCCGCGTTCAAGGCGACGTCGCTGCCGACCTACGTCAAGAAGCCGGTCACGTTGTTCAAGCACCGCGACGACCGCGAGTTCCTCGCCCACGTCGAGGCCGTCGACGAGCTGATGAACAACATGTACACCTACCCCGGCAAGGCGGTCATGCAGCTCTACCGCCAGCTCGGCATGAGAAACGAGCTGGCCACGGGGAAGATCCAGGGTCCCAACCGCGAGATCGACCTGGCCGACGTCCGCCTGCCGGTGATGAACATCGCGGGCAGCGCCGACGTCCTCGTGCCGGTCGACGTCGCCCACCACGTCGGCGAGATCCTCCCCAACGCCGCGGAGGTCCGGCTGGAGGTCGCTCCCGGCGGCCACCTCGGCGTCCTGACCGGCCGCTCGGCGCGCGAGACGACCTGGAAGCTCATCGACGACTTCCTGGACACGCACGCAGTCGCGTGACATTTCCCGCCGGGGCGTGTCTCAAGGACATGAACTCGGTTCTCGGGACAGACCAAGCCGTCCTCGTGCTGGACGGCGAGTGGGATCTTGCGCGACAGCTGGAGCTGCACGAGACCCTGGACGACTGGGCTGCCACGCTGACCGATGACGAGACGGCCGTGCTGGACCTCCGCCGGACGGACTTCATCGACTCGACCGTCATGCACGAGTTCCTCAAGCTCGAGGCCGGCCTGACGGACCGTGGCATCCGGCTGCGCACGCTCTGCCGCCCACGGTCGATCGTCCTACGCGCGCTCTGCATCACGTCGCTGGAGGCGCAGCTCGGCGTCGTGGAGGCCGGCTGAGCCGGACGCGGCGCGCCCCCGTCCCGACGGCGCGCTACCGCACGTCCTCGTCGGGCCAGCGGCCGTGCCGGTCGAAGTACTCGCGGGCGGCGACCTCGGCATCGCGCTCGCTGTCGCCGCTGACGCCCAGCCGCCACAGGAAGTTCATCAGCCAGATCGACGACCCGGCGCCGACGATGCCGGCGGCGCCCTCGAGGCTGGTGTCGGTACCGCCGCTGAGGACGTAGGCCAGGACCCCGGCGACGATGACGATCGCCGGCAGCCACCAGCGCAGGAACGTGATGAGCGGCGTGGCGGGGAGCGGCTGGGGAGAGGTCGAGTGCATCGCACCGTCATCGTCGCGCGCGCGACCCCGCCCGTCTGCCCGGCAGGACCCCCTGCGCATGTCGGGCTGTCCCGACATCCGCCGACCCGCTACGGTCGCCGCCGTGGCTGCCCTGCGCGTGCTCGTCGCCGAGGACCAGGCCCTGCTGCGGGCGGGTCTGGTCGGCATCCTGCAGGACGCCGGGCTGGACGTCGTCGCCGAGGCTGCCGACGCGGACGAGCTGCGCCGCAAGGCGCGCGCCCATCGTCCCGACGTGGTGGTCTGCGACGTGCAGATGCCGCCGGACAGCACCGACGACGGCCTGCGGGCCGCGATCGAGCTGCGCCGGGAGCGCCCCGAGCTCGCGGTGCTCGTGCTGTCGCAGTTCCTGGAGGAGAGCTACGCGGTCGACCTGGTCGGGGACGACGCCGAGGGTGTCGGTTACCTGCTCAAGGACCGCGTCGGGGACGTCGAGACCTTCGTGGACGCGGTGCGCCGGGTCGCAGCGGGAGGGTCGGCGCTGGACCCCCGCGTGGTGTCGACCATGATGGGCCGTGCCCGGAAGGCCGACCCGCTGGCCGAGCTGTCGCCGCGCGAGCGCGAGGTGCTGGGCCTGATGGGCGAAGGGCTGTCCAACCAGGGCATCGCCCAGCGCCTCGTCGTCACGCCGGCCGCGGTCGAGAAGCACGTCACCCGCATCTTCCGCAAGCTCGGCCTGGGCGATGGGCCCACCGAGCACCGTCGCGTCCTTGCGGTGCTGGCCCTGCTACGCGCCTGACGCTCAGAGCGGCAGCTGCGCCTGCACCCGGGTGCCGCCGGCGGGTGACGTCGCGACGGAGAACGTGCCGCCCAGCGCCGCGACCCGGTCGGCCAGGCCGCGCAGGCCCGAGCCGGCGTCCGGGTCCGCCCCGCCCGCGCCGTCGTCGCTGACGGCGACGTGCAGCGTGCCGTCCGCGGCGTGGGCGCTGACCGTGGCCTCGCTCGCTCCTGCATGCTTGGCGACGTTGGTGAGGGCCTCGGCGATGAGGAAGTACGCGCCCGCCTCGACCGACGGCGGCAGCCGCTCCTCGGTGACGTCGATCTCCACCGGCAGCGGCGCCCGCGCCGTGCGGGCCACCACCGCGGCGCGCAACCCCTTGTTGGTGAGGATCGACGGGTGCAGGCCCGCGGCGATCTCCCGGAGGTCCTCGATGGCGCCGCGGGTCTCCTCGAGGGCCGCATCGACCTGCGCCCGCGCCTGCTCGTCGTCGGTGCGGGCCGCCGCCAGCTGCAGCGCCATCAGCACGTTGACCAGCCGTTGCTGCGCACCGTCGTGCAGGTCACGCCCCAGGCGGCGGCGCTCGGCGTCCGCCGCCTCCACGATCCGGCGGCGCGAGGCCTCCAGCTCGTGCGCGTGCATCGCGCGGCGCAGTTCGGTCGTGTCGCGGAAGACCACGACCGCGGCGCGGCCGTCGGCCCGGTCGAACGGCGCCGAGGAGTAGGCGACCGGCAGCATCGAGCCGTCCTTGCGGACGAACCAGTCGTCGTCCACCTGCACCGCCTCACCGGTCAGGCGCGGGCGCAGCAGCGGGCACTCCTCCTCCGGGTAGGGGGAGCCGTCGCGGTGGTGCCCATGGATGGTCGCATGGCTGGGACGACCGAGCAGCTCCTCGGCAGCCGCGTAGCCGAGCAGCGCGACGCCCGCGTGGTTGACGAACTCGACGTCACCGCCGGGACCGACGATGTACAGCCCGTCCGCGACGCTCTCGATCAGCGCCGCGAGCAGCTCACCGGAGGCATCCATGCGTCGAGCCTACGGGCGCTCACCCCGGGAGCGTCGCGTGAGCCGTGCACGTCAGGCCGCCGGGACCGACGGCGCGCGCGCTGACGCGGTCAGCGCCCTCGAGGTCGCTGATGCGGCGCTCCACCGAGAAGGACCCGCTGGGCCCGCGCGTCGTCGCGGTGGTCCGGGCGACGACGCGGCCCTCGCGCGTCAGCGTGACGCGCCAGCGCGTGCCGCTGCGGTTGTGGTCGACCTCGAACTCGACCTCGATGCGGCCGTCGCGCCCCTTGAGCTTCAGCTTGGACGTCGCGCCGCGGCCGCAGTGGCCGCCGGCCCGGACCTCCGGGCGGTCGTCGCCGCGCCGGGCGTCGGCCGTGGCGGGCAGGGCCAGCAGGAGGAGCAGGAGGACGGTGGTGGTGCGGCGCATGGTCGCCCCCACGATGGCGCCCGGCGCGTCCGGCCCGCAATGGGACTTTGGTCTCATCCGCCCTCGGTGAGCCCGCGCGACTGCGCCCACAATGCGGCCTGCGTGCGGTCGGTGACGCCGAGCACCCGGAAGACGCGGGTCAGGTGGGTCTTGACCGTCTTCTCGGAGATCTCCAGGCGCCGCGCGATGAGCTTGTTGGGCAGCCCCTGCGCCAGCAGGAGCAGCACCTCGCGCTCCCGGGCCGACAGGCCGTCCAGCGGATCCGGTTCGGCCCGGGCGTCCAGGACCGCGCGGGCCGCGCGGGGATCCAGCGGCGACTCGCCGCGCGCCGCCGCGCGGACCCCTTCGGCGATGTCGTCGGCCGACGCGTCCTTCAGGAGGTAGCCCACGGCGCCGGCCTCCAGTGCCCGCAGGATCCGCGGGCGGTCCGAGAACGAGGTCAGCACCAGCACCGACGACGCGCCGCCCGCGGCGGTGATGCGCCGGGTGGCCTCGATGCCGTCGACCCCCGGCATGTCGAGGTCCATGAGGACCACGTCCGGCTGCAGCTCGGCGGCACGTTCGACGGCGGCCGCGCCGTCCGCCGCGGTGCCGACGAGGTCGATGTCCGGGAGCGCGTCGATGAGCCGCCCGAGGCCCTCGCGGATCACGCCGTGGTCGTCGGCGATGAGGACGGTGATCATCGGGCGGGCACCTCCAACGTCACCGTCGTACCCGTGCCGGGTGCGGACATCACCGTGAGCGTCCCCCCGGCCTGGCGGACGACGGTGTCGAGCAGGCGCAGGCCGACGTGGCCCTCCGGGGCATCGTGCCCAGGGTCGAACCCCCGGCCGTCGTCGCGCACGGCCAGCGTGCGCGTCGCCGTCCCGGTCACGCGCACGTCGACGCTGCGCGCCCCGGCGTGCGAGGCGACGTTCAGCAGCGCCTCGCGGGCCGCGCGGTACAGCAGCGGATCCGCCGGCGACGGGGTGTCGTCGGCCACCTCCAACGTCGCGCGCACCCCGTCCCGCTCGAGCGGCTCGAGGAGGTCCGCCAGCGCGCTGCGCAGCCCGCTGCTCTGGAGGTTGGGCGGGTGCAGCTGCACGAGCATCGTGCGCAGGCCGCGCACCGCACCGCGCAGCCGGCCGACCTGCTCGTCGAGCAGTGTGGCCTCCTCCTCCCGGCCCGCGGTGCGGGCGTCGGCGGCCAGCGGCGCCAGGCCGAACGCCACGCCGGCGATGTCCTGCACCACCCCGTCGTGCAGGTCGGCCGCCAGGCGCGCGCGCTCCTGCGCGGACGCCTCGACGGCGCTGCTCAGCAGCGCCTCGCGCTCCTGGTGCCCGCGCTGCAGCCGGCGCGCCATGCCCAGCGCCAGCGGCGCCTGGAAGAGCAGCAGCACGAGCAGGCCACCCAGCAGAGGCGGTGCCAGCGCCCGCAGCAGCCGGCTGGCGCTGGAGCTGATGGCCGAGAACCGCTGGTAGGTCTCGAACAGCAGCTGATGCCCGTCGGGCGTGCGGATGACGGTGTGCGCCTCCAGCAGCTTGCCCTCGGCGCGCTCGTAGCGGTTCTCGGGCGCGCCGAGGTCCGACAGCTCGGCGCCGGCGCCGCCGGTGCGGAACAGCTCGCGCTCCTCCGCGCCCAAGGTGAACCGCCGGCCGATGAGCTCCGGCTCGTCGGAGTAGACGATCCGCCCGTCGCGCGTCCAGAGCTTCACGCGGACGACCGAGTCGTTGAGGATCTGCGCCTGCACCACGTCGTCAAGGCGGGCCAGCGCGTCGGCGTTGCCCACGAGCAGCGCGTCGCTCAGCGCGGCAGTCTCGACCAGCCGCGCGCGCAGCTGCACCTCATCGCGGGTCTGCCGCTCGGCGTCGTCGACGGTCACGGCGCGCAGCGCGAAGAAGCCGCCGATGACGACGACGGCGATCGCCGCCAGGCTACCGGCCAGGAAGCGGGCGACGGCGCCGCGCGGCGTGGTCTGCGGGAAGCGCATCCGCTGCGCATTCTCGCGGCTGATGGTCGCCGGCGGTATGGGACGAAGGTCTCATTGCGACCCGGACCGGCCGGGGCGCATCGTGGCGACCATGCGAAAGACCACTGCCCTCATCACCGCCGTCACCGCCTTCGCGGTCGGCCTTCCGAGCACCCCCGCGCTGGCCCGCCACGGCGCCGATGACGCGCCCGGCCACGTCCGCCACTCCGGCGCCGATGACGCGCCCGGCCACGTCCGCCACTCCGGCGCCGACGACAGCGCGCGGTCGAAGTCCATGTCATCCAAGCACCGCCATCGCGGCGGTCGCCACGGCGCCCACCACGGCGTCAACCATTCCTAGCGTCCCGATCCGGCGCGGCGTCACCGGGCGAGGTGGCGCCGCGCAGCGGCCGGGCGGTTCGAGTTGGGGCCTGGGCGGGTAGTCCAGATCGGTGCCCGCTGCGCGCACTCGTGCCGTCACCCGCCGTCAGATCGGCCGCTACACCGTCGAGTCCGAGATCGGACGCGGCGGCATGGCCGTGGTCTACGCCGCCCACGACCCCCTGATGGGGCGGCGGGTGGCCCTGAAGGTCCTCACGCCGGCGTTGGCCGCCGACCCGGCGTTCGTCGCGCGCTTCGAGGAGGAGCGGCGCGTCACAGGGACGCTCGAGCACCCGCACGTCGTGCCGGTGTACGAGGTCGGACAGGACGACGACGACCTGTTCATCGCGATGCGGCTCATCGAGGGCGACGACCTGCGCACGCTCGTCGAGCGCGACGGCCCGCTCTCACCGGAGCGGACGGCCACGATCGTCCGGCACATCGCCAGCGCGCTGAGCGCCGCCCACGCGCGCGGTCTGCTGCACCGCGACGTCAAGCCGGCGAACATCCTCGTCACCGGCGACGGCGAGAACGAGCACGCCTACCTCGTCGACTTCGGCCTGGTCCGGCAGGCCGGAGTCGAGCGCCAGCTGACCCAGCCGGGCGAGTGGATCGGGACGCTCGACTACGCCGCCCCCGAGCAGCTGGAGGGCGCGCCGCTGTCGGCCGCCGCGGACGTCCACGCGCTGGCCTGCGTGGCGCTGTTCGCGCTGACCGGGCAGACGCCGTTCGCCGGGCAGACCACCGCCGAGAAGCTCCGCAACCGCGTGGCCGGTGGGCAGCCCCGCACGACCGGCCTGCCAGCCGTGGACGCCGAGCTGGCCGTGGCGACCCACCGCGATCCGTCCCGGCGGCCCGACGCGCCGACCTTCGCGCGCCGCCTGACGCGCGCG
>CAYUDT010000045.1:23536-35663 GCA_964443695.1 uncultured Conexibacter sp. | reverse complement strand
GCTTGGTGACGTAGTCGTCGGCGCCGGCCTCCAGCGCGTCGACCTTGGCGTCCTCATCGCCGACGGCGGACAGCAGCAGGATCGGTGCCTGGGTCCACTCGCGCAGGCGGCGGCACAGGTCCACACCGCTGCCGTCGGGCAGCATGAGGTCGACGATCGCGGCGTCGAACGGATGCACCGCGGCCACGTCCAGGGCCTCGGCGACGGTGTAGGCCTCCAGCGTCTCGTGGCCGGCCTCGCGCAGGATCACCTTCAGGGCCCGGACGATCTGCGGCTCGTCGTCGACCACGAGGATCCTCATCGCGGGCCCCTCCCGACCGGCGGGAGCGAGCCGCCCGGTGCCTGCGCGCCCGCAGGGCTCCGGGCGAGGCTCACAGCGGCAGCTCCACGACGAACGACGTGCCCTGGCCGGGCAGCGACTCGACGCTGACCCGTCCGTCGTTGGCCTCGACGAACCCGCGCACGATCGCCAGGCCCAGGCCGGAGCCGGCGGACGCGTCGCCGCGGTAGAACGGCTCGAAGATGCGCTGCTGCTCCGGTGCGGGGATGCCGGGACCCTGATCGACGACGCGGACGATCACCCGGTCGCGGACCGCGCGGGCCCGCACCGACACCGGCTGTCCGCCGCCGTGGCGGACCGCGTTGTCGACCAGGTTGGCGAACGCGCGCTCCAGCTGCGCGGCGTCGGCGCGGACGTTGGGCAGGTCGCGGTCGGCGCTGACCTTCACGATGCCGGGGTGGCCGGCCGCCACGAGCGCCAGCACGTCGGCGACATCGACCCAGTCGCGGCGCGGCTCGGCCCCGCCGGCCTCCAGGCGCGAGAGGTCCAGCAGGTTGGCGATGACGCGCTCCAGCCGCTCGCCCTGGGACACCACGTCGGCGCTGAGCTGCGTGCGCTCCTCGTCGGTCAGCCCCGCCGTCCCGAGGGCATGGCCGGCCGTCACCATCGCCGTCAGCGGGGACCTGAGGTCGTGGGACACGGCGCGCAGCAGCGCGGTCTTCAGGTCGTCGGACCGCCGCAGCGCCGCGGTCTCGACGACCTCGTTGAGCAGCGCCTCACGGGCCAGCAGCGCGCCGACCAGCGCCGTGAGCGAGGGGACGACGCGGTCGGTGAGGCCCGCGTCGATCGCACCGGGCAGCAACAGCGTGGCGGCGTCGCCCAGCGGGTAGGCCACCTCGCGCGGGCCTGCCGCGACGCTCCCGCGCTCGATGGCGGCGGACGGCACGCCCAGCGCGTCGGCCACCTTGCGGGCCGAGGACCGCAGCAGCGCGTCGACGTCCTCGGCGCCGGACACCATGCCGCCGGCCAGCGACGCGGCGAGGTCGGCCTCCGCGGCGCGCGCCTCGGCCTCCGCGCCGCGGCGGCGGGCGGCGGAGGAGACCGCGCTGACGACCACGGCGCAGAGCACGAACGTGGCGAACGCCGTCCAGTTCTCGCCGTCGGCGATGGTGAAGCGGCCGGTCGGCGGGATGTGGAAGAAGTTGAACGCCAGCGCGCTCACGACCGACGCCGCCAGGCCCAGCCGGATGTCCCAGGTGACGCTGATCAGCAGCACCACCGGCAGGTAGACGACGCCCAGCGAGACGACCGGCGCGTGGTCGTCCAGCACGTACACCAGTCCCGTCGCCCCGGCCACGCCGAGCAGTGCGACGAGGGCCCCGAGCCACATCGGCGGGCGGCGATCGGCCAACAAGGGACTGCTTCGCACTCCAGAAGGAATACCGTGCCGCGCCGTGAGCAGCAGCAACGCGCATCGCGCCGGGGGCGCGGCCCTGGCCGTCGGGGCCCTCGGCGTCGTCTTCGGCGACATCGGGACGAGCCCGCTCTACGCGATCCAGACCGTGTTCTCCGAGGACGCGGCGCGCCAGGTCGCGGTGCAGCGGGAGGAGATCTTCGGCATCGCGAGCCTGATCTTCTGGAGCATCACGACGATCGTCACGCTGCAGTACGTCGTCTTCATCACCCGCGCCGACAACGGCGGCGAGGGCGGCATCATGGCGCTGATCGGGCTGACGCGGCAGCTCATCGACAAGGCCGGGCCCAAGGCGGTCGGCGTGCTGGCGGCGCTGGGCATCTTCGGCGCCTCGCTGTTCTTCGGCGACTCGATGATCACGCCGGCGATCAGCGTGCTGTCCGCCGTGGAGGGCCTGCAGGTGGTGGCGCCGAGCGTCGAGCACCTCGTCGTGCCGATCACCGCCGCGATCCTGATCGGGCTGTTCATGATCCAGAAGCTCGGCACCCAGTTCGTCGGCCGCTACTTCGGCCCGATCATGCTCGTCTGGTTCACCTCCATCGGCGCGATCGGGGTCAACGGCATCGTCGACAACCCGGAGGTCTTCAAGGCGCTCAGCCCGACCTACGCGCTGGAGTTCCTGCTGGACGACAAGCTCACGGCGTTCCTCGCGCTGGGTGGTGTCGTCCTCGCGGTCACCGGTGCCGAGGCCCTCTACGCCGACATGGGCCACTTCGGCCGCGGGCCGATCAGCCGGGCGTGGCTGTTCGTCGCGTTCCCCGCGCTGATCCTCAACTACCTCGGCCAGGGCGCGCTGTTGTTGGAGCACCCCGAGGGTGCGTCCAACCCGTTCTTCCTGCTGGTCCCGCACAGCATCCGCGTGCCGATGGTCATCCTGGCCTGCGTCGCGACCGTCATCGCCGCGCAGTCGGTCATCTCCGGCGCCTTCAGCCTGACGCGCCAGGCGGTGCAGCTGGGCTACCTGCCGCGGCTGCGGATCGTCCACACCTCCCACGAGGAGGGGCAGGTCTACGTCCCGTTCATCAACTGGGCGCTGCTGTCGGCGGTGCTGGTGCTGGTGTTCGCCTTCCGCCACTCCGAGAAGCTCGCGTCCGCGTACGGCGTGGCCGTGATGGGGACCATCTGCATCACCACCTTCTCGTTCCTCTTCTACATGCGCACGACGGGCCGGTGGAAGCCGTGGCAGGTGTACCTGGCGGGGGCGATCTTCCTCACGGTCGACGTCGCCTTCCTGGCGTCCAACCTCGCGAAGGTGCTCACCGGCGGCTGGCTGCCGCTGGTGGTCGGCGCGGCCGTCTTCACCGCGATGTTCACCTGGCAGATGGGCCAGCGCATCGTCACCGCCAACCGCTCGCGGGCCGAGGGGCCGCTGCAGGACTTCGTCGACCGGCTGCACGAGATGGACCCGCCGGTGCAGCGGGTCCGGGGCACCGCGGTGTTCCTCAACCGCGGCCTGGAGACGGCGCCCCTGGCGATGCGGGCCAACGTCGAGTTCAACCACACGCTGCACGAGGACGTCGTCATCCTCTCGATCGAGACCAGGCCCGTCCCGCACGTGCCGGAGTCCGAGCGCCTGACCATCACCGACCTGGTCCACCGCGACGACGCGATCTCGCACGTGACCGCGCACTTCGGCTTCATGGACGAGCCCGACGTCCCGCTGCTGCTGCGGCAGGCCGCGGTCAGCGGGCTGGAGGACCCGATCTCGCTGGAGGAGGTCACCTACTTCCTGTCCGCCATCGACATCGTCGCGACGGACGAGCCCTCGATGCCGATGTGGCGCAAGCGCCTGTTCCTGGCGACGGCGCACATCGCGGGCGACGCGATCGACTACTTCCGGCTGCCCCGCGACCGCACGGTGATCCTGGGGTCGCACATCGACATCTAGGACGGATGTGTCGAGCCTGCGTGCCTGCGGTCGCGCGCGGGTGTTGTCTGTCGGGCCATGCTGCTCGCCGACCGCAAGCTCGTCATCACCGGAGTGCTCACGGAGCGCTCGATCGCCTACGCCGTTGCCGAGCGTGCCCAGCACGAGGGCGCCGAGGTGGTGCTGACGGGGTTCGGCCGCGGCATCCGGTTGACCCAGCGGATCGCCAAGCGCCTGCCCGTCGAGCCCGACGTGCTCGAGCTCGACGTCAACGCACCGGCGGAGCTGACGGCGTTGCGCGAGGAGCTGGACCGGCGCTGGGGACGGGTCGACGGTGTCCTGCACGCCATCGCCTTCGTCCCGCCGGACGCTCTGGGCGGGCGCTTCATGCAAGCGCCCGCTGAGAGCGCCCTCACCGCGCTGCAGACGTCGGCGGTGTCGCTGCAGCAGCTCGCGGGCGCGCTGTCGGGTCTGCTGGAGAAGTCGCCCTACAGCGCGTCGATCGTCGGGCTGGACTTCGACGCGTCCGTCGCCTGGCCGGCCTACGACTGGGCGGGCGTCTCGAAGGCCGCGTTGGAGTCGGTCAACCGCTACGTCGCCCGCGACCTCGGGCCGCGCGGGGTGCGCTGCAACCTGGTGGCGGCCGGGCCGCTGAAGACGATGGCCGCCGGCGCGATCGACGGCTTCGCGTCGCTGGCCCGCATCTGGGAGGAGGGCGCGCCGCTGGGGTGGGACCTCGAGGACGCGACCCCCGTCGCCGACACCTGCGTCTTCCTGCTGTCCGACCTGGCCCGCGCGATCACCGGCAGCGTGCTCTACGCCGACGGTGGCGTGCACGCGATCGGCGCCCCCGGCGCCCTCGGCGTGTCCACATCGGCATCCGCCTGACGCCCGCGGGACCTCTGCGGCGCGCGACAGGTGGTGGGTCTCGGTGACGCTGAGCGTCGCCCAGACCCACCACCCCTCGGCAGGGCAGGGCGGGGGCTAGGCGCCTCGCGCCAGCCGGACGACCTCCTGGGCGCAGCCCCAGGACAGCGTCACGCCGGCCCCGCCGTGGCCGTAGCAGTGGATGACGTCGCCCTCGCGCTCCACGCGCGGGCCGCCGTCGCGGACGGGGCGCAGGCCGGCGCGCGCGCCCAGCACCTCGGCGTCGCGGAGCGCGGGCACCAGCCGCGCCGCGCGCTCGAGGATGTCGGCCGTCTCGTGCTCGCGCACCTCCGCCGACCAGTCGTCGAGCTGGTAGAAGCCGCCGACGACGCAGACGTCGCCACGGGGCAGCACGTAGGTCAGCTCGTCCTCGTCGCAGACGCAGGGCACGCCGACGGGCGCGCGGACGTGGACGACCTGCCCGCGCGCGGGGCGGACGGACGTGTCGCCGCACAGGGCCCGCGCGCCCAGGCCGGTGCAGTTGACGACCAGCCCGGAAGGGAGCTCCGTCAGGTCCGCGATCTCGATCGGCCCGTCCCACAGCTCGGCCAGGTGGCGGGGCATCTCCACCAGCGGGACGCTGCAGATCCACTCCGACGCGTCCACCTCGGTCACACGGTGCGAGGGCATCATCGACAGCCACGCGGGCTTGACCGACTCGATGTGCCGGTAGGCCACGACCGGGTGCCCGCGCTCCTCCAGCCAGTGCATGGTCCCGCGCGCCCAGATCAGCACGCGACGGTCGCCCGGCACCGAGAACGGCATCCACAGCCCACCGGCGACCTCGCTCACCGTCGGCTCCTCGCGGGCGATGACGCGCACGTCGAACCCCGCCTCGCGCAGGGCGAACGCGCAGGTCCGGCCGATCACTCCGGCACCGACGACGGTGACCTTCTCCACCCCCGGAGTTCTACCGGGCCACCCCGGCCGCCCGAGCTACGTCGTGCGGGAGACGACGTCCTCCGGGTGGGAGTAGACGGCGCGCCACCACAGCTCCGCCAGCACCCGGATCGACTCGTTCGCGTCGCCGCCACCGACGACGACCTCACGCGTGATGTGCGACTCGACCATCGCCAGCAGCGCCTGCGCCGAGGCCCGCGCCGGGATGTCGACGGGGGCGATGCCGCGCTGTTGGTCGCGCGCGATCCGCTTGGCCGTCGCGTTGACGAAGCGCATGATGTACGGCGCCCACTCCGGCGGCATGCGGTCCTCGTGCTCGCCGAGCAGGCGTGCGGCCAGCATCAGGACGTGGCCGTTCTCGTTGACGGCGGCGACGGTCCGGGACAGCCCCAGCCGCAGCTCGCGCCGCGGGTCACCGCGCCCGTCGAGGTACGGCGCCGCCGCCTCGTACATGTCCGCGAAGGCCCGCTGGATCAACCGGTCGATCAGCGCGCGCTTGTCGTCGAAGTAGAAGTAGACCGCGGTCCGCGAGACGTATGCGCGCCGGGCGATCTCGCCCATCGTGAGCTTCTCGTAGTCGCACCCCGCCAGGGCCTGGCGGGCGGCGTCGAGGATGGCCCGCTCCGTCGCGTTGCGCGAGCGCACGCTTTCCCGATCAGCCGTCGTCAACGCCATCCAAGGGACTCCAGTTCTGCGATGAGCCGGGCGCGGGTGCGCTCGGGGGATACGACTTCATCCACGAAGCCGGCACGGGCGGACACGCCCACCGGCAGGTGCTCCGCCGCGTAGGCGTCGGCCAGCGCGCCTGCGTCGGCACCGGCCGCGATCTCGCGCCGGCGCACCAGCCCGACGGCCTGGGGCGCACCCATCACCCCGATGCGTGCATCGGGCCAGGCCATCGTGAGATCGGCTCCGAGGTCTCGTGAATTCATGACGATGTGCGCGCCGCCGAAGGCCTGGCGCAGCGTCACCGTGAGTCGGGGGACGGTGGCGCTTCCGAAGGCGCGCAGGAGCGCAGCCCCATGACGCAATACACCGTCGCGCTCCTGGGTTGCACCAGGAAGGAAACCGGGGGTGTCCACGAGGACGACCAGGGGGATCCCGAAGCGGTCGCACATCGAGACGAACCATGATCCCTTCTGCGACGAGGACGCGCACAGGCAGCCGCCCAGCACGCGCGGCTGGTTGGCGATGATGCCGACCGGGCGCCCGTCCAGGCGCGCGAAGCCGACGACCAGGTTGCGCGCCCAGCGGGGGGCGAGCTCCAGCAGGTCGCCGCCGTCGACGATCCGGGCGACGACCTCGCGGACGTCGTACACCTGGCGCGGCGACTCCGGCAGGGCGTCACCCGGCGAGCCCGGCCGCGCGCCGCGCGGCGGCGCCAGCGGCAGGGAACCGCGCGCCTGCGACGGCAGGAAGCCGATGAGCCGGCGCACCGTGTCGGCCGCCGCGACGTCGTCCCGCGCCACGAGGTGGCAGACGCCGTTCTTCTCGTGGACCTTCGGACCACCGAGGTCCTCCGCGCTGATGACCTCGCGCGTGACGGCCTCGATGATCTGCGGGCCGGTGAGGAACAGCCGCGCCTCGGGCCCGGCCATCACCGTGAAGTCACCCAGCGTGGGGGAGTACGCCGCGCCACCCGCACACGGGCCGCCGATCACGCTGATCTGGGGGACGTCGGCCACCGACTGCGCCTGGAAGATCGAGGCGTACGCGCTGAGCGCGGCGACGCCCTCCTGCAGCCGCGCGCCACCGGAGTGGGGGAACCCGACCACCGGCGTGCCGGCCGAGGCCGCCCGCCGGATCGTGCGCGTGATCGTCTCGCCACCGGCGGTGCCCAGCGAGCCGCCCTTGAAGCCGCCGTCCTGCGCCCAGGCGTGGACGGGGCGGCCGGACACGCGCCCGTGCCCGGCCAGGACCCCGTCTCCCACGGCGCTTCGCAGCGGGGTGAAGGTGCCGGCGTCGAACAGCAGCTCCAGGCGCGTCTGGGGAAGGGAGACCTCGACGACGTCGGTGGAGAAGGACATCTACGCCACCGCGAAGGCCAGGCAGGCGTTCTGCCCGCCGAAGCCGAAGGAGTTGGACAGCACGAGCTTCAGGTCCGGTGCCTCGCGCGGGCCGGCCGGCACGTAGTCCAGGTCGCAGTCCGGGTCGGAGACCTCGTAGTTGGACGTCGGCGGGATGACGCCGCGCCCCAGCGCCTCGACGCTGACCACCGCCTCCAGCGCGCCGGCCGCGCCGAGCAGATGCCCGACCTGCGACTTCTGCGAGGACACCGGCGGGGCGGAGCCGTTGAAGAGCGTGTGGATCGCCTTCGTCTCGATGCGGTCGTTGTAGGGCGTGCCCGTGCCGTGCGCGGAGATCCACCCGCAGTCGCGGGCCGCTGCGCCGGCGTCGGCCAGCGCGGCCGTCATCGCCCGCACGGCCCCGCGGCCGTGCTCGTCGGGCTGGGTGATGTGGAAGGCGTCGTTGGAGGCGCCGTACCCGGCCAGCCGTGCGTAGACGGTGGCGCCGCGCGCTGCCGCGTGCTCCTCGCGCTCCAGCACCAGGACACCCGCGCCCTCGCCCATCACGAAGCCGTCGCGCCGCGCGTCGAAGGGCCGCGACTGCCCGGTGGGGGAAAGGGCGCCCATGCGCTTGAAGGCGGCCAGCGCCAGCCCGGTCAGTCCCGCCTCGGTGCCACCCGCCACGACGACGTCGGCCTCACCGCGCGCGATCATCCGTGCGGCCTCGCCCAGCGCGTGCGCGCCGGAGGCGCAGGCGCTTCCGATCTGGAAACCCGGGCCGTGGGCGCCGAGCCGCATGGCCACGGTGCCCGCCGCGGCGTTGGGCATCATCATCGGGACGAACAGCGGGGACACCCCGCGCTCGCCCTCCTGGAGGAACTTCGAGCACTCGCGCTCCAGCGTCTCCAGCCCGCCGACGCCCGTGCCGATCAGCACCGCGGTGCGCTCCGGGTCGGCCCCGTCGGGCAGGCCGGCCTCGTCGCACGCTGCCTGGGCGGCGGCGACGGCCAGCTGCGTGTTGCGGTCCGCGCGCCGCGCGTCCTTCGGCGTCATCGCCACCTCGGGATCGAAGTCGCGGCACGCGCCCGTGCCGTCCTCGATGCCGGAACGGTGCGCGCAGAGCGCGTCGAACAGCGTGCCGGGGTCCTCGCCGAGCGAGGACACGACACCGCGGCCGGTGACGACGACGCCCTCCATCAGTTGCCCCGCAGCGACGTGACGACGTCGATCGCGTCGCCGACGGAGGCGATCGACTTCAGCGAGTCGTCGGAGATCGCGACGTCGAAGCGGTCCTCCAGCGCCTTGACGAGCTCGACGAGGTCGAGGCTGTCGACGTCGAGGTCGGCCCAGGTCGTCTCGGGGGTGGCGTCCTCGGCCCCCGGGACCTTGATGGAGACGAGCTCCTCGCGGATCGCGGCCAGGACTTCGTCGGTGGTGATGGTGGTGCTCATGGTGTGCTCCTGATTGGGAAAGGGGGGCCCGCCTCGGCGGCGACGACAGGTCGGTGGTTGCCGGGGGCGGCCGAGCCGCCTCCGGAACCCCTAGGCGCCCAGCGCGCCATCGACGGCCAGGGTTGCTCCGTTGACATACGCCGCTTGGTCACTGCAGAGGAACGCGACGGCGTGCGCGACCTCCTCCGGCTGCCCGACCCGGCCTGCCGGCACCGCGCCGGCCAGGGTTGGGTGGGCCGCATTCGTCAGGTCCGACGTCATGTCCGTCTCGATGACGCCGGGGGTGACGGCGTTGCACGTGATGCCCTTGCGGGCCATCTCGCGGGCGACGGTGCGCGTCAGGCCGAGCAGTCCGGCCTTCGCAGCGACGTAGTTGGCCTGCCCCGGGTTGGCGCGCTCGGCGACGACCGAGGAGACGTTGACGATGCGGCCCCAGCGGGCCTTGAGCATGTCGTCCAGCGCGCGGCGCGTGCAGTTGAAGGCACCGGTGAGGTTGGTGTCGACGACGGTCGACCAGTCCTCCAGCGGCATCCGGATCGCCAGGCCGTCACGGGTGACGCCGGCGTTGTTGACCAGGACGGCGACCGGGCCGAAGCGCTCGCGCACCTCGGCAAAGGCGCGCTCGACCGCTTCGGCGTCGCCCACGTCGGCCGACACGTCGCCGCCGCCGTTGCGGCCCAGGCGCACGACGGTGAAGCCGTCGTCGGCCAGGCGCGTGGCGATCGCCGCGCCGATGCCGCGGGTCCCCCCGGTGACGAGGGCGACTTTCGGCGCCTCAGATGCAGACACTGGCGCGCTCCTTCCAGCCGATGACGCCGGCGCCCCACACGAAGCCGCCGCCGAACGCGGCGATCCCGACGAGCATCCCGGGCCGCAGCTGCCCGCTCTCCTGGGCACGGGCCAGCGCCAACGGGATCGAGGCCGACGAGGTGTTGGCCACCCGCTCGATGTCCATGACGACGCGGTCACGGTCCACGCCGAGCTCGTCGGCGACGGTCTCGATGATGCGCGCGTTGGCCTGGTGGGCGACGAGCAGGTCGAGGTCCTGCGCGGTCACGCCGGCCCGCGCCAGCGCCTCGCGCGTGGACTCGACCATCCGCGTGACGGCGTGGCGGTAGACCTCCTGGCCGCGCATGCGGATGAAGCGGTCGTCCTGACCGGCGTACAGCGCGTCGGCCATCGTGCCGTCGGCGTGCAGCGCGAACGTGCCGCAGCCGCGGTCGAGGTCCCCCGCGGCGACGACCACGGCGCCCGCACCGTCGCCGAAGAGGACCGCCGTCCCGCGGTCGGTCTCGTCGACGATGCGCGACAGCGCCTCGGCGCCGCACAGGAGCACGACGCGCGCGCGGCCGGACTCCACGAGCGCGGCGGCCTGGTCGAGGCCGTAGACGAACCCGGCGCAGGCGGCGCTCATGTCCGAGGCGCCGCCGGAGGCGCAGCCGAGCAGGCGCGCGACCTCCGGGGCGAGGCCCGGGAAGATCCGGTCCGGGGTGATGGTGGAGACGATGATGCGGTCGACCTCGTCGGCCGTGCGGCCGGCGTCGTCCAGCGCGGCCTGGCAGGCCCGCGCGGCCAGCTCGGCGAGCGTGCCGTCGTGGCCGTTGATCCAGCGGCGCTCGCGGATGCCGGTGCGGCGGACGATCCACTCGTCGGTGGTGTCGAGCTTGCGCGACCACTCGGCGTTGGTGATGACCTGCTCCGGTAGCGCGGAGCCGACGCCGAAGACCCCGGCCTTCATCTGCCCGGCGGACGAGCGCTCCGCGCGCATCATGCGGCCACCTCGCGCAAGGTGCGCTTGACCAGACCGGAGAGGACCTTGCCGGGACCAAGCTCGGTGAAGCGCTCGACACCCGACGCGCGCAGGGCCAGCAGCGTCTCGCGCCAGCGGACCGGCTTGAGCAGGTTGCCGGCCAGCTCGGTCTGCGGGTCGGTGAACGGCGCGGCGGTGGAGTTGCAGAAGACGGGCATCTGGCCCTTCTCGAACGGCGTGGCCTGCAGCGCGGCGGTGAGGCGCTCGGCCGCGGGGGCCATCAGCGGGGAGTGAAATGCGCCCGCGACGTCCAGCCGCTTGGCGCGGGCGCCGGTGTCGGCGGCCCGGGCCTCGGCCGCGTCCAGCTGCGCCAGCGAGCCGGACAGCACGAGCTGGCCGGGGGCGTTGTCGTTGGCGACCGTCAGCTCCAGCTCCTCGGCGAGTGCCATGACGGCAGCCGGGTCGCCGCCGAGGAACGCCGTCATGCTGCCGGGGTTGAGCCGGGCGGCCTCGTCCATCGCGGCGCCACGCTCGGCGACGAGCCTCACAGCGTCCTCGACGGTCAGGACGTCGGCGGCGACGAGCGCCGCGTACTCACCCAGCGAGTGGCCGGCGGCGGCGATCGCGCTGCCGCGGGCGTCGGCGTCGTCGGCCCAGGCGGCGAGCGAGACGAGCAGCAGCGCGGGCTGCTGCATGGCCGTGCCCTCGTGCAGCCGGGCGAAGGGATCGAAGCCCAGCGCCTGGAGCCCCCGCTCGAAGGTCAGGCTCCCACGCCATGGGGCGTCCATGTCGTCGTGGTGGCTTCCCTGGCCGGGGAAGAGGAGCGCTGTCGGGGGCATCTGCCCCCATCGAACCCCACGTGGGAGGGCGGGTCACGCAGAGTCGACACCGCCCCCGACAAGTGTCAAAACGGTTGCGTGCAGACGACAAGGCGTTGTGCATGAACCCACAATTCAGCGCGCTCAATACGCTTCAGCGCGCATGCCAGACGTCCTACGCCCGTTGTTCGACCAGGTGGTCATCAAGGAGCTCGAGCCCGAGCGGATGCGCAAGTCCGGCCTGCTCGTGCCGCAGGGCACCCAGGACCTGCCGCCCAACGAGGGCATCGTCCTGGCGGTCGGCGAGGGCCCGCCCGACCTGCCCGACTTCAAGATGCCGGTCGCCCCGGGCGACCACGTCGTGTTCCCGCGCACCGCAGGTGTCTGGGTCGAGGTGGAGGACGAGCGCCTGCTCGTCTGCCGCGTCAGGGAGATCCTCGGCGTCATCGAGTCGGCCCCCGCACCGATCGACATCTGACCGCACCCACGCGTCGAACACGCTTTTTCACGGCGTGGGCGCGGCACGAAAGCGTGTTCGGCGGGCGGGTGCTCCGGCCTGAGGGGTCGAACACGCTTTTCCACGGCGTGGGCGCGGCACTAAAGCGTGTTCGGCGGGCGGGTGCTCCGGCCTGAGGGGTCGAACACGCTTTTTCA
>CAYUDT010000045.1:0-23436 GCA_964443695.1 uncultured Conexibacter sp. | reverse complement strand
AAAGCGTGTTCGGCGGGCGGGTGCTCCGGCCTGAGGGGTCGAACACGCTTTTTCACGGCGTGGGCGCGGCACTAAAGCGTGTTCGGCGAGTGGGGCGCGGTCACCGGGACTCCTCCAGCGCGGCGGCGAGCGCGCGGACCGCGGGGCGGGCCGACGCGACGGGTAGGCGGCCGTAGCCGAGGACCAGCGTCCCTGGGGCGCCGTCGATGGTGTTCAGCGCGAGGCGACGTCGGGTGGCCGCCTTCTGCAGGGCGGTGAGGTCGGCATCCACCCGGACCGCGAGCTGCAGGCCGGCCGGGATGCCGATGACCTCGGCACCGGGCAGCACCGCGGCCAGCGCCGCGACGAGCGCGGCACGCCGCTCGCGGTAGCTCGTGCGCATGCGCCGCAGGTGGCGGTCCAGCTCACCGCGGCGCAGGAAGTCGGCGAATGCGAGCTGCTCGATGCGCGCCGAGCCGCGGTCGGCCAGCGTCTTCTCCAGCACGACGGCGTCCAGCAGCGACGGCGGCACGACCAGCCAGCCCAGCCGCAGCGCCGGGGCCAGCGTCTTGGACGCCGTGCCGGCGTAGGCGACGCGGTCGGGCGCCAGGCCCTGCAGGGCGCCGACCGCCGCGCGGTCGTAGCGGTACTCGGCGTCGTAGTCGTCCTCCAGCGCGACGGCGTCCCGCGCGACGAGCCAGTCGACCAGCGCCCGCCGCCGCGGCGGCGCCAGCACCGCTCCGGTCGCGCTGTGGTGGGCGGGCGCGACGCAGACCGCGTCGACATCGCCGAGCGCCGCCACCTGCAGCCCGTCGGCGTCGACCTCGACCTCGACGACACGCAGCCCGGAGCGCGCGACGATCTGCCGGTACTCCCGGTCGCCGGGGCGCTCCAGCGCGATCGACGAGGCGCCACCCTCGGCCAGCGCACGGGCGACCAGGCCCAGCGCCTGGGAGTACCCCGACGTCACCACCACCTGCTCGGGGCGGCAGACGACGCCGCGCACACGACCGAGGTACTCCGCCAGCGCGGTCCGCAGCTCCAACACCCCACGCACGTCGCCGTAGCCGAGGTCGTGGTCGGAGATCGAGGTCACCGCGGTCCTCAGGCAGCGCAGCCAGACCGCACGGGGGAAGGACGACACGTCCGGCACCGACGGACGGAGGTCGTAACGGGCGACCGGCGCCGGTGGGTCCGCTTCGGCATCACCGCGATGCCGAAGTGGACCCGCCTCCGACATCACCGCGGCAACCGTGGGCCGCGCACCCCGCCGCAGGGCCAGCCACCCCTCGGCCGACAGCTGCGCGTACGCGTCGACGACGATCCGCCGCGACACCCCGAGCTGCTCCGCGAGGTCCCGGGTCGACGGCAGCCGCGCACCCTCGGCCAGCGACCGCGAGCGGATCGCCTCGCGCAGGGCGACCTCGACCTGCTCGCCCAGCGTCGCCGCGGCGGCGCGGTCGACCTGCAACAGGAGCTCCAAAGTGGTCTCGTCAGGCATCACCAAAGTGGTCCTCGAAACAGAACCAGTCGCCGAGCAAGCTACACCGCATGTTCGGTCACGCCAAGTCGCTGCTCACCGCCTCGGTCGTCGCGCGCGTCCCCAACGCGATGATGAGCATCGCCCTGCTGGTCCACGCCCAGCACCTCACGGGCTCCTTCCAGATCGCCGGCCTGGTCAGCGCCGCCTACGCGGTCGCGCTCGGCGCGGGCGGTCCGGCGCTGGGCCGTGCTGCCGACCGCGTCGGGCAGACCAGGGTGCTCAGGGCCGCCGCGCCCGCCCAGGCGGCCCTGCTCGCGGCCGTCGCCATCGCGCCCGCCACCCCGGCGCTGCTCGTGGTCCTGGCCGCGGGCATCGGCCTGACCACGCCGCCCGTGGGCGCCTGCCTGCGCACCCTCCTGCCGCAGCTGGTCGCCGGCCACGACCTGCAGCGCGCCTTCACGGCCGAGGCGACGATCGTCGAGCTCACCTGGGTCGCGGGCCCGCCGGTCGCGCTGCTCACCGGCGCGGTCCTCGGCACCGCGGCCGCCCTCGCCACTGCCGGAGCCATCGGCCTCGCGGCGACGCTCGTGTTCGCCCGACATCCCGCCAGCCGCAGGTGGACCCCGACGCCCAGGCACGAGACCGGCGGCGCCGGCCCGCTCCGGACCCCCGCGGTCCGCCGCCTCGTCGGCGTGATGGCGGGCGCGGGCGTCGTGTTCGGCGTCACCGAGGTCGCCATCACCGCGCAGGTCGGCAACGCCGGCGCCGCCGGCTACCTCGGCCTCTGGGGCATCGGGTCGCTGGCCGGTGGCGCGCTGGCGACGCGCAAGGGCACCCCGGGCATCACGACCTGCCTGACCGCCCTCGGCGTCACCCACGCGGCGCTGATCGTCAGCCCGGCGCTCATCGTCCTGGCGGGCGCGACCATCGCGCCGACGTTCGCGGTGGTCTACGCCCACACCGACCGCCACGCGCCCAAGCACGCGGTCACCGAGGCGTTCGCCTGGCTGGCGACCGCGTCCGCGACCGGCTCGGCGGCGGGTGCCGCGCTGGCCGGCGCGCTCGTCGAGACGCAGGGCACCACGCCGGCGTATGCGGCTGCGGGGCTTGCGGGTGCCGCCGCGGCCGCCGTCGCCGGTGCGGGCGGCCGCGCCAAGGCGGCGCCCGCCACCGCCTAGGAGATCACGGGTCCCACTGCGCGCGGACGGTCTTGAACGGCCCGTCCTCCGGCCCGACCTCGAGCTTCAACGGCTTGCCCGCCTTCGGCGTCTCCTTGTAGTTGAAGTACACGCCGTCCTTGTCGCCGAGCTTCAGGTCCGACGTGGTCCAGGTGTGCTCGTAGTCGGCGGTGACCTTGTCGACCACCAGCGCGAAGTACGCCTTGCCCTCGATGGAGCCCTTGGAGCCGTCGCCGTCCAGCAGGACCGTCCCGGACTCCTTGTCGATGATCAGGCCGACGGTCGACCCCTTGCGGATGCCCACCGCGGTCGCGGCGAACGTGTAGGAGTTGTCGCCGTCGGTCAGCCCGGCGAAGAACTCGGGTGACTCGTCCTTGCCGTTGGACTCGTAGTAGAGGCCGTAGCCCTCGCCGGAGATGAACACGTTGTCCTGCTGACCGGGCCGGATCTTCACCTCGTCGATGGCGATCACCAGGCCGTTGCCGACGATGTCGATCTTCGACGTCGCCGTCTTGGTCAGCGAGGACCCGTCGACGGTCATCGCGATGTCCGCGCCCGGCGGCACCTGGAACTTCGGCTCCGGGGCCGCCTCCCAGTTCCTCGTGGAGAAGGATTGGACGACCCTCACGCCCGGGATGTCGTTGACGAGCTTGCCGTCGATGATGCCGGTCTGGCGGTCCTTGTCGTCGGTGAGGATCAGGTGCGGGTGGTTGGTCACCGCGCCGCCCAGCGTGATCTCGGAGTACTGCTCGTCCTTGGGCAGGACCGACCCGAGGTCGCCACCGTCACCGGTGTCCTCGCCGGAGCAGAACGGGCAGGGCTGCTGCTTCTCACCCGGACCCGTCGGCAGCAGCATCAGCGACTGCGTCTCGGCGTTGCCCTCGTAGACCTCGTCGAGGTCCTTGGGGTTGGTGCCGCCGACGTAGTGCCAGGTCTCCTCGTTGAGGTCGACGTCGATCGCCCGGGTGATGCCCGGGAAGTTGTTGTCGTAGACGAGGATCGCGTAGGTGCCGTCGCCGGTCTCCTCGATGGCGAACGGCGTGATCGCGTGACCACCGGAGCCGTCGGCCTTGAAGATGCCGATGGTGTACTGCTCGCTGCCGTCGTTCAGCGAGTCGGCGAGCTTCTGCAGGACGTCGGACGGCACGCCCTGCACCATCTTGCGCTGCACCTGAGGGAGGTCCTGGTAGACCCACGACTCGGCGATGAGGGACTGCAGGTCGGTGTTGCCCGGGATGACGAGCTTGTGCGTCGCGTCGGCGCCGAAGTCACCGGTGGACAGCGTCTCCTCCCAGAACCGCAGCGCGGCGACGGAGAAGCCCATGCAGTGCCCGCCGTTCATGCGGGCGTTCTCGTTCTCCATCCAGCGCTTGGCCGCGGGGATCAGCGTGCAGTCATCGGCCTCGCCGCCGGCGCAGACCTGCGCGCCGAACAGGGAGACCATCTCCCGCGCCGTCATGTTCTCCGGCTCGACGTCGTTGCCGTAGTTCTCGAAGTTGAAGCCGTCGGTCTCCGGGCGGAAGCCGGAGTCGGCGATGATCTCACCGGTCGGCTCGTAGCCCTTGGATGTGCCGGCGGACGCCGTGGCGCCGGTGGCCTCCGCGCTCAGCAGCGAGGCCTTGGCCGGGGTCGCCCGGCCGGCGCCGATCGCGGGGGCCTTCTCCGCCTTGGCGGAGATCTCGCCGGTCTTCAGCGGGCCGTCGTCCTTCTTGGACGTGTCGTTGGCGCCGGTCCCGACGATGCCGTCGCAGCCGCTGAACGCGACGGCCACGGCCAGCGCCGCAGCCGCGATCACCCGGCGCGTCATCGGGCGACCTCCGCGGCGTCGACCTCGGGATGTCTGCAGCAGCCGGTGAGGGCCGGACCGGCAACGCGGCACAGCGGAGCCGTCCGCGGGCGGACGCTCGAAGCGGGAACAAGCACGGGTATGTGTCCTCTCTGATCCGCACCCGGGTGGCCCCACCGGCCGCCCTCGGATGGCGCGATCGGTCGTAACTGTACAGACCGAATGCGGTCCTCAGAGCGAGATCAGCGCGACCCCGCAGAACGCGAGGACGACGCCCGTCTGCTGCGCCCGGTTGAGCCGCTCGCCGAGCAGGACGCGGGCCAGGATCACGGTCGTGACGGGGTACAGCGACCCCAGGACCCCGACGATCGCCAGCAGGCCCTTCGTCGTGGCCACGGCGTAGAGCGTGTTGGCCAGGACGTCGAGCACCCCGACCGCCAGCACCACCCGCAGGTCGGCCCGCCGGAAGGTCCGGCGCTCGCCGGTCGCCACCACCGAGAGCGCCACGAGGCAGATCGCCGCGGACACCCCGCGGGCCAGGAACAGCGCCCAGGGCGTGCTGGCGTCGCTGGCCCCGGCCAGCGAGGTGAGGAAGACGCCGAAGCCCGCCGCGGCGATGAGCGCCAGGACGATGCTCGCGCGGGAGGAGTCCGCTCCGGCCTCCGCCGTCTCCCGCGACGCGAAGACGATGCCCACCGCGGCGAAGGCGATGCCGATGCCTGCCAGCGCCGAGGGCCGGTCGCCCGACATCAGGCCGGCCACCGTCGGCACGACCACCGATGTCGCCGAGATCGGGGCGACGACGCTCATCGTCCCGATGGCTAGCCCGCGGTAGAAGCAGCCCAGCGCCACCGGGCCGACCGCGCCCGCCAGCAGCGCCGGCCACATCTCACCCCAGCCGGGGAACGGCTCGCCGCTGGCCACGAGCAGGACGACGACCGCCCCGAGCCCGACCAGTTGCGTCCAGGCCAGCACCACGAGCACCCGCTCGTGGCGCGACAGCCGGCCGGCCATGAAGTCGCTGGACCCCCAGGAGGCTGCCGAGAGCAGCGCTAGGAGAACAGCCACATCAGCGCGAGGAGAGCGCGTCCAGCTTGGACTGCGTGCGCATCTCGCTGAGGATGCGCTCCAGCCGTGGCTCGACGTCGTTGTCGACGTGGCGCATCGACGCCGCGACGGCCGGGTGGACGCCCTCGATCAGGCGGTGCATCTCGTGGGCGACGGCGCGGTAGGACGGGTGCCCCTCCCGGCCCGAGCGCAGCTCGATGAGCTGCATGGCCTCCCGCGCGTTGCAGTCCAGGACGTAGCGGATGCGGAACCCGAGGCACAGCGCGTACATCGCGGCCTGCTTGGGGTGGCCGTTGGCGATGAGGCGCTCCCACTCGCCGCGCGACAGGTCCAGCGCGCGGCGGTAGTCCTCGCCGCACCCGGCCGCGTCGATCTCCTCGGGCACGCCCGCGCCGAGGTCCGGCGTCAGCGTCTGCCACTGCACGGTCAGCATGCGGTGGCGCTGCAGGTCGCGGAAGGCGCCGTAGTCGGAGACGATCTCGAAACGGTAGCGCAGGGCCTCATACCCGCGGCCGGGCCGGTGGCGGCGGTTGGCGCGCGTGCCCACGAGGTCGGCCAGCATCGCGGCGCGCTCGTCGCCCGACAGCGCGGCCAGGCGGATGCGCGTCTCCTCCTCCGCGGCGCCGGTGGCCTCGAACAGCAGCGACGACAGCAGCGCGTCCTCGTCACCGTCGACGTGCAGCAGCCGCACCGACGGGCGCCCCTCGGCCTCGGTGGCCGAGCGGTCCAGGCCCAGGCGCTGCGCCCAGCGGGCGCCGGCGGCGTCGCGGTCCTGCAGGTAGGAGATCCACTCCCCGCCGCGGTCCGGGCGCTCCACGCGCGACACGAACGACGGCATGACCGCCTTGATCGCGTCGAGCATCATCGACCCGACCTCCCGCGCCTCCGGCAGGGGATGCGCCAGCAGGTGCAGGATCAGCTGCTCGTAGGTCTGGCCGCTGGCGAAGATGCCCATGTGCGACAGGGCCGACGACGGCAGCAGGCCGCGTGTCAGGTCCAGCGCCTTCGCCCCCACCGCGCGCGTGCGCGCCGGCGACGGGTCGCCGGGGAACGACGCCTCGACCCAGCCCCGGACGGCCGGCAGCACGCTGGCGTAGACGCGGAACAGCTCGTCCATCGTCGCCTCGTACTCCGGACCGAGCGCGGCGTCGCGGTAGTAGCGGAAGTCGCCCGCCGCGTTCATCGGCGTGTCGTAGGCGATGTAGCGCGTGGACTGCTCCAGGTACGCGCCCAGGCGCGGGCGCTGCAGCACCTTGGTGAGGACGTTGGAAACCCACTCGCAGGCGATGTGCGCCCCGCCGAGCTGGGCGACGGAGTCGTCGCCGTAGCCGACGAAGATGCGCTCGTAGAGCTCCGCCGCGCGGGCGCCCTCGCTGTCGTCGTAGCCGCCGGTGAGCTCCGGCAGGGAGTCGGCGAACTCGTCGAGGAACAGGCGGCGCAGCGTGCCGGGGTAGCGCGAGTAGCGGGCGAACAGCGCGCCCTTGACGGTCTCCGGCAGGTTCGTGAGCGCGAACACCGGGCGATCGAGGTTGGTGACGTGCGGCGCGAGTCGCGCCTGCTCCGCGGGGGTCAGGGTCTCGATCGGGTAATGCATAGAAAGGGCTGATGACCCTACTCGCCCGGTCGGCGGTTTTGCCGCGCGGGGAGACGGGCGGTCAGCGTCCATCCCGCATCCTGCGCAGAAGTCGCCAACTCACCTCCCATCAGGGCACACAGCTCGTGCGCGACGTAGAGGTCGATGCCCGGCCCGGCGGCCTCGTCGGTGCCCAGCGGGCCCTCCGGTGCGGCGAACAGGCCGTCCGGTCGCGGACCGGGGAGGGAGACGTGCGCGACGAGCGTCCCGTCGTGCGCCACGAGCGACAGGTCCGAGCCGCCGCAGCGGGCGGAGTAGTCGCGCAGGGCGATCAGGACCTGCCGCAGGCGCGCGGCGTCGACGTGCACGCGGGGCCCGGGCTCGACGCTCACCCCCGCCTCCTCGGCGATGGGGGCGAGGTCGGTGTCGCCGGGTGCGATCAGCAGGTCGCGCCCGGACCGCAGGGCGACGAAGTCCAGCGCCTGCCGGACGAGCTGGCGCAGCCCGCGGGCCTCGCCGTGCAGCGCGTCGGCGATCTCCTGGCGGCGCCCCGCAGTGAGGTCCTCGCCACGCTCGCGCAGCAGCCCCGTCAGCCCCATCAGCGACGCGAGCGGCAGCTGCAGCCCGTGCGACACCGTCGCCAGCGTCTCCTCGCGCGAGCGCGCGGCGGCGAGCTCGGCCTCCAGCAGCTCCCGCCGCGACTCCGACAGCTCCAGGGCCTTGTCCAGCCGGGCCGCACGTTCGCGGGCCTCCCCGCGCAGCAGCACCAGCAGCGGCGCGGCGAGCAGGAAGGCGTAGGGCGCGTCGCGCGTGGCGAACGCCGCCATGAGCCCCAGCGGGGCCAGCAGTGCGTCCAGCGCGTAGACCTCGGCAAGAACCCGAAGCTGCAGCGACGGCGTGATCTTGTGGGCGACCCACTCAGTGACGATGGCCGTGACCGCGTCGCTCAGCGCGTAGCTGACGAAGGCCAGCAGGTACCAGGGCCAGTCGCCCCAGTACGGACCGGCGGCGTCCGCGGCCAGGGCCAGGACCGCGGCCGGGGCCAGCGCGTGCAGGGAGTTGGTCAGGGGCGCCTGCGCTTTCAGCGGGTGCAGTTCGCGGCGCAGCAGGTCGGGAAGACGGCCGATGAACAGCCCGGCGGCGACGAGCAGCGGCACGAGTTCCGCGGGCAGCACGAACAACATGGGGACGAACGCCAGCAACGAGCCGTCGGTCGACCCGATGCCGGTCTCGAAGCGCACACGCGTCGCCGCGGCGTAGCTGAGCGTCAGCGCGATCGCGGGCAGCCAGTCCCAGGCGACGCCGGACCACCCTGTCAGCGCCAGTGGGATCGCGAGGGCCAGGAAGACTACGCCGCCGAGCGTGTAGGCGATCGTCTCCCGCGGCGTCGGCGGCCGGGACAGGACCGAGCGGCGCTCGGCGACGAGTTCCTCGACGGGATCCACGAGGTTCATGTCGTCCCGTCCTGAATTGTGCAGGAGTCCTTCGACGGATGTTCGATCGCGTCGCATGAAACTGGTGACGACACATCTGGTGCGGAGGCGCTGTGAAATCCCCTGACGGAGGTTCCCCCGTGCGTCGTTTCCTTGCCCCAGCCCTTGCTGCCCTCAGTACGCTCGCGTTTGCTCCGGCCGCCCACGCAGGCATCCTGACCGCCGGCGTCACCAACTGCGCCGAGCCGTCCTTCGATCAGGTGTTCCTGCCGTGGTCGGATGCCATGCACTACACGCCGGCTCCGGGCGCGACTGCGGAGTCAGCCGACGGCTGGAACCTCAGCGGTGGCGCGTCCATCGCCGCCGGTAACGAGCCCTGGCGGGTCGCCGAGGACAACGGGCAGGCCCACCTGCAGTTGCCCGCCGGCTCCAGCGCCACGACGGACACGATGTGCGTCGGGATCGAGTACCCGACCTTGCGCTTCTTCGCGCGGTCGTCCGGCACGAACCTTCTGTCCTCGCTCCGGGTCGACGTCATCACCGAGACGTCGCTGGGCCTCACCGCGACGCTGCCGATCGGCGTGGTCCTGCCCGGCGGTCAGTGGAAGCCGACGCTGCCGTTCCTCGTCGTCGCCAACCTCCTCCCGCTGCTGCCAGGCGACCTGACCCCGGTCCGTTTCGTCTTCACCCCGCAGGGTGCGGGCAGCTGGTCGGTGGACGACGTCTTCGTCGATCCGTACCGAGGACACTGACCAATGAGCCGCGTCCTCGTCGTCGATGATGAGCCCGGTCTGCGGTTCTTCCAGCGGATGGTCCTGGAGGAGCGCGGCCTGGAGGTCGACGAGGCCTACGACGGAACGATGGCGCTGCGCCGGTGTGCCGAGGCGGAGGACATCGACGTCATCGTCCTCGACTACCGGATGCCGGGCCTGACCGGCCTGGACGTCGCCCGCGAGCTGCGCTCGCGCGGCGACGAGACCCCGATCGTGCTGTACACGGGATACCTCGATCCGGCTGTCGCGGTGGCCGCCGGCGAGCTCGGTGTGCAGACCATCGACAAGACCGAGACCGAGCGACTGCTCGACCTCGTCGGCGTCCTCGCCGCCGCCTGATCTGTCATCCGGGTGACAGGATGCGCGCATGCGCATCCGCTACGCCGACGTCGCCGCCACGCTCGCCCTCGTGCTCGCGCTGGGGGGCGGCGCCTACGCCGCGACCTCGCTGCCCCGGAGCTCGGTGACCTCGGTCACGATCAAGAACGGCGCCATCAAGGCCGCCGATCTGGGCAAGGGCAGCGTCACGTCCAAGGCGATCAAGGATGGGACGATCACCGCGGACGATCTCGTGAAGTCCCTGCGGCCGGGTGGCGGGGCGACCGGTGCGACGGGCGGCATCGGCGGCGCGGGTGCCAACGGCACGAGCGGGACTAACGGCACCAACGGGACGAACGGCACCAACGGCCGTGACGGCGCGGCGCTCGTCGTGAGCAAGGCGTTCGGGGACCTCACCACCACGAATGTCTGGACCAAGGTCGCCGACGCCCAGGTCTCCCAGCCGGCCGGCGCGCTCGACGACATCCGCTTCGTCGTCAAGCTGCAGGGCGGCGTGGCCGGTGGCGGAACGTGCACCGGCGGCCAGGGCCTCAACTACCAGCTCGTCGTGGACGGGCTGGAGTACAACCCGGAGGCGACCGCCACCGGCGCCACCGGGTCCGGCAACGTCGCCCGGGACGACGACGGCACCTTCGTCCAGGGCATCAACGGGGGCGACACGATCACCGACCTCGTGGCCCTCGGCTCGGAGATCCCGGTGGTCAACGGCACGGCTGCCACCGTCACGCGGACGATCGAGCTCTACACGAAGTCGGTCGGCAGCTGCGCGCCCAAGCTCTTCAGCCCGCATCTCTACGTGACGCGGTTCATCCCCTAGCAGGCGACCGGGGCGGACGTTCCCAGCGGCAGGCAGAGCGCCTTGGACGTCGGCTTCTTCCGGGCCTGCACGGTGTAGCGCCGAACGGAGCCGATGAAGCCGGGTGCGGTGATCGTCACGGTGATCACGGTGCCGGGCCTGATCTTGCGGCCCTTGAAGATCGACTTCAGGGCCAGCGACTTCGTGGGTTTGGTGATCTTCACGGTCTTCTTCGTGAACGCGCAGCGGCGCGCGGTGCAGGTGACCGTGACGGTCGCGCCGGCGGGCAGCGACTTCAGTGTCAGCGCGGTGAGCTTCGTCACGCGCTTCCTGAACGAGAACGTCGCGCTGATCGAGCCGCCGACCTTCGCCGGCTTCAGCGGGGGCGGCGGCGGGCCGCTGGGCGGCAGCGTGGTGAACGTCGCGTCGGCGCCGACCTGCGAGCCGACCGTGTTGGTCGCCACGACGCGGTAGTGGTAGGTCGTCCCGGGCGTCAGGTTGGTCAGCGGCAGGCTGCCGGCGCTGAAGCCGTCGGCCTCCGGCAACGCGTAGGCCGACGAGCTGCTGCCGTAGGCGGTCGTCAGGCCGTATTCGACCTTCACCGAACCGCCCGTGCCGAACGGGTCGGCGTTGAACGTCGCCAGGGCGGTCGTCTGCGTCACGCCGCCGACCGCGACGGTGTTGAACTCCGGCGGGCCGTCAGGCGTGATCGACAGCAGCCCGCTGTTGGTTCGGTCGGCGGCGTAGAGCCGCCCGTCACCTGCGGCGGTGATGTCGGCCAGCGCCGAGGACGGGGTGCTGATCGCGGTCTCGGTGCCGTCGGCCACGAGGATGCGGTGCAGCTTGCCGGTGGTTGCGTCGGTCACCCACGCGGCGGTCCCGGAGCTGTCGAAGGCGATGGACCGCGGGTTGCCGGTGACCGGCGTGGATCCGGCAGGGCTGCTGCTGGCGCCGACGTTGAAGCGCTTGACGACGTTCCCGTTGAAGTCGGTCACCCAGAGCCTGCCGTTGTTGATCGCGCCCCGAACGACGGCATCAGCCCGCTGGCCCAGTTCGGCGACAGCGTCGGCGCCGAGGCGCCCGGCGTGGCGCGGAGGATCTGGCTGTTCCCCTCGTCGAGGACGTAGACCACGCCCTCGGCGGGGCTGGGGACGACATCGGTCAGGTGCCCGCCGGCGACGGGGGTCGAGTCCGCGGTGAACGTGGCGGGGTCGACCACGACGACCTTGCTGGACAACGGCGAGCCGTCCCCGTACACCGCGACCCACATCTTGTTGTCGGGCCCGGCTGCGAGGCCCAGCGGGTGCGCGCCGATCGCGAGCTTCTGGAAGTTCGTTCCGTTCGCGTCGATGCGGCCGACCTCGCCGCTGTCGTAGATCGTGAACCAGAAACGGCCGTCGGGCCCCACGGCAGCGTCGAAGACCGAGCGGCCATCGCCGCCGGAGTCCGGCGTGCAAGCCGGGAAGCCGGACGTCGTCTGCGTCGTGAAGCTCCGCGTGAGGAGGCTGAACACGCCGACGTAGCCGCAGTCGCGCGCGCCGACGAACACCCCGGTGTTGGAGATGGCCGCGAGGCCGTGCGGGCCGCCGGCCGGGAGGGCAACCGGCCGGACGGTGACCGCCTGCGCGGTTGCCGTGAGCCCGAGGGCCAGCACGCAGGTCAGAACGGCGACACGTCGGCGCATGGCCGGAGCCTACGCGGTGGAGGGAGGCGGGGTGCTGTTTCTGCACCAAAACGGTAGGCATGTAGAGCACTACGTTGGTGGGAATTGTGTACAGTGCGAAAAACCCGATCAACTTTGACCTATTTGGAGACCGACCCCGTGAAGCGCACCCTCATCGCCCTGCTTGCCGTTCCCGCCCTGGTGGCGGCCGGCTGCGGCGGCGCCTCGGACACCAAGGACGGCGGCGGCTCGTCCGGCGGCTCCGGCAGCACGAAGCTCGCCCTCGTCGCCTACTCGACCCCGCAGGTCGTCTACGACGAGATCATCCCGGCGTTCGGCAAGACCGACGCGGGCAAGGACGTCGCGTTCAGCAGCTCCTTCGGTGCCTCGGGCGACCAGAGCCGGGCCGTCGAGGCGGGGCAGAAGGCGGACGTCGTGACCTTCTCCACCGAGCCCGACATGACGCGCCTGGTGAAGGCCGGCCTCGTCGACGCGAGCTGGAACAGCACGCCCAACAAGGGCCTGGTCACCACCTCGCTGGTCTCCTTCATCGTCCGCAAGGGCAACCCGAAGGGCATCAAGACCTGGGCCGACCTGCTCAAGCCCGGCATCAAGGTGCTGACGCCCAACCCCTTCACCAGCGGCGCGGCCAAGTGGAACCTGCTGGCCGCCTACGCCCAGGCGTCCGACGGCGGCAAGGACCCGGCCGCCGGCCTGAAGTACGTGCGTGAGCTCATCACGGAGCACGTCGTCGTGCAGGACAAGTCCGGCCGTGAGGCGCTGCAGAACTTCACGTCCGGCACGGGCGACGTCCTGCTCTCCTACGAGTACGAGGCGACGACCGCCCAGAAGAAGGGCCAGGACGTCGACTTCGTCACGCCGGACGACACGATCAAGATCAACATCGACATCGCGACGACGAAGTCAGCTCCCGCGCAGGCCAAGACGTTCCTCGACTACGTCCTCGGCCCGGAGGCCCAGGCAAAGTTCGCCGACTGGGGGTACCGGCCGGTCAACGAGGAGGTCCTGAAGGCCAACGCGGCGAAGTTCCCGGAGCCGGCCAAGCTGCGCACCATCGAGGACCTCGGTGGCTGGGAGAAGGTCAACGACACGCTCTTCGACCCGGACAAGGGCGAGATCGCCGACATCGAGAAGGACGCCGGGGTCTCGACGTCCAAGTGAGCGCCTCGGTCCTCACCCGGCCTCGCAGCCGTCGCGCCCGCACGGGCGCGACGGCCGGCGGGGGCCCGCTGGGCCTCGGGGTCGTGACCCTGTGGCTCAGCGCCATCGTGCTGCTGCCGCTGGCGGCCGTCACCGCCAAGTCGCTGGACGGCGGCACCGGCACGTTCTGGCATGCGATCAGCTCGCGCCAGGCCGTCAACGCGCTGGTCTTCACCGTGCTGGTCTCGCTGGCCGCCGCCGCGCTCAACGCGATCACGGGCACGCTGATCGCCTGGGTCCTCGTGCGCGACGACTTCCGCGGCAAGGCCATCGTCAACGCGCTGATCGACCTGCCGTTCGCGCTGCCGACGATCGTCGCCGGCCTCACGCTCATCGCGCTCTACGGCCACAACTCGCCGGTCGGCGTCGACGTGACCTACACCCGCTGGGCCGTCCTCCTCGCCCTGCTGTTCGTGACGCTCCCGTTCGTCGTGCGCGCCGTGCAGCCGGTGCTGCTGGAACTCGACCGCGAGATGGAGGAGGCCGCCGCCTCACTGGGCGCCACGCCCGCGCAGACCTTCCGCCGGATCGTGCTGCCCAACCTGCGCCCGGCGGTCGTCTCCGGCGCGGCGCTGAGCTTCGCGCGCGCGGTGGGCGAGTTCGGGTCCATCGTCCTGATCTCCGGCAACGTGCCGTTCCAGACCGAGGTCAGCTCCGTGTACATCTTCAAGCTGCAGGAGTCGACCGACAACCCGGTCCCCGCAGCCGCCGTCAGCGTCGAGCTGCTGGTCGTCTCGCTGCTGGTCCTCATCGGCATCCGCACCTACGAGCGGCGGTCGGCGCACGCATGACCGGGCAGTCCCGCTCCACCCGGCTGACGCTGCGCGTCCTCGCGCTGGGCTACCTGGCGCTGCTGCTGCTCGTGCCGCTCGGTGTCGTGCTGTACCGCACGTTCGAGCACGGGGTCGGCGCCGTCATCGACAGCGTCACCACGCCGGCGGCGATCCACGCGTTCAGCCTGACGCTGGAGATCGCGGCGATCGCCGTGCCGCTGAACACCGCGCTCGGCATCCTCACCGCGATCGTCCTGGTCCGCGGCAACTTCCGGGGTAAGGCGCTGCTGGAGGCCATCGTCGATCTGCCGTTCGCGATCAGCCCCGTCGTCGTCGGCCTGGCGCTGGTGCTCGTCTTCGGCCGCGTCGGCTGGTTCGGCCCCTGGCTGGCCGACCACGGCATCCAGGTGATCTTCAGCGTCCCGGGCATGGTCCTCGCCACGATCTTCGTGTCGCTGCCGTTCGTGGCCCGCGAGGTCGCGCCGGTGCTCCGCGAGATCGGCGACGAGCAGGAGCAGGCGGCCGCGACGCTCGGCGCCTCCTCGTGGCAGACGTTCTTCCGCATCACGCTGCCGGCGATCCGCTGGGGCGTCGCCTACGGCGTCGTCCTGTCGGTTGCGCGCGCCATCGGCGAGTTCGGCGCCGTGTCGGTCGTGTCCGGCAAGGTCGCCGGGGAGACGGAGACGCTGACCCTGCTGGTGGAGAAGCGCTTTACGAACTTCGACCTGGCCGGCGCCTACGCGGCGTCGGCGCTGTTGGCGGTGATCGCCCTGGCGACGCTGCTGACGATGACCCTCATCAACCCGCGCAGGGAGGACCACAACCGATGATCTCGGTGTCCGACGTCACCAAGACCTACGGGGACTTCCACGCCCTGAAGAACGTCAGCCTGGAGATCGAGTCCGGCTCGCTGACGTCGCTGCTGGGGCCGTCGGGCTCGGGCAAGTCGACGCTGCTGCGCGTCATCGCCGGCCTCGAGGTCCCCGACGGCGGGACCGTCGTCATCGCGGGGGACGACGTCACGCGCGTCGCCCCGCAGGCCCGCGGCATCGGCTTCGTCTTTCAGCACTACGCGGCCTTCAAGCACATGACCGTCCGCCAGAACGTGGCGTTCGGGCTCAGCGTCCGCAAGCGGCCGAAGGCGGAGATCGAGGCCCGCGTCGACGAGCTGCTCACGATCGTGGGCCTCGACGGCTACCAGACGCGCTACCCCTCGCAGCTGTCCGGCGGCCAGCGCCAGCGCATGGCCCTGGCCCGCGCGCTGGCGGTCGAGCCGAAGGTCCTCCTGCTCGACGAGCCGTTCGGGGCGCTCGACGCGCAGGTCCGCGCCGACCTCCGCGCCTGGCTGCGCCGCCTGCACGACGAGGTCCACGTCACCACGGTCCTGGTCACCCACGACCAGGAGGAGGCGCTGGACGTCTCCGACCGCATCGCGGTGATGCAGGCCGGCGAGATCGCCCAGGTGGGCAGCCCGCGCGAGCTCTACGACGAACCCGCCAGCGACTGGGTCATGGGCTTCCTCGGCGAGACGACCACGCTGAACGGCGCGCTGGTCCGGCCGCACGACGTCGAGCTCCGCGCCGACCCCGCCGACGGCGGTGTCGAGGCGCAGGTGGTCCGCGTGGCGCACCTCGGCTTCGAGGTCCGCGTCGAGCTCACCGCGCCCGACGGCGGCGACATCACCGCCCAGCTCACGCGCGCCGAGGCCGACGCGCTGGAGTTGCGCGCCGGCGACGTCGTCTGGGCTCGGGCCGTGGCCGAAAGCCCGACCGGCGTCAGCGTCCGCTGAACTGACCGGAGGTGTTGCGCAGGCAGGCGCCGGGGCGCCTGCCTGCGCGCGTGGAGGAGGATCAGTCGGCGATCTTGCGGCCGGTGAGGCGCACGGCGAACGTCAGGGTCTTGCCGCCGGGCCTGACGGTGACGGTGCCCTTCGACTCGCGGCCCTTGCGCTTGCTGAACGTCGCGGTGACGGGCACCTTCGTCACACGCGTGTGCCTCTTGCAGGACTTGGTCGTCGCGGTGCCGATGGTCTTCGTGCCCTTGGCGACGCTGACCTCGTAGGCGCTGCCGATGCACAGCGTGCGGACGCGGGCGACCCGCTTGTTCACGGGGACGACGGGGCCGGCGGCCCGCGCGAAGCGGAGCAGGTCCTTGCAGTCGGTGTACGTGCCGACGTCGGCCGGGAAGCGCTTGAGCGCGTTGTTCAGCGCGCCGGGCGAGTAGACGGCGTCGAGGTCGCCGTCAGCGGCGCAGTCCTTGATGGCGGCGGGCACCGGCTTGGCCTTCTTGGGCTTCGCGGGCTTGGTGACCTTCGACCCGCCCTTGGCGGGATGGTCGTCCTTGCCCTTCGCGTCGGCGGCCACCGGGATGGCGACGGTCGCCAGGGCGGCGACGAGCAGCATGCGGGATGTCATGTCCGTAGAACACACCCCGCACGGGAATGTCTCAACAAATTCTCAGCGGGTGGTCCACGCCTCGGGGTCGGCGGCCAGCTTGGCGACCGGCTGGGGCAGCTTGCCCTGGGCCAGGTCGGCCAGCGTGGTGCGCTCCAGGACGGCGCGCAGGTTGGCGCGCACCGCGATCCAGACCTGCTGCAGCGGCTCGGCGCTGCCCTCGTAGGGCACATCCTCAGGACGCTGCCCGCGGATCGACGCGAGCGGGCCGTCGACGGCGCGGATGACGTCGGCCACCGTGACCTCCGCGGGGTCGCGGTTGAGCCAGTAGCCCCCGTCGGCCCCGCGCTGGCTGCGGACCAGGCCGGCATGGCGCAGGTCGGCCAGGATGTTCTCCAGGAACTTCAGCGGGATGTCCTGGGCCCGGCTGATGGCGTCGCCCTTGCGGGGGCGATCACCACCGTGCGCCTGCGCCAGTTCGATGGCGGCCCGGACGGCGTAGTCAGCTTTGGCCGAGATGCGCACGCCCGGGATTCTCCACGAATCAGATGCGCTTGGCGTACAAGACCTGCGGCTTGGTGGGCGCGGCGGTGTCGACGGTGGCGGTGACCTTGGCCAGCTGACCCTTGCGGACCAGGCCCGCCGGGACGCTGAAGCGGTAGGTCTTCGCCGCGTCCCCACCGCCCGTGAACGTCTTGACCGTGCGCGACCCGACCGTGACCCGGATCGTCACCTTCCGCGCGCCGCGGGCCAGCCGGTAGGCGATGCCCAGTGGGGCGTTCCGCGTGCCGCCGAAGACCGCGGAGGACAGCTTGTAGGTCCGCAGCAGGCCGCAGTCGGTGCGCTGGTAGAAGTCCTGCACGATCCGGAACTTCCCGTTCTTGCGCAGCAGCGTCAGCCGGCGGGTGTCGGTCGTCCTGCCGAGCTTCATGCGGAAGCGCGCCAGGTAGTAGCCGTCGGTGGCCCCCTTGGGCGTGAGGAGCTTGCCGGTCGACAGGTTCTTGCCGCTGCCGCGTAGCTTGTTGTCGATGACCTTGCGGCCGCTGGACAGCTGGAACAGCGAGACGTCGAACGGCTTGGCCTGCCGGCGCTTGGCGCTGAACTGCAGCTTGGAGCCCTTCGCCTTGACGGTCACGCTGTCGAAGCCGGCGGCCGACGCGCAGGCGCTGCCGGTCGTGCCGGGGGAGGCGCCGCCGGTGCCCGGGGTCGTGCCCGGCTGGGGGGTGACGGTGCCGTTGGACGCCGGGACGTAGGTGTCGCCCGTGTAGCGCAGGACGTCGATGCCGCGCGCGTAGTCGATCGAGTAGATGACCTTGCCGTTGGGGTTCCAGAACGGCGAGGACGTCGAGCCGCCGAGCGGCAGGAAGTAGCCCTGCTCGACGATCTTGCCGTCGGGACGGATCTGCTCCAGGCGCGTGCCGTTCTCGTACTCGGCCAGCGCGACGAGGCCGCCGTTCTTGAAGGTCGGGTGCTCGTTGAACCAGTGCACCGAGCAGCCCAGGCCGTTGACCGGCGAGTGGCCGTCGACGTAGGCGCCGTTGACCGGGCGCACCTCGTCGACGAGGTTGAACTTCGCGCCGACGTTGGGCTTGGCGGCGCTGCCGACGGCGCTCGCGTCCCAGACCATGAACGCCCCGACCGTGTCGTCGCAGACGGGCGAGGCGTTGGTCTCGCCGCCGCTGAGCATGAACTTGTCGGTGCCGTTGTTGGGCCAGCGGCTGGAGTGGATGAAGCGCTCGTCCGCGTTGGCGCCGGTGGCCAGGACGACGGGCTTCAGCGGCGAGCCGCCGTCCTCGGGGCGGATGCTCATGAGGATCATCGGCTGGCAGGAGCCGAGGATGACGCCGTTGACGATCTCGCGGAGGTGATGGCAGGAGGCGTTGAAGAAGCCCCTGCCGCCCGGCAGCGCCGTGCGCCAGTCGCCGATCTTCTGCGCGTTGGGCGGGTCGTGGGCGTCGATGACGGTGCCCTCGCTGCCCATGAAGTAGGTGCAGTCCAGGACGCAGGTCGCGGTGTGGTCACCGGCGTTCTCGACCGTCTTGATGAGCTTGGGATTGGTCAGGTCGGTGATGTCCCAGAGCGAGATGCAGTTCTGCGCCGCGGACGTCGGCGGGCCCGGGACGACGCAGAACGTGTCGCCGGAGATGCCCAGGAGCTTGCCGTTGGTCGGCACCTCCTCGTTCTCGAACTCGATGTCCATGTTGCCCAGGCACAGCGGGACGGCGTCGCCCAGCGGACAGCTGTTGACCTGCTTGGGGTGCTCCGGGTCGGAGTGGATGTCGAAGATGTCCAGGGACTTCGTCGAGGTGACCACCAGGTACTTGCCGTCGCGGATGATGCGGCCACCGACGCCGTCGCCGATCGTCTTGATGCGGTCGACCAGCTCGAGGTTGTCGCTGGAGACGTAGTCCGGGCCGGTGCCGGCCTGGGCGGCCTGCGGCAGGGCGACGCTGAGCAGCAGCGTGGCGGCCAGGAGAAGACGGCGTGGCGTGATCACGAGTGCTGTGAACGCGGGTATCCGCCGAAACTGGCGCAAGTCTGTCGCGGCTGCGGCGTTCAGGGCTGGGGTATGGAGAGGCTGTCGCAGTGGTGGGCCACGCGCCCGTCGTGGGCCCGTGACCGGACGGTCCTCGGGCTGGGCGGGGCGCTGGTCGTGCTCCTCGTCGTCTTCCTGATGTCGCTGTCGGCGCTGTCGCCCGGGCGGCCGGGCAAGCACGTCACGTTGGGCGAGTTCCGCGAGCTGGCCGGTGCGGGACGCGTCGAGACGCTGACCCTGCGCGACCAGGACCATGTCGGTGTGGCCCGTCTGGACGACGGTGCGCAGGCCTCGTTCGCCTACCCGTCGTCGGACACGCTGACCGCGACCATCACCAAGGAGGTCGAGGACAACGGCGGCCGGGTCGACACCGACCTGCAGGGCTTCAAGCAGTCGCTGCGCATCATCGCGACGTTCCTGTTGCCGCTGATCATCCTGGCCGATCTGTTCGCGTTGCTGTTCCTGGCCTCGCGCGCCGGCGGTGGCGCGCTGGCCGAGGTCGAGACGTTCGGCACCGTCGGCAAGGGCCGCAAGGGCCAGGCCAGCTCGTCGGTCACCTTCGGGGACGTCGCCGGCGCCGACGAGGCGGTCGAGGAGCTCCGCGAGGTCGTCGACTACCTGAAGGACCCCAGCCGCTACGCGGGCGTCGGCGCGACCCCGCCGAAGGGCGTGCTGCTGTTCGGCCCGCCCGGCACCGGCAAGACGCTCATCGCCCGCGCGGTCGCCGGCGAGGCGGGCGTCGCCTTCTTCTCCGTCGGCGGGGCCGAGTTCGTCGAGTCGCTCGTCGGGGTCGGCGCCGCCCGCGTCCGCGACCTGTTCTCGCGCGTGCGCGAGCACGCGCCGGCCATCGTCTTCATCGACGAGCTCGATGCCGCCGCGCGCCGGCGTGGTGCCGGTGGCTCCTCGGGCGGCTCCGACGAGCGCGAGCAGACGCTCAACCAGATGCTCGTCGAGATCGACGGCTTCGACGTCGCCTCCGGCATCGTCGTGATCGGCGCGACCAACCGCCCCGACATCCTCGACCCGGCGCTGCTGCGCCCCGGTCGCTTCGACCGGCACATCACCGTCGACCAGCCCGACGTCGAGGGCCGCACGCGGATCCTGGCGCTCCACGCACGCAACAAGCCGCTGTCCAGTGCCGTCGACCTGGCCGACCTGGCCCGGCGCACGCCCGGGTTCACCGGTGCCGACCTGGCCAACGTCGTCAACGAGGCGGCGCTGCTGACGGTGCGCGAGAAGCGGTCGGCCATCGAGCCGGACCTGCTCGAGGAGGCCGTCGCCCGGGTGCTGCACGGCCCGCGCCGCCGCGGCCGCGTGCTCACCGACGCCGAGCGCCAGCGCGCGGCCGTGCACGAGGCCGGCCACGCGGTCGTCGCCGCGGCGCTGTCACGGTCGGAGGACGTGCACCGCATCTCGATCCTGGCCCGTGGGCGTGGCCTGGGCCTGACGTCGGTGCAGCTCGACGCCGAGGCCGTGTTGTTCACGCGCAGCGACCTGCTGGACCAGCTGACGATCTCCCTCGCCGGCCTGGCCTGCGAGGCCGAGCAGCTGGGCGAGGTCTCCACCGGTGCCGAGCAGGACCTCGAGCACGCGACGTTCATCGCGCGTGAGCTCATCGGCCGCTACGGCATGAGCGAGGCCCTCGGTCGTGTGCGGCTGTTGACCCACGACGTCGACGAGCACCTCGGCGCGACGTCGGGCCTGGGCGCCCTGTCGGAGGCCACGCACGAGCGGTTCGACGCCGAGGTCCGCCGGCTGCTGGACGACGCCGAGTCGCGCGCGCGGCTGTTGGTCGCCGCCAACGGCGCGGTCATCGACTCGGTCGTCACGACGCTGCTGGAGCGCGAGACGCTCGAGGGCGAGGCGCTGACCGGGCTGCTGGCGGGGGTCGCCAGGAGATGACCCTGTCGCGCCGGCTGCTGCTGGCGCTCTGCGTCGTGCTGTCCGGCGCGGCGCTGGTCGTCATCGCCCTGCCGGCGACGGGCCATCGGCCGCCCCAGCCCGCGCGGCCCTGCCCGGGCGGTAGCGATGCCGTCGAGAACAAGGAGGCGTGGACGGTCATCAAGGCGCCGGCCGCGCTGACGAAGGTCAGCGGCTTCGCCATCGGGGGGCTGGACGGCAAGGTCGTGCTGGCGACCGACGGGCGTCGTGTCGCGCGCTCCCGCGACCGCGGCTGCACGTGGGACGAGACCTACGCGGTCGCCACCCCCGACGGTGGCGACGCGGCGCCACACATCGCCCGCGTCCTGATCCCGGGCGGCAGCGGGCGGGCGTTCCTCGTCGTCGACGGCGTCGCGTCGGCGGTGGGCGGGTCGCTGCTCATGTCCGACGACGACGGCGGCACGTGGGAGCCGGCCGATGGCGGGCTCTCGGGCCTGGGCGGCGTGCGCTCGATCGTGGCGGCACCGTCGGACCGCTCGGTCCTCTACCTCACGACGGGCATCAACGACGCCGTCGCCGACGCCGACAGCGCCGGGGTCAGCGGCGAGCTGTACCGCTCCACCGACGGCGGCAGCAGCTGGAGCTCGCTGGGCCGCGGCGTGCAGGTCACGCGGCTGGCCGTGGACCCCCGCGACGCCCGCCGGGTCTACGTCGTGCGTGCCGACCACACGTTCACGGTGTCGACCGACGGCGGCTCGACGTTCAAGGCCCAGTCCGTCGTCCCCGGCGACCCGTCCAACGTCGTCAAGAACGCGTCGACCTCCTGGACCGACGTCGCGGTCGGTCACGACGAGGGCGGGCCGCTGACGATCGTCGCCGTGGCCGCGGAGTCCCGCACGTCCAAGCCGGCGCGGATCGTCGCCTCGCAGGACGGCGGCGAGTCCTTCCGCGAGCTGCCGACGGCCGGTGTCGGGCCGGTGAGCGGGGTGACGTTCGGCAACTCCGCCGCGCAGGTGGCCATTGCCGTGGGCTCGGCGTCGACCGCGTTCCGCGGCCCGGGCCTGATGCTCTTCGACCCCGGCGAGTCGCGCTTCCGCGACGTCGACGACCTGGAGCTGGGCTCGCTGCGCGATCCCGACAGCTTCCCGCTGGATGCCGCGACCCGCGGGCACTCCGGCCTGTTCGGCATCGGGCTGCGCCGCTCCGAGGGCGAGGGCCCGAACCTCCTGGCCGTCTACGAGCCGCCGGACCCCCCGCCGCCCGGCACCCGCCTGACCGGCCCGGTGAAGTGCGTGCTCGACCAGACCGCGGCGTCGCGCAACGCGGCCGTCGCGCGCGGGGAGGACGACTTCGCCGACGACAAGACGCCGACGGCGGAGTTCGCTCCCTCGTCGTTGTCGATCGCGCTGACGCCCGGCAACGTCGCGCGGGTGCCGCTGAAGGTCGACCTGTCCGCGGTGCCGACGCCGTTGGACGTCTTCTTCCTCATCGACTCCTCGGAGTCGATGGACCCGGCCATCGACGGCGTCGCCTGCTCGGCCGAGCGCCTGGCGCGCGATCTGCGCCGCCGTGGCATCGACGCGGAGTTCGGCCTGGGCTCCTACAACGACCGCTACGACTTCCGCTACAAGCGCTTCGTCGACCTGTCGCCCGACGTGGCCGACCTCCGCGCCGGGCTGGCCAAGCTCTTCACGCGGCGCGGCATCGAGGAGCCGATCCGCCAGGCGCTCTACCAGACGGCCACGGGCGCGGGCCAGGACTTCCAGGACCCGGCCGGCGGTGCGTCGGTCATCGCGCCCGGGCAGGACGCGTCCTACCGCAAGGGGGCGCTGCACACGGTCATCGTCATCGGCGACGAGCCCTACAGCGACCAGACCCCGGGTGAGCCGACGCGGGAGGACGTCGTCGCGGCGCTCAAGGAGAAGGACGTCCGCGCCATCGGCGTGCAGGTCATCGTCAACCTGCTGGCGGCGGTGAACCTCAACACCCCGGCCGCGGCAGCCGCCCGCGTGCAGCTGCAGCAGCAGCTGCGCTACTTCGCGTCGGAGACGGGTGCGGTCGCGCCGAAGGGCGGCGTCGACTGCGACGGTGGCGGCCAGCCGGACATCCAGGCCGGCGGGCCGCTGGTCTGCCCGGTCGGCGCGGACGGCATCGAGGAGTCCCTGGGCGACACCCTGCTGGAGGTCCTCCGCGACGTCCGTGACGTGCAGGACGTCCGCATCGTGCCCGTGCGCAGCGACGGGCTCGACGTCTCGGTCGACGGCGGCAGCGCCCCGAAGGTCGACGTGAAGAAGGCCTCGTCGGTGGCCGGGACCGCGTTGGTGTCGTGCACGGCCGCCCAGGCCGGGCGCCGCTACGCGCTGACCTTCGCGGTCGAGGTCGGCGACCGCCGGATCGGCAAGCTCAGCGGCGTGGCCGAGTGCGGTGCGGTGCCGGCCGCTGCCGTGCCGGGCAAACCGCGGCCGACCGCGTCCCAGGACGAGCCTGCGCCTGCGAAGCCCGATCGGCCCGCACCCGCCGCGCCGTCGGCGCCGTCGTCGCCGAGCGCACCGCCGCCGCAC
>CAYUDT010000044.1:0-35944 GCA_964443695.1 uncultured Conexibacter sp. | reverse complement strand
TGCGCAAGCGCGCGCGGGCGCACTTCGCGGCGTCCTCCCCGGACACCGACTGGGTGACGCAGGTCGAGGTCGCCGACCACGTCGAGACCGCATCGGAGCTCGGCGCGCTGCTGCTCGAGCACCGCTTGATCGGGGAGCTCAAGCCGCCCGGCAACCTCGTACACCGCGCCGCGTCACGCCACGACGGGTGGGTCTGGCTGCGCTGCCGGCTGGACATCGCCTACCCGATCCTCGAGGTCGCGGGCGAACCCGCCGCGGGGCGCGCGGTCAACATCGGACCGCTGCGGGCCCGGCGGGCGGCGGCCGAGCTCGTCGAGCAGCTCAACTCGCTGTTCGGCCTGCGCCACTGCGGGCGCGGGCTGCCGCGGCGGCCGTGGCCGTCGGCCTACGGGCAGATGGGCCGCTGCCTGTCGCCGTGCCTGGGTGACCTCGACCCCAACCTCTACCGCTCGCGGTTGGATGCCGCGCTCGGCGTGCTGGAGGACGGGGGCGGGGCGCTGTTGGGCCATGTCGACCGGCAGGTGCGCGAGGCCGCGGCCGAGCAGGCGTTCGAGCGGGCCGCCTGGCTGCGTCGCCGCCGCCTGCGGCTGGCCGAGCTGCTCGACCGGCTGGGCGGTGCGCTGGACGCCGTCCACGCGCGCCCGCGGCTCGTGGCCGCCGAATCGCCCGACGGCCGCACCGCCGACCTGGTCTGGCTCGTGGGTGGACGGGTGATCGACGCCGCGCAGCTCTCGTCGCTGGACGACGTCGTGGCCCGGACGGAGCGGGCCATGCGCGCAGACGGGCAGCCCGGGCCGCCGGTGCTGACGCCCGAGCAGGCGGCGCAGGCCCGGGTCGCGACGACCTGGATCGCGGCCAACGACCCAGAATCCATCGCGTTGCGGCCGCTCCCGGGCCGCACGGAGCTGGCGCGCTTCCTCGGCCGGACCGGGGTGCGCCTGGCGGCCTGACCGCCAGCCTTGGTCGGATGCGAGGCGGTGAGCTGAAACGTGCCTGGACGGATGTCCGGGCTAAGGAGTTCGGGCAAGCAGTCCGAGAACCTGTGCAAAATCTCCCTCGCCCAGGGGAGGCCCGGTGCAACTCCCCGTCTTCTGAAGGACCGTGATGTCGATTTCGTCTGTCTTGGATGTGGCGCCCACCCCGGCGTCGGTGGCGGTCGGCGGCGAGCGCGCGCTGATGATGCCGCGTCCCGGCGAGACCGTGGACGCCTACCTCATCCGCCTGCGCGCGCTGCAGGATCAGCTCGCGTCGCTGATCGCGGCCGTCGAGCGCGGCGCGCTCTCGCGTGACCGCGAGCACGCCGGAGCACCGGTCGTCATCGCGCCGCACCTGCCCGACACGCCCGCGGCCGTCGCCGCAGCCGCGCTGCCCCCGGCCGAGCGGGCGCCGCTGCGCACGCCGCACCGGCCGATCGCGGCGTCCCGTCCGGGCGTCGACGCCCGCCACCTGCGGTCGGTGCCGACCCCGGGGCTGCCGGCCACCGGTGACCGCCGCGTCCGCGAGAACGACCGCCGAGGGCCGATCACCGAGCGGCGCGCGGGCGTTGATCGCCGGGCCGGACTGCCCGACGGGCGGCAGGGCCCCGACCTCGTCGAGCGCCGCCTCGGGCACGACCGCCGGGCCGGGGCCCGCTCGCGCCGCATCGGTGGCGACCGGCGCCGTCAGCCGACGATGTTCGAGCGCGGCGGTCCGGAGTTGAAGAACCTGAACCTCGGCCCGGCTGCGTGGTGGACGCTGCAGGTGCTGCTGTGGGTGGGCTTCTTCGCCCTGATCGCCGTGACGCTCGCGTCGCGCTAGTGCCGTGAGTCGGAAATTCGTGAGCAGCAGCGGGATGGATCGTGGATGCCTGGGTGCCGTCGGCGGCCCAGGCTCAGACTGGCTGTCTTTGCCGGCCGCCGGCGGCGGCCGGGCGCCGCGAGGCGCCCGGTGCTGCCGCCGAATTTCTGACTCGGGGCACTAGAACGGCAGGTCGGTGACGGTGGCGGTCGTCGGACCGTCGCCGACGGTGACCGTGTCGCCCGGTGCCGCCTCGCGGCGGACCAGCGCCAGGGCGATCGGCCCGTGGACGGGGGAGACGACCGTGCTCCCGACCCGGCCCACCTCCTTGCCCTCGAAGGTCAGCGCATCCCCGGTCCGGGCCGGGCCGCTGAGCCGCAGCCCGCGCAGGTGCCGGTTGGGCTTGCCCTTGTAGAACAGGCGGGCCACCGTCTCCTGTCCGACGTAGCAGCCCTTGGTGAAGGAGACGGCGCGCTCGTTCAGCGCGGCCTCCTGCGGGATCGTCGTGTCGTCGAGCTCGGCGCCATAGCGGGGCCGGCCGCGCTCGACGCGGAGCACCTCGGCGGCCGCCTCGGCCACCGGTGTGGCGCCATTGTCGATGAGCGCGGCGCGGACGGTGTCCGCCTGCTCGGCGGCGCAGAGCACCTCGACGCCGGTGTCGGTGGCGATGTAGGTCACCCGCGCGCCGGGCAGCTCGCCGAGGGCGTTGTCGTGCTCGGCGGCGAAGTCCGGGGCACCGGCGATCCGCGCGGCCTGCGGGCCGGTGAGGACGAACCGGTGCAGTTGCAGCGTGCGCTTGTGGAGCTCGGCGTCCCAGCCGATGATCGCGCGGCGCAGGGTGTCGAAGAGCGTCTGCAGCGTCGCGCGCTCGGTGATCAGCAGCAGCTCGTCGCCGGTGTCGATGACGCGGAGGTCGGCCAGCATCTTGCCCTTGTTGGACAGCAGCGCGGCGTAGCAGCCGTGCCCGGGGGTGAGGAGCGTCGTGTCGTTGCTGACCTGGCCGTTGAGGAACTCCTTGGCCTGCGCGCCGGTGAGCGCGAGCTTGCCGTCCTCGGCCGGCTCGATCAGCGCGCAACCGCCGGTCAGCGCGGCGTAGGCCTCGTCGGGGGCGGTGGCGGAGGTCATGTTCCGACGGTAGCGCGCCGATGGAACAGGACGAGAACGCACAGATGTTTAGACATGGCTAAACTTTGATTTCGATGCACCTCCTGGAGTCCGACACCACGCTGGACCGGGCGCCGACCGGCGAGCTCGACGCGGTGCGCTCGCGGGGGCGCGTGCGCGGCATGCTGCCCTTCCTCGGGCCCGCCTTCGTCGCCTCGATCGCCTACGTCGACCCGGGCAACTTCGCGACCAACATCCAGGGCGGGGCCGACTACGGCTACCTGCTGCTGTGGGTCATCCTCGGCGCCAACCTCATGGCGATGCTGGTGCAGAACCTCACCGCCAAGGTGGGCATCGCCACCGGCCAGAACCTGCCGGAGCTCTGCCGCGAGCACTTCCCGCGGGCCGTGTCACGCGGGCTGTGGGTGCAGGCCGAGCTGATCGCCATGGCCACCGACATGGCGGAGTTCATCGGCGCCGCCATCGCGCTGAACCTCCTGTTCGGCCTGCCGCTGTTCGTCTCCGGCGTGATCACCGCGATCGTCGCGTTCGGCATCCTCGGGCTGCAGGCCAAGGGCTACCGCCGCTTCGAGACCGCGATCGTCGGCTTCCTGGGCGTGATCCTGCTCGGCTTCCTCTACGACACGCTGAACATCGGCTTCGACGGCGGCGACGCGGCCGCGGGCTTCGTCCCCGGCTTCGCGGGCACCGACAGCATCCTGCTGGCCACCGGCATCCTCGGCGCGACGGTGATGCCGCACGTCATCTACCTGCACTCGGCGCTGACGCAGCGCCGGATGCCCGTCCGCAACGACACGGACCGGCGCACGCTGCTGCGCTTCACCCGCATCGACGTGACCATCGCGATGACGCTCGCAGGCCTGGTCAACATGTCGATGCTGGTCATCGCCGCGTCGCTGTTCCACGGCGGCGGGGTGGAGATCGACTCCATCGAGGACGCCCACGCGCAGTTCGGGTCGCTGGCCGGCAACGGCACGGCGCTCGCGTTCGCGCTGGCGTTGCTGGCGTCGGGCCTGGCGTCCTCGTCGGTGGGCACCTACGCCGGCCAGGTCGTCATGCAGGGCTTCATCGCCCGGACGATCCCGCTGGTGCTGCGCCGCGCGGTGACGATGGCGCCGGCGCTGGTCGTCCTGGCGATCGGCCTGGACCCGTCGCGCGCGCTGGTCATCTCGCAGGTCGTGCTGAGCTTCGGCATCCCGTTCGCGCTGGTGCCGCTGGTGCTGCTGACCCGCAGGGCCGATGTGATGGGAGCGCTGGTCAACCGCCGGCTCACGACGATCGTGGCGTCGGTCGTCGCGTTCCTGATCATCTCCCTCAACGCGTTCCTGCTGTTCGACACGTTCTTCGGCTGAGCCTCAGCGCCCACCGTTGAGCAGCCGGCCCAGCTCGGAGAGCAGCGGGCCCAGGCGCTTGGGGACGCGCGATTCGTCGAAGGAGACGGTGTGACCGCGGGCGTGGATGCGGTAGGCGAAGCAGTCCGCGCACCCGGTCGGGGTCCTGTCGATCGGCTGCTCGAGGTGGGCGTCGGCGATGAGCTGCTTCAGCCTGGTCAGCGTCCTGGCCCTGAGCTTGTGCCGGACCGGGTCGTTGCCGCGGGTGCGGATCACGGCGGTGCCGCTGGTGCCGACGCTCAGCCGCGCGTCGACGCCGGCGAAACCGCCGGTCTTGTGGAACGTGACGAGGGTCCTGGCGTGGGCGGTCCCGGTGAGGCCCAGCGCGATGACGGCGGTGAGGAGGGCGAGGATGCGCATGCCTCCACAACGTCGCAGACCGCCCGGAAATCACGCTCGGTAGGCTGCGCGCATGGCCCTCGCCGCAACGTTCAGCTCCGTTGTCGACTCGCTGCCCGACGACTGGACCGACCTCGAGCTCGACCTGCGCATCTTCGACGAGGACCGCTACATCGACGCAGCGGTCTACCTGACGCAGTGCAACGCCCAGCCGTACTCCAAGCACGACTGGCACTGGCGCCTGCTGGTGGCCCACCGCTTCGGCCACGCCGCGTCCCACCACGCCGTCCACGGCGCGCTGAAGCTGCTCGACGAGGCCGGCATCGTCGGCGAGTTGGCCGTGCGCGAGGTGCGCACCGGCCGGGTGGAGATCGAGCCGCAGTGGGGCCGTCCCGAGTCGGTGCGCCAGGAGCGTCGCCGCCTCAACGCCCAGTAGTGGCCCGCGTCGCCCTGGTCATCCCTGACCTGCTGCTGGGGTCCAAGGTCCAGGAGCTGCTGCGCGCCGGCGGCCACGAGCTGGTGCGCGACGACGCCGACGTGCTGGTCGTCGACCTGATGGCCGACTGCGTCGACATGGAGCGCCACGGTCGCGCGGCCGAGGCGACGCTGGGGCTGTTCTCCCACGTGCACCCCGAGGTGCGCGCCCAGGCGCTGGCGGCGGGCTTCGACCTCGTCGTCCCGCGCTCACGGATGATGCGCGAGGGCGCCGAGCTCGTCGCCTGCCTGGCCGACGGCGACTGAGCCGTCTACGCCGTCGTCGCGAAGTGCTGCGCCTGCTCGTCGGCGACGGGCGGCAGCTCATCGGGCAGGTCGCCTCCGGGGAAGGACTGCCAATCGTGCTTGCGCAGCAGCTTGCGCAGCCGGTAGTCCACGCGCCCGACGTTGTTCATGACGTGCCAGGCCGCGGTGACGGTGGACACCGACATCAGCGGGATCCAGAAGCGGTCGGTCAGCGGGTCGATCGGCTGCACCGAACCGGCGGTGACCTCGGCGCCGATGTGGCCCTCGCCGTCCTCGAGGGTCAGGCGCGCCAGCTGCGTGCCGTCGGCCTCGCAGATCTGGGTGTCACCGATGCAGACGGTGTCCCAGGGGATCGGCGTCAGCGGGAACGTCGCGCTGACCGGACCGACGTGCGCGGCGTAGATGACCGGCGCGCCGACGAGCTTGGCGACCTGCGCGGGCAGCTCGCGGTTCTGGCGGCGCCAGATCGCGTGCTCACGCGTCGCCCACCAGCGCAGGGGGCCGGGCCAGTTCAGCGGGAACGACGGCCAGCACATGCCGCTGATGACGAGGTCGACGCCCTGGACGCGGCGGCTCGTGCGGTAGCGCGCGGTCTCCCAGCCGGACATCAGCCCGACGTCGAGGCCCAGTGCGTGGCAGTGGACCTTCCCGTCGTCGTCCCCGCCGCGATAGAAGTGGTGCTCCCAGGCCGAGGGGATGTCCTTGTCGTGCAGGTGCGCCCGCCCGTCGGGCTCAGCCAGCACGAACGTGCCGTAGGCGTCGCCGCCGCGCCTGGCCAGGAAGCCGCCGGCGACGACGACGTCGAGCTCGCGGGCCAGCCGCGTCAGCAGCTGGAACGGCGCGCCGTCCACCGGCCGCGCGACCGGCCGCAGGTCGCGGTGGTAGGCGTTGGGTGAGGTCAGCGCCTCGGGGACGACGACCACCCGCGGGTCGTGCTCGCGGACCGCATCGCGGATCAGGTCCTCGACGCGACGCAGGTTGCCGTCGACGTCACCGACGGTCAGGGCGGGCTGGACGGCGGCGACCTTCAGCTTCTTGTTCACGCGGGGACCTCGCTGGTGGCGTGTCGATCTGCTCGGACCGGGGCCGATGAGACCGACACGGCATTGGTGGGGACGGCGGTGAGCGCCCGCCGCGGGGGCGGGGCGGGCCAGGACCAGCCGGGGTGCTCGGAGCCGCGGATCTGGCGGGTCGAGCGGAAGCGGCGGGCGCGGGCCTCGGCACGGACGGCCAGGTCGACCTTCAGCTCGCCCATGCTCTCGCGCAGCGTGTGCGGGATCGCTGCGGGGCGGTGGGTCAGGTCGTGGCGCAGCGCGTCGACCAGCGCCAGGGCCATCCGCGGCAGCGGCACGGCCTCCTGCTGGGTGCGCACGCGCTGGAAGATGTCGCCGAGGTCGTTCTTGGTCGGGTCGCCGTGCTTGGCGGCCCGCCGCGCGATGGCCACCAGCGCGCGGGTCTGCGGCTGGATGCGCGTCTCGCCGTTGGCGAAGTGGTAGGCCGACAGGCACTCCTCGTCGCGGGCCTGCTCGTAACGCCGCAGCGCGGCGTCGAGGCGGCCCGGGTCGTCGAGGACCGGTTCGGCGTGCTCGGCGACCTGGCGGCCCATCCACATGGCGTCCCGCTGGCCGTTGCCGATGACCGGGTCCTTGAAGTGCCCGGCGTCGCCGGCCAGGGCCCAGCCCGGCCCGCTGGACGGGCGGAAGTACGCGGGCACGTCGCCGGTGGAGCGCAGCTTGGAGAGGTTGGTCGCGCCCTCGATCCGCTCCGCCCAGCCCGGGTGGCGGCGCAGGAACTCGTTCCACGTGCCCTCCGGGTCCTTGCGGGCGCGGGCGACGTCGGCGGCCGGGCCCATGACGAGCGCGATCGTGCGCGGCCTGGGCGCGCTGGGGAAGACCATGCAGACGCTGTTGCCCTCACGCCACTGGCTGAGCGTCTGGTTCAACGGCGTGTCGACCAGCGGGTCATCGAGGTAGCGGAAGACCAGGCCGCGGCCGTTCAGGGAGGCGCGATAGGGCTGCCAGGCGCCGACGCGCGCCGCGATGGTCGAGCGCCGGCCGTCGGCGCCGATGACGAGCTTGGCGTGGAGGTCGACGACCTCGCCCTCGGGGGACTTGGCGCGCACCCCGGAGACGCGGCCGCCGCGCCAGAGGACGTCGAGGACGTCCCAGCCCTCGCGCACGTCGGCGCCGTGCTCGCGGGCGGTCTCGACGAGCGCCGCGTCCTGCATCGGGCGGGGGATGCACCACACGTAGTCGGCCTCGCCGCCGCCGCAGGCGCCCCAGGACTCGTGGACGTGCGCCTCGTCCTCGAAGTGGATCTCGAGGTCGCGCATGTACGACGGGTCCTGGGCGGCGATCTTCTCCCATGCGCCCATGTGCTTCAGCTCGTCGATGCCGCCGCCGAACAGCACGTGGGTGGAGAGCTGGTCGGAGGGAAAGCTCGAGCGGTCCAGCACGACCACGTCACGCCCGCGACGGGCGAACTCGGCGGCCGCGAGGCTTCCGGCGCAGCGCGCGCCGACGATCACGACGTCGTGGTGGGACATGCGCCGACCGTATCCGCGGCGGCGGGTATATTGCAAGTCCGTTCAGTTATGAGCCAACTTCTAAACACTCCGGCGACGCGGGGCGCCAGGCGCGCCGCCCGCACGCGGGCCGCGATCCTCGACGCGGCCGAGCAGTCCTTCCGCCGCGACGGCTACCGCGGCTCGCGCATCGAGGTGATCGCCGAGGACGCCGACGTCTCGATCGGCTCGATCTACAACCACTTCGGCGACAAGGACGGTCTCTACGCCGCGCTGGCCGAGCGCTCGCTGGAGCTGTTCGCCCAGTACATGGAGGCGGCCTACGCGGCCGGCACCACGCCCTTGGAGCAGGTGATGGCCTGCGGCGACGCGTACCTGCGCTTCCACCTCGAGCACCCGGGCGCGTTCCGCTTCCTCGCCTTCACGGGCGTCGAGGGCGGGCCGGCCGCGCACGACGCCAACGCGATGGCCGGCATCCTCGACGAGTTCGAGGCGACCCTGCAGCGGGCGATCGACATCGGCGAGGTCCGGCCCGAGCTCGACGCCTGGCAGCTGTCGCGCTTCCTCTGGGGTGGCTGGAACGGCGTCGTCGCCCTGGGCCTGCGCGCGGATCCGCTGGAGCTGACCGAGGAGCAGATCGCGGCCGTCATCCAGACGGGGCGCAAGCTCGTCGTGGAGGGGCTGGTGCGTCCCAGCGCCCGCGGCGCCGGCGGTGACGCGCGCGTCGAGCTCGTCTCCATCGCGTCCCCGGCTGCCGCGTAGCACCTGCCTGCGCGATGCCGGAGGTCGTGAGCGCCGGCGAGCAACCTCCGGTGCCGACGACGTCGGCCCTCAGCCGTCCTCCTGCTGGGTGAGCTTCACCCCGCTGCGGGCGAACTGCGGGTCGGTGTTGGGCCCGCTCAGCGTGCCGATCGTGCCGTCGGACGCCTGGAAGGACGGCGACAACCCGTCGAGGCTGCGCTTCAGGTCGGTGCGGGACGCCGCGCCTGCGTCCGCTCCCAGCCGGCGGGCGGCGTCGAGCACGCTGGTGACCGCCGACTCGGGATCGGCGATGGTCTCGCGGTAGCCGCGCTGGAAGGCGTGGACGGTGGCGGCGACGACCTCGGGCTGCTCCTCGACGAGATCCTTGGTGGTGACCAGGACGCGCGCCGGGGTCGAGCCGCGCGCCTGCGTGAGCGCCATGACGGCGATCAGACGGTCGTGGCCGGCCACCTCGGGGAGGTCGGTGACCGTGAACTCGGCGGCGCTGCGCTCGAGGTCGTCCAGGCCCGACTCGCCCTCCCGAGCCAGCCGCAGGTCGATGTCGACGCCCTCCGCGTCGGTGTAGGCGCGGTCCACCGCGATGGCGATGCCGGCCTCCGCCGCAGCGGGCGGGGTGTCGAGCATCAGCGTCGCGTCGGCGTCGGGACGGCCGTCACCGGAGGTGCCGCACCCGGCCAGGGTCAGCACGAGCAGCAGGATCAGCGGGCGCCGCGGCATCGGTCCGCAGCATATGGACGGTTCGGCGGGTTCGTAGACTCCGGTCGACGATGCGCCGTCGCGTCACCTTCTCCCGCAACTTCACGCTGTCCCTCTCGCGCACGTGTCAGTGCTACTGCAAGTACTGCGCGTTCAAGACCCACCAGGCGCACCTCTACGCGCCCGAGGAGGTCGAGGAGCTGCTGGAGCAGGCGGTCCGCCGCAACGCCAAGGAGCTGCTGGTCCTCACGGGCGAGCGGCCCGAGGTCAACGCGGAGGTGAAGCGGCGGTTGGCCGAGTACGGCCACGAGGACTTCACGTCCTACGTCGTCTGGGCGTGTGAGCGCGCGCTGGAGCGCGGCATGCTGCCCCACACCAACCTCGGGGTGCTCAGCAAGGACGACCTGGCCCGCCTGCGTGAGGTGACCGCGTCGCAGGGGCTGATGCTCGAGTCGGTCCGCAACGACCTGAAGGCCCACCAGGGCTCGCCGACGAAGGACCCGGCGCGGCGCCTGGAGACGATCCGCGCGGCGGGCGAGCTGAGCATCCCGTTCACCAGCGGCATCCTCGTCGGCATCGGGGAGGACGAGGCCGACCGCTACGCCGCCCTCGACGCGCTGGCCGCGGTCCAGGCGGAGTTCGGCCACATCCAGGAGGTCATCCTCCAGAACTTCGTCCCGCACGACTCCTACTACGGGCAGGAGCCGGCGCAGATCGCCGACGAGGCCGCGCGCCGCTACTGGCAGACCGGCATCGGCGAGCAGCCCCACCTCGACCTGCCCGGCTGGGCCCGCGAGGGCGGCGGCGCAGTGACCATCTCCGACATGGAGAAGCTGGTCTCCCACGCCTCGGAGGTGCTGCCCGGCGTCGGGATCCAGATCCCGCCCAACCTGGCCGACTGGTGGCCGCAGCTCATCGCGGCCGGGGCGACGGACCTCGGCGGCCTGTCCGCCAACGGCGACCACATCAGCCCCGAGCATCCGTTCCCGTCGCCCCACCAGGTCCGCAAGACCCTGCAGCCGCTGGGTTACGCGCTGACCGAGCGGCTGTGCGTCTACCCGCAGTACATCGACCAGGAGTGGATGGCGCAGGGCGTCCTGGACGTCGTGCGCCAGAAGTACTGGAGCTTCATCCCGCGGCGCGGCTCCGGACGCACCGAGGCCCCGTTCGCCATCGCGTCGGACCTCGTCGGCCCGGCGGTCACGAAGGCCCGCGACGGCGCCTGGCTCGACGAGCGCGAGCTCACCGCGCTGTTCGCCTGCGACGACCCGGTCGCCATCGAGGAGATCCGCGCCGCTGCGGACGCGCTGCGCGCCGACCTGGCGGGGGAGACGGTCACCTTCGTCGTCAACCGCAACATCAACGTTTCCAACGTCTGCACCGTCGGCTGCGCGTTCTGCGGCTTCGGGCAGGGCAAGCGCTCCCCCGAGGCCTACGACCACACCGAGGAGGACCTCCGGGCGCGGGTGCGCGACGCGGTGGAGTTCGGGGCCACGGAGATCTGCATGCAGTCCGGCATCCACCCGGACTGGAGCTTCGACGACTACCTGCGCTGGCTGCGCGTCCTGAAGGACGAGGCGCCGCACCTGCACCTCCACGCGTACTCGCCGATGGAGATCGCGCACATGCAGGACATCAGCCGCCTGCCGCTCAGCGAGGTGTTCGCCGCGCTGCGGGAGGCCGGGCTGGGCTCGACGCCCGGCACGGCGGCGGAGGTGCTCCACGACGGCGTGCGCCAGCGGATCTCGCCCAACAAGCTCCCCGTCGACCGTTGGGTCGAGATCATCACCGCGTCCCATGCGGCGGGCCTGCGTTCCACCTCCACGGTCATGTTCGGCCACATCGAGGAGCCGTGGGAGCTGGCCGAGCACATGCGCGTCGTCCGCTCCCTGCAGGAGCGCACCGGGGGCATCACCGAGTTCGTCCCGCTGAGCTTCATCCCGTTCATGACGCTGCTCGGCCGCACGCACGGCGTGGAGGAGATCTCCCGCGAGGAGAACCTCAAGCACACGGCCGTCTTCCGGTTGGCGCTGGGACGGTCGATCCGCAACGTGCAGGCCTCATGGGTCAAGATGGGGTTGGACGCAGCGACCGAGGCCCTCTCCTGGGGCGTCAACGACCTGGGCGGAACGCTGATGGAGGAGAACATCAGCCGCCTGGCGGGCTCGTACCACGGGGTCAAGCTCGACCCCGAGGACCTCGTCGCCGCTGCCCACGCCGCCGGCCGTCCGGCCGCCGAGCGCACCACGCTGTACGACATCCGGCGCGCATACCCGCTGCCGGTCACGGAGGAAGTCTCATGAGCGATCAGATCGATGGCGAGCCCATCACCGCAGAAGGCCTTCAGGCCCTGAAGGACGAGTTGGCCGACCTCGAGGGCCCGCGGATGCAGGATCTCGCCAAGCTGATCAACGCCGCCCGCATGGAGGGCGACCTGTCCGAGAACGCGGAGTACCACGCGCTCAAGGACGAGCAGGGCCTGGTGCAGACCAAGATCCTGCGCCTGAAGGAGCGGCTGCGCAACGCGGTCGTCGTCGAGGTCAAGGCCGCCGGTGACGTCGTCACGTTCGGCGTGCCGGTCACCGTCAAGGACGAGGGCGGCAGGTCGGTCACCTGGACGATCGTCGGCCCGACCGAGGCGGACATCAAGTCCGGCAAGCTCTCGGCGGAGTCGCCCGTCGCGCAGGCGCTGCTGAACACGAAGGTCGGCCAGACCGTCGCGGTGAAGACGCCGAAGGGCGACCGGCCCTACACGGTCGAGTCGGTCGGCTGACCCGACCCCCTGCCCTCGCCGACCGGCTAGCCGAAGCTACGGTGTTCGGCTAGCTTTGGCTACCCGGTCTGGGCGACGGGGGGCCGGTCCGGCGACAGGGGCGGGTCCGGCGAGAGGGGCGCGCACGCGGCGTGGGCGCGAGATCAGGCGAAGAGGTCCTCGGCGAGCGGCCGGATCAGCTCGGTCGCCCCGGGGCCGTCGTCGGCGCTGACGAAGCGCTCGAGGCCGCGGACCACGACCGCGGGCTGCCCGGCGTCCTTGGCGCGCGCCAGGTCCGCAGCACCCGCGACGGCGTCGGCGACCGCCAGCCAGGTTGCGCGCATCTGGCGGCCGCGCGCGTCCTCGCGCCCGCGCCAGTCCTCCAGCGGCGTCAGCCCGGCCAGGCCGATGGCGACGTCGACCTGCCCGTGGCGCCAGGCCCGCCCGAAGGAGTCGGTGATGACCACGGCCGGCCGCGTCGGCAGCGCCGCCCGCAGCGCCCGGGCGGAGGCGTCGGGGTCGACCGGCAGCAGCACGAGCTCGCCGTCGGCGTTGGTGTTCGACGCATCGACGCCTGCGTTGGCGCACACGAAGCCGTGGCGGGTCCGGCAGATCAGCACGCCGCGCTCGGCGCGCAGCAGCTGCGCCGTCTCGTCGAGGACGACCTGCACGGCGCGCGGGTCCTTGTCGCCCTCGCGGGCCAGCTCGACGGCGCGTTCGCCGGCGACGACGTCGGCCAGCCGCACGACGCGTCCCTCGCACTTGGAGACGGCCTTGTGCGCGACGACGAGGACGTCACCCGGCGCGAACTCCCAGCGGGCGGCGATCAGCGCGGCGAGGTCGTCCCCGGCGTCCAGCGCCGGAAGACCCTCGACCGCGGTCGCCTCGAGCCTCACCGCTTGGACAGGCGCGAGAGCATGCCGCGCGTGTGCGCCGCCCCGCCGTGGCCGTCGGCCAGCGCGTCGCGAATGGCGTTGAGGTCGTCGAGCGTGTCGACGTCGATGGCGAAGCCGGTGATCTCGAGGACCTCGGCGGCCGCGCCGGCGGCGGCCGCGGCGTCGAGGTGACGCCGACGCGAGCCGGGGCCGAACGACGGCTCGATGATGTCCGGCGGCGTCAGCAGCAGGGCGTTGGTGCCCTCGCCGTGGCGGTCGGGCACGACGATGACCTCGGGGCCGGCGATCTCCCGCGACAGCAGCCCGTCGATCTCGGCCGGGTCCAGCGCCGGGCAGTCGCCGGCGACCAGGAGCACGCGGCGGGCGCCGCGCAGGACGGCCTCGCGCATGCCGATCATCGCGGCCTCGGAGTGCGACTCGACCCCCGGATCCGCGACGGCGTCCGCGTCGTAGCCGTGGGCGAGGGCCTCGACGGCCGGCTCACCGGTGACCACGAGTGTGCGGTCGATGCTGGTCGTGCGGCGCAGTGCGATGAGCACGTCGGTGACCATCGCCTCCACGAGGGCACGGCGCGTCCCCTTGCCGAGGTCGTCGGCCAGACGCTGCTTTGCGGTGTCGAACCGCTTCACGGGAAGGACTGCGATCGTGCTCATGGAAGGGGGTCAGGACGCGAGACCGAGGGTGAACTCCAGGCTCACCCTGGCGACGCGTTCGCGACCTGACGCGTCAGCCATCATCGTGTCCGTCGTGAGCGCCGGGATGCCCAGACCGCTCACTTCTTCGTCGGTCACGATGCCGTCGAGGACATCACCGTAAAGGTCTGCGACGCCGGATGCGGAGAGGTCCTTCCCGGCCCATCGCAAAAACTCCTCGGTGGGGCCCTTCACGCTGTGGCCTCCGACCACTGGCGAGACTGCGACGACGGGCGCAGATGTTGCCCGTAGCGCATCCGCGACGCCCCCCACGCGCAGGATCGGGCCAACGCTGATGATGGGGTTCGAGGGGCCGATGATGATCGATGACGCCTTCGCGATCGCCGCAAGTACCTCGGGCGTGGCGCACGCCTGCTCGATCCCGTCCAGCCTGACGTCCTCGACGCCCGTGAAGTCTCTGGCGGCACCACCGCGGCGGATCATGAACTCTTGGAAGTCCCACCAGGCGCCGTCGGTCTTCACCGTCGTGCGGACAGGTTGTTCGCACATCGGAAGGACGGGCACCGCCACCCCGAGGGATGCTCCGATGTCGCGCTGCACCGCGGTCAAGGTCTCTCCGCCCGCGCGACGCCGCGCGCGCTCGAGGCCGACCGCGAGGTCGTGATCGCCGAGGTTGAACCAGATGTCGCGCCCCAGGGCGCGCATCGCGTCCATCACGTTGAACGTATCGCCTTTCAGGCCCCACCCCTGCTCGCCGATGCGGTCGGCCAGCCAGTAGGTACACAGGTCCGGGTCGGGGGAGACGTAGGCGTTGTAGAGCTCGACGTCGTCCCCGGTGTTCGCGATGACGACCAGCTCGTCGCCCACGACGTCCAGCATTCCGCGGGCCAGCTTGGCCCCGCCGGTGCCGCCCGCGAGGACGACGACAGTCACTCTGCGGCAGGCAGGCCGGTGATCTTGATGCCGGCGTGCGTCTTGTAGCGGATGTTGATGCCGATGAGCATCGCTGTGAACGACTCGACGATCCGGGCCTGGTCCAGCGGCCCGCAGTCGACGCCGCGCAGGCCCTTGATCTGCTCCAGCAGTGCGATGACCCGCTGCTTGTCGGCCTTCTTGGCGCCGCAGACCAGCACGTCCTCGTCGATCTCGTGGTCGAGGTCGGCGAGGTTGGACGCGCTGATCGTGTGCAGGGCCGAGACGACGGTGACGCCCTCGGGCACGAGCTCCTGGGCCTGCTGGGCGGCGGAGCCCTGCCAGACGCCGATGGTGCGGGTCGGCTTGCCGCCGGCCGCGACCGCCAGCGGCACCGTGGCGTCGATGAACAGCTGACCGGGCTTCAATGAGTCCTTCAGGCCGTTGATCGTCGCGGCCTGGTTGGCGTAGGGCACGCACAGCAGGACGAGGTCGTGGGCCGCCGCGGCCTCCGGGTTGGCCAGCCCGGTGACGTCCGCACCGGGCACGGCGGCGACGACCTTCGCGGCGGCCTCGGCGGCGCGCTCGGCGTCGCGTGAGCCGATCACGAGAGGGACTCCGGCGGTGGCGAGTCGGAGGGCGACGCCCTGTCCGAGGTCGCCGGAACCGCCGATGATCGAGACGGGTTCAGACACGGCGGCGGAGTATATGGACGGTCATGGCGGGGGCCCGGAAGACGCCGACGTGGAAAGCTGTGCGGTGTGAGGCGTCGTTCCAGCATCGCGTTCGCCGCGAGCATCCTGGTCTGCACCGGGGGCTCCCTCGCGAACGCCGAGTCCGTCAACAACTACGGCACGCTCATCGCGAAGGCCGGCAAGAAGAGCGTGCAGGCCACGCTCGGCCTGCACTGCTTCCCGGTGCCCAACGGCAGCGACTGCAACGCCGGCAACCCGGAATCGGTCAGCTACCCGCTGAAGACGAAGGGTCTGATCGAGGTCAACCGCGATGGCGAGATCACGCTGCTGTTCGGCGCCCCGATGGGCGACGTGCGCTGGCGCACCGCCCGCATCGACGGCAAGGGCAAGGAGGTCGCCACCGCGCAGGGCGTCGCCAAGCTCGTCACCAAGACCAAGAAGCGCTGGCGCATCCGGCTGCCCAAGACCCTGAAGACGTCGTCGACGATCGTCGGCATCGACGCGCAGGCACCCAACGCCTACGCGTCCTTCGAGTTCGGCATCAAGGTCGTCAAGAAGAAGAAGTGAGCGCGCTGCCGACCAGCGTCCGGATCCGCGAGGTCGGTCCGCGGGACGGCTTCCAGAACGAGCCGGAGGTCATCGCGACCGCGGACAAGATCCGGCTCATCGACGAGCTGGCCCAGACCGGGCTGAAGAGGATCGAGGCCACGTCGTTCGTCCGCCCCGACGTCATCGCCCAGCTCGGGGACGCCGCCGCGGTGCTCGAGGGCATCACCGTCCCCGACGACGTCGACATCTCGGTCCTGATCCCCAACGAGAAGGGGCTGGAGAACGCGCTGCGCCTGCGCGACACCTTCGAGGAGATCAACGTCTTCCTGTCCGCGTCGGAGACGCACAACAAGAAGAACGTCAACCGCACCGTCGACGAGTCGCTGGACGGGCTGTCGCGCGTGCTGCCCGCGGCACGTGAGGCCGGGCTGCGCTGCGAGGGCATCATCGCCACGGCGTTCGGCTGTCCCTACGAGGGGCACGTCGACCCCGACCGCGTCTTCGGCATCGCCCGGCAGCTCATGTCCTTCGGTGCCCAGGAGATCGGCTTCGGCGACACGACGGGCATGGCCAACCCGCTGCAGGTCCGGTCCTTCTTCGTGCGCGCCTTCGAGGAGCTGGGGGACGAGGTCGAGCTGACCGCGCACTTCCACAACACCCGCGGCCAGGGCCTGGCCAACGTCGTGATGGCGCTGGAGGCGGGCGTGACGTCGTTCGAGTCGTCGTTCGGCGAGCTGGGCGGCTGTCCGGTCCCGGCGGGCGCGACCGGCAACATCGCCACCGAGGACCTGTTGTCGATGCTCCACGAGATGGGCATCGAGACCGGCGTGTCGCTGGCCGGGATCCTCGAGGCCGCTGCGTCGGTGCGCGAGGTCCTGGGCCGCCCGCTCGGCTCGCACACGCTGGTCGCGGGCCCGATCGACTGGCGGTTGTAGGTGAGCGCCCTGTGACCACGCTGCGCGACGACGTCGTCGCGCTGGCGGGGATGACCCGCGACTCCGCGGGTGACGGTGAGCTGCGGGCGGCGAAGTACGTCTTCCGGCGGCTCGGCGGCGTCGGTGTCGGCGACCTGCGGATCCTGCACCACCGCGGGCAGCGGACCTACGCGTGGGCGCACGCGCTGCCCGCGCTGGGTGGGCTCATCGCCTCGCGGCTTGCGCGGGCGCGCTGGCGGCTGGCGCTCGGCGCGCTGTCGCTGGGCCTGCTGGAGCTCGACGCCTCCGGCCGGGCGCAGCCGCTGCGGCGGATGCTGCCGGCGGGCGAGGGCGCGATCGTCCTCGGCTCCGTCGAGCCCCGCGGCGAGGTCCGGCGGACGGTCGTCGTCGTTGCCCACCACGATGCCGCCCGGACCGGCCTGGTCTGGCATCCCGCGCTGGCCCGCGCCGACCGCGTGCGGCGCCTGCAGACGCGCTCCATGGGAGCGTTCATGGCGCCGACGGCTGCCGGCCTGGCCCTCGCGGCGGCACCCTCGCGGTGGCTGCGGCGGATGGGCCGCGCGCTGCTCGGCGCGTCGGTCGCGGCGGACGTGCAGATCGCGCTGTCGCCGACCGTGCCGGGGGCCTGCGACAACGCGACGGGCGTGGCGGCGCTGATCGCGCTGGCCGCGGACTACGCCCGGCGCCCGTTCGAGCACACGCAGGTCGTGTTCGCGTCCGTCGGCTGCGAGGAGTCGGGGATGGAGGGCATGCGCGCGGCGCTGCACCACCTCGACCTCGACCCGCACCGGTCCTTCGTCGTCGGTCTCGACACCCTGGGCGCGGGGACGCCGATCGTCGCCTCGGCCGAGGGCACGATGCTGGCCCATGCCTACGACCCGCAGGCGCTGGCGCTCGTCGACGCGGGTGCGGCGCTGGCCGGGGTGCCGCTGCCCCAGCGGTGGCGCCTGGGCGGGTGGACGGACCCGATCCTCGCGGTGTTCGCCGGCATCCCGGCGGTGTCGCTGCTGTCGGTCGGGCCCGACGGCGGCTTCACCGACTACCACCTGCCCACGGACACCGTCGATCGCGTCGACTGGGCCTCGGTGGAGGCGTGTCTGGCCCTCGCCCGGGGGACGGTCGACGCTGCTGCTAGAATCTGACGTGAACGTAAGGATTAGGTTTTAGCCAGAGGAGTTCGTCTTGCCGCGCCTGGGAGTGTCTGCCGATCACGAGCACTACAAGTGGTGGGCGCTGAGCTGCACCTCGCTGGGGATGCTCCTGGCGACGCTCAACTCCGGGACGCTGGTCATCGCGCTGCCGGACCTCGAGAAGGCGCTGGGCGTCGGGCTGCTCACGCTGGTCTGGGTGATCCTCGCCTTCATGATCGCCTCGACGGTGCTCGTGCTGACCTTCGGGCGGCTGTCGGACCTGTTCGGCCGCAAGCGCGCCTTCGTCTGCGGCTTTGCCCTGTTCACCGTCGCGTCGCTCGGTGCAGGCTTCGCCTCCGGCGGCACCGACCTCATCCTCTGGCGCATCGTCCAGGGCGTCGCCGGCGCACTGCTGTTCGCCAACGCGTCGGCCATCGTCGCCGACGCCTTCCCCCGCGAGGAGCTCGGCCTGGCGATGGGCACCAACGTGATGGTCGCCGGCGTCGGCCTGGTCCTCGGCCCGGTGCTCGGCGGCGCGCTCGTGGAGATCAGCTGGCACTGGGTGTTCTGGTTCAACGTGCCCTTCGGCATCGCCGGCACGCTGTGGTCGTGGAAGGTCCTGGAGGAGCTGGTCCGGCCCGAGCAGGACCACACGTTCGACTGGTGGGGCACCGTCACGTTCGTCGTCGGGCTGACCGGCCTGACCTACGGCATCTCGCGCGGCGGCATCGTCACCTGGACCGACGCGAACACGATCGTCTCGCTGACCGCCGCGGTCGTCCTGCTGCCGCTGTTCGTCCTCATCGAGCGCCGGGCCAAGGCGCCGATGCTCGACCTCACGCTCTTCAGCGACCGTGGTTTCACCGCGGCCACGGGCGCCGCGTTCCTGGCCGGCCTGTCGCGCTTTGCGCTGACCTTCGTCTTCGTCCTCTACTTCCAGGGCGCGCAGGGTGACGACCCGATCCTGGCCGGCATCAAGCTCGCGCCGCTGGCCCTGGGCATGCTGGTGTCCTCGCCGGTCGCCGGCGCCTACGCCGACCGCAACGGGGCGCGCTCGCTGGCCGCGTGGGGCATGGTCGTCAGCGCCGTCGGCCTGGCCGGCATGGCGACGCTGCAGACGGACTCGTCCTACTGGCTGCCCGCCGTGTGGCTGCTGATCGCCGGCATCGGCCAGGGCATGTTCAACTCGCCGAACACCGCCGCGATGATGGGCGCGGTGCCCGAGCACCGCCGGGGCATCGCCGGCGGCACGCGGATGATGCTGCAGAACACCGGCTCGGTGCTGTCGATCGCGTTCGTCCTGGCCATCATCACCGCGGCCGTCCCGACGCCGGTCCTGCTGTCGATCTTCAGCGGGCTGACGACCGGCCTGTCCGACGAGGCCCTCGCGCCGTTCATCCACAACCTCCACGTGGCGGTGCTGGTGCTGGCCGCGACCGCGCTCGTCGGCGCCGTCGTCTCGCTCATGCGTCCGCGGACCGTGGTGGCCCCCGTGGCCGTGGAGACCGCGTGATGCGCATCGGCGAGGTCGCCAGGGCGACGGGCGTCACGGCCCGGACGATCCGCTACTACGAGGAGATCGGGCTGCTGCCCGCGGCCGACGAGCGGTCCGCGGGCGCGCACCGCATCTACACCGAGGACGACGTCGCGCGGCTGCGCGACGTGCTGCGGCTGAAGGACCTGCTCGGGGTGACCCTGGACGAGCTGAAGACGGTGGTGGAGGACGAGACGGTGCGCGCCGCGCTGCGCGCCGAGTTCCCAGGGGCCGACGTCGGCCGCCGGGTCGAGATCCTCGACGAGGCCGAGGTGCTCCTGGAGCGCCAGACGGCGCTGCTGGAGCGGCGGCGGGCGCAGTTGGACGAGCTGGCCGCGGACCTCGCCGAGCGCCGCGAGCGCATCGCGCTGCGCCGGGCCGAGCTGCCCGCGCCGGTCCGCTGATCCGGCCGGGGCGCGAGAGGGGACCCGCACGCGCCCGACCGGGCCGGCCGGTCCGCCGGGACGGTGCCGGGCGGTCGCGGAGGCGCCCGGCCCGGGCGGTCCGGTCGCGGGGACGGAGGTGGCCTCCCGTTTTCGTCTACCGTCGCGCCCATGCTTCTGCGCGTGCCGCAGTTCCGCGGGGCCCAGGTGGCCGCCGGCGTGGTCGTCCTGACCGTGCTGGCGATGCTGCTCGAGCTGCGCATGACCTGGTCGGACGGGGCGCATCTGGCGGCAACGGGCGGCCTGGCGGTCTTCGTCTGGATGCTCGTCATCGCCACCCCGCCGGCCGAGGGCCGCGCGCGGCCGTGGCTGGCGTCGCTGTGCCTGTCGGCCGTGCTCCTGCTCATCGTCGCGCTCGGCCACGTCGGCCAGACGCTCGGCGCCTCCGGCTACTACAGCGGGTCCGGCACGGCGTTCTGGGCCGGGCTGGTCGTGTGTGCGAGCGCGTCGTGGTGCGCGCGGGCCCGCGGCGCGGCCTCCTGCGCGCTGGTGGCGGGGACGTCCGGCGTGGTCACCGTCGTGGCGTTCGCGGACCTCGTCGGGGACCCGTCCTCCGCGTTCATCCGCTGGCTGCTGCTGCTCTGCGCGTTCGTGCTGCTGGTGCTGACGATCGCCACGCGCGACTCGCGGCCCGAGCACGCCGCGCAGTTCGCCAACGCGGGCGGGCTGACGGTCTCGGTGATCGGCCTGGAGACGCTCGTGACCTCGCTCTTCGACTCGGTCTTCTCCGGGCTGGGCGACATCGGCGACGGCGCGGGCGGTGGCCTGTACGCGCAGGTCAACGGTCTCGGCACCGGGTGGGAGATCGTCCTGGCCACCGCCGGCTTCGGGCTGATGGCCTACGGCGCCGTCGACGGCATGCGCGGGCCGGTGGTCGTCGGGCTGCTGGACATCGCGCTGTTCACGGGCTCGGTCACGTTCCCGCGCGGAGACTTCCTGTGGTGGCCGCTGGTGCTGCTTCTCGGCGGCCTGGTGTTCGTGGTGATCGGGCTGCGGCCGACGACGCCGGCCCCACCGGAGCCCGGCTACGACATCGAGCCGCTGCCGCCGATCGACGTCCGACGCCCGTAGGACGCGGCGGGCGCGTGCGGCCGGTCGGCCGCACACGCCCCGGGCGGATCAGGTGGTCGGGCCGAACGGCGCGCCCGACGGCGGGTCGTCGCTCGGCGGCGGGGGCGGAGGCGGCGGCGCGACCGGCGGAGCGCTGGGCACGCCGGTCTCGGGAGCCGGCGCCGGGGGCGACGCGGCGGGCACCGAGGGCGGCGGCGGAGGCGGGGGCGGCGGCGGGGCCGGGCTCTCGAACGGCAGAGAGGTCGTCCCGCTGCCGGATGACGCGTCGTCGCTGAACGGCGGCCACTTGTCGGTCAGCAGCAGCATGTACGCCGTCGCCCGGGCCTGGTAGCCCAGGCAGAAGGTCAGGGCGCTCTGGATGCCGTCGGGCAGCTTGCCGGTGAACAGGATCATCAGCCACGCGGCGAAGCCGACGAACTGCAGCGCGATGTTCAGCGCGTAGAGCACGATGATCACCGGGATCAACAGCAGCCCGCGGAAGAACACCGTGACGCGGCTCTGCTCGCCGGCGTCCTCGGGGACCCGCAGCCGGATCGGGTACTCCGGATGGTCCTGCGCGTCGAACGGCGGGTAGTCGTCGGTCTGCAGCCACATGTAGCCGTTGACCCGGGCCGCCATCTGGGCGTACCCCCGCACGAAGCTGTAGAGGCCACCGGGCCAACGGCCGGTGAAGAGGATGGCGAACCAGGCGATGAACACCGCGAAGAACGCACCGATTCCGAAGACGGCGCTGACCAACGCCGCCGGGATGGCGACGAGGATCCGGAAGAACGCCGTCAACCGGTTGCGCGGACCCGGGGCGGGGTCGGCCTGGTAGACGATGGGATAGCTCACGGGCGCCATGATCCTCCCTGTCCCGGTCGGCATGCAACCGACCGGTGGTCCTACCCCTGTTGGCGCGTCGGCGCCAGGTCTGCGTCGAGCGCGGCGATGAGCGCCAGCGCGAACTCGACGGTGGCCTCGACGCCATCGCCGGCCGGGCCCGGCGTCGTCGGCCGGGCGCCGATCGCCAGGGCCGGCCAGCGGAGGCCGCGGGCGGCGCGGGCGCCGCTGCCGGCGTGCGAGCGCACCGGGCGCGCCTGCCCGGTGGCCTGGGCGAGCGCGATCAGACGCGGGTGCAGGCGCAGCGGCAGCACCAGGCCGTCGGAGATCCAGTAGACGGGACTGCCCGTGGCGCACGCCGCGACGTGGAGGACGGCGACCTCCGTGGGCTTCGTGCCGTGGCGCCGCTCGTTGGCGATGTAGCGCCGGATCCCGAGGTCGTGCGCGTGGCCGGCGCCCTGCAGGACGACGTCGACCGCGAGGTTGGCGGGTGGGCGGCGGTCCAGCGTGGTGGCCAGCTGCAGGACCGCGGCGAGCGCGCTGGGGTCGTCCTGCGGCTCGGACGCGGCCTCGTCGAGCAGCAGGGCGATGACGGCGATGAGCAGCACGGTGGGGACGAGCTGCGCCGCGCCGAGCCAGGACGGCTCGTCGTCGGTGCCGAGCCGGAGGGCGGTGAACGCGGTGAGCACCACCAGGGCGGCGACGGCCACCTGGTAGCGGCTGGGCAGGCGCGCGGCGGGCAGCCGGGCCAGCAGACCGCGGCGCGGGCTGTCGACCGCCGCGGTGAGGATCAGGCGGACCTTCGCGTGCTCGTGACCGCGGGGGTCGGGAGCGACGACGTTCTGCGTCGCGCGCTCGAAGGTGAGGCGGCGCAGGACCGTCAGCCGCCCGCTGAGATCGAGCGCCAGCGCCAGGAGCGCGCCCGCGCTGAGCGCGACCCCGACCACCTCGTGATCGACGGCGACGACGCTGGCGACGACCGCGACCGCCAGGATCAGCGCGTGGACGACGTGGTGGGACGGGCGCACCCAGAAGGTGTGGACGCGAGTGCCGCGACGGCCCGACCGGCGCAGCGCCAGGGCCAGCGTCCGCGCCGCGCGCCGCTCGGCATCGCTGCCCGCCGCGCGTCGCTCCATCCCCCGGAGCCCGTCGATGACCTCCTGCGTCCGCATTCGCGGGGCGGACCGTACACACACGGCCCCTCGACGGAGCCGGACACCGTTTAGGTTGGTGGGCATGGATGCGACGGAGTTGGCCTTCGCCGGTGCCGACCGGCAGGTGGAGCTTCTGGCGGACGGCGAGGTGTCGGCGCGCGAGCTGACCGAGCTGTGCCTGGAGCGGATCGCGCGGCTCGATCCGGTGCTGAACGCGTTCCGGGTCGTGCTGGCCGAGCAGGCGCTGGCCGAGGCCGACGCCGCGCAGGCGCGGATCGACGCCGGCGAGCGGGCGCCGCTGCTGGGCGTGCCGGTCGCGATCAAGGACGACGCCGACGTCGCGGGACAGGTCACCGCGCTCGGCTCGCTGGCCTACGGGGAGCCGAAGGCGGCGGACTCGGTCGTGGTGCGGCGCCTGCGGGCCGCCGGGGCGATCATCGTCGGCAAGACGCACGTGCCGGCGCTGACGCACGCCCCGTACACCGAGTCGCTGGCGTTCGGCGCCACCCGCAACCCCTGGGACCTCGACCGCACGCCCGGCGGGTCCAGCGGGGGGACGGCGGCCGCCGTGGCCGCCGGTCTGGTGGGTGTCGGCCTCGGCAGCGACGGCGGTGGGTCGATCCGGATCCCGTCCTCGTGGACCGGGCTCTACGGCATCAAGCCGCAGCGCAACCGCATCTCGCTGGCGCCCTATGACGACTGCTGGCAGGGCATGGCCCACTACGGCCCGCTGGCCCGGACCGTCCGCGACGCCGCGCGCTTCCTCGATGCGACCAGCGAGCTGCCCTCGCCGCCCGGCGGGTTCCTGGGCGCGGCCGCGCAGCCGCCCGAGCGGTTGCGGATCGCGGTGTCCATGAAGATCCCGGCCGGGGTCTACGCGAAGGTCGGCGAGGCCCAGCGGCGGGCGCTGGTGGAGACCGCCGACCTGCTGCGCTCGCTGGGGCACGACATCGTCGATCGCGACCCGGACTACCCGGCCGACGTCTGGCCGCAGGTCAACGTGCGGATCCTGCGCGGCATCCACGACCAGGGCCACGGCATGGCCCACCCCGACCGCTTCGAGCCGCGCGTGCGCAGCATCATGCGCGCCGGCGGGCTGCTGCCGAACCGGGCCGTCGCGTGGGCGCGCGCGGCGGAGGCCAGGACCGCGGCGGCCATCGGCGAGCTGTTCGAGGACTGCGACGTGCTGCTGACCCCGGGCACCCTGCGCGGGCCCTACCGCATCGGCGCGCATCACGGCCACGGCTTCACGCGCTGGGCGGCGGTGGCCGGCGAGCGGATCGTGGTGTTCCCGCCGTTCAACGTCACCGGTCAGCCGGCCTGCGTCGTCCCGTCCGGCAGCGACGAGGACGGCCTGCCCCTGAGCGTCCAGCTCGTCGGCCGCCCGCATGACGAGGCGACGCTGCTGTCGCTGTCGGCCCAGCTGGAGGCCGAGCGTCCCTGGGCCCAGCGCCGACCGGCCCTCGCATCGTGAGCGACCCGACGCTGGCCACCGCCGAGGCTGCCGCCCGTGCGGCGGGCGCGCTGCTGCTGGAGCGCTACGTCGCCGGCGGCGCGGGGGCGATCCTCACGAAGTCGACCGCGACCGACCCGGTGAGCGAGGCCGACCTCGCGGCCGAGGCCGCCATCCGCGCGGTGCTCGCCGAGCGCGCACCCGACGACGGCGTGCGCGGGGAGGAGGGCGACGACGTCCCCGGCAGCAGCGGCCGCTGGTGGACGGTCGACCCGCTCGACGGCACCGTCAACTACCTCTACGGCAACCCGCAGTGGTCGGTCTCCGTGGCGTGCGACGGCGTGGCCGGCGTGGTGTACGACCCGGTGCGCGACGAGCTGTTCTCCGTCGGTCCCGACGGGCCGCCGGCGGTCAACGGCGCGCCGTTGACGGCTTCCACGTGCGACGACCTCGCGCACACGCTGCTGGGCACCGGCTTCGGCTACGCCAGCGCGACCCGCACCGAGCAGGCCGCAGTGGTCGCCCGCGTCCTGCCCCGGGTGCGCGACATCCGCCGTGCGGGCAGCGCGGCGCTGGACCTGGCCTGGACCGCGGCCGGGCGCCTGGACGCCTTCTACGAGCGCGGCGTGAAGTGGTGGGACATCGCGGCCGGGTCGCTGATGTGCGAGCGCGCGGGCCTGGTCGTCACGACGCTGCCGGAGCGCGGGCCGGACGTCCCGCAGGGCATCGCGGTGTCGCCCCCGGCGATCCACGACGAACTGCTGGAGCTGATCAGCGGCAGCGGCGCCGCGCGGTGATCGTGCCGTTGCGCAGCTTCGCGGTCGCGGTCACCACGCCTGCGCGGTAGCGGAACCGCAGGCGCGTGGTGCGGCCGAGCGTGACCGCGCACGGCCTGGCGGGGACGGCGATCTGCAGGTCCACCCGGCGGCGGCGTTCCTGCGTGATGCGGACGACCCAGCGGCGGCCCTTCGCCCGGCGCGGCCAGGCCAGGACGGTGCGGCGCCCGGCGCGATCGGCCAACCGGACGGTGCGGCCGGCGCCGTAGTCGCTGAGCGTCCGCACATCCGCCGGCAGCAAGGTGATGACCGCGCCCTCGCGGACCAGCAGCGGCAGCTCGTCCTCCGGCGCGGGCAGCTCGACGGTGCGGCCACCGTCGAGCAGCCTCGGCGCCGTCAGGTGCGGCGCCATCTCCGCGTCGAGCCGGACGCTGCGCCACCAGTCGATCCAGCGGCCCTCGGGCAGGTAGGCCCGGCGCCTGGTCGTCCCCGCGGTGAGGACGGGCGCCACGAGCAGGTCGTCGCCGAGCAGGTACTCGTCGTCCCGGGCAAGTGCCTCGGGGTCGTCGGGGTGGACGAGCCCCAGCTGGCGCATCATCGGCAGGCCGCTGCGGTCGTACTCGTCCTGGGCGGCCTTCAGGTACGGGTAGAACTGGGTGCGCAGCCGGGCGTAGCGCGTCCAGACGGGAAGGACGTCCTTGTCGGTGATCTGCGCCCGCGTGGACGGTGCCAGCTCGAAGCCGTTGGCCTGCGTGCGCATGACGCCCGACGCGAACCCGAACTGCAGCCAGCGGCGCAGCAGGTCCGGGGTCGTCTGTGGCAGCGACAGCGCGAAGAACCCGCCGATGTCGCTGCCCCAGAGCGAGACGCCGGACAGCCCCATGCTGAGCCCGTTGCGGACCGCGCTGGTCAGGCCGTCGAACCCGAAGCCCGTCGACGGGTCGCCGCCCCAGACGATCTGCGACTGCTCGGCGGTGCCGGTCCAGCCGCTGCGGTTGAAGCGGGCCAGCGGCTTGGGTGAGCGGGTGGCCGCGTATTCGCGCGCGGCGCGGTGGTAGTCGACGACGTAGCGGTTGTGGGCGCTGGACCCGGTCTGCCCCGACGCGGTGCGCGCGTTGTCGGGCGTGTACTCGCCGAAGTCCTCCATCCAGCCGTCGTAGCCGTGCTGCACGGCCTCGTCGAGGAGGTCGCCGTAGAAGCGGCGCGCCGCCGGTTGGGTGAAGTCGAACTGCCCGACGAGGAAGGTCGACGAGCCGGTGTAGCGGTAGGTGTACGGGTTGCCGGCGGCGTCCTTGGTCAGCAGTCCCTGACCCGCGGCCTGCGTGAAGCGCGGTTCGTAGGACGTGCAGACCATCGGGTTGAAGTAGGTCGTGACCGCCAGGCCCGCGTCGTGGTAGGCCTGCGTGCGCCCGAGTTGCCCGCTCTCGTTGCCCTGCTGGTCGCCGCAGGGCAGGTAGTGCGTGTAGGTCTGCACGAGCGAGCCCTCGGCCTTCACCGCCTGCAGGGCCTTCAGGTCGGCGTCGCCGTGGGCCGGCTGCCACCACGGGCCGAAGAAGAACGGGGCGGCCGCCTTGGGCTGACGGCCGACGTCGGCCGTGAACCGCTCCAAGGCCCGGGCCGGGGTCGGGCCCGCGTACACGTCGAAGGTCAGGCCCGGTCCCTCGGTCTCCACCGACCATGGGCGGCCGAGGTGGAACAGGCTCCGCGCGTCGTCGCGGACCAGCAGCCCGGCGCCCCGGCTGGAGAGCAGCCAGGGGATGGGGAAGTAGGTCGCGTCCGCGCGCGGGTTGTAGCCCGGCAGGGGCACGAAGGCCGCGATGAACGGGTCCTCGGCGTCCTGGTAGGGGCCCTCGGTCACCAGGTTCTGGACGTCGCCGCCCGTGCGGACGACCGCGTCGCTGCGCTCGCCGAAGCCGAGGAACCGCTCGCCGGGTACCGCGGCGAACGCGGCGGCCATCGCGTCGGCCTCCGCGGGGCCCGCCGTCGAGACGCGGATCACGCCGTTGCGCCGAGGCGTGACCGTGGCGCTGATCGTGCGGCCGAGCGGGTCGTCGGTGGCGAGCGTGAGCTTCAGGCCGTCCCCTGCGGGGGTGACGGTGGCCTTCGTCGCGTGCGCCCAGCGGCCCAGGCTGCGGAAGGCGAGCGCCCCCGTCGGGCTCGACGCCGACCCGCCGGGGATCGTGTCGAACACCGCGCGGCCGGAGGTGTCGGTGAACGCGAGGCGAAACGGCTGCGTCGAGACCTGTGCCTTCAGCGCCCCCGCCGTGACGGTCTGCGCGGGTGCCGGCGCTGCGGTGGTGAGCAGCAGCGCCGTCGCGGCCGCGGTCACGGTCGCGGCGAGCGTGAGTACCCGGGGCGGGATTCGAACCCGCACGCCCTTGCGAGCAGTGGCTTTTGAGGCCACCGTGTCTACCGTTCCACCACCCGGGCCTGGTGCCGGCCTTGCCGGCATCGGAGGTATTCGCTGACGCTCATACCCCCGGCTCCGGGATCGTAGGGGGTTTCAGCCGGTGGCGAGCGCCGAGGTGCCGTCGGGGTAGCGCTCGACCTCGACCGACCACTTCTGCGAGAAGCCCCGCATGGCCGCGCCGATGAGCAGCGCCTGGACGGGGATGACGATGACCGTCAACAGGCCGAGCATGTCGCTCGGGATGCTCGGATCGGCGAAGCCCGTCTTGTCGCGGTCGAACCAGCCCGGCGCGGCGACGGCAGCGAAGATCAGCATGATGATCGCCAGCGCGGCAGCCACCGGCAGCACGCCGGAGTTCCACCTGCCGACGTAGTAGGCCATCACCACGTAGATGATCGCGTAGGCCAGCGAGACGTATTGCGCACCCGCCGTCGCGTCCCAGCCACCGATGGTGATGATCGCGACCAGGGCTGCGCTGACCAGGAGCAGCAGGATGACCGTGGCCTTGGTCGTCTTGCTCGAGGCCTTGTCCCGGTTGGGATGCTCGATCACGAAGTCGCGCTTCTTCAACGTCGCCATGACCGGGCGAGCGTACCGGGCCGGGAGGCGGCGTGCAGCACCCGGTCGTGCGAGACTGGTGGTTGCCACGCGGGCGTGGCGGAACTGGCAGACGCGCGAGGTTTAGGTCCTCGTGGGGCAACCCGTGGGGGTTCGAGTCCCTCCGCCCGCATCCGGTGCACCCGGCGGTCGCGCAGCAGCGCGCGTCGGTATCCTCGGATCCGCCGAAGGGGAGTAGCTCAGTTGGTAGAGCATCGGTCTCCAAAACCGAGGGTCGCAGGTTCGAGTCCTGTCTCCCCTGCTACGGACATGACGGGCGGCCGCGGGCCGCTCGTCGTCGTTCTCGGCACCAAGCGCGTCCGAAGGCGAACGTATGTTCGTGGCATGGCTCGCGTGCGACATCCCCCGGAGATCGTCGTCGCGGCGTTGGACGACGTGGCGGCAGGCCATCCGCGGGCGACGGTGGCGGAGTGGTGGGGGATCGATCCCGAGACGTTGCGCACCTGGTTGCGCGGGGCGGTGCCGCGGCACGCGAGACTCCTGCGGACCGGCGGGTTGTGCGAGAGGTGCGGCGCCGAGCGCCATGACCTCGCCGACGGCCACGCCTACGCGTACCTGCTCGGCATGTACCTCGGCGACGGATGCCTGGCGCAGCGGCCCCGGACCTGGAATCTGCGGATCGCGCTGGACGTCGCCCATCCGCGCGTCGTCGAGGAGGTCCGCCACGCGATCGCCGCCGTTCGTGGCCGGCCGCCGTGGACCGAGGACCGTTCTGATCGAGGCCATGTCGTCGTGGTCTCCGCGTGGAACGCCTGGGCGTGCGTGCTTCCGCAGCACGGCGCTGGGCTCAAACACGATCGCAGCATCCTCCTCGAGGACTGGCAGCGCGAGATCGTCGAGGTCCACGCGGGTGCGTTCCTGCGCGGGCTGATCCACAGCGACGGCTGGCGCGGCGTCAACACCGTGCGGTCGAAGGGGCGCATCTACACCTATCCGCGCTACCAGTTCAGCAACCGTTCCGACGACATCCGCGAGCTGTTCTGCTGGGCCTGTGACGTCCTGGGCGTCGGTTGGCGGCCGTGGGGGCCGTGGAACATCTCGGTGGCGCGCCGGGACGACGTGGCGCTGCTCGATCTCCATGTCGGGCCGAAGCGCTGACGTAGACTCGCGCGGCATGCCCGAGCCGTCTGCCGTCTTCGCTCCCGACCTGCTGAAGGGGCGCGTGATCCTGGTGACCGGGGGCGGGACGAACCTCGGGAAGGCGGCGACGGCGGAGCTCCTCGCGGCCGGGGCGGACGTCGTGATCGCCGGGCGGCGCGAGGAGGTGCTGCAGGAGACCTCCGCGGAGCTCGGGTGCTCCTACGTCGTCGGTGACATCCGGGCACCGGAGTCCGCGCGCGACATCGTCCTGGGCGCCAAGGCGGTCCACGGGCGCGTGGACGTGCTGGTCAACAACGCCGGCGGGCAGTACTACGTGCCGGCCGAGGACATCGTGCCGAAGGGCTGGAACGCGGTGCTGCGGCTGAACGTCGGCGGCACGCTGAACATGATGGAGGCGGCGGTCGCCCACGGGTTCGGCGACGAGGGGCAGATCGTCAACGTGACGGTGTCGCCGCACCACGGCATGCCGGCGATGGCGCACACGGGCGCGGCCCGCGCGGCGGTCGAGCAGCTCGGCCGCGAGGCCGCCGAGCGGTGGCGCGCGCAGCGGGTCACGACATCGGCCCTGGCCGTCGGCCGGGTCGCCACCGAGTCGCTGAAGAAGTACCCGGCCGTGGTGCAGAAGGACCTCGCGGGCTCCGTGCCCGCGCAGCGTCTGGGAACGCTCCAGGAGTTCGGTCACGCGATCACGCTCCTGAGCTCGCCACTGGGGCGGGCCTTCAACGGCGGCGTGCTGACCCTCGACGGCGGCCTGGACAACTGGAACGGCCCCTGGCCGACGAACCAGTGGGCCGAGGACGACGGTCACGTCCCGACCGAGACGCGCGTCTCCCACGCCCCGCGCGGCTAGGGCGAGGAGATCCAGCGGTCGATGACGCAGACCTCGCCGAAGCCCATCGCCGCGTAGAGCGACTCGGCGGCGCGGGTGGTCTGCAGCACGGCGTCGTCGGCGCCGTAGGCGCGGCCGGCCCGGGCCGCGTGGGCCGTGAGCGCGCGGCCGATGCCCAGGCCGCGGGCGTCCGGCACGGTGCCGACGTTGTAGATGCCCGCGACTCCCGCGCCGACCAGCACGGTCGCGCACCCGACGACGTCGCCGTGCAGGCGCCCGAGGAAGGAGTGGATCGACCCGGTCAGCCCGAGCCCGGCGGCACCCAGCGCGGACACCATGAACTCCAGGCCGGCGTCGGTCGCGCCGAACGCGGCGCCCATGACCTCCAGCAGTGCGTCGAGGTCGGCGGCCGCCGCGACGCGGTCGATCTCCAGGCCGGGTACGGCGTCGGCCGACAGCGAGGAGATCGGCGCCGCGAGGGCCGGCGTGCGCGTCACCTCGCGCGCGCCGGACGCCGCGAGCTCGGTGCGCACCAGGTCCTCCGTCGACGCGCCGAGCCACCACATCCTCGGCACCTGCCGGGCGACGCCCTCGGCGACCAGTTCGGACACCGTGATCTCGTCGACGCCGCGCGGGAACATCACGATGTTCGCCAGCGGGTGGGCGACGTTGGAGAGCACCGCGCAGACCGACGCCCCGACCCGCGGCTGCACCCCGGGGACGCGTGCGAACGCCGCCTCGAGGAAGGCCCGGGCGTTGTCCTCCACGGCCAGGGCCAGCGAGTCCACCCCGACAGTGTGACGCCCGGCGCCGCGTGGTCGTCGGCAGACGGCGCCGAGGTGCGGCGGGATCCCGCCAGGCCCGGGGGCCGCCGATTCGGCGTTGCCGCTGAGTGTGGTACAGATATACAAATATCCGTATCTCCAGTATCGCGGGGAGCATCCAGCCATGAACGCCCTGAAGCAGGCCATCATCACGTCCTCCGAGCAGATGAGCGGCCGCCACGACGACCCCGCGGTCTACGGCGGGCCCGCCGGTGACCCTGGTCTCTGTGGCCCGGACTCGGTCTCCTGGAAGATCAACGGCGACCTCGCGTCGGTCTCGCTGGCCGGCACCAGCGCGATCATCCTCGAGCTGCTGCACCCGTCGGTCATGGCCGGCGTGCAGCAGATGTCCAGCTACGCCGAGGACCCGTTCCGCCGCGCGCGCACGACGCTGGGCTACGTCCTGACGACGACGTTCGGCAACACCGAGGCCGCGACCGGGCTCATCAACGAGGTCAAGCGCATCCACGGCTACATCCACGGCACCCGCCCCGACGGGGAGCCGTTCGACGCGCTGGACCCGACGCTGCTCGCGTGGGTGCACACCAGCATCCCGTGGATGATCATGACCGCCTACGAGCGCTACAACGCGCCGCTGACCCTGGCCGAGAAGGACCAGTACCTGAAGGAGCAGGCGGTCATCGGGCGGATGGGCGGCGGCGAGGGCATCCCCGAGTCGGTCGCCGAGTTGGAGGAGTACGTCGAGGCGATGCGGCCGCTGCTGTGCGTGACGCCGCAGACGCTCGAGTTCTACGAGTTCCTGATGACCGCGCCGTTCCTGCCGCCGGGCGTCCCCAAGCCGCTGGACCGCGCCGTGCACGGGTTCTTCCTGCACATGGGCATGACGCTCGCCCCGGAGTGGGCGCAGCGGCTCAGCGGGTTCCACAACGCCGGGCCGGTCCAGCGCTTCGTCTTCCCGCGCTACATGAAGCAGGACCGCCGGCTGCTGCGCTGGGCCTTCCAAAACATGCCGCACCTGCGGCTGGCCCGGGCCCGCGCCGCCGGCGCGCCGCGGCCCGACACGGCACCACTCGCTACGGTCGCAGGATGAGTTTCGAGCTCTCCGAGCTGGTCAAGAGCGCGACGGCGGGCGGCGGCGCCGAGGCCGTCGCGGGTGACGCGACCGTCGGGCGGATCCTCGACGCGGCCGTCGCGCAGGCCGGTGCGGTGGGGCTCAACCGGCTGACGATGGAGGACGTCGTGCGGCGCTCGGGCCTGGGGCGGATGACGGTCTATCGCCGCTTTCCTCGGCGCGACGACCTCGTGCAGGCGCTGCTCATGCGCGAGACGCAGCGCTTCCTCGCTGCGGTGTCCGCGGGCATCGACAGCGTCGAGTCCGAGAGCGACGGCGTGGTCGAGGCGTTCGTCGCGGCGGTCGGCTTCGCCCGCGAGCACCCGATGATGCGGCGGATGGCGGAGACCGCGCCGGGCACGAGCGTGCCGGAGATGTCCAACACGCCCGACGACGCCGCGCTGCTGGCCACCGGCGCCGCGTTCATCGCCCACCACCTGCACGGTGACCGGCCGGGCCGCCCGTCCCGCGAGGCGCGCTGGGTGGCCGACGTCTTCGCGCGCCTGTTCCTGACCTACCTGGCGCTGCCGCCGGCCGACCCGGACGTCCGCAGCGACGCGGAGCTGCGGGCCTTCGCTCGCGCGGTCCTGACGCCGATGGCCGAGCGGGTCGTCCCCGCCCGGCCATCGCGTTGACGGTGGCTGCTCCTCGCGCCCCGGGCGAGGGCCAGGCCCAGCGCGGCTCCCAGGAAGGGAGGACACCCAACCGACCGCGATCAGACAGCCGGGGCGGCGGGGCACCGGGGCACCGGGCGTTCCCGGGTTAGGCTCACGGCGTGGATCTGGACGACGTGGCGCTCGTGGTGGTCGACGTGCAGCAGGGCTTCGACGATGCCGCGTACTGGGGGCCGCGCAACAACCCGCAGGCCGAGACGAACATCGCGCTGCTCATCGACGCCTGGCGCGAGGCCCAGCGGCCGGTGGTCTTCGTCCGCCACGACTCGGCCGAGCCGGGGTCTCCGCTGCGCCCCGGCCAGCCCGGCAACGACCTGCAGCCGTTCATCGGCGGGCCGCCGGACCTGCTGGTCACCAAGTCGGTCAACTCGAGCTTCCACGGCGCGCCGGACCTCGACGCCTGGCTGCGCGAGCGGGGCTGCCGGGGCATCGTCGTCTGCGGCATCACCACCAACCACTGCTGTGAGACGACCGCGCGCGTGGGCGGCAACCTCGGACATCGCGTGCTGTTCGCGATCGACGCGATGTACACGCACGACCGGACCGGCCCTGACGGCCAGACGATCCCGGCGGCCGTGCTCGCCCGCATCACCGCGGTCAACCTCCACGACGAGTTCGCGACGGTCGTGCGGACGGCGGACCTCGTCTGAGGTCCCTGGGGCCGCCCTCCGGCGTGGTCGTCGCCTAGGCTCGTCGCGTGTTCACGCGTGCGCACCACGGTGGTGAGGGGCCGCCGTTGCTCCTGCTCCACGGCTTCACCGACACCTGGCGCACCTGGGACCTCGTGCTGGAGCGGCTGGAGCGCCACCACGAGGTGCTCGCGCCGACGCTGCCCGGGCACGCGGGCGGCCCGGGGCTCAGGGGAGTGACCGACGCGGACTTCGTCAGCGCCCTCGCGGAGCTGATGGACCTCCACGGCTGGGCGACCGCCCACGTCTGCGGCAACTCGCTGGGCGGCTACCTGGCGCTGCACATGGCCGCGGCGGGGCGGGCGCAGACCGTGACCGCCCTCGCGCCCGCCGGTGGCTGGGTCCGCGGCGACGAGTCCTACCGCGTGACCCTGCGGCACTTCACCGACCTGCGCGAGCCGACCATCAAGGCCGCGCCTTTCGCCGACAGCATCGTCGCCACGCCGGCGGGCCGCCGCCGCTGCAGCGCGTTCGTCGTCGAGCGCTACGAGCACATCCCGGCGGACCTGCTGGCCCACCAGATCCGCGGCGCAGCGGCCTGCACGGCGGTCGAGCCGCTGGTGCAGCAGGCGCTGGAGGTCGGCTGGAACGTCGATGCCTCCCGGGTGACCTGCCCGACCCGGATCGTCTGGGGCACGGCGGACAAGCTGCTGCCCTGGCCGGTCGCCGCTGCGCGCTATGAGGCCGACCTTCCGGCGGCCGACTGGGTGGTGCTCGACGACGTCGGCCACTGCCCGCAGCTGGACATCCCGCTGGAGACCAGCGAGCTGATCCTCGGCTGGACGGGCGCGTCGGGCGCGCGACGCTAGGCCTGCTCGAACAGCCGGACCAGGCGCTTGCGGGCGGCCTTCCAGCGGCGGGTCATGGCCGACGGGTTGTCACCGGCGGCGATGCGCAACAGGGCCAGGCCGCGGACGGTGGCCAGCGCGGTCATGACGTCGTCGCGGAACTCCGGGCGCGCGGCCTCGTCGGGGAGGACCTCCACCGTGAGCTGCGCGACGGCGCCCGCCACGTTGCGCTCCAGGCCGACGAGGTGGGTGTGCAGCTCCGGGTCGGTGCGCGAGGCGACCCACAGCTCCAGCGTCGCGTCGAAGATCTCGCCTTTGTGGCTCTCCCAGAGGACGTCGAGCAGCAGTTCGACGCGGTTGGGCCTGGCCGCCAGCTGCAGCAGCGGCCCGCGCAGCTCCTCGATGCGCTTGCGGGCCAGATGCTCGACGGCGGCGGCGACCAGGGCCGCCTTGGACGGGAAGTAGTGGACCTGGGCGCCCCGGGAGAGGCCGGCGAGGTCGGCCACCCGCGCGGTGGTGGTGTTGGCGTAGCCGTGGGCGACGAGGCACTCGATGGTGGCGTCGAGCAGCGCGGTCTGGGTCGCCTCGCGGCGTTCGGCCTGCGTGCGGGGACGGCGGCGTTCGGGAACCGTCGACATGGGCTGCAGATGGTAGCTCGCCATGCAGATATCAGCAGGTGAGTAGAAATCTGCAGCTCGGTATGTATCATGCCGCGCCATGGGCAACAGGGTGTACGTCGTCGGCGTGGGGATGACGAAGTTCGAGAAGCCGGGCCGCCGGGAGGGGTGGGACTACCCGCAGATGGCGCGGGAGTCGGGGACGAAGGCACTTCAGGACGCGGGCATCTCCTACGAGGAGGTGCAGCAGGCCTACGTCGGCTACGTCTACGGGGAGTCGACCGCGGGCCAGCGCGCGGTCTACGAGCTGGGGATGACCGGCATCCCGGTCTTCAACGTCAACAACAACTGCTCGACCGGGTCGACCGCCCTGTTCCTCGCCGCGCAGGCCGTGCGCAGCGGCACCGTCGACTGCGCCCTGGCGCTGGGCTTCGAGAAGATGAAGCCGGGCTCGCTGGGCTCGACGTTCGACGACCGCGAGCAGCCGATGCTGCGGCACATGCAGCTCCTGGCCGAGATCTCCGAGGTCAGGTTCCCGCCGGCGCCCTGGATGTTCGGCGCCGCGGGCCGTGAGCACATGGAGGAGCACGGTTCCACGCCGGAGCACTTCGCCAAGATCGGCTGGAAGAACCACAAGCACTCGGTCAACAACCCGTACGCGCAGTTCCAGGACGAGTACTCGCTGGACGACATCCTCGACGCCCCGATGATCTACGAGCCGCTGACCAAGCTGCAGTGCTCGCCCACGTCGGACGGCTCCGGGGCGGCGATCCTCGCGAGCGAGGCGTTCGTCGAGCGGCACGACCTGGCGGCGCAGGCGGTCGAGATCGTCGGGCAGGCGATGACGACGGACTACCCCTCGTCGCTGGAGACCCGCAGGTGCAAGGACGTCATCGGCCACGACATGAACGTCCAGGCCGCCCGGCAGGTCTACGAGCAGGCCGGACTGGGGCCGGAGGACTTCCAGGTCATCGAGCTGCACGACTGCTTCAGCGCCAACGAGCTGCTGCTCTACGAGGCGCTGGGCCTCTGCGAGGAGGGCGGCGCCGGCGAGCTCATCGACGCCGGCGACAACACCTACGGCGGCCGATGGGTCGTCAACCCCAGCGGCGGGCTGATCTCCAAGGGCCATCCCTTGGGCGCCACCGGCCTGGCGCAGTGCGCCGAGCTGACCTGGCAGCTGCGCGGCACGG
>CAYUDT010000043.1:0-37291 GCA_964443695.1 uncultured Conexibacter sp. | reverse complement strand
CAGGGCATCGGCGGCGCGGTCTTCCCGCTGTGCTTCGGCATCATCCGCGACGAGTTCCCGCCGGACCGCGTGGCCGCGTCGATCGGCACGATCTCCACGACGTTCGGCATCGGCGGCGGTGCGGGCCTCGTGCTCGCCGGCGTCTTCGTCCAGGAGCTGTCGGTCGCCTGGATGTTCTGGTTCAGCTTCGTCGTCACGCTCGTCGCGGTGTGGGCCACGTGGCGCTACGTCCCGGAGTCACCGGTACGCGTGGAGGCGAAGATCGACTGGGCCGGCGGCGCGCTGCTGTCGCTGGCGCTGGCCGGCGTGCTGCTCGGCGTCTCCCAGGGCAACGCCTGGGGCTGGACCAGCGGTCGCGTCCTGGGGCTGCTCGTCGGCGGCCTGGTGCTGCTGGCGCTGTTCACGGCTTTCGAGATGCGCCTGAAGGACCCCTTGGTCGACATGAAGCTCCTGGCGTTGCGCGCCGTGTGGGCGCCCAACCTGGCGGCGTTCATGGTCGGCTTTGCGATGTTCGGCTCCTACATCCTCATCCCCGAGCTGGTGCAGACGGACGCCAAGAACGGCTACGGCTTCGGCCTGTCGGTCACCAGCGCGGGCCTGGTCATGCTGCCGTCGGCGCTGGTGATGCTGCGCTCCGGGCCGATGTCGGGGCGCCTGTCGGACCGCTTCGGATCGCGGGTGCCGTTGGCGCTCGGATCGTTCTTCGCGTCGGTCGCCTTCGCGATGCTGGCCTGGGCCCACGGGTCGTGGTTCCTCGTCGCGCTGTCCGGCGTGCCGCTGGGCATCGGCATCGGCATGGCGCTGGCGGCGATGGCGAACCTCGTGGTCGGCGCGGTGCCCCAGGAGCAGACCGGCGGCGCGATGGGCGTCAACACGCTCTGCCGCAACGTGGGCGGCGCGGTCGGCGGGCAGGTCGCCGCGGCGCTGCTGACGGCGCACGTCCTCAGCAACGACGTGCCGGCCGAGTCGGGCTACTCCCACGCCTTCACGACGTCGATGATCGCGGGCCTCATCGCCATCGCGGCGACGGCGCTGGTGCCGCGCCCGCCGTCGGAGCGCCGACGCGGCGGCGTCTCGTCGCTGGCCGCGCCCGAGACGGCCTGAGCACGCGATGGCGGAGGACGGCACAGGCCTGACTCCGGAGGTCCGCCGCATCGCGGTGGTGGTCGTGATCGGGGCGATCATGTCGATCCTCGACACGACGATCGTCAACGTCGCGCTGCAGTCGCTGGCCCATGACCTCGACGCCCCGCTGGTCACGATCCAGTGGGTGGCGACGGCCTACCTGCTGGCGCTGGCGTCGGTGATCCCGCTGACCGGCTGGTGCGCCGAGCGCTACGGGCCCAAGCGGGTCTGGATGGGTGCGGTCGCCGCGTTCGTCGCCTCCTCGGCGCTGTGCGGGCTGGCGTGGTCGGCGGAGTCGCTCATCGCGTTCCGCGTGCTGCAGGGCTTGGCCGGCGGCATGATCATGCCCGTCGGGATGGTCACCTTGGCGCAGGCCGCCGGCCCGGACCGGATGGGGCGCACGATGTCCATCGTCGGCGTCCCGATGCTGCTGGCGCCGGTGTTCGGCCCGATGATCGGCGGCCTGATCATCGACGACCTCTCCTGGCGCTGGATCTTCTACGTCAACGTCCCGGTCGGCCTGGTCGGCCTGGTGCTGGCGGCGCGGCTGCTGCCCACCGGTGCCGCGGTCGGGCGCAGCGCCGCGCTGGGCGTGCCGCTGGACCTCCGCGGGCTGCTGCTCGGCTCACCGGGGGTCGCGCTGATCGTCTTCGGCCTGGCCGAGTACGGCGACCACGGGACGCTGGCAGCCATCCAGGCCTGGCTGCCGCTCGCGCTCGGCGTCGGGATGGTGACGGCGTTCGTCCGTCACGGGCTGCGCATCGAGCACCCGCTGGTGGACATCGGCCTGTTCGGCGGCGTCGGCTTCTCCGCAGCAGCAGCGACGGTCTTCCTCGTCGGCACCGCGCTGTTCGGTTCGATGATCCTGCTTCCCTTGTACTACCAGGAGGTCCGCGGGCTCTCACCGCTGGACGCGGGGCTGTTGCTGGCGCCGCAGGGACTGGGCGCGGCGGTCGGGATGAACATCGGCGGGCGGCTGACCGACCGCGTCGGCGCCGGCCGCGTCGTCCTCGGTGGGCTGGTCCTGCTGACGCTCGGCACGATCGTCTTCACCGCCGTGAAGGACGACACGTCCTACTGGCTGCTGTCGGCCGGCCTGTTCTTCCGGGGGCTCGGCGTCGGCGGCGCGATGATGCCGTCGATGGCTGCGGCCTACAAGACGCTGCGCGTCGAGCAGGTGCCGCGCGCGACGCCGATGCTCAACGTCCTGCAGCGCGTCGGCGGCTCGCTGGGCACGGCGGTGCTGACGGTCATCCTCACCAACGGGGTCGCCTCGCGCGGCCTGACGGGCTCCTTCGCGCACGCGTATTGGTGGGCGTTCGCGTTCGGCGTCGTCGCGTTCGTCCCGGCCGGCGTGCTGGCCTGGGCGGAGGCCCGCGCGCGGCGGGCTATGCCCGCAGGGCCCGCCAGTGGGCCAGCGCCTGCTCCGCCAGCGGTCCCAGGCAGGTGACGCTGTTGATCGACGTCTGCGGATGGCCCAGCAGCGCGTCGAGCCAGAGGTGGCGGTAGGCGACGATGCCCGGGGCGTCCCACAGGTCCTCGCCGTGGGCGCCGGGAGCCAGCGCGTAGACGAACGCGTTGATCAGCAGCTCGTGCGGCTTCAGCAGCACGCCGTTGCTGCGCGCCGGGCCCTCACCCAGCAGCAGCGCGGTGGCCGAGCCGTCGACGGGGCCGAGGTGGGTGATGGGCTCCCACTCCGTGCGGAAGAACTCGGGGTCATAGATGTCGTCGCCGGGGACCGGTCCCGCCAGCACGGTGGCAAGTGCGTCCATGAGTCGCCCGAAGCTTGTCAGAAAAACGGTGCGTCGAGGGGGAGGGCCAGCCCCCATTTCCTGTCAGAAAGCTGCCACTGTGATGCCCGTGTCCGATCATGGTGCCGCGTCACCTGACCGGAGTGCGGATCGGCCTCCGGAAAGCGCCGACCGACAGGCGTCGTGACGGAGACCGCCACCGTCGCGTGTTGAGCGATACGCTTCCTGGGCTGTACGGGCCTCCCTAGCTCAGCTGGTAGAGCACTTCACTCGTAATGAAGGGGTCAGCGGTTCGAGTCCGCTGGGAGGCTCCTGACGATTGTTCATCTGACTGTTCACGATGTGGCGCGAACGGCCCAGCAGGAGAGGGGCGGTTCAGCGGCCAGATGAGTGTTCGGCCGGAAGAGCAGATTCGTCTCTCGATCTGGCGCTTGGCGCCGCGGATTGACAAACGGCCGCCCGATGGGCGGCCGTTGCCGTTCCTGCTTGGATGTCGCGTCGCTACGCGGCAGCGATCTGCGGCCCGCGGGGGTTCTTGGGCCAGGGGGCTGGCCTGGCCAGCGGGATCTCGCCGTCGAGGGAGGCGATGTAGCGGGCGAGGTCGCTGCGACGGCCGGAGTTCTCAACACCCGCTTGCTTGGACGTCGGGCAGGCGCAGGGGCACACGTTGCCGGCGGTGTGTCGATCCGACGTCGCAGAGGCACGTGAAATCCACACACCGCACCGGGACCGCGCGTCGCCGGCCACGACGGACCGGGAGCACGTCCTCGCGGAACACCGCGACAAACAGCACGCGGTCCGGCGCGCGCACGGACGTTGTCACCCCGCGGCGAACCTGACAGGCCGGGGTGGTGGGCCTGAGCGACGCTGAGCGTCGCCGAGCCCCACCAACCCGCCTGCGAGATCGCCACTAGCGCTGGGGTGGTGCACAAGAGTGACGTTCAGCGTCACCGAGCCCCACCACCCCTCTTTGCGGCGGCCCCATGTAGTTGCTGTCCCCGAGGAGTAACTACGCGGGCGCGGCAACGGAGCACCACTGGTCGCTGTCGGTTGCTCACGTTCTCGCCGTCCACATTGGCCCGTCAACGCGGTCCGCTTGCGTCGTACGTCGCAAGCGAGCTCGGGAGCGAAAACCTTGCGTTTCCAGCGCTTCCCCGACGTTCGGTGTGGTTCGTGCGTTTGCCGGCGACCGCCAGGCGCCGCTTGAGATTTCTCGTGATGAAGGGGTCAGCGGTTCGAGTCCGCTGGGAGGCTCCTGCTCCTGACGAAACCCTCGCCGCCCGGCGGGGGTTTCTGCGTTTCCGGATCAGCCCTGCACCAGCGCGGAGGCGATGACGGCGTCCTCCCAGGACATGCCGGTGCTCTTGAACAGACGCGGGCGCCGGGGATCGGGCGCGTGCGTGCCGCGGACGACGTCGGCGAGGCCGACGAGGTCGGCCCGGGTCAGCGCGCCGGCCGCGAGCGCGCCGATGACGTCGCCGGCCTCGCGCAGTGCCGAGGTGCGCGACTCGACGACGACCGTCGACCGTGCGGCGAGGATGTCGTCGGTCTCGCGGGCCTGCGCCTCGTGGGAGCCGATCGCGACGACCGTGACGTGGTCGGCGACGAGCGCGCCGTCGAACAGCGGCTCGCGTGCGGTGGTGCAGCAGCAGATGACGTCGGCCTGCGCGACGAGGTCCGCGCGCCCGGGGGTGTCGCGGCCGACGAACTGGACGTCGGTGATGGGGCGCACCGCGCGGACGGCGGCCTCGTGGGCGTGGGCCTGCGGGCCGCGGCCGAAGATGACCAGGCGCGCCGCGTCCGGGGTGGCCAGATGCTTGACCGCCAGCGCGGACACTGCGGCGGTGCGGACGTTGGTCACCGCGATGCCGTCGACCAGCGCGACGGGCTGCAGCGTCTGCCGGTCGAAGACCAGGCAGACGCCCTGGATGCGCGGGTCGCCGCCGAGGCTGAGCACCTTGACCGTGGGCTGGGGCGCCAGCGCCGAGGGCATCACCAGCAGCTGGCCGGCATCGACGTCGACGAGCTGCCGGGGCGTGTCGGCCTCAGGATCCAGGCCGCCGCGCAACGCGTCCTCGAGCGCGGCGACCGCCTGCGCGAAGGACAGGCGCGCGGCAACCTCCTCGGCGTCGATGTGCCGGAGGTTCATCGCAGGACGAAGCCGGTGCCGAGGTCGTCGCGGGGGTCCAGGAGGAAGCGGTGCTCACCGGTCCGGCACGCGGTGCCCTCGACCTCGGTGAGGACCCCGCCGGGGTCGTGACCGATGACCCGCGCGGCGAAGGCGGTGCCGACGATGGACTCGTTGCGCCAGTCCTCGCCGCTGCCGATGACGCCCTCGTCGAGCAGCAGCGCGGTGCGCGCGGAGGTGGCCGAACCGGTGGGGGAGCGGTCGACCTCGCCGTCGGCGAAGATCGTGACGTTGCGGAAGTGCCGGGGGCCGAGCTGCTCGTGCAGGACGGTGCCGTAGATGCCCGACAGGCGGTCGTCCTCAGGATGGCGGGCGACCTCGTGGGCGCTGAGCGTGTGCTTGATCTGCCGCCCGACCGCGATCAGCTCCTGCAGGTCGTCGGGGTGCACGCGCAGCCCCACGCGCGCGGCAGGCAGGTACGCGTACAGCGCGCCGCCGTAGGCCACGTCGACCTCGGTGCCCTCGACGCCGACACCGCGCGCGACCGCGTACGCCGGCACGTTCTTGAACGCGACGCTGCGCACCGCGCCGCCGGCCATGCGGACCGTCGCCACGACCCTCCCGGAGGGAACGTCGATCACCACGTCGACGTCGCCGTCCTCGGGGGCCGGCACCCGGCCCGACTCCACCGCCCAGGCGCCCAGCGCGATCGTGCCGTGGCCGCATGCCGTGGAGTAGCCGTCCTTGTGCCAGAACAGCACGCCGAAGTGCGCGCCGTCGTCGTCGCCGGGCACGATGAACCCGCCGTACATGTCGGCGTGGCCGCGCGGCTCGTGGCACAGCAGCCGCCGGACGACGTCGACCTCCTCGGTCGCCATGGCGTACTCGCGCCGGTCGCGCACCGTGGCGCCCGGGAGGGGCGGCAACCCGCCTTCGACGATCCGGAACGGCTCGCCGGCGGTGTGGTAGTCGGTCGTCCTGACGTCCATGCGTGGACGCTATCCAGCGCGCCCGGCCGCCACCCGGCGGGCGCTCGCCGGCGTCGTCCCGGTCCAGCGCCTGTAGGCGCGGGTGAAGCCGGCGGCGTCGTGGTAGCCGAGCCGGCCGGCGACCTCGGCGACGGTGAGGTGCGCGGTGTGCAGCAGCTGATCGGCGATGGTCGCGCGGACCTCGTCCACCAGTGCCTTGTAGGTCACGTCCTCGGCGGCGAGGTGGCGGCGCAGCGTGCGCTCGGAGAGGTGCAGGCGCGCGGCGGCGTCCGCGATGCCCGGCGGGTCGCCGAGGTTGGCGAGGACCAACGAGCGGACGCGGCCGGAGAAGACGCCGCGCCGGGTCTGGCGCTCCTGCAGCAGGGCGGCGCACTGCGCCTCGAACTCGGCGGCGACGACGGGGTCGCCCTGGGGCAGCGGAACGTCGAGCATGGCCGCGTCGAAGGCCACGAGGTGGCGGGCGCCGCCGGTGCGCACATCGGCGCCGGTGAGCGCGCCGCGCAGCGCTGCCGCGCGCACACCGTCGAAGCTCGTCTCGACGTGGTGGCGGGAGGCCGGGCCCAGCGCGAACGGGATCAGCCACGCGAGCTTGGCCAGCTCACGCTCGACGAAGAAGGCGCGCACGTCGGCGGGGATCTCCTCGTCGGCCAGCACGACGCGGACCTCGCGGGCGTCCTCCTCGATGAACGGCCGGATGAACGCGAACGACAGCGGCGCGTAGCGGACGCCGAGCCGGATGAGATCGCGCCCCGTGGGCGAGGTCAGCAGCGCAAAGCCCCAGACGCCGAAGACGCCGACGGTGTAGCGCCGGCCCGCCTCGGCACCGAGGCCCGGGAGGTCGCCGGTGGCCGCCAGCAGGTTGCGGGCGACGGCCAGCTCCTGCCCGGCCTCGACCTCGCGCGTCGGATCGGCGAGCTCCGCAGGGGTCAGCCCGGTGCCGGCCAGGCACGCGGCAGCAGGGACCCCGTGGTCGCGCCCGACCTCCAGGAGGATGCGCGTCGCGGCGGTGCCGCGCGGGTGGTCCCAGGTCGCCATGGCCGCAAATGACAATAGATCGTCCGGGTCCGACATGGCGCGGGGAGGGCCCGCGCGCGTACGGTGGCGACCATGCGTACACCACGGGTCGCGATCATCGGCGCCGGGCAGTCGGGCATCGGCATGGCCGTCCGCCTGAAGCAGGCGGGCATCGAGACGTTTCGCATCTACGAGTTGCGGGACGGCATCGGCGGCACGTGGCACGCCAACACCTACCCGGGGCTGTTCTGCGACGTGCCCAGCCGCAACTACCAGTACCGCTTCGCGCCGAATCCCGACTGGTCGCGGCTGTTCTCGCCGGGTGAGGAGATCCAGGCCTACGTCGAGAAGGTCGCGCGGGACTTCGACATCGTCGGGCACATCTCGTTCTCGACGGAGGTGGAGGAGGCGACCTTCGCCGACGGCGAGTGGACGGTCCGTACCGCCGCCGGTGACAGCGAGGCGTTCGACTTCGTCATCACCGCCGCGGGCGCGCTGGTGCGGCCGCGCACGCCGGACATCCCCGGCCTGGAGACCTTTGCGGGGGAGCGCTGCCACAGCGCCGAGTGGGACCACTCGATCGACGTGACCGGCAAGCGCGTCGCCGTCATCGGCACTGGGTCGACAGGCATGCAACTGACGCGGGCCATCGCGCCGGTGGCGTCGAAGTTCGAGCTGTTCCAGCGCACGCCGCAGTGGGTGCTGCCGCTGGTCAACCCGTCCTACACCCCGGTCGGCCGCGCGATCATGCGCCGTTTCCCGGGCTTGAACCTGAAGGCCTACCGGCTGTGGCAGAAGACGGTCGAGGGCACGTTCGGCATCGCGGTCATCCGGGCCGGCTGGCAGCGACGCCTGGTGTCCGGCCTGTGCAAGCTGCACCTGCGCAAGGTCAAAGACCCGGCGCTGCGCGCGCGGATGACCCCGGACTACCCGCCCGGCTGCAAGCGCCTGGTCATGGGCGGCGGCTTCTATGAGCTGTTCGAGCTGCCCCACGTCTCGCTGGTGGACACGGGCATCGACCACATAGAACCGCGCGGCATCGTCACCACCGACGGCGTCCTGCACGAGGTCGACGTCCTGGTCACGGCCACCGGCTTCGTCACCAACAAGTACGTCCTGCCGATGGAGCTCGTCGGCGTCGGTGGCCGCAAGCTGTCCGAGGTCTGGGACCCACAGCCGTTCGGCTACCGCACCGTCGCCACGCCGGGCTTCCCCAACGTGTTCATGCTCATCGGCCCGCACTCCCCGTTCGGCAACCAGTCGCTGTTCGCGATCAGCGAGACGCAGGCCGACTTCGCGATGGGCTGGATCCAGCGCTGGCGGCGCGGCGAGTTCGACGCCGTCGCCCCCACCGAGGAGGCGACCGCGAAGTTCAACGCCGATCTGAAGGCCGCGATCCCCGGCACGATCTGGACCGCCGGCTGCAGCTCCTGGTACCTGGGCGCGGACGGCACGCCGGAGATGTGGCCTTGGACGGCCGAGCACCACGGCGAGGTGCTGCGCACCCCGGTGCCCGGCGACTGGGAGCTGACCCGCGCGGCCTGAATCCGTCGGACGCCCTGCCGGGCAGTAGGTTGGCCTCGTGGGCCGCTCCAAGGTCATCGAGGAGGAAGAGCTGCTGGACCGCCTGCTCGAGGCGTTCGCCGACCTGGGCTATGAGGGCACCTCGATCCGCGAGCTCTGCCGGCACCTCGGCGTGAGCCACAGCCTCATCCACATCCGCTACCAGTCCAAGGACGCGGCCTGGTATGCGGCGGTCGACCACGGGTTCGACAAGCTGCTGCAGCTGATGACGGCGGTCGAGCCCGAGGACCTCCCTGAGGACCCGTTCGAGATCCTGCGGCTGGCACTGCTGCGCTACGCGGAGGCCACGTTCCAGTTCCCGGCGCTGGCCCGGATCATCCAGCAGGAGGGCAGCCGCCCCGGGCCGCGCTTCGACTACATGTTCAAGAAGTACATCCGCCCGACGCGGTCCGCGTCGGAGGTCCACCTGCGCAGCATGCAGCAGCAGGGGCTCGTCCGCGAGGGCGCCTCCGTCGAGACGATCCAGTTCTTCCTGACGACGTGGGGCATCGGCGGCCTGGCCAGCGCCCCGCCAGAGATCCGCTACCTCCGCAAGAAGGGCGCGCCCACGCCCAAACAACTGGTCGAGGACGTCGTGGACGTCGTCATCAACGGGTTGCGCCGGAACCCGCCCGGTCAGCCCGGCCGCTGAACCGCATGGAGTACCACGGGTCGCCGGGGCACCGGGCGCCCTGAGGTTTATTGACAGATGTCATTCTTCGCGCTTGAATGACAACTGTCAATCAATACGAAGGGGCGCGGTCGTGATCACCGCTGCGGACGAGCAGCTCCACGACCCCGGCGACGGGGTTGCGGAGCGTGACAGCTACTACTTCAACTGGGCTGACGCCGAGGGGCGCTCCTTCGGCCTGGCGCGCGTCGGCCTCGACGCGGCGACGGGGACGGCCGACGGCATCGTCGTCACCATGCGCGACGGCAGGGCCGAGTACGTTTACCCCCGCGTCGGCGTCAGCGTCCCCGCGGCCACGGACGGCGCGGGGTTGCCCGTCGAGTTCGGCCTGCGCGTCGGTGACCTCTGCCTCTCGATGCGCGAGCCGCTGCACCGCTGGCACATCGGCCTGACGGGCAAGAACGAGATCGCGCTGACCTGGACGGCGACCAGCCTACCGTGCGGAGCGCGGGGCCGCTTCGAGCAGCCGGGGGTCGTGAAGGGCCGGATGCGCATCAACGGCGTCGAGCACGCCGTCGACGGTCGTGGCCGACGGGAGCGGTCGTGGGGCGCAGGCGACCGGGACACTGCAGCCGGGTGGGACTGGATCTCCGCGCAGTTCGGTGACGACCTGGCCATCAGCGTGGGCTCGCATGGAGGGCACCTGCTCATCGCCGGCGAGCACCGCCCGGTCACCGAGTTCGCGGTGGAGTACGCGTGGGCCGGAGCGACGCACATCCCGCGCGCGGCGACGATCACCGTCCGCGACGCCACGGGGGAGCCGCACCAGATCCGCGCGAGCGCCCTGGCCCAGTTCCCCCTCTACAAGGGCGGTCTCTTCATCCAGGAGACCCACGCGCAGTTCGACTGGCGCGTCGGCGGCGAGCGGCGCACCGGCGTCGGCGTCGTCGAGCACGCGTGGCACTGCAACCCGTTGCGCCTGCTGGAGCGCCTGCCCAGACTGGCCCCGCTGATCACCCTTGCCGCGAAGGAGAAGCTCTCATGACCATCGAGCGCCTGACCGCGCAGACCGCCCCGGACGCCGACCGCCTCGGTGGCAAGTCCGCGGGCCTGGTCCGCCTGCTCCGCGCCCAGCTGCCCGTGCCCGAGGCGTGGGTCATCCCGGCGGCCGTCTCGCTGGACCCGGTCGCCCGCGAGGCGTGCCTGGCCGACCTGGTCGCCTGGTGGGACAGCGCGACCACCGAGTTCCCGGGCTCGATCTGGGCCGTCCGCTCCTCCGCCGTCGCCGAGGACATGGAGGGCGCGTCGTTCGCCGGCGTCTATGAGACCAGGCTGGGCGTCGACTCGCTGGAGAGCCTGCAGTCGGCCGTCGAGGCGTGCTGGGCCGCGCACGAGGCCGACCGGGCCGAGGTCTACCGCGGCAGCAACGCCATGGACGCCGGTGGCGGCATCGCGCTCGTGCTCCAGCGGATGCTGCAGCCGACGGTCGCGGGCGTGATGCTGACCGCCAACCCTCAGCGCCGCTTCGCCGACGAGATCGTCATCGACGCGTCGTGGGGCCTGGGCGAGGCCATCGTCTCCGGCAAGGTCGACCCCGATCACATCGTCCTGGCCCGCTCCACGGGCGAGGTGCGCAGCCGGCGCATCAGCACCAAGCTGACCGAGGTCGTCTACGACGGCGGCCTGACCGAGCGCGCCGTCGACGCCGACCGCCAGGACCTCGCGGCCCTCTCCGACGGCGACCTCGCGCAGCTGCACGCGCTGGCCGGAACGGTCGCCGAGAACATCGGCGCCGACCGCGACCTGGAATGGGCCATCGACGGCGGCAGGCTCTACGCGCTGCAGGACCGGCCGATCACGGGGCTGCCCCCGCTGCAGCCGCAGAACGTCTGGACCCGCGGCTTTGCCGACGAGTACCTCAGCGACTACTCCCTGCCGCTTCCGACCGCGCTGATGAGCTCCTGGATGGCCATCGGGCAGTTCGTCGAGATGCTGATGCTGCAGCGCCGGACCGACCTGGCCGGCCAGGAGCCGATGCTGTCCTACAACGGCTACTCCTACATGAGCGGTGCCTACCTGCAGCAGGTTGCGCGCGCGTTCCCGCCGGGCATGCGCAAGAACACCTTCGGCGACTGGTTCACCCCGCTGTGGACCGAGAGGATCATGGCCGAGAAGTGGGACGTCGGCGCGGGCATCAACATGCTCCTCGCCCCGTTCCGCGACAAGGGCCGCGGCACGATCAAGGCCAACGCGCAGGCGCTCATCGACCACTGCGCGCAGATCGACGACGCCATCGTCCCCAAGCTGCAGCAGGACTACGGCGCGCTGACGATGCGGCAGTGGCGCGAGCAGATGGACGAGCTGGAGGACTTCGGCCTGAACCACTTCCGCGTCATCCGCTGGGGCATGGGCCCCTACAACGCCGGGCTGCACCAGACGCTGCAGGACCTCCTGCGCAAGGAAGCCGGCGACGAGGACGGCGAGCTCTACTACGCGCTCATCAGCGGCCTGCCGGGCACCATGACCGCGCAGCTGAACTTCGAGGCCTATGACCTCGGCATCGAGGCCCGCAAGGACGCGGAGCTGACGGCCGCGCTGCGCGGGGACGGCGAGTACGCCGACATCCGCGCCGCGCTGCCCGCCGCCGGGTTCTGGGCGCATTTCGACACGTTCATGGCCCGCCACGGGCACCGCTCCTCCTCGCGCGACATCGCCAAGCCGCGCTGGCGCGAGCAGCCGGAGGTCGTCCTCGGCCTCATCCGCGCGCAGCTGCACACCGACGAGCCGCCGGAGGACCCGCGCGTGACCGAGGCAAGGGCCGAGGGGCGGCGCGCGGAGGCCTACGACACCGCGATGGCACGCATCGGCCAGGGGGTCGGCGGTGGCCTGCGCCAGAAGATCCTGCGCTGGGTGGCCGAGCAGACGCAGATCTTCACGGTCTACCGCGAGAACCAGCGCTACCACCTGGACTACCTGCTGGCCCACCTGCGCCACCTCACCCTGGAGCAGGGCGACCGGCTCGTCGCGCGTGGGCTGCTGGCCGACCGCGACGACGTCTTCCTGCTCACCGGCGAGGAGTACTGGGCCGCGCTGTCGGACTGGCCCACGACCGACACGCCGATCGACCACGCGGGGCTGGAGGAGCGTCGCCAGCACTGGCTGACCCACCGCGACCGTCTGCCGGCCACCTACCTGTACGACGGCATCGAGACCGAGGGCGAGATCGTCGAGGGCGACCCCACGGGCGACGAGGACGTCGACGGCATCGTCGGCCTGGGCGCCTCCCGCGGGGTGGCCAAGGGGCGGGTCCGCGTCGTCGGAGACCTGGCGCGGCTCAGCGAGGTGCAGCCTGGCGACGTCCTCGTCGTCAACACGATCGACCCGGGCTGGACGCCGGTCTTCGGTCTGCTGGCCGGCCTGGTCACCGAGACCGGCGGCATCCTCAGCCACGGCGCGATCCTGGCCCGCGAGTACGGCATCCCGACCGTCACCGGGGTCCCGCGGGCGACGCAGATCCTGCAGACCGGGACATTGGTGGAGATCGACGGCAACAAGGGCGTGATCGCCGAGATGCGAGAGGAGGTGGTCGCGTGATCGTCGCGGCCGACGAGCAGTGCCATGAGCCGGATGCGGAGGACCGCAACTGGCAGGAGAGCTTCTACTTCAACTGGGCCGACGAGACGCAGCTCGCGCTGGCGCGCGTGGGGTTCACACCCGGCCCGGGTACGATGGATGCGACGCTCTTCACGGTCCGCAACGGCAACCCGGAGTACGTGCTGGCTGCGGTCGGCCACGACATCGACGGCGCCGAGCGCGACCCCGCCGTCGGCATCGGCGCCGGCGGCCTGACCTTCACGATGAACGAGGCGCTGGGCGAGTGGCACATCGGCCTCGACGACGGCAAGAACCACGTGGACCTAACGTGGACCGCCGTCCACGAGCCGCACTGCTACCACGACGGCCTGTTGACGCTGGGCGCCACCGAGGAGCAGGCGGCGCTGATGCCGATGCACTTCGAGCAGATCGGCACCGTCCGGGGCGTCGTCCGGCTGGGCGGCAAGGAGCGGGTGGTCGACACCTACGGCCACCGCGACAAGTCCTGGGGCCCGCGCGACTGGGCGGCCATCACCGGCTGGGAATGGCTGTCGGCGCAGTTCGGCCCGGACCTCGGCTTCAACGCCACGCTCTGGTACCCGCCCGACAGCGACCCCGTGCCGGCCGGCTTCATCGTCCGCGACGGCGTCCGCAAGACGCTGCTGTTCACGCACGTCGACTACGACTGGCTGCCGCTGCAGGAGCACGTCGCCCGCCGCGCGATCATCACCCTGGTCGACGAGGACGAGCAGCAGTACGTCGTCAAGGCCACCGCGCTGGGTCAGCTTCCGCTCTACAAGAAGGGCCTCTTCATCCAGGAGACCCACGCCCGCTTCGAGATGATCGCCGGCCGCGAGATGCGTACCGGTCACGGCGTCCTGGAGCATGCCTGGCACTCCGGCGGCCGTGGGGCCCTGGCTCGCCTGCACCAGTTCGCGCCGGTCATCGCGACCGCCGTGCGCCAGAAGGTCGGCGTCTAGCGGTGGGCCGCTTCAAGGGCGAGGCGATAGTGGTCATCGACGCGCCGCTGGACGTCGTCTACGCAGCCGCCGCGGACATCGAGGCCGCCACGTCCTGGCGGCCCGGGCTGAAGCAGGCCGAGTGTCTCGAGCACGGCGCGGACGGCGAGCAGTTGCTCGTCCGCACGGTCTCGGAGTCGCAGGGCAACCCCGTCCGCTCGACCCTGCGCCACACCTTCGCCGCACCGGCGTCGATCACCTGGACCCAGGTCGAGGGCGATCTGCCGGCGTCGGACGGCAGCTGGACCTTCGCCGCCGTCGGGACGAAGACCCGAGCGACCTACAACGTCAGCCTCGACCTCGGCAAGCTCGGCCTCTTCATCCGCGGCCCGCTCGCCGACAAGCTCCGTGGCCGCATCGTCGATGACGCCGCGAGCGGCTTCAAGATGCACGTCGAGAGCAGGCGCTCCGCGTAGTCACCTTCGGGGACGCGACAGTCGGTGATCCGCGTCGGTGTGTCCACTTCGGCATGTCCTCGACGCCCAAATGGACCCACCCCGCAGGTCTCAGCAACAGTTACATCCGCCGCGACCAGACTGTCGCTCGGCGGCGACCCTGACAGTCCGGGGTGGTGGGCCTGAGCGACGTTCAGCGTCGCCGAGCCCCACCACCCCGCCTGCGAGATCGCCGCTGCCGCTGGGTGGTGCACGAACGTGACGTTCAGCGTCGCCGAGCTCCACCGCCCGTCTTTTGCGGCGGCCCCACGTAGTTGCTGTCCCCGACGGTGACTGTGCCGTCGTCGTGCCAGTCCCAGCTCGGACCGGGTCAGCGCGGCGTCAGGCGCAGGGCGAGTTCCAGGACGAAGCGGTCCCAGCCCTGGGCGGGGTCGCGGCCGGTGAGCTCGCGCAGGCGCTTGAGGCGGTAGCGCATCGTCTGCGCGTGGATGTCCAGGCGGCTGGCGGCCGAGACGGCGTTACCGGTCAGCAGGTAGGCGTCGAGCGTCTCCAGCAGTGCGGCGTGCTGCGGCCGGACGAGGTCGCCGAGGACGGCGGCCACGGTGGCGGCGGCGCGCTCGTCCTTGTGGAGGCGGGCCAGCAACGCGAGCAGGTGGGCCTCGGCGTGGTCAACCAGCGCGGTGGGGTGGACGCGGGCGTCGCGGAGCAGCTCGTGGACGTCGCGGGCGTCCTGGTAGGCGGTGGCGACGTCGGTCAGCTCCGGCACGTCGATGAGGACGCCGAGGAGGCTGGCGTTGCCCAGCGCGCGGCGGGCGACCTGCACGTCGATCGCCTCGTCGATCACGACGAGCTGACCGCGGGTGATGAGCTGCAACGACGGGTGCCTGGACTCGCGCGCGCGGGCGAGCTCATCGATGAGCAGGCGCGCACGGTCGGCCAGCGACCCGCCGTCCCCGACGGCGGCGGTCGCGACGAGCAGCGACGCGCGCGGCGGCAGCGACAGCCCCAGCGTCGCGGCCCGCTCGCTGAGCTCGACCGACCCGAGCAGCCGTCCGTTGAGCAGGTCCTCCAGCAGCTCACGACGAGCGCGGCCCTGCTGGCTCGCAAGCTGGCCGGTCGTCTCCACGTAGCCCAGCGTGACCTCGTTGCTCAGCTGGTCGACGAAGGTCATCACCAGCCGCGAGAGGTTGCGCTGCTCGTCGGCGTCCAGCGGCGGGTCGCAGCGCTCGAGGATGAAGTCGAAGATCGCCAGGCTGCTGATGCGGTAGGCACGCAGCACCACCGGCAGCGGCCGGCCCTCGGCGGCGCGCGTGGCGCCGTTGACGCGGAAGACGCGCAGCTGCTCCGGTCCGGCGGTCGTGCCCGCCGACCACAGCTGCAGCGTCGCCAGGTACCCGGCGTGGACGTTGTCGGCGACGTCGGCGAGCTGGTCGCTGGCCAGCGTCCGGTAGTGGGGGATCTCGGCCAGGACGCGCGGGACGATCTCGTCGCGCGCGGCGTCGGCGAGGGCCATCAGCTCCTCCGGCAGTCCGCGGCGGGCGCAGGGATGGATGGCGACGTCCCCCATTTGTCACCCGATGCTAAACGGGGCGCGCAACATGGGCGAATGCGCTCGTGCGGACACAAGCGCCTCCATCAGGATCCGTTGCGGTCGATATGGGTCACATGGGTCGTTGGTTCGTCGGAGTCCTCGCTGCGCTGCTTCTCGCGCCCGCAGCGTCACACGCGCAGGTCGGTGCGTTGGCACCGCTGCCGGGCATCCTCAAGCAGGGCTACGTCCCGCTGCCGGACGGCACGCAGCTGAAGTACACGACGCTGCTGCCGGAGGGCAAGGGCCCGTTCCCGGTGTTGTTCCAGTACGAGGGCTACTCCGGCGGCAGCGACCCGACGCGCGCCAACAACCTGCTCGTCCCCGAGATGCTGAAGAAGGGCTACGCCATCGCCAGCGTCAACCTGCGCGGCGCCGGCTGCTCGACCGGGACGTGGGACCTGTTCAACAAGCAGCAGGCCAAGGACGGCGCCTTCGCCATCGACTGGATGGCCACCCAGCCGTGGGCCAACGGCAAGGTCGCGATGTACAGCTACTCCTACGGCGGCATCATGCAGCTGTGGACGGCGGCCGAGCGCCCCAAGCACCTCGTCGCCGCGTCGCCGTCCAACGTCGTCGCCGACACCTACCGCGACATCGGCTACCCCGGCGGCATCTTCAACTCCGTCTTCCCGCCCGAGTGGGGCGCGTCGCTGAACGCCGACTGGACCATCGCGCTGCAGCGCAGCACCCAGGCCGGCGACACCGAGTGCGCGGCGCACTACGCCGCGCACGTGGCGGGCAACAACGCCAACCAGCTGGCGGTCCAGATCCCGCAGCACCCCTACGACGACCAGTGGCACCACGACCACAGCGGCGCCAACTGGGCCAAGGACATCGACGTGCCGGTGTTCGTCGTGCGCAACTGGCAGGACGAGGAGACCGGTGGCCGCCAGGCGGAGTGGTTCAACCAGACCGACCCGGAGAAGACGTGGGTCGTCAACTCCAGCGGCAACCACCTCATCTACCAGTACTCCAGCGAGATGCACAAGATGCTGGAGGCCTTCTACGACCACTTCCTCAAGGGCATCGACAACGGCTTCGAGAAGACGCCGCACGTCCAGGTCTGGCACGAGACCGACTACGACAGCAACCCGCGCACGGTCACGAAGATCGACCGGATGCCGGTGCAGGTCTCCGAGGCGGACCTCTACCTCGGCGCGGGCGGGACGCTCGGCAACGCCGCCGGTGCCGAGGGCACGTCGTCCTACAGCTACCCCGTGCCGGCGCCGACCGTCGTCGACAGCGCCGCGCAGGGCACGCAGAAGCAGGCGCCGTTCAGCACGTGGACCGCAGCCCCGGACGTGCCGGCCGGCCGCGCGGTGTTCACGACGCCGGCTTTGAGCAACACCATCACGACCTACGGCCCGTCCAGCGCCGACCTCTGGGTCTCGACCTCGGCCCCTGACGTCGACCTGCAGACGACCATCACCGAGGTCCGCCCCGACGGCCAGGAGGTCTACGTGCAGCGGGGCTGGCTGCGGGCGTCGCACCGCGCCCTGGACCCCGCCCGGTCGACCCCGCTGTCGCCCTGGCACCCGCACACCAAGGCGTCGACCGCGGACATGCCGGCGGGCGTGCCGCAGCTGCTGCGCGTCGACGTCTTCCCGTTCGGCCACACCTTCCGCAAGGGCTCGAGCCTGCGCGTCTACGTCGAGATGCCGAGCGTCACCGGCCTGTGGGGCTTCACCGACGTCCTGACCCCGCAGACCGTCACGATCCACTACGGCAAGGACCACCCGTCGCGCCTGGCGCTCGGGCTGCTGCCCAACGCCAACGTCAAGGCGGAGCTGCCGTCCTGCGCCAACATCCTCAACCAGTCCTGCCGCAACAACCCGGTGGCGCAGCCGCCGGGCTCGCTGGAGGTCGTGGGCAAGCCGATCGCCGCGCCGACCACGGCGGTGGAGGCCAAGCTGGCCGCGCGCTTCTACGGGCGGCGGGGCCGGGGCGTCCTGGTGCGGCTGAACGCGACCGGCGCGAAGACCTTCAAGAAGGTCACCGTGCAGCTGCGGCGCGGCAGGACCGTCGTCGCGCGCTCGGCCTCGCTGAGCGTCGGCAGGAGGTCGCGCGACGTTGTCCTGAGGCGGGCCGGGAGCAAGCGCTTCGCGTCCGGCGCCTACACGCTCATCGTGCGCTCCGGCAAGGCGCTCGTGCTGCGCCGCGCGGTCCGCGTCGGCAGGTAGGCATGGACCCCGGTCAGGCGGGCGCGCGCCAGCAGCCGTGCCCGCGGCCGGGGGAGCCGAGGGCGCGATAGGTGGCGTCGACGAGCGACTGCCCGCGCTCGTTGAGGCCGGTGCCGACGCCGTGGCGGTTCATCACGTAGGCGAAGGACATGCGGTGGTCGGGGTCGGCCAGGCCGAGCTGGCCGCCCGCGCCGGGGGTGCCGAAGCCACCCTCGCCGAAGATCACGCCGCTGCCGGCGCGCGCGTTGGGCCATGACTTGGCGTAGCCCAGCGTGTAGGCGGTGGGGCCGCCGATGACGAGGTCCAGCTCCGTCGCCGACTGCGTGTTGCGCATGCGCGAGATCGCGGCGCCGGACACCAGGCGCACGCCGTTGTGCGCGCCGCCGAGCGCCAGCGGCGCGTAGACGCCGGCCAGCCCGCGAGCTGAGGCGACTGCACCGGCGGCCGGGATCTCGCCGGACAGCGCGGCGGGCTCGTTGGCCGTCTCCAGGTAGCCGCCCATGTTGGTCATGAAGCTGAACGTCGCCGAGGTCGGGTCCAGCAGGCCGCGCATGAAGTCCAGCGGCAGCCCGGAGCCGGGGCGGCGCCTCTCGGACTTCCTGATCGCGCTGCGGGCCATCGGGTCGCGCAGCGGCTTGATGCGCAGCAGCGCCGTGATCGCCTTGTAGCCCTTGGAGGTCGGGTCGTTCAGCGCCGCCCAGACCGCGGGCGAGATGCCGGCCTCCTTGGGGATGTCGAAGAACTCGGTGCGGGCCACGCGCGCGTGGTGCTCAGTGGGGCAGCCGATCCACACGTCCAGCCCGCCGAGCGGCTCGCAGATCTCCTCGCGCAGGAAGCGCCCCGGCGTCCGGCCGCTCACCCGCCGGATCAGCTCGCCGACGATCCAGCCGATCGTCAGGCCGTGGTAGCCGACGCGCGTGCCGGGCTCCCAGTAGGGCGGCGTGTCGGCGGTGAGCCGCGTCATCAGGTCGAAGTCGGCGATGCCGCCGCGGGGGACGAACGGCTTGACGTGCCCGACGCCGGACTGGTGGCTCAGGGCCAGGCGCACGGGTATCTCGCCCTTGCCGTGCGCGGCGAACTCCGGCCAGTAGTGCGCGATGGGCCGGTCGACGTCCAGCTCGCCGCGGTCGATGAGCATGTGCGCGCAGGTCGCCGTCACGCCCTTGGAGCACGACATGATGATGTTCATCGTGTCGCGCTCCCAGGCCCGGCCGGTGCGGGTGTCGGCCACGCCGCCCCAGAGGTCGACGACGGGCTCGCCGTCCACCATCACGCAGACCGCCGCGCCGAGCTCTTCACGCTCGGCGAAGTTGCGCTCGAACTCCTCACGGACCTCCGCGAACCGGGGGTCGCACTCACCGTTGATCATCGGGGGCGAGCCTATGCGAGTGTGGCCCCGATGAACCCCGAGACGCTCACGATCCCTGCTCGCGGCATGCGGTTCGGCGCCCTGGCCTGGGGCGACGCCGGCGCGCCGCTGGCGCTGCTGGTGCACGGCTACCCCGACAGCGCCTGGACGTGGCGGCACCTCGGGCCGTGGCTGGCCGAGCGGGGCTGGCGCGCCGTTGCGCCGTTCACCCGCGGCTACGCACCGACGTCGCCGGCGCCGGACGACACCTACATGCTGGCCGACCTGGCGGGTGACGTCGTCGCGTTGCGCGATGCGCTGGGCGGCGACGCGCGGGCGGTGCTCGTCGGCCACGACTGGGGTGCCGCGACGACCTGGACCGTCGCATCCTCGACGCCGGGCGCCTTCGCGAAATACGTCGCGATGTCCGTGCCGCCGATGCCGACGCTGCTGAAGCCGTGGCGCTCTCGCCGCACCCTGCCGCTGGCGCTGCGGCAGCTGCGGATGAGCTGGTACATGACCTACAACCAGCTGCCCGGCGCCGAGCGCACGCTGGAGCGGCTGATCCCCCGGCTGTGGTCCTCCTGGTCACCGGGCTACGACGCGACGACCGACCTGCGCCACCTGTGGGACGCGCTGCCGGATCACGCCCACCGGCGCGCGGCGCTGCGCTACTACCGCAACAACCTGCAGCGCGACCTGCGCGGCGGTTTCGGGCGGCGTCCCCAGGCGCCGGCGCTGTACCTCCACGGCGCGGGCGACGGCTGCATGCGGTCGGAGATGCTCGAGCTCTCCGAGGACGTCCTGGCGCCGGGCAGCCGCACGCAGCGGGTGGCCCGCGTCGGCCACTTCCTGCACCTCGAGGACCCGCCGCGGGTCAACGCGCTGATCGGGGACTGGCTGAACAGCACCGCCGCGACCACCGCCGGGGAGGGTGGCTGACGCCAGACCCCCTTTCCGGGGCGCCCGTCAGCCACCCCCGGTGGGCTCGGCTCCACCCCGGCGCTGCAGCAGGTAGAGCGACAGCCCCGCCGGTCCCGCCAGCCAGGTGAGCAGCAGGGGCAGGCGCGCGCTGCGCCCGCGCTGGGTGGCGTCCTCCCAGATCCAGCGGCCGACGAACAGGTCGAAGGCGATGTAGTGCGCCCAGCCGGCGAGGAACGTGTCCTGCTGGCCCAGCGCGCCACGGACCGCCTCGGGGTCGCGGAAGTCGATGGGCTTGCCCTGCTGCGCCGCGCCCGCCGCGAGCAGCACGTCGTAGGTGAGGCCCAGCGCGACGAACAGGGCGGTGCTCCGGGCGACCAGCCAGCGGGTCAGCCGCGCGTTGGGCGCGAGGATCATCGCCAGGTACACCGGCGCGGAGGACGTGTTGATCGCCGCGTACGCCTTGCGGCGGCCGGGTGACATGGGCGAGGCGGTGGGCACGGGATCTTCTACCACCCCCGGGGTCGTCCAGGGACTCCCCCGGGTGCTGCGGTCCGGCGAGGGCACCGATCCTCAGGGAATGCTCAAGCGCTCCATCCTCGCCGCCGTGCTGGCCGTCGCACTGCTTCCCGCCGCGCCCGCTGCCGCCAAGCCCTGCACGAAGACGGGCGGCTCCTCGGCGCCGGCCTGCTTCCCGAAGACCTTCACGGGCACGTTCTCCGGTCAGGACGCCGAGTACGAGTGGAGCGGCACGGCGACGCTGACCAGGAGCGTGCGCCAGACGATCGTCCTCTACGGCGGCCGCGCGACCGTGACGTGGAGGCTGCGCGACCCGGACATCGGCAGCGGCTGCGTCCTCACGCCGGACCACGGCACCTTCGTCAAGCACATGGAGGTGCAGATGAACCGCACGCCGGACCCGCGGCGCGGCTGGAGCTACGCGTTCGGCGGCAACCCGACGGGCGACACCGGTCAGCAGTGGACCGATTGCGGCGGCGATCGACGATCAAACGGCCACGCGTCCATCAGCAACGTCTTCCCCGCCGGCGGGTTCGCGACGAGCCTGACGCGGTTGTCCGGCCGCGACCGCGGCGACCGTTGGAGCTTTCACGCCCGCTGAGCCGTGGGATACTCGCCGGGATGGAAGCCTCTGAGCAGATCAGCGCAGGGCTTGAGGCGGTCCGGCGGGCCGAATGGGCACGCGCCCGGACGCTGCTGGAGGGCAGCACAGCGGCAGAGGCGCTCGACGGGCTGGGTCAGGCGCTCTGGTTCAGCGGCGAGATCGGCGACGCGGTCGCGACGCGCGAGCGGGCGTTCGAGGCCTACGCGCGGGAGGGACGCTGCGACGAGGCCGCGCACATGGCGGTGTGGGTCTCCCACCAGCACATGGTCGCCGGCCGCGCCTCCGCGGCACGGGGCTGGCTGGCCCGGGCCGAGCGCACGCTCGACGGGGCCTGCGGCGGGGCGGGCGCGGGGTGGGTGGCGGTGGAGCGCTCCCGCCACGCGGCGGACGTCCCGACGCAGATCGCTCACGCCAGGACCGCCCTGCAGGCCGCCCGCGAGACCGGCGCCGCCGACCTCGAGGTGTTCGCGCTGAGCCAGTTGGGCCGCGCGGAGATCAGCGCCGGCAACCGGGCCGCGGGGATGGACCTGCTCGAGGAGGCCATGGCCGCCGCGGCCGCGGGGCAGGTCGCCAACGTCCACACGCTGGCCGAGGCGTACTGCAACCTCATCGCCGCCTGCACCAACGCGGGGGAGTGGGAGCTCGCGGCCGAGTGGTGCGAGCTCGTCGACGAGTGGGCGCGCGGGCACGACACCCAGCCGCTGGTCGGCGCGTGCCGGACCATCCACGCCGACGTGCTCGTCGCCCGCGGTCGCTGGCCGGAGGCCGAGCACGCGCTGCAGACGGCGTTGGAGACGCAGGAGCGCTTCATCCCGTCGATGAACGCGCCGACGGTCGCGCTGCTGGCCGAGCTGCGCGTCCAGCAGGGCCGGTTGCGCGACGCCGAGCGCCTGCTCGCCGACCGCGAGGAGCACCCGTCGTCGCTGCGCGCGCTGGCCCTGCTGCGGATCGCCGAGGGTCGCCCGCAGGTCGCGGCCGCGTTGCTGGAGCGCGGGCTGGCCGCGATCGAGGGCGACGCGCTGCGGGCGACGCAGCTGCTCGCAGCGCTCGTCGAGGCCTCTCTCGCCTGTGGGGACGTCGCACGAGCGGAGTCGGCCGGCGCGGAGCTGCGGGACATCGCAGACAGCGCCGGCATACGCCTGGTGACCGCGCGCGCCGAGCTGGCCGCCGCCAAGCTCGCGCTGGCCGCCGGCCGTCCCGCCGACGCGGCGGAACCGGCGCGCCGGGCCCTCGTGGCGTTCGGTGCGCTGGCGATGCCGCTCGACGCCGGTGTCGCCCGCATGGCGCTGGCGGCTGCGATCGCCGACCGGCAGCCCGACGCCGCGCGTGACGAGGTGACCGCCGCGCTGGCCGCCTTCGAGGAGCTCGGTGCCGGCCGGGCGGCAGATGCCGCGGCCGGCCAGCTGCGCGAGCTCGGTGGCGGCCACACCCGCCCCGACGGTGACCTGACCGCTCGTGAGCAGGAGGTGCTCGGGCTCATCGCGCGCGGCATGTCCAACGCGCAGATCGCCCACGCGCTGGTCATCTCCGAGAAGACCGCCGGCCACCACGTCAGCCGGATCCTGATGAAGCTCGGCGTCAAGAACCGCGCCGCCGCGGCGGCGCACGCCACCCGTGTAGGGATGAAATAGGGCGTTCTCCCGATGTGCTCGCGCCGCTCGCGGCGCATGCTCCCCGTAGCACCCCACCTGACAGGAGCAGACGATGAGCACGCAGATCGCAGACACCGAGTTGAAGGCCCGCCACGCGGCGATGTGGGCCTCCGGCGACTACCCCGAGATGGTCGAGACCTTCCTGCTGCCGCTGGGCCCGCGGCTGGTTGACGCCCTGCCGATCACGGCGGGCACGCGGGTGCTCGACGTCGCCGCCGGGACGGGCAACGCCTCGCTGCCCGCCGCTGCGCGCGGTGCGTCGGTCACCGCGACCGACCTGACGCCCGAGCTGCTGGAGGCCGGACGCGCCCGCGCCGAGCGCGCCGGGCTGACGCTGGAGTGGGAGACGGCCGACGCCGAGAACCTCCACCACGCCGACGCCTCCTTCGACGTCGTGATGTCCTCGATCGGCGTGATGTTCGCCCCGCACCACCAGGCCAGCGCCGATGAGTTGGTGCGGGTGTGCGCGCCGGGCGGCGCGATCGGCCTGCTGAGCTGGACGCCCGAGGGGATGATCGGAGCGCTCTTCGCGACGATGAAGCCGTTCATGCCGCCGCCCCCGCCGGGCGCACAGCCGGCGCCGCTCTGGGGCAATGAGGAGCATCTGCAGGGCCTGTTCGGCGGCCGGGTCGCGTTCTCGACGCTGACCCGTGACGTGCTGGAGATCACCGCCTTCCCGCAGGCCACCGGCTGGGGAGAACACTTCAAGGCGTTCTACGGGCCGACGATCGCCGCGCGCAAGAACGCGGTTGCCCACGGCCTCGAGGCGGAGTTCGACGCGGCGCTGGACGCGTTCTGCGAGGAGTGGAACCTCGGCGGCGACGGCCCCGCGCGCTTCGAGCAGGAGTACCTGCTGGCCACCGGCACCCGGGTCTGACCGCCGCGGGCACCGGGCGGGTCGCGCTCCTGGACGCCCGGTGCGCCGGGCGCGACAGCCCCACCGGTGACGCCGACCATCCTGGTCGGCGTCACCGGACGGGGTGTTCCTGCCCCCTGTGGAACGGGCGTCTCCGTGCAGACGCCGCCGGCCCACCTTCCGGCGCCCGGCGCGACCGAGCAAGGCGATTGGACCGATCGGATGATGCCCGCGACGCCTGCGTCATCCGACCGGTCTAGGCTGCGAGGCGCAATGGGCGAGGGAGCGGTCGATCGGAAGGTGCGCCACGACATCCGGGGTGAGGCGACCGCGATCGTCTGGGCGGCCAACGCGCTGCTCGACGACGCCGAAGGTGAGCAGCGGCAGCTCCTGGAGGAGACCGTGCGCGCCGCCGAGCGCATCGTCCGGCTCGTCGACGAGCACCTGAGCTGATCCACCGATCGGTGGATCCGATCGGTCGAGGGCGCTTGCCAGCGGTCCTGACGGCGAGGAAGATCACGCGGTGATGCAGGGTACGAGCACCAACGGCAGCGCGCCGGCGAGCGACGACACGACCGGCGCGCAGGTGCTGGTGGCCGACGACCACCCGATCTTCCGGGACGGCATGGCGCGGGCGATCAACGCCCATCCGGACCTCCACCTGCTGGGCCACGTGTCCGACGGCACGAAGGCGCTGGCGGCGATCCGCCGCTACGAGCCGGACGTTGCCGTGATGGACATCGACATGCCGGGCCTCACCGGCCTGGAGGTGCTGACGCAGCTCGTCGACGAGGACCTGCCCACGCGCGTCGTGCTGATCTCCTCCCACCTCGACGGACCCACGGTGCACGCCGCGATCGCCGGCGGGGCGTTCGGCTTCCTCTCCAAGGACGCCGGGCCCGCGGAGATCGGTGCGGCCGTGATCGCCGCGCTGGAGGGCGAGGTCACGCTGTCCCCGGCGGCCTCGTCGGTGCTGGCCAAGGCGGTGCGCGAGCACCGCGGCTCACCGGCCGACCTGGTGCTCACCGATCGCGAGCAGGAGGTCCTGGAGCTCATCGCCGACGGCAAGTCCGCGCCGGAGATCGGCGGAGCGCTCAACCTGGCGCCGGCGACGGTCAAGAGCCACCTGCACACGCTCTACACCAAGCTCGGCGTGTCCGATCGCGCCGCCGCCGTGGCGGTCGCGATGCGCCGCGGCGTCCTGCGCTGAGGCGGCATCCACCGATCGGTTGACGGCCCGGCCGGGCGGGCTCAACCGATCGGTCCAAACGCGTTGCCCGCGCGCCCGCCAGACCGCAGGCTGGTGCGCATGTTCAGGGAGCTGAAGTTCGGGATGCTGGCAATGGCGATCGGCGCGGTCACGTGGGGCGCCCCCTCGGCTGACGCTGCGGTGACCGCGACCTACATCCCGGGGATCAAGCAGGTGAAGTTCGTGATCGATGCCGGCGGCGGCACGGTCCGGCCGGCCTGCGTCAACGGCCAGGTGCGCAACGAGGGCAGCAACGTCGACCTCGTGGCCTGCTCGCAGCCGACGATGTTCCGCGCCGAGGGCAACACCGGCGTCGACACGATCGACTTCCGCGGGCTGACGAAGGCGGACTTCCCGAAGCTCGACCACACCGAGGTCCAGACCAGCGGCTTCAACGACTCCGCCGACGTGGTCGAGGGAGCGCCGGTGCCGGACCTCGTCGGCCAGAGTTCGGGCGCGACGATTCACGGCAACGCCGGCGACGACGTGATCTCCGGCGGCACCGCGTACGGCGACGCCGGTGACGACCTCATGAACGGCGGGGTCATGCAGTACGGCGGCGAGGGCGACGACACCTTCAACGACCCGAGCAGCCCGGGCGACGGCGGTCCCGGCCGCGACACCGTCCTCTTCCAGGACGACTGGTCCCAGCCCGGGCTGGTCATCACCGCCACCGACAGCCAGTTCACCATGGCCTACGACCCGAACAACATCTTCACCGCCGCGTACACCTCCATCGAGAGCTTCTCGGTGAGCCTGCGCGAGGGCAACCAGAAGGTCGACGCCTCCGCGTTCAGCGGTCAGGTCTACGCCGATGGCCGCGAGGGCGACGACACGCTGATCGGCGGGTCGGGCCCCGACCACCTGGTCGGCGGTGGCGGCAAGGACACGATCACCGGTGGCGGTGGCGCCGATGTCATCGTGGCGGGCGGCGGCGACGACACCATCTCCGTCCGTGACGGCGTCGCCGACCGCATCTTCTGCGACGACGGCACCGACTCCCTCGTCGGCGACTTCGACGACGTCCTCGCCGACTGCGAGACGCAGGACCTCACGCCCGCACCTCCGGCGCCGGAGCCACAGGTGCGGACCGTGACCGTGACGGTCACCACGCCGGCACCGCCCGCCCCTCCGGCCGACACGACCGCGCCGAAGCTGACGGTGAGCGGCGTGTCGCTGAAGGCGCGCACGCTGAAGTTCAGCGCGGCCTGCCCGGCGGGGGAGCGCACCTGCCGCATCAGCGCGACGCTGAGCGTGTCCGGCAAGAAGGGCCGCGTGAGGAAGAAGGTCGCGCTGGGCACCGTGTCCGGCTCGGCAGCCGGCGGCGCGACCGCGGCGCTGTCGCGCACGCTCAGCGCGCTACAGGCCAAGCAGGTCAAGGCGCTCAAGGGCCGGACCCTCTCGCTGGTCCTGTCGGTCACCGATGCCGCCGGCAACACCGCCCGGCAGACGGCGACGGCGAAGCTCGCCTGAGGCCCTGGCGCGGTGCTAGGCGGACCGGTCGCGGAAGGCCCGCATCAGGTCCGCCTTCATCGCGTCGTCGAAGTCGTCCTCGCGCAGACGGCCCGTGAGGCGCAGCGTGGTGCGCAGCTGCTCCAGGTACTCCACGCAGTGCCGGCACTCGGCGAGATGCTCGTCGAAGCGGATGCGGTCCTCCGCGCCGATGCGGTCCTCGAGGTAGTCGGTGACGCGCTCGACGAACTCGGCGCAGGGCATCTCCGGCAGCGTCCTCATACGGCGAGGTGCTCCTCCAGACGCGCGCGCACGCGCGAGCGGCCGCGGTGCAGCAGCACGCGCTGGTTGCCCTCGCTGAGGTCGAGCAGCTCGCAGACCTCGTCGGACGGGAAGCCCTCGATGTCGCGCATCGTGACGACCAGCCGCTGCGCGGGCGGCAGGGTGGCCAGCGCCTCGCGCACGACCGCGAGGGTCTCGGCGTTCTGGAGCGCCTGCTCGGGCAGCTCCTCCCAGCGCTGCGGCGGCGTGGCCCAATGGCGTGGCGCGCGCTCGTGGTCGGCGGGGAGGAAGCGGTCGGCGTCGACGGCGCTGAACGGCTCCTCGGCCTCGCGACCGGCCAGCGTCGCGAAGGGCACCGTGCGGTGCTCCTGCACGCCACGGGTCCGGGCGCGGTTCAGCAGGATCCGGAAGATCCATGTCTTCAGGGAGGCCCGGCCCTCGAAGCGCTCCAGCCCGTTGATGACGCCCAGCCAGGTCTCCTGCACCACCTCGTCGGCCACCGCATCGGAGGGCACGTGGGCGCGGGCGACGCGGCGCAGCGAGGGGGACAACGCGGTCACGAGCTCGTCGAAGGCCGGCGCGTCGCCGTCCCGCAGCCGGGCGAGGAGCGCGGCCTCGTCCGGCGCGGATGCGGGTGGCTCCGTGGGCAAGGGCGCGAGCAGCATAGAGCGCCCTCGCGTCTATTTCACGACCTTGCCGCTCGGCCGCACGATGAGCCAGCGGCCGCCGTACTCGAAGACGTCCTGGCAGAAGACCTGCCCGGCCGAGCGCTCGCCGACGTAGTAGTAGACGGGCCGTCCGCGGTAGGTGACCTGCCGGACGCCGCCCTTGCGGCGGACGCTGCCCACGAGATCGCTGTCGGCTCCGCGCACGGCCTTGGGCTCACCCCGGGTCAGCAGCGGGGGCCAGGCCTTCGCGCACGCGCCGTAGCAGCGGCTCGAGGCACCGATCGGGTCGCGGGTGAAGATGTACAAGGTCCTCCCGGCGCCGTCGGTGAGGATCGTGCCGTAGGAGGTGGAATGGGTGCCGACGGAGGCGCGCCCGACCTTGGCCATCGCGCCCGGGGCGCCCAGCAGCAGCAGGGCCGCGGCGAGCAGCAGCACACGACCGACGCGCATCAGCGGTACTCCGGGTTGGGATGGGACGGGTTGGACAGGTCCCAGTCCTTGGTCGAGTTGCCGTAGGCGGGGATGCCACCGGCGTCCTTGAGCATCCGGGCGTAGTGCAGGATGTTCCAGGTCATGAAGACCGTGTTGCGCGTGGTCCACGCGTTCTCGGGACCGCCGCTGCCCGGGTCGTTGTAGGAGTCGCCGGGGCCGGCCTCGCCGTTCCAGTAGGCGTCGGACTGCGGCGGGACGGTGACGCCGATGTGCTGAAGCGCGTAGAGCACCTGCGCGCTGACGTGCTTGCCGCCGTCCTCGTTGCCGGTGGTGATCGCGCCGCCGACCTTGCCGTAGTAGGACCACTGGCCCGCGTCGTTGACCTCGCCCGAGTAGGCGTAGAGGCGCTCGATGAGCAGGCGCGTGACGGAGCTCTGGTCGCCGAGCCAGATCGGGCCGGCGATGAGGATGATGTCCGCCGGCTCGACCAGCTCGCGGTAGATCCTGGGGAAGTCGTCGCGGTCGTAGCCGTGCTCGGTCATGTCCGGCCAGACGCCCGGCGGGATCACGTGGTCGACGGTGCGGACCTCCTCGACGGTCACCCCGACGCGCTGCAGCAGGCCTTTGGATATCGCGATGAGGCCGTCGGTCTGGCTCGGCTCGGGCGAGCGCTTCAGCGTGCCGTTGAAGATGACCGCGCGGAGGTCGGCGTAGCTCGTCGGCGCGGCGTCGGCCTGCTGGTCGATGAACGTCTGGATCGGTGTGGGGATCGGCATGGGGTTCCTTACGGGAGGTCGGCGTCAGCCGTGATGTGGACGAGGACGGGGCCGCCCGTGTGGGCGGTCGCGACGCGTAGGGCGTCGTCAAGCTCGCTGCGGGTGCGGGCCCGCAGGCCCAGCGCACCGCACGACTCCGCGTACGCGGCGAAGTCGGGGTTGGTGAGGCCGGTCTCCCAGACGGGCCAGGCACCGGCGCGCTGCTCCTTGCTGATCTTTGCCAGCTCGCCGTTGTCGAGGAGCAGGTGCACGATCGGCATCTGGTGGCGGACGGCCGTGGTCAGCTCGGCGAGGTACTGGCCGAAGCCGCCGTCGCCGCTGACGCACCAGACCGGACGGTTGCCCCGGGTGGCAGCCCAGGCGCCCATGGCGGCCGGGTAGCCGAAGCCGATCGAGCCCAGGTAGCCGGACAGCAGCACCGACTGGCCCCGCCGGGTCTCGAAGTAGCGGCCGAACGCGTAGGCATTGTTGCCGACGTCGACGGCGATGACCGCGTCCTCGGGGCAGGCTGCGCCCGCGGCGGCGAAGATGGCGGCGGAGGCCAGGCCGCGGCCGTGGTCGTCCTGCGCGCGGGAGGCCTTCTCGGCCTGCCAGGCGGCGCGGTGCCGCGCGACGTCGGCGGCCTGGTCGGCGCGCGTGGCCGGGGCGGTGGTCCGGTCGGCCAGCAGTCGCGCCGTCACGCCGACGTCGCCGTAGACCGGCACGGTGACCGGGTGGAACTTGCCCAGCTGCAGCGGGTCGTGGTCGACCTGGATGATCGGGTGGCCGGCGTAGATGCCGGTGTGGTTGGAGAAGGATGCGCCGAAGACGACCAGCAGGTCGGCCTCGTTCATCAGCCAGGATGCGACCGGCGTGCCGGAGCGGCCGAGCACGCCGGCGGCCAGCGGATGGTCGTCGGGAATCTGCCCCTTGGCCTTGAACGTCGTCAGCACCGGTGCGCCGTGCGCCTCGGCCAGCGCGATGACGTCGTCCATCGCGAAGCGGGCGCCGTGGCCGACGATGAACACGGGGCGCTGCGCCTCGCCGAGCCGGGTCACCGCGTCGGCCAGGGCGTCGGCGGGCGGCGCGATGGCCAGCGAGGGCACGCGGCCCTCGGGGCCGGCGACCGGCGCGTCGGAGGGCAGCGTCTGCACCTCGTCGGGCAGCACCAGGTGGGCGACCCCGGGCGCCAGCGTGGCGTGCTTGACCGCCAGCGCGGCGAGCTCCCCGGGCTTGCTGTCGGGCAGCACCGTCGTCGACCAGGCGGCGACACCGCCGAAGGCCTCGCGGAGGTCGAGCTCCTGGAAGTTGTGGATGCCCAGGACGCTGGTGGCGACCTGGCCGGTGAGGGCGAGGACCGGCGCACGGTCGACGTGGGCGTCCCACAGGCCGGTCAGCAGGTTGGTCGCGCCCGGGCCGGCGATCGTCAGGCACGCGGCGGGGCGGCCGGTGAGCTTGCCGTAGGCCGAGGCGGCGAACGCCGCCGCGCCCTCGTGGCGGATGCCGATGTACTGCAGCTCCCCGGCGTCGGCCCGCCGGCGCAGCGCGTCGGCCAGGCCCAGGTTGGAGTGGCCGACCATGCCGAAGACGGTGTCCACGCCCCAGGCGACGAGCGTCTCGGCCAGCGCGTCGGACACGGTGCGCTCGTGCGCCGTCGGCTCCGCCTGGAGCCCCAGGTAGATGCCGTCCGCGCGGACCTCGACGGGGTGCGAGGGGACGCAGTCGCCGAAGCCCGACGGCGGCAGCCCGGTGACGGGGTCGTAGTCGTAGCCGTGCCACGGGCAGCGCAGCAGGCCACCCTCGATCGTGCCCTCGCCCAGCGGCCCGCCCTGATGGGGGCAGCGGTTGTCCAGCGCGCCGTAGCGGCCGTCGACGTGGGAGACCGCGTAGGTGTGGGTGCCGACGGCCGCGACGACCGCGCGTCCCTCCGGCAGCGCGTCCGCGTCGAGGATCCGGTGCCAGACGAGGTCGCTCATGACGCCACCAGTCCCTGGGCGGCCCCAGGCGTTTCACGCAACCGCGACACCGCCAGCAGCGGGAAGAGCACGACGCTGAGCAGCCCGGCGGCCACGAGCCCCGCGGCGGTGGACGTCTTCAGCAGGCCCAGCTCCAGCCCGATCTGGGTCGAGGCCACGATGAACGGCAGGCTCGTCGCCTGCAGCAACGCCGCGGCCTGCGTCATCGCGGTGTCCTGCCCGTACAGCAGCGCGGGCAGGCCGCGGACGAGCAGCAGCGCCAGCAGGAGCACCGGCACCAGCGCGATCGCCCCCGCCGACGAGGTGAGCGCGTCGAGGTCGAAGCGCAGGCCGCTCGTGACGAAGAACACCGGGATGAACAGGCCGTAGCCGATCGCGTCGAGCTTCACCCGGAAGCCCGGGTGCGTCATCGCGCGGTCCGGGTCCAGGACGCCCAGCAGCGCACCGGCCACGAACGCGCCGAGGATGACCTCCAGGCCCAGATGCTCGGCGGCGACCGCGAAGGCGACGAGCAGCAGCACCGCGCCACGCACCCGGATCTGCGCCGTGGTGTCCTGCAGGCGCAGGATCGTCGCGCTGAGCCGCATCGAGTGCGCGCCGACCTTCACGACGACGGCGACGAACGCCGTCAGGGCCACCAGCCCGCCGAGCAGCAGCAGCTTCGCGCCGAGCCCGCTGGACTCCTCGCTGAACAGCAGCGACAGCAGGACGATCGTGGCGACGTCCGCGATCGACGCGGCCGCGATGATCAGCTGGCCGAACGGCGACTGCGAGAGCCCGGCGTCCTTCAGCACCGGGATCACGACGCCCAGCGACGTCGCGCTGAGGACGATGGCGACGAACACCGGGCTGCGCACCGCGCCGGCGGCGTGGAGACCCAGGCCGACGACGAGCGCCAGGGCGAACGACGCGGCGAAGCCGAGGAGCGCCAGGCGCAGCGTCCGCCCGCGCAGCTGCTCGAACTCGACCTCCAGACCGGCGAGGAACAGCAGGATCGCCAGGCCCAGCAGCGCGATGACCGCGACAGGCTCGTCGACCTGCACCCAGTCCAGCCCCGCCGGGCCGACGACGATGCCGGCCACGAGCTCGAGCACCACCGCGGGCAGCTTCAGCTGTGGCGCGAGGCCGAGCACCAGCGGCGCGAGGAACGCGATCGCCGCCACCGCCAGCAGGTTCGTGAAGTGCAGCTCCATGGCCGCCGCTGTCCGCCCGCACCGTCGCGGCGTTACGCACGGCGGGCGTGTAACGCGTGGCCGACACGCCGGACGTGACCGCCATGCCCGTCCTCGAGCCGCCCCCGCCGCAGCTGACCCTCGACGCCCCGCCGGCCGGGCTGGCCGCCGCGGTCGCCACGCTGCACGGCATCGCGGAGCAGGTGGTCGCTCCGGCCCGCGTCGCCGCGACCGGCAACGAGATCGCGCTGCGCTGGACGCCCGGCGGGTTCGGCACGCCGGCCTTCCCGGACGGCGGTCAGGTCCGGGTCGAGGGCGCCGAGCTGGTGACGGTGTCCGGCGGGGACGGCGCCGAGGAGCGCGCGCCGCTGGACGTCGATGCCGCCGCGTCGAGCTGGCTGGGGGACTTCTACGGCTTCGCCCACGCCGCGCTGGAGCGGCTCATCGCGGGTGCCACGGCGGCCGACGCGCCGACGGAGGTCCACCTCTGGCCGGAGCACTTCGACATCGCCATCGAGCTCGGTGACGACGGCGCGGGTGCGCGCGCCAACTACGGCGCCTCCCCGGGCGATGAGCACCACCCCGAGCCGTACTTCTACGTCGGCCCGTGGACCGCGCGTCCGGAGGGCCCGCTGTGGAACGCCCGGGGATTCCCCGGCGCGGAGCTGGCGCTCGGCGAGCTGCTGGCCGCCGGCGACCAGGCGGGCGCCGTCGACGCGTTCTTCGCGGAGCGCCTCGCGGCGCTCCGCGGTTGACTACATCGAGCGCTCGATCGCGATCTCGGCACGGTCGATCGTCGCGCGCGTGCCGGGCGTCTCGCCGGGCGGCATCGCGTCGAAGAGCGCCTCCGCGGCCGCCATGTCCTCGGCGGTCGCGAACGCCTGGAGGACGACCGCGGTGCCCTGCGCCTCGTCGAAGGCGAGCGTGATGCCCGTGGAGGTGACGCCGGGCGGCGGCCCATCGGCCTCCGCGATGAGCTTCACGACGGTCTCGACGCTGTCGGCGGTGACGTCGGTGAAGCGGACGACCCTGATGAACGACATGACCTGCTCCCTGATGGTGGTTGGACCCGTCGACGGTTGGTCGGTGAGGCCCGCCCGCGCGTTACACGCGTTGGCGAGGGGGATTCCCGGGCGAGGTGCTTCGGCGTTCTACTGAGGGATCCGGGTAGGCCCCGCGGAAGTCGCCCCACCACCGGAGGACGAGCATGTCCGACGACATGAGCAACACACAGACCGAGACCGAGACCGAGATCGTCAAGCAGGCCGGCCCGCTGCGATTCGCGCGGATGGCCGGGTCCTCCATCGCCGGGCGCGACGCCGCGCCGTGGGTGACCGACTTCCTCAACGCCGCCTACTACCGCCGCGGCGACGAAGAGCGCCAGGTCGATGACCTGCGGCTGGCGTTCTGCATCCTCACGACCTACTGGTACCGCAATGACGCCGAGGACCACCACCGCCTGCACGTCACCGACCTGGCCGCGTTCCACCGCGCATTCGGTGCGGCGCGGCTGGACGCGGCAGGCTCGCGCCGCGGCACGCTCAACCGCGAGCAGCTGCTCGCGGGTGCCGCTGAGCTGATCGGCGACTGGTTCGGTGCCGCGTACGCCGACGACGACCGCCGGGCCTGGGGCATCGCGTTCCCGACCCGCGAGGCGCGCGACGGCTACGACCCCGAGCTGCGCATGGAGCTGGCGAAGGTCGGGCCGCTCACCCCGGAGTCCGGTGACCCCGAGCAGCAGACCTGGCACACCTACCCGCCCGTGGCGATGCCGTCGGCCGAGGCCGTCATCGGTGCGCTGACCAGGCCGGAGACCTGGCCGGACTACGCCAGCGAGCTGGGCCGCTTCACGCCGCTGCGCGCGGGCGGGCTGCTGGGCCAGACCTTCGAGATCGAGGTCGCCGCCGGCACCGAGGCCGGTCGCCCGGTGTTCACCCGTGGCTACGTCACGATCACCGACCTCGTCACGCCCGACGACCCGGAGGCCCTGACCGCATGGTTCGCCGCGCTGGAGGACGGGATGGCCCGCTACGGCACGGACGAGCCACGCGTCGTCCCCGAGGGCGCAACGCCCATCGTCGGCTTGGACCTGACCACCCACCGTGGGCACTTCATGGGTTCCGGGCACAATCGCCTGGTGCTCTACACGACCGCCGACGGGCAGGCCTGGGTGAAGGCCGCCGGAACCTGGGACCCGATGCGCTGGCACGCCGCGCAGGCCTACCGCTTCGCCGGCCGCGACGCGCAGCACGCGTTCTGGGGCCAGGGCGAGAACGTCGCCAAGAGCATGCTCCACCAGTTGGCGGAGCGGTTGGCGTGACGCAGACCGGGCTGGTCATCGGCAGCGGCCCCAACGGGCTCGCTGCCGCCATCCGCCTCGCCGAGGCCGGCCTCTCGGTCACGGTGCTGGAGGCGGCCGACCGGCCCGGCGGTTCGGTGCGCACCGAGGAGCTGACGCTGCCGGGCTTCGCGCACGACACGTTCTCCTCGGTCTACCCGGCCGCGGCCGCGTCGCCGGTCTTCGCCCGCATGCCGTTGGCCGAGCACGGGCTGCGGTGGGTCCACCCGGACGCCTGCTACGCCCATCCGCTGCCCGACGGCCGCGCGCCCGCCCTGTACCGCGACGTCGACCGGACGGTGAGCGGCCTCAACGCGCTCCACGCCGGTGACGGTGACCGCTGGCGCGACTTCGTCGCCCCGTTGCTTGCGGACTTCGAGGCCGTCCGGGCGACGATGCTCGGTGGCTTCCCGCCACTCGGTGGGCCGTTGAAGCTGCTGCGCGGCCTCGGGCCGATCGGGCTGGCGAAGTTCGGCGCGCTGCTTCCCGACTCCGCCGCGCGTCTGGGGCACCGGCTCTTCCAGGGGACGGAGTCCCGGGCCTGGCTGTACGGCTCCGCGGGCCACGGCGACGTCCCGCCCACGGGCGCCGGCAGCGCGATCGCCGTCGCCTACCTGAACCTGCTGGGCCATGCCGTCGGCTGGCCCAGCCCGGAGGGCGGCGCGCAGCGGCTGACCGAGGCGTTGGTGTCCTACCTGCAAACGCTGGGCGGGGTGGTCCGCACCGGCGCGCAGGTGGAGAGGATCGAGAGCCGCGGCGGCCGCGTGAGCGGCGTCCGCCTGGCCGGCGGCGAGGGGCTGGCAAGCGATGTCGTCGTCGCCGCCGTCATGCCCCACGCGCTGCTGCGCATGGCCGGCGACGCGCTGCCCGGGCGCTACGTGCGTCTGGCCCGCCGCTACAAGTACGGTCCCGCGACCGTGAAGGTCGACTGGGCGCTGGACGGGCCGATCCCGTGGACGGCCGACGCGCCGCGCGGGGCCGGCACGGTCCACGTCGCCGGCGGGGAGGAGGAGCTGGTCCGCACGATCGAGCACGCCGAGTACGGCCTGCCGGAGCGGCCCTACCTGCTGCTGGGGCAGCAGTCGCTCGCCGATCCGACGCGTGCGCCGGCGGGCAAGCACACCGCCTGGGCCTACACGCACGCGCCCAACCAGGGCATCGACTGGTCGCAGGAGCTCGACCGCCACGTCGAGCGCATCGAGGCGCAGGTCGAGCGCTACGCGCCCGGCTTCCGCGACCGCATCCTGGCCCGCCACGTCCTCGGGCCCGCGGGCCTGGAGGAGCGCAACGCCAACCTCGTCGGGGGTGACGTCGGCGGCGGCACCTACCGGCTGCCGCAGGTGATCTTCCGCCCGGTGCCGGGCCTGTCGCCCTACGCGACACCGCTGAAGGGCCTGTTCCTGGGCAGCGCCGCGGCGTTCCCCGGCGGCGCGGTGCACGGCGTCCCCGGCGACGCCGCCGCGAAGGCCGCCCTGCGCTGAGGGCTATCGCGTGATGGTCGGATAGAGCGTCTCGGCGGTGAGCCCGCGGCCGAGCTCCTCGCGGAGGTCGTCGTCGTTGGTGCGCTGCGCCCACAGCGCCTGCGTCAGACGGCCCAGCGGGTGGGCGGCGGTGGTGCCGACGGCGCCGTGGACCTGGTGGGCTGCGCGGGTGACACGCAGGATCGCCCGGTTGCGCAGGACCTGGGCGGCCTTGATCGTGAACGGGTCCCGCGCGGCCTGCGCGGCAACGGTCGCCAGCGCGGTCTCCTGGGCGATGGTCACCAGGTGCTGCTGCACCGCCTGGAAGCGGGCCAGCGGCTGCCCGAACTGCCGGCGTTCGTGCGCGTGCCTGATCGTCAGCGCGCAGATCTGCTCCAGCGGATCGGCCTCGGGACCGACCTCCGTCGGCCGCAGCGCGCGGGCGGCGACCGTGCGCAGCACCTCGTTGGTGCCGCCGCGGATGGTCCACGACGGTGCGCTGACCAGGCAGGCCTGCAGCAGCCGGCCGTAGGGCGTGTCGCCCGGGGCGCCGTGCAGGTGCCAGAAGGCATCGACGACGTCCTGCTCGAAGCGGGTGCCCAGCTCCTTGACCAGCGCGGACTCCGCGGCCGGTGCCTGGCCGGCGTCGATGAGCCGCGCGACCGACAGCGACAGCGCGCGGATGCCCCACCAGTTCGCCGCGGCCCAGCCGAGGACGCGGGCGGCCGCCGGGGACGGCTCGGGGTGGTGTGCGAGGTGCTCCTCGGCCAGGCGGTAGGGCGACAGCCAGCGCTCCGGCCCGGCCCGCTCGAAGGCCAGCTCGTTCATGTTCTGCTCCCACCCGCTGCCGATCTCGCCGAGCACGAGGTCATCGGGCACGAAGACGCCGTCGAGCACCACCTCGTTGAAGAAGTGGCTGCCGTCCATGTAGGGGATCGGGGTGACCGTCAGCCCGGGGGACCGGAGGTCGACGATCATCTGCGACAGGCCCTGGTGTCTGGTGTCCTCGTCGGAGGTGCGGCAGAGCACGACGAACCAGTCGTTCTCGTGCGCGCCGCCGGTCCAGACCTTCGTGCCGGAGATCCGCCATCCGCCGTCGGCGCGGGTCGCACGCGTCTGCACCGCCGCAAGGTCGCTGCCCGCTTCCGGCTCGCTCATGCCGATGGAGAAGGCGACCTCGCCGGCGCAGATCGCCGGGAGGAAGCGGGCCTTCTGGGCCGCGGTGCCGAAGCGCGCGATGACCGGGCCGGTCTGCCGGTCGGCGACCCAGTGGTGGCGGACGGGGGCACCCCAGCGCAGCAGCTCCTCGGTGACGATGAAGCGGTCGACCGCGGTGCGGTCCTGCCCACCGTGCTCGCGGGGCAGCGCCATGCCCAGCCAGCCCCGCGCCGCCAGCTTGTGGCTGAACGCGACGTCGCGCTCGGCCGCCATGCCCAGGCCGGGAGTGAACGACCCGGGTGGCAGCTCTGTCGCGAGGAACTCCCGCACCTCGCGCTGGAGGGCGCGCTCGCCCTCGGTCAGCTCGGTCGGCGCGAAGCGCAGCACCGCGGCATCCTAGCCCCGGGGTGGTGGGGGTGGGGGGGGGGGCGCGGGACCCCCAGCCCCCCCCCCCCCCGGCGGGGGGGGC
>CAYUDT010000042.1:0-37477 GCA_964443695.1 uncultured Conexibacter sp. | reverse complement strand
CGCTGGCGGCGGGCTGCACGGTGGTGCTCAAGCCCAGCGAGGTCGCGCCGCTCAACGCGCTGGCGCTCGCGCAGCTGTTCGCGCAGGCCGGGCTGCCGGACGGTGCCTTCGGCGTCATCGTCGGGACCGGTGCCGACGCGGGCGAGGCGCTGGTGACGCACCCGCTGGTGGACGTCGTGTCGCTGACGGGGTCGGTCCGGGCGGGGCGGCGCGTGGGGGCGCTGGCGGGCGAGCGGATCAAGCGCGTGGCGCTGGAGCTCGGCGGCAAGTCGGCGCTGGTCGTCCTGGACGACGCCGACCTCGAGGCCGCGGTGCGCCACGGGGTCTCCCGCGGGTTCCTCAACAGCGGCCAGGCCTGCAACGCGGCGACCCGCATCCTCGTCCCGCGCGAGCGATTGGCCGACGCCGAGGAGATCGCGGCCGACGAGGCGGCGAAGGTCGTCGTCGGGCCGGCGCTGGACCCCGCGACGCGCATGGGGCCGGTGGTCAGCGCGGCGCAGCGTGACCGCGTCCTCGGGTTCCTGCGCGACACGTCCGCGCGCGTGGTCACGGGCGGCGTCGCGCCGCTGCGCGACGTCGGCCATTTCGTCCGGCCGACGGTGCTCAGCGACGTCACCGGTGACATGGCCGTCGCGCGCGAGGAGATCTTCGGGCCGGTGCTGTGCCTCCTGGGGCACGACGGGGAGGACGACGCGGTGGCCCAGGCCAACGACACGGCCTACGGCCTGTCGGCGGAGCTGTGGACCGCCGATCCGGCGCGGGCGCGCGACGTGGCCGGGCGGCTGCGGGCCGGTCAGGTCAAGGTCAACGGCGTCCGCACGCGCGACGCCCTTGCCGCGCCGTTCGGCGGTCGCGGTGACTCCGGCGTCGGGCGCGAGCTCGGCCGCTGGGGTCTGCACGAGTTCCTCGAGGTGAAGGCGGTCATCGGTGTCTGACGCAGTTGTCGTGACGGGAGCCGCATCCGGCATCGGCCGCGCGATCGCCGACGTGCTCCGGGCCGCCGGCCGCGAGGTGATCGGCATCGACCGCGACGAATGCGACCTCGCCGACGCCGCGGCGGTGACTGCGCTGGCGGGGTCGCTGGGTGGGGTGGCAGACCTGGTCAACTGCGCCGGCGTCCCCGGGACCCATCCCGTCGAGCGCATCGTCGCGGTGAACCTGCTGGCACCGCGGCGCCTGGCTCGCGAGCTGTCGCCCACCGGCACGGTCATCAACGTCGCCTCCGTCGCCGCCGGGCGCAGCACGGTGCCCGACGACGTCGTCGCCGACCTGCTCGCCCGTGACGACGAGGACGTCGTCGCCTGGGCGGTGGCCGAGGGACTCGACGGCACCGCGACCTACGACTTCACGAAGAAGGCCCTGCTGGCGCTGACCCTGGCGCAGTGCGCCGAGCGCCTGGGCAGCGGCCGGCGCGCGCTGTCGGTGAGCCCCGGCCCCACCACCACGCCGATCCTGGCCGACTTCGAGGCCTCGATGGGGGCCGACCGCATGCGGGCCTCCGCCGATCTCGTCGGCCGTCACGCCACGCCCGCGGACGTGGCCGCCCTGGTCGGCTTCCTGCTCACGCCCGAGGCCACCTGGACCAACGGCGTCGACATCCGCGTGGACGGCGGCCTCATCGGCGCCCGCAACGCACCCGTCCGCGACTGACCCCGGATCAGGCGGTGACGGCGGACGCCGGCCCGGACACGTCGGTGAAGCCGGCGGGGGTGTAGGTGCCGATGACCAGCGTCTCCAGCAGGGCGACGCCCGTGTGGGTCGTCGTGCCGTCGTCGTAGGTGACGCGGGAGAGCGTGTGCTGGTGCAGCGACTGGACGGCGGTGGGGTCCTGCTCGGCCGGGACGATGGTCTCGCGGGCGACGCGGGCCGGGCCCTGGTCGCGGCCGAAGCCCCAGTCGCGGTGGCCGTAGCCGATGCCGGCCATGGCAAAGCGGGTGATCGGCGCGAAGGTCAGCGTGTGCCCGTCGGCGTGGACGGTCGCGCCGGAGGGCCAGCGGGTGCCGGGCAGGAAGCCGATGTCGGCGCGGCCCTCGAGGTCGTGCGCGACGCCACCGTCCGCCACCAGCACCGCGCGCCGGTTGACCGGGGTGCCGTCGGCCTCGGCCTGGTCGTGGAAGAAGAACGTGCGGTCGGCGAAGCGGGACGTCGACCACACCCAGAAGAACTGCGGCTCCAGCGCGGGGACGTAGGGCTGGCGGTCGTGCGCGCCGATCGGCCGGACGCCCCACGAGCGGTCGCGCGTGCCGGCGAAGCCGTCGACCGGCAGCGTCTCGCCGTCGACCGTGACGGTCCCCGTCCACCTGCCGGCCTGGCAGAAGCGCGTGTAGTCCAGGTAGGTCCGCGGCCCGCGGCGCCAGGTGAAACGCGGCTCGGCGTGCGGCGGCGCGACGGCGGTGAACGTCAGCGACGCCGCGATGCCCTCGCCGTCGACGACCAGCCGCAGCACCCGAAGGTGCTCGACGATCTCGATGCGCAACGGCCCGACCTGCAGCGAGAGCCGGTCCATCCCCAGGTGCCGGGAGGCGTGCAGGCACTCCTGGACCCCGTCGCGCAGCACCGCGAAGTGCGCGTCGGCGATGTTCAGGTGCGGATAGACGCCGAAGCTGAACTCGAAGACGACGCCGTCGGCGGAGAAGCCGCCGAACCACGAGCGGTCGTAGAAGTTGCGGTCCGTGCCGCTGAAGGCGATCGGCTCGGCGGTCTGGTGCAGGGGCAGCTCGTCGCCCGGGGTGATCATGGCAGCGAGCGTTCCACGCGCCGCGCGCGGTGCGGTACTCCCGACGAGACAGAGACGCGCTCCATCGCTGTCGCACGCGTCCATAGCGACCGGCGCCGCGGCGGAAGACGATCGGTCCCGTCAGCTAGAGGAGGCAGAGCGTGAGCGTTGTTGAGCAGTACCGCCTGGTCGGTTCCGGCAAGGGCGTCTACGAGGAGGACGAGCCGGTCGAGGGCCCCGCCGTGTGGCTGGACTCACCGCAGGCCGTCATCGACTTCGTGTCCTCGGGCCGGGCGCAGGACTCCATCGTCATCGCCCGCGGCGGCACCACCACCTTCCTCACGCCGGCGCTGACCGCCGGCGTGAAGGGCGTCGTCACCCTGCAGGGCGCGCCGGAGAGCCACCTGGGCATCCTCAGCCGCGACTACGGCATCCCGTGCGTCATGTCCGTCCAGTTCGAGGACGGCATCCGCTCCGACCGCGGCGAGATCATCCCCGCCGACGGCGCGCTCCTGCGGCTGGACCTCAGCGAGAAGACCGGCAAGGTCTACGTCGAGCCCGGCGCCCCCAGCATGGGCGAGCGCGGTGAGCCGACCGCCGAGGAGCTCGCGCTGGCCGAGCAGATGGAGCAGATCGGCGCCCTGCTGGAGAACTATCGCGGCGAGGTGCCCCACGGCGCCGAGGGCGACGCGCAGATGCGGGCCCGCCACACGTCGGGCGTCATGGAGCTCAGCGACGAGAACGTCGGGCGCGACCTCACCGCGCAGGAGGCCAACGACCTCCAGGACTACATGGGCTGGAACCTCTGGGACTACCTCGCCGCCCGCGCGACCGAGGGCGAGTCCGGCCTGATCCCCCGTCAGGAGTACGAGGCGTTCGGTTGCGTGCAGCAGTGGCAGCGCTACGCCCACTTCTTCCGCCGCATCACCGAGGAGATCGGCGTGGACGGCGTCGTCGACCTCGGCCGCCGCGCCCGCACCGAGGCCGGCAGCAAGATCAACATGCTGCACATCTGGTGCAGCGGCTTCACGCCGATGTTCGGCCGCGGCGTCCTGCTGAACCTCGGCGTCGCGCAGCCCCACGAGCGGTCCCAGGACGTCAAGGACGTCCTGCAGTTCATGCGCCGGCTCTACCACGGCATGTGGGACGGCGGACCGATGTTCACGACCCAGCGCGGCTACGACGCCCAGCTGCTGCCGGCCGCGCTCATCGACCGCTACAAGGACGAGCACGTCGCGCTGGACGACGCCGACCGCCGCAGCTTCTACCAGCGCTTCAGCGCCAGCACGGAGCTCATGGGCTTCCTACTGCACTTCGACAACCGCTCGGGCCTCAACGACTCCGGCCCCTACCCGCTGCCCGGCGGCGGCTTCATGGTCGTCCGCGACCACTTCCTGCACGACCCGATCTACCACTGGCACGACGTCGCCGAGGACCTGCCGCACGCGATCACGCAGGCGCTGTTCTTCAAGCCCGACGTCCCGATGGGCACGAAGATCATGGACGGCGGCAACCTGTTCACCGAGCCCGCCAACTACATGAAGCACCTGTCCGGCATGGCGCTCTACGCGCGGGACACGTGGGACGGCCCGACGCGGCACCTCGGCGAGGAGGAGATGCGCCGCATCCTCGACACCTGCGAGACGGGACTGACCAAGCTCTACAAGCGCATCGCCACGATGCCGCCGCGGGACAAGATCATGGCCGGCGGGTCGGTCTACTACGCCGAGTTCGTCGCGCCGTTCGCCCGGGCCGCCGGCGTCTGGGACGAGCTGGTCAACGAGCACGACTTCTTCGAGATCGACCCCGTCGCCGGCGACGTCTACTACAAGCTCGTCAAGGACGGCGTGGCCGCGACGCTGGTGCCGCAGCAGTTCCTGATGGGGACGGCCTACCAGCACATCCCCGACGGCGCGGCGCACGCGGGCAGCTTCGACACGCTGCACCGCCTGGCGCTGCGGGGCATGCTGCCGGCCGGCGAGGTCGCCGGGGTCGACGAGACGCTGATCGTCACGACCGACAGCGGCGTGCTGCTGTCCGACGCGGGCCGCGGCGCGCACGCCGAGCTGCTGGCCGAGCAGCAGGCCGGCCTGGACACCGAGCGGCTCGCCGCGATCTACGAGCGCTTCCTGGCGGTCAACGGCGAGCTGAAGTCCGCGTCCTCGCGCTGGCACGACGCCGACGCCGACGGCCGCGCCGAGCTGACCGAGACCATCGGTGGCCACGTGGAGCGCGTCGTCCCCGGCCTGGCGCGGGCGGCGGAGCTGGTGCCCCGTTTCGGGACCTACGGCGACCGCCTGACCGAGGCGCTGGACAAGGTCCGCGCCGGCGAGGAGCACTGGATGACCGGCGCTGACATCGACTCCATCCACACGGTGTGGATGGAGATCCACGAGGACTACCTGCAGACCCTGGGCCGCAGTCGCGAGGCCGAGGGCAGCTTCTAGCGCGACGACCATGGCCGAGACGACGACAGGACACGACCCGGGGACCCGGCTCGGCCCCGACGGCCTGTCGGTGGCGGCGCGAGGCGTCAGCAAGCGGCCGCGCCACCACACCCACGAGCTGGAGCTGCTGCACCGCCTGCGCGTGGCCGGCGTGCGCAGCCCCGTGCCGCCGGACGCGGACGACCTCGTCCGGCGCGGGCTGCTGGTCGTCGGTCCCTCGGGCTGCCTGCTCACCGACGCGGGCTGCGAGCTCCATGAGCGCCTGCTCACCGAGGAACGGCGGCACCTGGACCTCCAGACGCTGGCCGAGGACCTCGCCCGCTTCGAGGCCGCCCGGCAGCTGGCGCTGCGTGACGGCCTGGCCCCGGCGATCACCGCCCTGCGCCACAGCGGCGGGCAGCTACCGCGCTTCGGCCTCCACGCCGACCGCGTCGAGGCACTGCTGGCGGGGGACGGCCCGCTGGACGCCGACGCGCTGGAGCTCGCGCTGACGCAATGCCACGACGACTACGCCCTCACCCTGGGAGAGCACCGATGACCGTGACCGACGCGACCGCCGGCGTCCTGCCGTTCACCACCGACGAGGCGCCGTCGAAGGAGCGCTTCGGCGGAAAGGGCGCCAGCCTGGTGCGCATGGTCGCGCTGGGCCTGCCGGTGCCGCCCGGATTCCTGCTGACCACCGACATCGGCCGGGCCTGGCTGGCGGACGGGACGCTGCCGCAGGACGTGCTCGCCGCGGTCGACCACCACCTGGGCGTTCTGGAGCAAGCGCTCCAGAAGCATCTGGGGGACGCGCGCAGCCCGCTGCTCGTGTCCGTCCGCTCCGGCGCGCCCGTCTCGATGCCCGGGATGATGGACACCGTCCTCAACGTCGGGCTCAACGACGAGATCGTCGCCGCGCACCCCGACCAGCCGTTCGCCTGGAGCAGCTACGCGCGGCTGCTGGAGTCCTACGCCACGATCGTCCGGGGCCTCTCCGTCGGCGTCGTCGAGGACGCGCTGTTCGACGTCGCGCCCCGCGACCAGCAGGGCGCGGCCCGCGCGCTGCAGCAGCTGATCGGCGACTTCCCCCAGGATCCCCGCGTCCAGATCCGCGAATGCCTGGAGGCGGTGTTCCGCAGCTGGCGCAGCCCGCGCGCCGTCGCCTACCGCGAACACCGCGGCATCGACCCGGCGCTCGGCACCGCCGCGGTCGTGCAGGCGATGGTGTTCGGCAACCGCGGGGACACCTCCGGCAGCGGGGTGGCGTTCAGCCGCGACCCCGCGACAGGCGAGCCCGGCGCCTACGGCGACGTGCTCTTCGACGCCCAGGGCGAGGACGTCGTGGCGGGCACCGCCGACCCCGAGCCGCTGACCGCGCTCGCGGACCGCCTGCCCGATGTCCACTCGCAGTTGCTCGAGACCCTGCAGCGCCTCGAGCGCACCCAGCAGGACCTCATCGAGTGCGAGTTCACCATCGAGGACGGCCGGCTGTTCGTCCTGCAGTACCGCGCCGCCCAGCGCAGCGGGCGTGCCGCCGTGCGCGTCGCGGTCGACCTCGTCGACGAGGGCCTCATCGACGCTGCCCAGGCCGTCGCGCTGGTCGGCGAGGAGCAGCTCGAGGCGGCCCGCGCGCCGCGCTTCGCGCAGGCCGCTCCCGACCCGCTGGCCCGCGGTGCGGCGGCGTCGCCGGGCGCGGCCACCGGCATCGCCGTCTTCGACCCGACCCGTGCGCAGCAGCGCCACAAGGCGGGCGAGGACGTGATCCTCGTCCGGCCGACCACCTCCCCCGCCGACGTGCACGGCTTCATCGCCAGCGCCGGCATCGTCACGGGCCGCGGTGGGCGCACCTGCCATGCGGCGGTGGTCGCCCGCGGCATGGGCCGTCCCGCGGTGTGCGGGGTCGGCGAGGTCCGCATCGCGGCCGACGGCCACAGCGCGACGATCGCCGGGCAGCACGTCGCCGAGGGCGACCCGCTCGTCGTCGACGGGGATCGCGGGCTGGTCGCCCGCAGCGCCCCGCCGCTGGCGGCCGCCGAGCAGGATGCGCACCTGCAACGCCTGGAGGGTTGGCGTCGCGAGCGGTAGGCCGGGAAGATGTCGGTCGTGACCAGGGTCAACAGCGTGCTGTTCGCCGGCATCGAGCAGGCCGGTCACCCGACCCCGGAGGTCCACGCCCAGATCAAGCGCCTCGCCCTCGAGCTCATCCCGCAGGCCGAGGCGATCGCCGACCTCATCTCCGCGCGGGCCCTGCAGCAGGAGCCGCGCCTGGCCGACCCCGACGATCCGTCGACGCTGGAGTCGGTCGCGCACAGCACGCGCGACAACGTGGGCGCGATCCTCTCGATGCTGGCCTACGGCATACCGCTGGACGCGATCCAGCCGCCGTCCGGCGCGATCGAGCTGTTCGAGCGCGCGGCCGAGACCGACGACGGCCTGACGGTCGTCCTGCGCGGCTACCGGATCGGCCAGGGCGAGCTGTGGCAGATCTGGGCCGAGCACGTGCGGCGCGAGGTCGACGAGGCCGAGCAGCTCGCGGTGCTGACCGCGTCGACGAGCTTCCTGCACCAGTACATCGACGCGATCTCCGAGCGCCTCATCGAGCGCTGGGCGGACACGCGCCGCCGCCGGCGTGCGGGCCTGGACGTCTCCGCCGACGACCTCGTGCGCCAGTCGCTGTTCGGCGCCGACGACGGTGAGGCGCTGCGCCGGCTGGACTACGACCCCGACCTGACGCACGTCGGCATCGCGCTGCCGGCGACGCTGGACGACGGCGAGCTCGACCAGCTGGCCAGCCGCCTGCGGCTGCACCTGCAGGCGCGCAGCGTCACGCTGAAGCACGACGGAGGATGGGTGTTGTGGCTGGGGACGGAGGGCGCCCCCGACCCGGAAGGCCTCGCGCAGGTCGAGCAGCAGCTGCAGCTCGACGAGCCGATCGGCCGCAGCGACGCGGCCGCCGGCATCGAGGCCTTCCGCAACGCCCACCGCGAGGCGCTCGACGCCCGCCGCGTCGGCGTGCTGCGCAACAGCCCCGGCCTCACGCGCCACCGGGATGTCGCGCTGCTGTCGGTGCTCTGCGCCGACACGTCCCGCGCCCGGGCGCTGGCCCGCGCGGAGCTCGGACCGCTGGTGGCCGACGACGAGGTGACCGAGCGCCTGCGCGAGACGCTCGCGGCCTACCTGGCGGCGGGCGAGTCCCACGTCGCCGCGGCGCAGGAGCTGTTCGTGCACCAGAAGACCGTGAGCTACCGGATCCGGCAGGCGGAGTCGCTGCTGGGCCGCAAGGTCTCCGAGCGCCGGACCGAGCTGGAGGCCGCGCTGTTGCTGCACCGCGCCTTCAACGGCGACGTCTGAAACCTCGACATGTTGGGTACGGACATCCGGCGGACAGTCGGTTGGCAAACCATCGGCGGGCTCGTACCTTGGTCGAGTTCCGTCCGTGTGGGCGGCGGGAGCTTCTGTGCGGGGAGAGCAGACGACAGCGGGGCTGTTCCCCGGGCGCGAGCCCGTCGGTTCGCTGCTGGAGCGCGAGCAGGATGTGGCGATCCTCGAGGAGGCCCTCGCGCGTACGGACCCCTGGCGCTCGGCGGTGGTGGTCATCGAGGGGCCGGCCGGCATCGGCAAGACCCGGCTGCTGGCCGAAGGACGGCGCCTGGCGCACGCCGCGGGCGCCCGCACGCTCGTCGCCCGCGCCAGCGAGCTGGAGGGGGAGCTGGCCTTCGGTGTGGTGGGGCAGTTGCTGCTCGGCGTCGCCGGCGCCGAGGATGTGCTCGACAGCGCGGCCGTCACCAGCACGGACATCTCCTTCGCGACGCTGCACGCACTCTACGGGCTGACCGCGACGCTGGCGGCCACGACGCCGCTGGTGCTCGCGGTGGACGACCTGCACTGGTGCGACGAGCCCTCGCTGCGCTTCCTGAACTACCTCACCCGCCGCCTGGACGGGCTGCCGGTCACCCTGCTGTGCACCATGCGGCCCCGCGAGCCCCGGGCCCGGATGCCGCTGATCACCGAGCTCGCCGGCGACCCGCTGGCGGTGTCGCTGCGGCCCGCGCCGCTGAGCGACGAGGCCACCGCGCAGCTGGTCAGCGCCGGGCTGGGGCAGACGGCCGACGGTGCGTTCGTCGCGGCCTGCCACACCGCCACCGGCGGCAACCCGCTGCTGCTGCGCGAGCTGGTCCGGACCCTGCACGTCGAGGGCGTCACGCCCGAGGCCGCCAACGTCGCCGCCGTGGCCGACCTCGGGCCCCGCGCGGTGTCGCGCGCGGTCCTGGTGCGCCTGGGCCGGCTCGACGAGGAGGCGCTGAAGCTGGCGCGCGCTGCGTCGATCCTGCGGGCGGGTGCCGACCTCGCGCTGCTCGCCGAGCTGGCGGGCCTGGACGTGGAGGCGGCCGGCCGGGCGGCCGACGCCCTCGTCGCCGCGGAGATCCTCAGCCACGAGGAGGAGGCGATGTTCGTGCATCCCCTCGTCGGTGACGCGGTCCACGACGACGTCCCGGTCCACGAGCGCGCGCTGGCCCATGAGCGCGCCGCGCAGGTGCTCCACGAGGCGGGAGGCGCGGCCGGCTCGGTCGCCGCCCACCTGTTGCTGGCCCCGGCGCGCGGCGAGCCGTGGGTCTGCGACGTCCTGGAGCGCGCGGCGGCCGGGTCGCTGCGCGCCGGGGCCCCGGCGGGCGCCGTGCACTACCTGACCCGCGCGCTGGCCGAGCCGTGCCCGCCCGAGCGGCGTCCCCAGGTGCTGCTGGACCTCGGCACGGCGCAGGCGATGAGCGACACGCCCGCGGCGATCGAGCGCCTCACCGAGGCGTTCGAGCAGAGCCCTGCCGGCTCGGAGACGCGCACGCGGGCGGCGGTGGCGCTGGCGCGGGCGTTGCTGTTCAACGGGCGCGTGCAGGACGGCGTCGCGTTGACCCGGCAGGCGATCGCCGAGCTGCCGCCCGGGGACGACACCCGCCTGGCCCTGGAGGCGCTGGAGCTGATGGCCGTGTCCTACGGCGTCGGCCGGCAGGCGATGGTGGACGGATCGGCCCGGCGTCTGGAGCCGGACGCGGGGCCCGGGGCGAAGATGCTCGCCGCCGTCGTCTCACGTCAGTGGGCCTACGGCGGCGGCAGCGCGGAGGAGTGCGCGCAGCTGGCCCGCGACGCCCTCGCCGGCGGCGACCTGATGGCCGTCGACATCGCGTTCCTCTCGGTCACCGCGATCCTGACGCTCGTGCGGGCCGACCGGCCCGAGGCCGACGAGTACTGGCGCGCACTGCAGGAGCAGTCCACGGTCCGCGGCTCGCTGGCGGCCAAGGCCGGCGGCGACCTGTGGCGCGGCTACGCCGCCCTGCGGCGCGGTGAGCTCGACGCCGCGGAGACGCTGCTGAACACGGCTCTGGACGAGTTCCGCCTGCTCGGGTCCTCCGGCATCCCCCGCGTCCACCACGCGGCGTTCCTGTCCGCGGTCCTGCGCGAGCGTGACGACCTCGACGGCGCCCGCCGCGTCCTGCAGGCCGTCGAGCTGCCGTCCATCGCCTCCGACGAGGCGCGCTACTGGCTGGACAGCCTTGTCGAGCTGTTGCTGGCCGAGCGTCGCTGGGACGAGGCGCTGGCGTACGCGGAGGACATGGAGCAGCGCTTTGCGTTCCTGGCCAACCCGATGGACACCCCGGCCCGCTCGCACCGCGCGATCGCGCTGTACCACCTCGGCCGCCAGGACGAGGGGCTGGCGCTGGCGCGCGAAGCGCTGGACACGGCCCGCCGCTGGGGTGCGCGCGGCTCGGTCGCGCGGGCGTTGCGGGTGCTGGGGACGCTGGAGCGCGAGCACGGCCTGGAGCACCTGCGCGAGGCCGTGGAGGTGAGCGACGGCTCGGTCGCCCGGCTGGAGCAGGCCAAGGCCCTCGTCGCGCTGGGCGCCACGCTGCGGCGCGCGCGCCGGCCGACCGACGCGCGCGACCCGCTGCGGCGGGGGCTGGAGCTGGCGGGCGCGCTGGGCGCGCAGCGCCTCGTCGCCCACGCGCGTCACGAGCTGCGGGCGGCCGGGGTCCGGCCGCGCACGACCGCACGCTCCGGGCTGGAGGCGCTCACGCCTTCGGAGCGGCGCATCGTCGAGCGCGCCGCGGCCGGCCAGACCAACCGGGTGATCGCCGAGGCGCTGTTCGTGACCGACAAGACGGTCGAGCTGCACCTCCGCAACGCCTACCGCAAGCTCGGCGTGCGCTCCCGCCGGGAGCTGCCCCCGACGCTCGGCGGCTAATCCTGGGGTGCCGGTCTAGGGGTTGCCCAGATGTGCGGGGCGGCCCGCCGCGAGATCGTCCCCCGGGTGAAACCCGTCCTCGTCGCCCTGCTCGCCCTGCTCGCCGTCGCGCCCGGCGCGGACGCAGCCATCGACCTACGCGGCACGGCGCTGCTGGTCCACGTCGACGGGGGAGCGATCAACGACGGCGCCGGCTGGTCGGTCGGTGACGCGGGCGACATCAACGGCGACGGCGTCGACGACCTCATCATGGGCGGCCCGAGCGCCCCGAACGGCGGCCTCGCGGCGGGCGTGGCCTACGTCGTCTACGGCGGCCAGGACTTCGCGAAGGTCGACCTGACCGACCCGGACAGCCCAGCGTTCTTCAAGATCACCGGTCGCCCCAACGCCGACCCGGCGGTGCAGGGCGACACGGCGGGCTGGTCGGTCGCGGGAGCGGGCGACCACAACGGTGACGGCATCGACGACCTCGTCGTCGGCGCGCCGAGCAGCAGCTCGCTCGGGCGGTCGCAGAACGGCAACGCGTACATCGTCTACGGCCAGAGGACCGCGGACCTCCCCAACCTGGACCTCGACCCGGCGGCCCTGCCGAACTCCTCGCGCGTCATGGTCATCGCGGGTGCGGCCGACCAGGACAGCGCCGGCTACGCGGTCGCCCCCGCCGGGGACTTCAACGGCGACGGGCGGCCCGACCTCATCGTCGGCGCGGTGAACGCCAACGGGGACAACTTCGGCTCCGGCGCGGCGTACGTCCTCTACGGCCAGGCGGTCGCCGATCCCGCCGACGTCGACCTCGACGAGCACGGCGACGACAACCCGCGGATGGCCTACTTCCCCGGCTTCAAGTCCAACGACGACGCCGGTGGCGCGGTGGCGGGCGCCGGTGACGTCAACGGCGACGGGGTCGACGACGTGCTGATCGGCGCTCCGAAGGCCGACGAGCCGTTCAGCGGCGCGGGCGACGCGTACGTCGTCTACGGCGCGAAGGTCGCCGACCCGCCGAACGTCGGCCTGGCCAGCGGCCCCGGCGCCGACGACAACGCCAGCGGGATGATCGTCAAGGGCGCCGACTTCAACCACGCCACCGGGTACGCGGTCAGCGGCATGGGGGACGTCAACGGCGACGGCATCGACGACTTCGCGGTCGGAGCGATCACGGCCGACGCCAACGACCGCGACGACTCCGGATCGGTCTACGTGGTCTACGGCAGCAGGACCGCCGACCTGCCGAACATCAACCTGAACAGCCCCGCCGACGGCGACGCCGCGCGGATGATGCAGATCGACGGCGCCGCGGCGTCGGAAGGGGCCGGCCTGGCGCTGACGGGCGGCGCGGACCTCAACGCGGACGGCATCGACGACATGATCGTCGGTGCCCCGGGCGCCCAGACCAACCAGCGCCAGGAGTCCGGCGCGGCCTACATCGTCTACGGGCAGAGGACCGCCGACCCGGCGGACCTCGACCTGCTCGGCCTGGGGACCTCCGACGTCCGCGGGCTGCGCATCGGCGGCGCGGCGCCGCTCGATGGCGCGGGCTACTCGGTGGCCCTCGGCGACCTCGACGGCGACGGGGTGATGGACCCGATCATCGGCGCGCCGCACACCAACAACAACGACCGCAGCATCTCCGGCTCGGCCTACCTCCTGCTCGACGGCGACCACGACAACGTGCGCAGCGGCATCGACAACTGCCTGAAGGCGGCCAACCCCGGCCAGGAGAACCTCGAGGGCGACGCGCTCGGCGACGCCTGCGACCCCGACGACGACAACGACGGCATCCCGGACGCCACCGACCGCTGCCCGCGGCTGCTCACCGGGCCGTGCCCGCTGGACCCGGCACCGCCGGGGCCGCCGGCGCCACCGGCACCGCCCGTCGTCGTCGACCGCACGGCCCCGGCGTTCAAGAGCGCCAGGCTCACCAACCGGCGGCTCGTCGTGACGGGCAACAAGAAGCGGGGGACGTCGGTGAAGCTGGTGCTGTCGGAGCCCGCCTCGCTGGTGCTGACCGTCCAGCGCAGGACGCTCGGCCGCCGGCAGGGCCGGACGTGCGCGAAGGCCACGCGCAAACTCGTCAAGGCCAGGGCGAGGACCTGCGTGCGCTACGTCAGGGCCGGCACGATCACCCGGAAGGACCTGACGACGTCAGCGTCGATCGTGTTCGGCGGGCGCCTCGGCGGCAGGGCCCTGCGCAAGGGCACCTACCGCTTCTCGATCGTCGCCGGCGACGCTGCGCAGAACCGGTCCACGGCGAAGCTCCTGAGCTTCACGGTCATCCGCTAGGTCAGCGAGCTCCCGTGCCCGACGACGCAGACCGAGACGTGATCCAGATCCAGTTGCGCCTGGAGGGCTCGATGCCGGCCGGCGTCGCCACCGGACCCGACGGCGTGGCGCGCGACTTCACCGGCTGGGTGGGGCTGATGTCCGCCGTCGACGCGCTGGTCGGCGGCTCAGCGCCAGGCGAAGACGGGCTCCTCGATGCCGTCGAGCCGTAGGCCGGGCCGGCCGAGCAGGGCGACCTCGCGCAACTGGTAGAGCACGGCGCCCGTGGGGGCGTGGATGAGGTCGTTGCCCAGCGGGAGCTGCAGCACCGGCCGGTCGCTCTCCGGGATGGTGATGAAGCGCGGCTCGCTGGCGGTCAGCGCGCGCAGCCCGATCCGGTACACGGCAAGCACCTCGTCCGGCGCGGGGGCCAGCGCGGGGTCGGCGCCGCCCCACAACACGACCGGCGTGATGCGGTAGCCCGAGCGCGTGACGTAGTCGTCCAGCCAGCCGATGACGTCCTCGGCGGCCAGCCGCAGCCCGAGCTCCTCGTCGACCTCGCGCAGCGCCGCCTCCAGCGCGGTCTCACCCGCGTCGATCCGGCCGCCGGGCAGCGCCCACTGCCCCGCGTGCCGGTTCAGCCGCGAGGCCCGGCGGCACAGCAGGAACGCCGGCCCGCCCGCGACGCCGACCATCCGCCCGTCGATCCGCCGCGCGTCCTCGCCGGGCAGCATCGAGAGATCCAGCTGCTCGGGCAGCAACGGCTCGGTGTCGTGCCGGGCGGCGTCGCTGTCGACCAGCACCACCGCCACGGCAGCCGCGCGGCGCCCGTCCAGCGGCAGCTCGCGCCGCTCGTGGGCGGCCAGCCGCTCCGTCAGGGACCGCCGCAGCTCATCGTCGAAACGCATCGCCCCGAGCATCGCAGGCGCCGGCCCAGGTCCGCTCGAGGACCGGTCGTGAACCGCCGACGTGCCAGTCTGCGACAGGAAAGACGTGAGGACCACCCCGACCATCGCCACGCCCGACGAGGCGCTCCTCGCGGCCGTCGCCGACGGTGACCGGGCGGCGCTGCGCCTGCTCTACGACCGGCATGCGCCGTGGCTGACGCTGCGGCTGTCCCGGCGCTGCGCCGACCCCGACACCGTTGACGACGCGGTGCAGGACACGTTCATCGCGGTGTGGCGCTCGGCGCAGCGCTACGACGGCCGCGGCACCGTCGGGGCCTGGATCTGGGGCATCGGCGTGCGCCGGCTGATCGACGCGCTGCGCCGCCGGCCACCGCGCGAGTTCACCTCGCACGAGCGGCTGCCGGAGGACGAGCCGTCCGCCGAGGAGCAGGTCCTGCTGGGCGTGGAGCACGGTGACTTGGCCGGTGCGCTGAACCGGCTGTCGCCGGAGCTGCGCGCCGTCGTCCAGGCGACGGTGCTGGACGGGCTCACCACCCGTGAGGCCGGGCAGCTGCTCGGCATCCCGGCCGGGACGGTCAAGACGCGCATGATGCGCGCGCGCATCCAACTGCGAGAGGAGCTGGCATGAGCACCACGATGTGGCATGCGGACGACGACGTGCTGGGCGCCTACGCGCGCGGTGACCTTGACGCCGCCCACTGCTACTCGGTCGAGGCGCACATCGTCGCCTGCGGCGAGTGCCAGGCCGCGGTGGCCCGGCACGTCGCTGCGGACCGCCTGCAGGCGACCTGGCTGGACATCGTCGACGAGCTCGACCGCCCGCGCGTGAGCGTGGCCGAGCGGCTGCTCGTCCGCCTCGGCGTCAGCGACCACGTCGCGCGGCTGCTGGCGGCGACCCCGTCGCTGACCGCGTCCTGGTTGCTGGCCATGGCCGTCGCGCTGGGTGTCGCCGTCGCGGGCGCCCATCAAGGCGACCGCGGCGTGGCCCTCTTCCTCTGCGTCGCGGCACTGGCCCCGGTCGCGGGCGTCGCCGCCGCCTTCGGGCGGGGCATCGACCCGACCCACGAGATCGCGCTGGCCGCTCCCACGTCCAGCGCGCGCCTGCTGCTGCTGCGCACGGCCGCGGTGGTGGGGACGACGCTCGTCCTGACCGCCGTGGCCGCGATCGCGCTGCCCGGGGTGGGCTGGACGGCGGCCGCCTGGCTGCTCCCGGCGCTGGGCCTGACGCTCGCGGCGCTGGCGCTGTCGACCTACCTGCCGCACACCACCGCGTTCGCGGGGGTCACCGGTGCCTGGCTGGCGCTGACGATCCTGTCGGCCGCACGGCCGGGCGACGCGCTGGCCGCCTACGACGGCGCGGTGCAGCCGCTGTTCGCGCTGCTCGCCGTGCTGGCCGCCGTGGTCGTCGCCCGCCGCCGCGACGCGCTGGACGCCTGGGGTGTCCGATGAGCGTGGCCGTCCTGCCCGTCGCTGCGACCGGCGTGACCAAGCGGCTGGGCTCGACCGACGCGCTGCGGGGTGCCGACCTGTCGCTGGCCACGGGCATCACCGGGCTGCTGGGACCCAACGGGGCCGGCAAGACCACGCTCATGCGGATCCTGGCCACCGTGCTGGCGCCCGACGGCGGCACGGTCGAGCTGCTCGGCCGCGACCCGGGCGACGCGGTGGAGCGGACCGAGATCCGGCGCCGCCTGGGCTACATGCCCCAGGAGCCCGGCTTCCACCCCCGCTTCACGGCGTTCGAGTTCGTCGACTACGTGGCGATCCTCAAGGAGCACACGCTCCGCCGGGCCCGTCACGAGGAGGTGCGCCGCGTCCTGGACCTCGTCGGCCTGGGCGAGTCAGCAGGCCAGCGGACACGCGCGCTGTCGGGCGGCATGCGGCGGCGGCTGGCGCTGGCGCAGGCGCTGCTCGGCGACCCGGAGCTGCTGATCCTCGACGAGCCCACCGCGGGCCTGGACCCGGAGCAGCGCCTGCGCTTCCGCGAGCTGCTCTCGGGGTTGGGCGAGGACCGCACGATCCTGGTCTCCACGCACCAGACCGAGGATGTCGCGGCGCTGTGCCCGCGGGTCGTCGTGCTGGCCGACGGGCGGACGCTGTCCGACGGCGCGCCGGAGGACCTCATCGCGCACGCGCGCGGACGCGTCTGGACCGCGGCACAGCGCGACCCGGGCGCGGTGCTCGCGTGGCGGACGGCCGACGGCCGCCAGCGGCAGCTGGGCACGCCTCCCACCGGTGCCGAACTGGTCGAGCCCACGCTCGAGGACGGCTACCTGCTGCTGCTGGAGGACCGCTGATGCGCGAGCTCCGCGCGCTGATGGGCGTCGAGGCCCGCCGGCTGGTCCTGCACCCGGTCGTGCTCGCCGGCGTGGCGCTCAGCGCCCTGATCGTCGGCGTGGGAGCCGGGCGCGAGGGCCAGCTCCAGGCGTTCCTCCTGATGGGCGTCGCGGTGCTGCCGCTGGCGCTGGGGACGTTCGTCGCCGCCAACCTCGCTGCGCAGCGCAGCCGCCGCGCGGGGGCCGAGGAGCTGCTGGACACGCTGCCCTGCGGGGCGGCCACACGGACCGCCGCGCAGCTGGCCGCGCTGCTGGCCACGCTGCCGCTCGCGCTCGTCCTGCTGGCCGTGGCCCACCTGCTGTTCGGCGCCGGCGACGGGTTGATCATCAGCTACGACGGCGCCCGCCGCGTGCCGGCGGCCGTGGAGCTCGCGCAGGGGCCGCTGCTGGTGCTGGCGCTCGGCGCGGTCGGCGTGCTGCTGGGACGCGTCGCGCCGGTGAGCCTGTTGTCGGCGTTCATCGCGGTCGCCATCGTCTTCCTCGAGGTGCCGCTGGCGGCCTGGGCCCCGGAGACGTCGCTGCGCTGGGCGGCGCCGCTGGTCAGCGACATCGTGGCCGTCCCGGACACGTGGGTGCCGTGCGAGCCCACCGGCCCGCACATGTGCGGTGTCGTCGACCACTTCGACACGACCGCGATGGCGTGGCACCTGCTCGCCCTCGCCGGGGTGGCCGCCTGTGCGGCCGCCGGGGCGCTCATCGCGCGCCGCAGCGCCCGGATCGGCCTGACCCTCACCGCCGTCGCGGTGGTGGCGGCCACGACGGTGGCGGCGGCATGAGCGGCGCGGGCGTCCACCGGTCCGGCACGCCGCGCGGCGCAACGGCGCGGGCCGCCGGCGCGACCGTGGTCCTGGCCGGCGTCCTGCGCGCGGTGCCCCACGTCCGCGTGCTCGGCGGCCTGGCCGCGGCGGCCGCTGCCGTCGCCACCGGGGCGCTGCTCGGGGGGCACCGGGGTGCCGTGCTCGCGCTGCAGGCCTCGACGGTCCTCGTCGCCGGGGTGGCGCTTGCGCTCATCGACGAGCCGCGCGACGCGCTGCAGGCGCTGCCGACGTCGCTGCCCCGGCGGCGGGCCCTGGTCCTGGCGGTCGGGCTGCCGCTGCTGGCCGCGGCCTGGGCGGCGCTGCTGCACGGCGGTGGCAGCTCGGGAGCCGAGGCGGCGGCGTTGAGCGTGCAGTGCGCCGCGGTCGTGGCGCTGTCGCTCGGCATCGGCGCGCTGACCGGCGCGCCCACGCTGGGCATCGCCGGCGTCGCGCTGGCGTTCGGCACGGGCCGCATCGCCTTCGGCGACCAGCTCTTCCCTGCCGGCACCGAGGCCGCCCGGTGGGCGGGCGCGGCGGGCTGGTGGCTGGCCGCTGCCGGCGCGGGCACCGCGCTGCTCATCGCCGGCAGCCGCGACCCGGCCTGACCCGGCCCCCTCAGATATGACCAGAACACCCAAGCTGGCAGCCGCGGCTGCCGCCATCTCGACGTGCCTGCTCACGACTGCAGCCGGCGCCTCACCAACCATCGACTACCGGGCGACGCTCGCGGTGAAGGGCGCGTGGACGGAGTCCGTCCGCGCCGATGCCGATCCCGGCGACAGCGACCACGACGGGGCGGAGAACGTCGTCAGCCGTGACTCGCAGGTCCGCTTCGCCCTGGCGGCGACGATGGACCGCGTCCCCCTGCGCGGGGGCCGCGTGGCCCAGCGTGTCGAGGACGTCGCCACGACTGCGCTGACGCAGGAGGTCCTGAGCAGCACGTTCACCGACTTCGACGGCGTCTCGGGTACGTGTGCGCCGCAGTCGGCGGCGGCCACCGGCGGCGGCACCGTCGCCCGCGTCGGTGACGCCAACGTCTTCCGCCCGTCGAGCGATGCGCTGCTGGACCTCGTCTGCACCGAGCCGTACGCCCGGTTCAGCATGTCGGTGGACCTGCTGCGCGTGGCGGCGGCCAACGCCGTCCCTGAGCTGGGCGGCGCGCCGGTCGACGTGGCGTTCGCGGTGCCCGCCGCGCGGGCCGGCGACTGGCGGATCGCCGTGCCGGTCGCCGCGTCCGCCGCCCAGCGCTCCTTCTCGCGCTGCCCGCGGGAGGACCCGGGCCACACGGTCGCGTGCGGCTTCGACTGGGCGGGCGTCGTCACGCTCGAGCGCCTGGCGCCCGAGCTCTCCCGGGCCCGGCTGACGCGGACGGGCGTCCAGCTGGACGTGCGCTGTGCCGTGGCCTGCACGCCCCAGGTGCAGGCCGGCCGGGCGGCGCAGACGTTCTCGGTGGCACCGGGACGGGCCCGGCGCCTGACGCTGAAGCTCAGCCGGCCGGCCCGTGCGGCCCGCGCGATGAAGGTCCGCGTCACCATCGGCGGGGAGCGGATGTCCGTCACCGCACGCCGGTGAACCGCCCCGGGCGGCGGTTGCGACAGGGTCGATGATGAGCATCAAGACCACCCTGACCTGCGCCGCCGCCCTGGTGTGCTGCGCCGCCGCCGCGAGCCCCGCGTGGGCCGCGACGATCACCGAGGAGGACGGCGTCCTCGTCGTCCGCACGGGCGGCGGCGACGACGCGCTGTACCTCGACGACAGCTACAACCCGCCGGACCCGGCGCAGCTGCTGCGCATCGAGGGCGCGGTGTTCACCGCGGTGCCGGAGTCCTGCGCGCAGCGCGACGACGATCTGGTCGACTGCCCCGTCCCGGCGCGTCTGCGCGTGGAGCTCGGTGCCGGCGACGACCGCTTCGGCGTGCTCAACCGGCTGTCGTTCGCCACCGGCGAGGTCGTGGTCGACGGCGGCCCCGGCGCCGACGGCCTGACCGGGGATCACACCGCCGACCGCGACGAGACCCTGCTCGGTGGTCCGGGCGACGATCGCATCGACGCAATGGGGGGCAGCGACGTCCTCGACGGTGGCTCCGGCAACGACCGGCTCGACGGTCGGGCGGGTGCCGACGTCGTGCTCGGCGGCGACGGCGACGACGAGCTGGCCGGTGACGGCCAGGCCGCTCCCGGCGCCGACCGGATCGACGGCGGGGCCGGCAGCGACATCCTCAAGGACTACACGCAGGCCGACGTCGACGTGCACCCGCCGGCCGACATCTCCCTCGACGGCCTCGCCAACGACGGCCGCCCCGACGAGGGCGACGACGTGCGTGGCATCGAGCGTGCGATCGCCTACGTCGCCGGGACGCACGTCCTCAGCGACGCAGCCGAGGACTGGCAGGTCTGGGCCAACCTCAGCGGTGGCGGCGAGCGCTCGGTCGTCCGCGCGCTGGGCGGCAACGACCGCGTCGTCGGGGAGGACGGCATCGAGGACATCGACGGCGGCACGGGCGACGACTACCTGGAGGGCGGGAAGAACCACGACACGATCACCGGTGGCCCCGGCCGCGACGTGATCTTCGGCGACGAGACCGACACGACGTGCAACGCGGACTTCCCCGAGAGCTGCGTCCGCTACGGCAACGACGTCATCCAGGCCCGCGACGGTGAGGTCGACCAGATCGACTGCGGGCCCGGCACCGACCGCGTGGTGGCCGATGCCGGTGACGTCGTGGCGGCCAACTGCGAGACCGTCGAGCGCGGCAGCGGTCCGTCGACGTCCACGCCGGTGACGCCCGGTGAGGGCGCGCAGGGACCGTCCAAGCCGGGCGGCCCGACCAGGACCGCCCGGCTGGCGCTGGCCAAGCAGGTGCGGCTCGGCACCGCCCTGCGCAGCGGCTTCACGCTGCGGCTGTCCGGCGCGACGCCCGGGCGCACCACGGTCGTCGTCCGCCACGGCGGCCGCACGTTGGCGAAGGTGAAGGTCACGGTGCCCCGGAGCGGCGTCGCGACCGTCCGTGTGCGTCTCACGAAGGCCGATGTCAGGCGGTTGCGGACCGCCCGTCGCGCGACCTTCGCCATCACCGGTGCCGGGGTGCGCACCACGCTGACGCTGCGCCGCTGAGCCGCAAAGATCCGCGACATGTCGACGCAGGACGTTTGAACGCTGACATGTCGTGGGAAAAGTCAGGGTCGCTCCCGATGTGTGACCCGGACCGGGGGCGGGAGGGTGAGTGGTATGTGGAGGAAGACGGCGGTCGGCGCGCTCATCGCGGGGCTCGGCCTGAACGTGGCGATCGCGCGAGCGGACTTCGTGCCGCAGGCGGGCTCGCCCTACGCGCTGGACAACGAGCCCTACAGCGTCAACCCGGGGCTGTTCAACGGCGACGCGCTCACCGACCTCGCCGTCATCCACGGCACCACCAGCAGCGTCCGCGTCTTCACCCAGAAGCCCGGTGACGCCGGGTTCACCGAGCCGTTCCCGGCCTTCCCGTCGGGCAGCGGCGCCAACTTCGCGGCCGTCGCCGACTTCAACGGCGACGGCAGGCAGGACCTGGCCATCTCCGCCTACAGCGCCGCGCAGGTCAAGGTGATGCTCGGCAACGGGGACGGCTCGTTCACGACCGAGGCGAACATCCCCTTCGGCGACAACACCGGCGCGATCGGCGGCGGCGACTTCAACGGCGACGGCCGGCCGGACCTCGCTGTGGCCGGCTGGAACACCGGCACCGTCACGCTCTACCTCCGCAAGGGCGACAACACCGGCTTCGTCGCGGGCGGCTCGCTGTCCACGGGCGGCACCAACCCGCGCTACCTCAGCGTCGGCGATCTCGACGGCGCCAACGGCCCGGACATCGCGGTCAGCAACAACGCCACCGACACCGTCGGCGTCCTGCTCGACCAGCCGGGCGGCACGCTCGTCGCGGCGCCCGGCTCGCCCTACGCCGTGGGCGACGAGCCGCAGTACACGGCCATCGGGCACTTCGACGGGGACGACCTCCCCGACGTCGCCGTGGCCAACCGCGCCAGCAGCAACGTCACGATCCTGCGCCGCAAGCCGGCGGGCGGCTTCGAGCAGACGCAGACCTCGCCGGTCGCGGTCGGCACCAACCCGGTCGGCCTCACCGCCGCCGACTTCCGCGGCACCGGCCTCGACGACCTGGCCACCGCCAACGCGAGCGGCACGGTCACCGTCCTGGACAACCAGGGCGGCGCGGGCTTCTCCCGCGGGCAGGAGCTGACGATCACCCCGGCCGGCTCGCCGTACGGCATCGCCGCGGCCGACCTCAACGACGGCGACAGCGACAAGGACCTGGCGGTCACGTCGCTGTCCTCCAGCCCCAACGAGCTCAGCATCTTCCTCAACCGCCGCCCGCCGACCGTGCAGACGACGGACGCCACCGGCGTGACGTCGACCGGTGCGACGCTCAACGGCAAGGTCAACCCCAAGGGCCACGACAGCGACGCCTACTTCGAGTACGGCACGACCACCGGCTACGGCACGCGCGTGCCCGCCGGGGGCGAGATCCCCGTCGGCAGCGACCGCACCGAGCACCCGGTCGGTCGCACGATCACCGGCCTGACGCCGGGCACCGCCTACCACTTCCGGATCGTGGCCAGGAACGGCGGCGGCACCACCGTGGGCGGCGACGCCACGTTCACGACGGGCACCGACGCCGGGCCGCCCCCGGCCACGGCGGTCGACGGCCCGCCGCAGGCCACCCTGTCGGCGCCGTCGGAGGTGTCGATCGGCACGCCGACGACCCTGTCGGCCACCGGCTCGACGCCCTCCGCCGGGCTCAGGTACGCGTTCGACCTCGACGGCAGCGGCCGCTTCGCGACGGACATGAAGCAGACCAGCGAGTTCGAGACGACCTTCACGAACGCCGGGGACGTCGTGGTCGGCGTGCGCGTCACCGACGCCCAGGGCCGCAGCGACGTCGTCCGCCGCACGGTCCACGTCACCCAGCCGCCGATCTACTCGGTGACGACGTCACCCGCCGCGCCCAAGCCGGGTCAGCGCGTGACCTTCAACGTCCGCGAGCTGCTGCCGCAGAACACCGTGCTCGGCGCGCCGGCCCGTGCCGTCAAGCTGGACCGCGAGGCGCTCGCGACGATGACCTTCGGCGACGACCGGCCGGTCTCCGGGCTGATCCACGGCCTGGAGGTCCGCGACCGCGCGGTCAGCGCCACGGGCACCTTCACCCACACCTTCGAGGACCGCGGCCGCTACACGACGCGCATCAGCGTCGACGACGGCAGCGGTTTCCTGCAGGGCGTCGACCTCACGATCTTCGTGGGCGCCAAGCCGGGCGAGTACCAGCCGGCGATCTCGACGCCGACGTCCACCGTGGAGCAGGGCACCTGCGCGACGTTCGAGAACGCCAACTCCGGGGCGCTCTCGGTCGACGAGGTCGGCACGCTGCAGAAGCGCGACGTCAACCCCAAGAACGAGATCATCAACGTCAAGCCGCCCAAGCCGACCGACATCGTCTTCGGCGGGCGTCCCAACTTCGGCGATGCGCTGGTCACGCCGGCGACGTTCACGACGGGCTACATCAAGGCGGGCAGCCCGGTCGGCAACGTGAACTTCAACGTCGACAAGTTCAACGTCGGCGCGCTGAACCTCAACGTCGGCGGCCGCCGCGGCTTCCGCCAGGCCGACGTCACCAACACCACCACCGGCACCGAGGCCTGCCAGCTGTACAAGAACCTCGAGACGGCGGCGGCCAACGTCGCCAAGGCCCAGTCGGACCCCAAGTGGCAGCGGATCGAGACGGGCTGCACCGGCGGCCTCATCAACACGACCTACTCGTATGACCAGAAGCTCGAGGCGGACCTGGTCACCCAGGACACGATCACCACGCGGCACACGTGGTTCGCGGCCAACACGTGGAACTTCGGCGACGGGACCAGGAGCGGGCCGGAGGCCTACCTGCCCAGCTACAAGGCCTACCACGCCTACGACCGGCCGGGCACCTTCACCATCACCCTGGACTCCTACGTCCCCAAGAACCTCAAGACGCAGGTGGCCGACTGGAACGCCAACTGCCGCACCAAGCCGCTGAACGCGGTCAACAACGACCCGCGGTTCGAGAGGAAGACGGCCCGGACGCAGCTGCGGGTCATCGCGCGCTACGACCGCATCACCTCCCGCGGCCTGTCGCTGACCACCGGCACCAACGGCGGCTTCCGCGAGACCGACCTGCCCAACGTCTACACGACGTCCAGCTCGATCTACCTCAACACCCGCCGCTTCGGCAGCGGCTACGACCCGAAGACCCAGGTCTTCGACTACACCAGCGACGCGGGCGGCGCCGACGGCGTGCTGGTCGTCGTCCCCGCCGATCAGCCGCTGCGCGTGGTGGCCGACCAGGGCGAGATCATCGGCGCGGCGAAGGTCTACTGGCAGTCCGGCCGCCAGCAGCTGGCGCTGGGCGACATGCCGCTGAAGATCGCCGGGCAGCCGGGCCTCATCATCCCGGCGGCCAACGGCACGCAGTACGACTTCGGGGTGTTCAACGACCCGCCCGCGCGCATCAACGCCGGCACCGGCGGGGTGCCGCCCAAGGGCGCGGCGTGGCACGTCAACGCGGCCCACCCGGTCCTGCGCCGCGACGCCGGCGGCACCATCGAGCTGAACGTCCACGTCCCGCCGCCGCTGGGCCCGGACGGCTACGGCGGGGACATCACGATCAGCCGCGACGTCCGCAGCAGCGGCCGCGCGCAGCTCCGCGCGGGCCTGCTCGACAACGTCGACATCACCCTGCCGAAGGTGGAGATCGTGCCCGACGTCCTCTCCTTCAACGGCGGCAGGCTGTCCCACCACGTCAGCGCCACGCCGCCGTGGCAGGCCACCGGTGGGCTGACCGTGTTCGGCAAGAAGGTCGACATGTCCCCGGACTCCAAGAAGCCCGGGTGCCCGGTCAGCGGCGGCCTCGGCTTCCAGGAGAACGGCGAGCTGTACAACGCGGGCGCGGTGCTCGACGGGCTGCAGATCCCGATCCCCAACCCGCCCGCGCCGAACCCGATCACGGCCCTGGCCAACCCGGCGCTGGAGTTCCTGCCCCCGACCGACACCCGGCCGCTGGACCTCTTCGGCTGCCTGACGCTGCAGGACTACCCCGAGGCCAAGGCCTTCCAGGTGGTCGGGTGCGCCGGGTTCCTGCTGGCCGGCACCGGCAAGTCGATCCCGCCCTCCGAGAAGCTGAAGTTCTGCCCCGATCAGTACGGCAACGAGGACTTCGCGCTGACCGACCGCAACTCCAGGCCGGACCCGGCCAAGGCGGGCAACCGGATCCTGAAGGGCTTCGTGCTGCGCGTCAGCGGCGCCCTGTTCCTCGGGCCCATCAAGCTGCACGTGGCCAACGCCTACCTGGAGGTGCAGAGCAGCCCGCCCGGCGTGCAGGCCGCCGGCCACGTGGCGCTGAAGATCATCCCGGAGACGCACCTCGTGATGGAGGGCAACATCTTCGGCTACTTCTACGGCACCGACGACTGGGCCGTCGGCGGGTCGGGCGGGGTGACGCAGGACGTCGTCTGCTTCCTGGGCAAGTGCCCCAGCGTGAGCGGCGCGCTGCTGCTGTCCAGCCAGGGAGCAGGCTTCTGCGTGACGCTCTGGCCGATCTCCTTCGGCGGGACGATCAACTTCTCCAGTGGGTCGATCACGCCCTACCTGTTCGACTGCGACGAGGCGGACCTGAAGAAGAGCCTCGGCGTGACGCGGGCGCTGCCCCGCAGCGACGACCTGCTGCGGCAGCCCAGCGACGCCCTGCGCGCGATCGGCGCCGGGCAATCGGCACCGGTCGAGCTCGGCGGCGGGGCCGGGGCCATGATCGTCGTCAACGGCCAGGGCGGCTCGCCGCTGGTGCAGGTCAAGGATCCGTCGGGCAAGGTCGTGCTCGACGACACCGGCGCGGCGGTGCAGGGGCTGGACTTCTCCAGCAAGCCGGTGCCGACCGACGCGACGACCGGGCTGCCGACGACGCCGACCGGGCCGATGCCGCAGGGCCTGTTCCACAACCAGAGCCAGTACCACGACGACAAGATCGACATGCGCAACGCCACGGTCATCCGGCTGCGCGCGCCCCGGAAGGGCAGGTACACGATCGTCGCCAAGGACGGCTCGCCGGCCATCACGGCCATCACCGCGGTCGACTATCCCGGGCCGCCGAGCATCAAGGGCGGCGTCGTCGCGGCCACCGGCGGCGCCGCGAAGGCGAAGGGGCAGCGGATGCTGACGCTGAAGGGCCTGCGCGTCCCGAAGGGCTCCACGCTGGAGATCACCGAGCAAGGCAAGGTCGGCGGCGGCCCGGTGACCACGGTGCGCGGCACGGGTGCGCAGATCAACCGGCACGTCGCGTTCACGCCGGCTGCCGGGCCCGCGGAGAAGCGCAAGCTCGTCGCGGTCATCACCAGGGGCGGCATCCCGCGGCAGCGCTACGTCATCGGCAGCTACACCTCGCCGCGGCCGAAGCGGGCCGGTCTGGTCAAGGGCCTGAGGACACGGCTGCGCGGCAGCCGCCTGACCGTGTCGTGGCGGCCCGCGGCCAACGCCGCGCGCTACATCGTCACGGTGGCGCTGGCCAAGGGCCTGAAGGTGCGCCAGACGGTCAAGGGCAGCGCCCGGTCGGTGACGATCACCGAGCCGCTGGCCCGCAACGGCGCGACGGTCACGGTGCAGCCGGTCACCGCGCAGTGGGACGGCGGTGCGAAGGCGACCAAGCGCCTGGCGCCGGTGAAGGTGAAGCGGCCCAAGCGCTTCGTGCTCTGACGCCGGCTCAGCCGGGCCGGCGGCGGAACAGCACGCCGGCGACGAACGCGCCGAGGACGGAGCCCCGGCGCGCGGGCGCCGGCTCCGGTGCGGCGGGACGGCGCTCCGGCTCCGACCGCAGCGCGGCCTTGGCGTCGTCGTCGAACGTCGTGGTGTCGCGCGGCGGGGTGATCGGCTCCTGGTCCTCCGGCTGCCCGGCGCGCATCTGCCGGGCGCGGGCCAGCTCGGCGTTGACCTCGGCACCGAACAGCACGGCGAGGTTGGTGATCCACAGCCAGACGAGGAACGCGATGACGGCGCCCAGCGTCCCGTAGGTCTTGTTGTAGGAGCCGAAGTTGGCGACGTACAGCGCGAACAGCGCGGACACGACGATCCACAGCACGACGGCGACGGCGCCGCCGGGGGTGATCCAGCGGAAGCCCGGCTGCTGGGCGTTGGGTGCCGCCCAGTAGAGCAGCGACAGCATCAGGCTCACGACCACCGCCAGCAGCGGCCACTTCACGATGTCGAAGACCGCGATGGCGTCGTCACCGACGCCGATGACGTCGCCCGCGTGGCGGGCCAGGCCACCGGTGAAGACCACGGTGATCGCCGACACCGAGAGCAGGAGCAGCATCACCGCCGTGACGGCGAGCTGCTGCGGGCGCAGCTTGTAGAACGGCCGGCCCTCCTCGACCTCCCAGATCGCGTTGGACGCGCGCGTGAACGCGCCGACGTACCCGGAGGCCGACCAGAGCGCCGCGAGGATGCCGACGACGAGACCCAGCGACGCGGCGCCGCCCTTGCCCTGCATGTCGGTGATCGCGTTGGTGACGATCTCCTGCGCGGGACCCGGCGCGACCTCGCGGACGTTGGCGATGAGCGAGTCCGTGGTGCCCTGCCCGGCCAGCCCGACCAGTGACACCACGACGAGCAGCGCGGGGAAGATCGACTGGATGCCGTAGTAGGTCAGCGACGCGGCCCAGTCGGTGGCGTTGTCCTCCCGGAACTCGCGGACCGCCCGCCGGGCGACGCCGCGCCACGAGGTGGCGGGAAGGTCGGTGGGGCCGTCCTCGGTCACGCCGCCGTGACGTCCTCGCGTCGCCGGAAGCGGCCGCTCTCGCCCAGGCGGATCACGTCCGCCCAGTCGGGATCGGCCAGGGCCAGCGTCTCGGTGACCGACACGTCGCGGTCCCCGAGGTCGACCACGGCACCGCCCGGTACCGGCTCCACCTGTCCTTGGGTGACGGCCGCGAACCGCTCGATCACCCGGCGGGCAAGAGCGGGGTCGGCACCGTGCTTGGCGAGGAGGACGATCGTGCGGGCCATGGATCTCTGCTCCTATCCGGCCCGTCAGCGCGCAACCGTCGATGTGTCAGCCCAGCACCTTCCCGGTAGCCGCTCAGGCTGCTCCCCGGTCAGCCGACGATCCTCCCCGCATGGCCCACGACGACCACACCCACCACGACCACGGCGACGGGCTCCACGAGGATCTCGTCCGCCTGGCTTCCCGCCGCGACGCGCTGAAGATCTTCGGCGCCGGTGGCGCGGCCGCGATCCTCGCCGCCTCCCCAGCCCTGGGCGCGTCCAAGAAGGTCAGCTCGGTGGTGCCCACCGAGACCGCCGGCCCGTATCCCGGGGACGGCTCCAACGGGCCGAACGTCCTCGACGACTCCGGCATCGTCCGTCACGACATCCGCCGCAGCATCGGCAGCTCGCGGACGCTGGCCACCGGCGTCCCGCTGAAGGTCAACCTCACGGTGCTGAAGGCCTCCAAGGACTACGCGCCGCTGGCCGGCGCCGCGGTCTACCTGTGGCACGCCGACCGCCTGGGCCGCTACTCGATGTACTCCAGCGCGATCGCCGACGAGAACTACCTGCGCGGCATCGCCAAGACCAACAGCAACGGCACCGCCTGGTTCCGGACGGTGTTCCCCGGGTGCTACGACGGCCGCTGGCCGCACATCCACTTCGAGGTCTACGCATCCGTGGCGAAGGCCGTCGCCAGCGGCCCCATCGTGAAGACGTCGCAGATCGCGCTGCCGCAGTCGATCTGCCAGAAGGTCTACAGGTCCAGCCTGTATCCGAGCAGCTCCTCCAACCTGGCCCGGACGTCGCTGGCCGGCGACAACGTCTTCCGCGACGACCGGGCGATCCACCAACTCGCGACCGTCACCGGCAGCGTGTCCAAGGGGTTCGTCGCCAACCTGACCATCGGCGTCTGACGTCGACACGGGTGGTGCAGGTGGGTGACGCTGGGCGTCACTTCCCTGCGCCACCCCTCCTGGTGGCGAGGGCGACCGCGTCCAGCGTGTTGCGCAGCGTGCCCGCGTGCAGGCTGAGCGGGCGGGTGAGCTGCTCACCGGCGACGGCCAGCCGCCCCCGCGGGGGCGGCACCCGGTCGGCGTGGCGGGCGACGAAGTCGCCGACGATCCGGGCGCTGAGCTCCGGGTGCTCCAGCGGCACCGCGTGGCCGGCGCCCTCGACGATCCGCAGCTCGGCGTCGGGGATGCCGCGCGCGAGCGTGCGCGCGTTGCCGGGCGGCGTCATCACGTCCGCGCCGCCGTGGAGGACCAGCGCCGGCGCGCTGATGGCCCCGAGCGAGCCCGACCGGCCGAAGCAGCTGACCGCGACGGTCTGCGCCCACGCGGCCCACGGCGGCGCGCGGTGCGCGGCGAAGGCGGGCATGTAGGCCGCGACCTCGTCGGGATGCTCGTCACGGAAACGCTGGGAGAAGAGCATCGCCGCGGGCCACGGGTAGCGGTTGCTCACCGTGTCGCGGACCAGCGTCCCGAGCGCGCCGCCGGCCTGCGCCAGGCCCGGCAGCGTCGTCGCCGGGCCACCGGCGGTGCCGCCGACGAGGATCAGCGACTTCACGCGGTCGGGCATCCGCAGCGCCAGCTCGATGGCGACCGCGGCGCCCATCGACAGACCCACGACGTGGGCCGCCGCGATGCCGCGGTCGTCCAGCACCCGGGCCGCGTCGGCGGCGAGCATCGCGATCGACACCCACGTCGGCCAGATGTCCGAACGCCCGGTGCCGCGGTGGTCGTAGGCCACCACCCGCATCGTGTCGGTGTAGTGGTCGGCGACCGGGTCGAACACGGCGGAGGAGATCGTCCAGCCGGTGATGAGCAGGACCGGCTCGCCCTCGCCGCGATCGGTGAGGTACAGCCGCGGGAAGCTGCGCGTCCTCACGCGGTGCCCGTCGTTGCCGGGGGCGCGAGCTCCGCCTGCGCCAGGGCGTCGGCGATCGCGCGGTAGGCCTTGCGGTTGGCCATCAGGCCGACGTGGCTGCCGGTGACCTCCACGCACGTCGCCTCGGGGACGATCGCGCGCTCCCAGCGCACCACGCCGTCGCCCTTGCTGTAGATCGACGTCAGCCGCACGGCGTCGACGGGGAAGTCGGCGGTGTAGTCGCGGATGAACGTGCAGCCGCACCGCGCGCGGAAGCAGTCGGGCTCGCGGCTGCGCCCCGCGGCCTTCAGCCCGCGGCGGACGATGCCCACCGCCGCCCGGGTCGGCGAGCTGATGCCGAACAGGCCCTGCAGGTCGGCGCCCATGGAGACGGCGTGCGACACGAGGTCCGGGCGCCGCGCCGCGACCGCCCGCGCCAGGTGCCCGCCGCGGCTGTGGCCGATCAGCGCGACGCGCCGCCCGGCGGTGCGGTGCAGGCCCGCGACCAGCAGCTCGACCCGCTCGGTCGCGCGCTCGGCGCAGTCGATGTTCATGAGGAACCCGGCCGTGTGCGGCGAGTACCCGGCGACCTTCAGCCAGCGGCGCAGCAGCAGCAGGCTGTCGTCGCCCGCCAGGAAGCCGGGGATGACGATGACCGGCCGGCCGTCCCCCCGCGGCACGCCGCGCCCGTAGGCGACGGGGTCGCCGAACAGCCGGGCGGCCTCGAGGATCCAGCGGGTCTCGGCCAGCGGGCGGCCGACCCAGTCGGCGCGCACGGGCGCCAGCTCGCGTTGCGGGGGCACGGGCACCGCTCAGCTGGCCAGGACGTACGTCCCGGGGGCCTTGCCCAGGGCGCGGTGCCCGCGGCCGCCGAGCTTCTTGGGCGCAGCGACCTCGCCACCGGAGCGCTCGCCCAGCCACTCGGCGTAGTCGGTCCACCAGCTGCCGTTGAGCTTGGCGGCGGAGCCCAGGAACTCCTGGGGGTCGGCCGGGTGCTCCTCGGCGACGCGGTAGCTGCTGCGCGAGTCCGGGCCGGGCGGGTTGACCAGCGCCTGGATGTGGCCGCTGGTCGACAGCACGAAGCGCGTCTCACCACCGAGCAGCTGCGTGCTGCGGTAGGCGTTCTCCCACGGCACGATGTGATCGTTCAGGCCGGCGACGATGTAGCTGTCGAGGTCGACCTTGCCGAGGTCCACCTTCGTCCCGAGCACCTCCATGCGGCCGGCCTTCGTCAGCGTGTTGTCCAGCGCCAGGCGTACGAAGTCGCGATGCAGGCCGGCGGCCAGCCGGACGGCGTCCTGGTTCCAGTAGAGGACGTCGAAGGCCGGCGGCTTCTTGCCGAGCAGGTAGTTGTTGACGACGTAGTTCCAGACCAGGTCGTTGGGGCGCAACCAGGCGAAGACGCCGGCCAGCGCCTGGCCGTCGACGTACCCGCGGCGCGCGCTCTCGGCGACGGCGGCGGCCGCGGACTCGCGGCTGGTCAGCGCACCCACCGTGCCGGCCCGGGCGTTGTCCAGCGCGCAGACGAACAGCGTGAGGCTGGCCACGCCGTCGAGGTTGCTGTCGGCGGCCAGGTGCCCCAGCGTCGCGGCGCTGATGATGCCGCCCGAGCAGGCGGCGTTGACGTGGACCTTGTCCTGCCCGGTGATCTCGGCGACCGCCTGCCGCGCCTGCAGGACGGCGTCGGCGTAGGTGTCGAAGTCGAAGTGGGCCTGCGTGGCGTCCGGGTTGCGCCAGGAGATGACGAACACCTGCTGGCCCTGGGCGACGAGGTACTCGACCATGCTGCGGCCGGGGGCCAGGTCGATGACGTAGTACTTGTTGATGGTCGGCGGCACCATCAGCAGCGGCACCTCGCGCACCTTGGTCGTCGTCGGCTTGTACTGGATGAGCTCGAAGACGTCGGTGTGCAGGACGATCGACCCGGGCGTCGCCGCGAGGTTCCGGCCGACCTCGAAGTTCTCGGTGTCGACGCTCTGGGGAAGTCGCGGCGGCCAGGAGACGTCGCGGGCGAAGCGCCGCCCGCCGCGGACGAGGTTGGCACCACCCTCGTCGATGATCGCGCGGAGGACCGCCGGGTTGGACCAGGGGAAGTTCGTGGGCGCCAGCGCGTCCAGGACGTTGCCGGCGGTGAAGCGCGCGGCCCGCTCGGTCTGCCAGTCCAGGTCGGCGTCGGTGATGACGCCGTTGACGGTGTCCGACACCGCCAGGTGCGTCTGCATCACGCGCTTGAGCAGCCAGTTGTTCGACCACGCCGGGTCGGCGAAGCGGCGGTCGCCCTTGGGTGCGGCGTGCTCGGAGCGGCCGGCCGCGACCCGGCCCAGCTCGGCGCCGAGGTCGCGCAGCCGGCGCGCCGCGCGGTTGGGCCTGCGGGCCACCCCGGAGGCGACGCCCGCCAGCGCCTGCGGCTGGACGAAGCGGCGGGCGGCCCCGCCCACCGCCGCATCGGTGAGGAGGACGTCGAGCCCGGCGCGGGCCGCCGCCCGTGTTCGGTTCTCGCTGTTCTGGGAGGCGACGCTGCTGGCCATGCCGGCCACGCTACGACCCGGCTGCCGCGCTTCCCACGGCAGGATCGCCAAGGTTCCCCGGGCCCTTTGTGGTCTGCCCACAACGCTGCAGTACGATCGATCGCGAGGAGGAGGGTCCGTGGCCCAGCAGGTCGTCGTGTCATCGCCGGTGCAGGAGCTCGCAGCGCAGCTGCTGCCGCGCACGCCGGAGCTTGCCCGCGACATGGCCGAGCACCTCTACACGGCGATCCCGGACCTGGCCGCCACGGGCGACGAGGACCTGCGCCACGAGCTGACCGGCAGCACGGCCTCGAACATCGGGCAGATCCTGCGGCTGCTGGCCAGCGGGGCCGGCCTCGACGACGTCGCGGTGCCGCGCGAGGCGCTGGAGTACCTGCGGGGCAACGTCCGTCGCGGCATCTCGCTGGCCGCGCTGCTGCGCTCCTACCGCCTCGGGCACGCCTGGCTGTGGGAGCGCTGGTTCCAGGAGCTGCAGGAGGCGGTCGACGACCCCGCCGAGCTGGTCGCCGCGTCCGACGCGACCTCGGCGTTCATGTTCGCCTACATCGACGCGATCTCCGATCAGCTCGTCGAGGAGTTCGGCTCCGAGCGCGAGCGGATGATGCGCGGCGCTGCGCAGCTGCGCGCCGAGACGGTGCGCGAGCTGCTCGCCGGCGAGCCCATCGACGAGGAGGTCGCCTCGCGCCGCCTGGGCTACGAGCTGCGCCGCCACCACATCGCGTTGCGGGTGGCGGGCACCGGCAGCGAGGTCCGCGGGCTGGAGCGGACCGTCAATGAGGCCGTCGCCTGCCTGGGCCCGGGCGAGCCGCTGGTGATGCCGACCGGCGCCGCGCGCTTCGACGTCTGGTGGTGCTCGTTCGAGCGTCCCGACACGACGGCGCTGGAGGCCTACGAGCCGCCGGCCGGCGTCGTCATCGCCTTTGGCACCTCGGCGCCCGGCGTCGCCGGCTTCCGGCGCTCGCACACCGAGGCGCTGCAGGCCGCGCGCGTCTGCTCGCTGGCCCGGAACACCGGGCGGACCGTGACGTCCTACGCGCGGGTGGAGCTCGTCGCGCTGCTCTCCGGCGACCTCGAGCGGGCGCGGGCCTTCGTGTCCGGGCAGCTCGGGCCGCTGGCGGCGTCGACCGAGTCGGCCGCGCGGCTGCGCGAGACGGTGCTCGCATTCCTCACCTCCGGCGGCAGCGCCACGCGGGTCTCCCGCGAGCTGTTCGTCCACCAGAACACCGTCGCCTACCGGGTCAAGCGCGCCGAGGAGCTGCTCGGCCGCCGGGTCAGCGAGAACCCGGTCGAGCTGACCTGCGCGCTGACGCTGGCTGCGGCGCTCGGCGCGTCCGTCCTGCCCGAGGACGACGCCCCGGACGCCCTATCGGCACCCGGAGGCTGACCCGGCACACGGTGGTACGGATCTGTGAGAGTCTGTACCACCGATGGGTCGCTTGCAGGGGATGGTGCTGGTGGTGCTGGTGTGGCTGCTCTGTGGTGGCGCCGCCGGAGCGCGCACGTACGAGCCGACCGCCGCGTCGCTGGCCGGACATCAGGTCGCCGGGTGGTGGACCGACGCGAAGTTCGGGATCTTCATCCATTGGGGCGTCTACGCCGTCCCCGCCTACGCGCCCAAGCAGCTGCCCGTCCTGGGCTACGCCGAGCAGTACTGGCGCTGGCAGCAGATCCCCGGCTCGCTGACCTGGCAGCACCACCTGCTGAAGTACGGCCCGGAGTTCCTCTACGACGACTTCATCCCGCAGTTCAGGGCGGAGCGCTACGACCCCGACGCCTGGATCAAGCTCTTCGCGGACGCCGGCGCGAAGTACTTCGTGCTGACCTCCAAGCACCTGGACGGCTTCCGGCTGTGGCCGTCCCCGGTCAGCGACCGCAACAGCGTGAGGATGGGCCCGCGCCGCGACCTCGTCGGCGACCTCTTCGCCGCGGCGCACCGCGCGAAGGACCGCGTGCGGCCCGGCCTCTACTACCAGGTGCCCGAGCAGTTCAACCCGGCGCCCCGGCCGGCGACGGCGTTCATGGGGGCGGGCACGTTCACGATCGGCCCGGTGATCAACGCGCAGATCCCGCCCAAGAACGCCTACACCGGGCAGCTCGTGCCGTACACCGGCTACAAGCCGGTCAGCGACTACGCGACCGGATCGCTGCTGCCCGATGTCCACGACCTCGTCACGCGCTACCACCCGGAGGTGCTGTGGTGCGACTGGGGCGGCGACGGCGAGTACCTGCAGTCCAACCGGCTGATCTCCGACTACTACAACGCCACCGAGCGCTCCAACCCGGACGGCGTGGTCGTCGACGACCGCTGTGGCAACGCGTCGACCCACCGCGACTTCCGCACGGTCGAGTACGACAACAACTTCACGGGCAACGCGGAGTCCGGGCCGACCGAGGAGACCCGTGGCATGGGCAACTCCTTCGGCTACAACGCCGAGGAGACCGACGCCGACCTGGCCACCTCCGACGAGCTCATCGACGGCCTCGTGCGCGCCGTGTCGGCCGGCAGCAACTACCTGCTGGACATCGGCCCCAAGGCGGACGGCACGATCCCGGTGGAGATGTCGCGACGGCTGCTGGACATCGGCGCGTGGCTGAAGGTCAACGGCACGGCGATCTACGGCAGCCGGGCGTGGACGACGCAGACCGACCCCGGCGACGACGCGGTGCACTACACGCGCGGGGCCGACGGGGCGGTCTACGCGATCCGCCACGGATGGCCCGGTGCGACGCTGACGCTGGCGGCCCCGGTGCCCACTCCCGCAGGCACCGTCGTGACGCTCCTCGGGGACGACCGGCCACTTCCCTACCGCGCCGAGGGCGGGCGGCTCGTCATCACGATGCCCGCCCAGCAGGTCGGCGAGCACTCCTTCAGCGTGCGGATCGGGCCGCCCGCGGCGGTCGCCCGTCAGCGCCCGCGGCTGGCGCTGACGCTGCGGCGCGCCGGGAGCCGGACACGGGTGCGCGGCACGCTGAAGCTGCCGGCCGGCGTCGCCCGCAGCGCCTGCGCGGGCAGCGTCACCCTGCGGCCCGGTGGCCGCCGCGCCACGGTCGGCCGGGGCTGCACGTTCATGGCGACGCTGCGGCGCACGCGCACGGTCACCGCGCGCTTCAACGGCACGCGCGCCCTGCTGCCCGCCCGCGTCACCGGCCGGTCACGCTGACGGTGTGCCGCGCGGGTGGAGCAGCTTGCGCTCCACCGCGTCGGCCAGCAGCACGTCGACGATGTCCGCCAGCGGCGGCCACAGCTCGCGCAGGATCGCGGCGATGCCCTGCTCCTCCTCCAGCGTGACCGGTCGCGACGCCCACGCGCTGCCGTCCCCGGCCACGTGGACGAGCACCGGCTGCATGCGGTCGACGGCGCGGGCGAAACGCGCGTCGTCGGTGCCGGCCTCCTCGAACTCGCGCCACAGCGCCAGCAGCTCGGCACCCTGCGCGGCCGGCAGGGCGCCGAAGAGCTCGGCGGCGGCGGCGTCCTCGGTCGCGGCGACCTCGTCGCGGCGGGCGACGTCGTAGATCGGCACGTCCCCGACGGCCACCTCGACGACGTCGTGGATGAGCAGCATCTTGATCACCCGGCCGATGTCGACCTGCGCGCCGGCCAGGTCCCGGAGGACCAGCGCGCTGAGCGCCAGGTGCCAGGAGTGCTCGGCCGACGTCTCGCCGCGCGAGCCGTCCAGCAGCCGGTTGAAGCGGCTGACGTAGGCCAGCTCGTGCGCCTGGACGAGGAACGCCAGCTGCGCGCGGACGTCCGCGGCGAGGGGGAGACGGCCGATCCAATCCACACCCACAGCGTCGCACTACGATCGCGGCGATGCTGATCTTCTCCATGGGCGTGTCCGTCGACGGCTTCGTCGCCGACCGTGACGGCGACTTCAACTGGACCGCACCCGACGACGAGGTGTTCGCCGCGCACCTGGCGCGGGTGCAGTCGCTCGGCGCCTACATCATGGGCCGCAGGCTCTACGAGATGATGCGCGTCTGGGAGACCGACCCGGCCATCCGCAGCGACGAGCTGCGGGCCGCTTTTGCCGAGGCCTGGATCGCGCTGCCCAAGGTCGTCCTCAGCCGCACGCTGGACGGCGTCGACGGCAACGCCCGGCTGGTCTCCGGTGCGCTCACCGACGAGATCGACGCGGTGCTCGCGGGCACCGACAGGCCCGTCGAGATCGGAGGCCCGGAGGTCGCGGGCGCGGCGTTCGACGCCGGGTTCGTCGATGAGCTGCACCTCTTCCGCCACCCGGTGGTGGTCGGCGGCGGCACGCCGTACCTCCCGCCGGTGACCTCCCGCGTCGCCCTCGAGTTGCTCGACACCCGACGGTTCGACAACGGCGTCATCCTCGAGCGCTACCGGCGCGCCTGAACCCGGCATGGGCATCACCATCACGGCCTCGTCACCGTGCGGATCATGGACGGCGCCCGCCTGTGGGCGGCCGAGCGCGACGATGGTGTCCGTGCTGCTGCGCCGGCGCCGCTCCGGCAGGTTGGACGAGTACGCCGGCATCGCCCGTGGCGCGGCCCGGCCCGCTTCCCAGCGCGCCTTCGCGGCGCAGCCGGCGGTCAACGCACCCGGCGTCTGACGCGGGTGCTGCCCACCGGACCGCGCCGCCACACCGGCGCGCGGTCAGTCCTTCTTGCCGGGCTTGTGCGGCTTCTTGGCGTGGCCGTGCTTCTTGGCCTTGCCCGGACCTGCGGGCTGCGCGGGAGGTGCCGCGGCCGGCGTCTGCTGCTGTGCCGGTGGAGTGGCGGTGGGGCGGAGGGAGCGCATGACCGCGTGGGCCGCGGCACGGGCCTGGGGCGTCGGGCCGCCCAGGACCGCGAAGCCGTGCCCGCCGAGGTCGAGCTGGTCGTCGACGCAGCCGCCCGCGCAGAAGTCCGGCACGCCGACGAAGCGGTAGGACCGGACGGTGCCGAGCGCGTGGCTGCGGGTGGTCTGCTCGATCTGCGAGCGGCCCTCCGTGCCGAAGCCGGGCGCCATCGACGGGGTGCTGTCGATCCAGAGCTGGGCGCCGTCGGGCCCGGTCACGATCGTGCGCAGGATGCCGCCGAGGTCCTGCTCGCCCTGGACGGCCCAGCCGCCGGTCTGGGGGACGTCGGCGGTGTAGCCACCGGCGGGCGCGGTGTAGGGCGAGCCGGCGGGGGCGGTGACCGCCACCGGCTTGGGCTGGGACTTCTGCCTGGCGGGCGCGGTGGTCGTGGGCGTGCGCGCGGCGGTGGCGCTCGTCTGCCCGGGGCGTTCGTCGCCACCGAATGCCAGCAGCACGACCGCGACGGCGGCCAGCAGCGCCAACGCCGCCAGGCCACCGGCCAGCACCCCGCGGCGCGGCGGGGCCGCTGCCGCCGCGGCGGCGG
>CAYUDT010000041.1:0-38235 GCA_964443695.1 uncultured Conexibacter sp. | reverse complement strand
ACCTGCGCTACCACAACGTCTACGGCCCGCGGATGCCCCGCGACACGCCGTACGCGGGGGTCGCCGCGATCTTCCGCAGCGCGCTGGAGCGCGGGGTCGCACCACAGGTCACCGAGGACGGGCGCCAGCTGCGCGACTTCGTCCACGTCGAGGACGTCGCCCGCGCCAACCTCCTGGCGCTCGACGCCCGCGAGCCCGGCCCGTTCAACGTCTGCTCGGGCAGCCCGCGCAGCGTCGGCGACATGGCCCACGCGCTCAGCGCCGCCGCCCGCGGGCCGCTGCCCCAGGTCACCGGCGCCTACCGGCTGGGCGACGTCCGCCACGTCTTCGCCGCCGCCGAACGCGCCGCCGAGCGCCTCGGATTCCGGGCCCGCATCCCCTTCGACACCGGGCTGGCGGCGTTCGCCGCCGCGCCGCTGCGCTGAGCCGATGACACGTTCGGCGCCCTCAGGGGACGACAGGACGATGAACGCCTCGCGCGGTTGTGTCCTGGTCGTCGACGACGAGCCCACGATCGGGGAGATCGTGGGCCGCTACCTCGACCGGGCGGGCTACCGCGCCCGGGTCGTCGAGAGCGGCGCCGCCGCGCTGGACGCCGCCGACGCCGAGCGCCCCGACCTCGTGGTGCTGGACCTGATGCTGCCCGGCATCGACGGCCTGGAGGTCATGCGCCGGTTGCGGGCCATCGACCGCACCACGCCGGTGATCCTGCTGACGGCCCGCGGCGAGGAGTCCGACCGCGTCGTGGGCCTCCGGCTGGGCGCCGACGACTACGTCGTCAAGCCGTTCTCCCCCGCCGAGCTCGTCGCCCGGGTCGACGCGGTGATGCGGCGCATCGATCGCTGCGCACACGCCGAGGAGCCGCTGGTCTTCGCCGGGCTGACGATCGACGTCGCCGGCCGCCGGGTCATCGCCCAGGGCACCGAGGTGCAGCTGACCAGTCGCGAGTTCGACCTGCTGGTCCACCTCGCGCGGCACCCGGGGCGCGCGTTCAGCCGGGACGAGTTGATGCAGGCCGTCTGGCAGTTCAGCTTCTACACCGACACGTCCACCGTCACCGTTCACGTCCGGCGCGTGCGCGGCAAGATCGAACCCGACCCCGAGCAGCCGCGCTACCTGCAGACGATCTGGGGCGTGGGCTACCGGTTCGTGCCGTGAGGAGCCTGCTCGTCCTGGTCCCCGCGGCGGTCGTCACGGCGGCGGCCGGCGCCGGCTACGGCACGCACGCCGCGGTGGTCACCGCGCTCATCCTCGTGCCGCTGTCGGCCGCCACCGCTGCCGCCACCGCGCTGCTCGCGTCCCGGCGGCGGCGCGTGGGCGGGCTGCGCCGGCAGTTCGGCCTCATCGGCGCGCTCGCCGCCGCCCAACTGCTGCTGGCCGTCGTGCTGTTCGTGCGGCTCATGTTCGTCAGCAGCCACGACGCCTTCCTCACCGTCCTCGTCGCCGCCTACGCGGCGGCTACCGCAGCCTGGGCCTCACGGCTGCTGGCCCTGCGGGTGTTCGACGACCTCACCGTCGTGCGCGACACCCTCGGCGCGGTGGCCGGCGGGGACCGCAACCGCCGCACCGGCATCACCGGGCGCGACGAGCTGGCCGGCCTCGCGGCCGACGTGGACGCGATGATCGACCGGCTGGCTGCCGAGGAGCAGGCGCGGGCCCAGCTGGTCGCGGCCGTCAGCCACGACCTCCGCACGCCGCTGACCTCCCTGCGCCTGCTCGCCGACGCGCTGGGCGACGACCTCTTCGAGCCGGAGCGCCGTCAGGCCGCGCTGGACCGCATGAGCACCAACGTCCAGGCGCTCTCGGCCCTCATCGACGACCTCTTCGAGCTGACCCGGCTGCAGGCCGGTGACCTGCGCTGGACGCTGGACCACATCTCCCTCGACGACCTCGTGCACGAGACCGTCGAGGCGATGCGCCCGCAGGCCAACAACTCCTCGGTCGCCGTGCACGCCGAGCTCGATGCGGCGCTGGGCACGGCGCGGGCCAACCCTGAGCAGCTGCAGCGCGTGCTGTTCAACCTCATCCAGAACGCCATCCGCCACACGCCGGCCGACGGCAGCGTCACCGTCCGCGCCGAGCGGGCGCCGACCGGCGTGGAGATCGAGGTCGCCGACACCGGCGCGGGCATCGCCGCCGCCGACCGCGAGCGGGTCTTCGACGCGTTCGTGCGGGCCGGGGCCGACAGCTCGCGCACCGACGGCGGCACCGGGCTGGGCCTGGCGATCTCCCGGGCCATCATCGAGGCCCACGGCGGGCGCATCTGGGTCGGCGACTGCGACGCGGGCGCGCGGGTCCGCTTCTGGCTGCCTGCGTGATTCAGCGCCGGAACTCGAGGATGCGCCCGAGCTCGGCAAAGCCACAGGCGCGGTAGAGGCCCACGGCCGCGGGCGTGGCCTGCAGGGTCGCGGTGGTGCAGCCTTGAGCGACGGCGTCGTGGAGCAGCAGCGCGGTGATCGCTGTCGCCAGCCCGCGCCGCCGGGCCGCCGCAACCGTCGCGACGTTGAAGACCCCGCAGTCGCCGTCGTGATGGAAGCCGAGCGCGGTCGTCGCCGGCCGCCCGTCGCAGCGCGCGGCGCGCAGCACCACGGCGCGGGGGTCGACACCGGCGAGCAGCCCGTCCGGAAGCTCGAAGACCGTGGCGTACGCGTCCCAGTCCAGGTCGACGAGGTCCAGCGGTCCGAGCACCGGCAGCCGCCCGTGGAGCGGCCGGCCCATCGCGTGCGTCGTCTCGGCGAGCCGGTAGCCCCGCGCTCGCAACCGCGCGATGACCGCGCCGTCGGACTCGTGCGTCCAGGCGGCGAAGTCGGCGACGCCCGCGGCGGCGTAGGCGTCCTCCATCGCGGCGATCGCCTCTGCGCCGGCGCCTGGCGCGAGGACGGCGTTGTTGTAGACCTCGCGCTCCGGGCCACTCGGGAAGACCGCGACGTCCACCCCGTCGAGCCGCCGCACCGCGGCACCCTGCGTCGCGTCGGCGAACGTCGCCCAGCAGGCGACCGCCGTGCGCAGGCCGCGGTGGTACATCGAGGTCGGGTCGGGCAACACGCTCCCTCCGTCCGCGAAGCGCTGCGTTCGTGACGGCGAACGGCCGCCATGGGCTCCGTAACGACGGCCCGGCCCGCAGGACGGGTGCCGCATGACCATCCGCGTCGCATGGCACACCGGGCCGCGGGAGGAGCTCGCGCCGCTGTTCGCCGAGGCCGACGACTCCGCCGAGGCCGTCGCGACCTACCGTGACCTCGGGCGGGTGCTCGTCGCGACCCAGGGCGGCCGCACCGTCGGCCAGCTCCAGCTCGTCGCCGGCGATGAGCCCAGGTCGGAGGAGGTCAAGAGCCTCGCGGTGCTCCCCGAGGTGCAGGGCGCCGGCGTCGGCACCGCGCTGCTGGCCCGGGCCGCCGACGAGGCCCGCCGCGCCGGGCACCGGACGCTCCTTGTGGCAACCGCAGCCGCCGACACCCGCGTGCTGCGCTTCTACCAGCTCAGCGGCTTTCGCCTGCTCCGCGTCGAGCGCGACGTCTTCACCCCGGACCGCGGCTATCCACCGGTGGATGTCGGCGGCATCCCGCTGCGCGATCAGGTCTGGCTGTCGCTGACGCTCGACGGGTGACCGCTCCATGCCGTGCGACTGGCCCGCCGATAGCGCCCGGGCGGACAGCCGTGGTGGCGGGCGAACGCTGGTGGCGCGATCCGAAGGGCTTCGAGCGCGGCTTTGCGGGCAGCGCGGCGTAGGGCAGCAGTCGCTGCCCGCGATCCGGTCTCAGCGGGTGATCCCCCGCAGGCAGCGAATGAGTTCTCCACCGTCGATGCCCTTGAACAGCACACGGTCGACGTGCCCGGCGAGCGACTCGACGATCGAGGGCGACAGCGCCGAGAGCACGACGATCCGCACTCCGGGCGCAGCAGCGCGCAGGTCTGAGAGCAGGCCGGGCGGATCACCGAAGCCGGCGGGGTCGACGATCACGATACGCGGGACCTGGCGCCGGGCCTCGGTCACCGCCGACTCCGCATCGCGCGTGCTGTGGACGACGTCGAGACCTTCGGCACCGGCCAGCACGGCCTCGAGGCGATAGCGGTAGGTCGGCGCCTTGTCGAGCAGCAGGATCGAGAGCACGGACGCGCTGGCGTCCATCACGGCGCGCAGGCGCTACGGCACGCCGATGCACGGGGGTGGTGGCGCAGCCGCCGGGTCATCGGCGCGGATGATCCCAACCGACGGACCCACGCAACATGGGTGGAAACCACCATTCGGCGGTCGGCGGTCGTCCTCGACGCTGCGCGCGCCCGATCCCTGATGCCGTCCAATGCAGGTCCGAGGCTCGCCCGGTGGTGGATGCCCCCCATCGCCAGCGACGATCGGCTGCGTCACCGTCGAGGTGCGCATGGAGCACGACCGCCCGATCAGCGTCCTCGTCGTCGACGACCATCCGGCCGTCCGCGCCGGCGTTCGTGCGCTGGTCGACGCCGAGCCAGGATTGCTCGCGCTCGACGCCGTCTGCGACGCGTTCGCGGCAATGCCCGCCGTCCGCTCGTTGCGCCCCGACGTCGTCGTCCTCGACTACCAACTGCCCGGCATGGACGGCCTGTCGTTGTGCCGGGAGCTCCTGCGCGAGCCGGCGCCGCCCGCGCCGCTGATCTACTCGGCGTTCGCCGGCGAGGACATGGTCGTCCCCGCCCACATCGCCGGTGTCCGCGCGATCGTGGACAAGACCGCCGAGCCGCGACAACTCGCGCTGGCGATCAGGCACCTGGCGGCGGGCGAGACCCTGTTGCCCGCCCCCACGCCTGAACTGCTGCAGGCCGCGGGTCACCGCGTCGTCGCCGAGGATCTCCCCCTCCTGGGCATGCTGGTCAACGGCGTGGGCCCGCGGTCCGTGGCGCAGACGCTGGGTATCGACGGCGAGGGTGTCGAGCAGCGCATCACGCGCGTTCTCTCGCGGATGGTGATCCGCACCCCGGCGACGTGAGCGTGACCGACGCACCCATCGCACCTCCGGCGCCGTCCTGGGTGTCCCAGCGGCCCCGCCGGCGCACGCTGTTGTGGCTCGTCGTCGTGTCCAACGCCTCGGTCCTACTGGTCGCGCTGGTCCTCCTGGCCTCGACGCCGTTCACCGTCAGCTGGCCGGCGAACCTGCGCGAGGCGGTCGTCCTCGGCATCGCCGTCGGCGGCACGCTCGTGATCCAGGCGCTGCTGGTGCGGCGGGTCCTGGGCCCGCTCGGCGCGTTGTGGCAGCACATGCACCGCGTCGACCCGCTGAACCCCGGGCAGCGCATCGACGTCCGGGCCCGGTCGGTCGAGGTCTCCGACCTGGTGGAGGCCTTCAACGCGATGCTCGACCGCTTGGAGGAGGAGCGGCGCGAGAGCGCCCGGCGGGCACAGGCCGCGCAGGACGCCGAGCGCCGCTGGCTGTCCCTGGAGCTGCACGACCAGATTGGGCAGGACCTCACGGCGCTGCAGCTCAACATCGACGTCGCCCGACGAGTGGACGGCCAGCGCCGCGACCAGGCGCTCGCGAGCGCCGCCGAGACGGCAGCCGACTGCGTGGAGCGTGTCCGGTCCATCGTCGGCCGGTTGCGCCCGGCGGTGCTCGATGAACTGGGGCTCTCCACGGCGCTGGTGCAGCTGTGCGAGCGAATCGCCGCCACCAGCGGTCTGCGCATCGCTCGGACGTTCGAGCATGACCTCCCGCTGCTCACCAGTGACGCCCAGCTCGGCGTCTTTCGTGTCGCCCAGGAGAGCCTGACCAACATCGTCAGGCACTCTGGCGCCACCAAGGCGGAGATGCGGCTCACCGCACACGACGGCGGCGTGCGCCTGGTCGTCAGCGACGACGGCCTGGGCATCAGCGCACGCGACGCCCGCAACGGGTCGGGCATCCGCGGCATGCGCGAACGCGCCCTGCTGCTCGGCGCGCCGCTGACCTTCAGCAGCCGCACGCCCCGCGGCACGACCGTGACCCTCGACATCCCCCGCGCCGAGGTGGCAGACCCGATGCCCTCACCCGAACGGCGCTTCCTCAACCTCGTTCCCCCAGCGAAGGACACCGCATGAACCGACCTCTGATCATCGGCGGCGTCGCCGTCGCTTTCTCCGCCGCCATCGTCACCGTCGCACTCGCCGACCCAGTGCAGACCGGCACCCGCAATCCCACCGGCGGCGCGGCGACGCGCGAGACGGAGATCATCGCCCGCACCGGGCGCGGTGCCTACGGCACCCGCCAGTCCAACATCGGGCTCGGCGGCGGCGCCATCTACGGCTGCCGCACGACCCTGCTGTCCTCGCGTCCGGCGGACCCGGATGCCTCCACGGCCTGCTTGCGCGTCAACAACCTCCGCACCGGCAAGGCCTTCGACTTCGTGTTCAACCAGGGCATCGTCGGCGGCATCATCCAGTCCGGCTACAACCTGCTCGCCCCGAACCCCAATGCGGCACCGTTCATCACCAACGCGACGGCGATCGCCGCCGGTCTGAACGCCGACCGGGTGGACGGCCAGCACGCCGATCAGTTGATCGCGACGGCCCGACGCCACGACGACCTGGACGCCGACACGATCGACGGCAAGGACCTGCCCGCGATCGTCGCGTCCGCGCAGGCGGCGCTCGTCTGCCCCACCGGCACCATCACGGCAGGCAGCGCCTGCATCGAGACGGCCGCGCGCCCGGCCGCCGCGTTCGCCGATGCGGCCGCGACCTGCGGCAAGGCCGGGCGGCGGCTGCCGACCGCGGCGATCCTCACCTACGCGCGCACCCTCGCCGGCGTCGACCTCGGCGCCGGCGAGCTGGCCTCCGATGTCACCGCCCCTGCGAGCGTCACGGTGCCGGTGATCGGGGACATCGTCACGCCCGTGAGCGTGGCCACGGTCGCCGACGACGGGGCCATCAGCTCAACCGGCCTCTCGTCCGCCGTCGCCTACCGCTGCGCGACCGGCTGATCGGGCAGACCGCGCAACCAGCCGTCGGGGTCAACGGGAGCGCCTCCGGCATACCAGCCGGGGGCGCTCCAGCGCTCGAGGTGCAGGTGGCACGCCGTGGCGTTGCCCGTCCGCCCGACCGTGCCGACCGGCTGTCCGGCCGCCGCCGCGTCGCCGGTGTGGACGAGCACATCATCGAGATGCATGTAGACCACCTCCTCCCCGGACGGCTCGGTCAGCACGAGGTGCCGACCGGCTGCGCCCTGCGAACTGCGCACGCGCACGACCGACGCCGTGGCCGCGACCAGCGGTGTTCCGCAATCCGCAAGCAGGTCGACGCCCTGATGCTCGCCGCCGCGAGCGCCGAAGCCGTCGCCCCACGTCACGGCACCGCGGACGGGAAACACGCCGGCCACGGACGCAGCAGGCCCTGGCGACGCCACCACCGGCGCGGGTACCGGCAGGCCGGCACGACGCAGCAGGCCGCGGGCCTGCCCCTTGGACACCCAACCGTCGACCGCCAGGCCCTCGCGGCGCTCGTAACGCCGCACGGCACGCTGGGTCCTGGCGCCGAACGCGGCGTCGGCCCGCAGTCGGGCCACGTGCGCGCGCCGCAGCGCGACCTGCAGCTGGCGCACGTCGCGTCCATGGTCCCCGCGGTGCAGCGCCCTGGCCCCCAGTTCGCGTGCGGCGGCGCCCCCGGGAGCCACCAGCGCCACGGCGGTCCCGGTGATCAACAGTCCTCGAATGCGGCACATGACCGGTTGCGACACGGCATCCCGCGAGACGTTGCGGCCTCGGCTGGGAGTAGCGTCAGCAGGATGCCCGCCCGGTATGTCCCGCTGTTCTGGCGGCTGTTCGTCCCCAATGCGGCGATTCTCGGCCTGGCATGCGTCGTGCTGATGGTCGAGCCGGCCAACGGACGTGTTCCCGCGCTGCTCGGCGGGCTGCTCGTGATGCTGCTCGCCGACCTGCTGCTGATGCGTCGCGCCATCGGCCCGCTGGAGCGGCTCACCGAGCTGATGCGCAGCGTCGACCCGCTGCATCCCGGTCGCCGGATCGCGGCGTCCGGCCCCGCATCCGAGGTCTCCGTGCTCACGGAGGCCTTCAACGACATGCTCGACCGGCTGGAGGACGAGCGGCGCGACAACGCCCGTCGCATGCTCGCCGAGCGTGAGCAGGAGCGCCGACGCATCGCAGCGGAGCTCCACGACCAGATCGGTCAGGACCTGACCGCGGTCGCGTTGATCGCTGCCCGCACCGCCTCGCGCCACCAGGGCGAGTGCGCCGAGGAGATCGAGGGAATCAGGAAGAGCGTGCTGGCATCCATCGACGACCTGCGCGGGGTGGCCCGGCGTCTGCGCCCCGAGGCGCTCGACGACCTCGGGCTGGTCCCGGCGCTCATCAACATGCTGGAGCGCGTGCAGCAGGACACCGGCGTGCGCGTCACCCGCGACCTGCAGCGCGACCTCCCCGTGCTGACCGCCAACGCCGAGCTCGTCCTCTATCGCGTGGCCCAGGAGAGCGTCACCAACGCGATCCGTCACGCCGAGCCGTCGCTGATCAGCGTGGCGCTCAGCGCACGGGCCGACCGCGTCCGGCTGGTCGTCCGCGACGACGGCCGCGGCATTGACGCCGCGCGGGCCGAGCTCGCGGACGGCGGGCTGCGGACGATGCGCGAGCGGGCGGTGCTCCTGGGTGCCGACCTCACCGTCGGCGCGCCCGACGACGGCGCGCAGGGGACGAGCGTCGTGTTGGAGTTCGACCCCGTGACCGCCCGATGACCCGCATCCGCGTCCTCCTGGCTGACGACCACGCTCTCGTGCGCCACGGCCTGCGCCTGACGCTGGAGACCGAGCCGGACTTCGATGTCGTGGCCGAGGCCGCAGACGGCGCCGAGGCCGTCGCCGTGGGGCTGCGGGAGCATGTCGACCTCGCGGTCCTCGACGTGGCCATGCCCCGGCTCACCGGCATCCAGGCCGCCCGGCAGCTGACCGAGCAGCGCCCCGACCTCAAGGTCCTGATCCTGTCGATGCACGACAACGAGCAGTTCTTCTTCGAGGCGCTGCGGGCGGGTGCCTCCGGCTACGTGCTGAAGTCAGCAGCCCACGAGGACCTCGTGCAGGCCTGCCGCGCCGCCCTGCGCAGCGAGCTCTTCCTCTACCCGCGCGGCGTGCAGGCCCTGGTCCGCGAGTTCCTGGAGCAGGGCCCCGAGGCGACCATGCCCGACCCGCTGTCGCCCCGGGAATCGGAGGTCGTCAAGCTCATCGCCGAGGGCCTGACCAGCCGCGAGATCGGCGAGCTGCTGCACATCAGCGACAAGACCGTGGAGCGCCACCGCAGCAACGTGCTGGACAAGCTCGGCCTGCGCGACAGGGTCGCGCTCACGCGCTACGCGATCCGGCGGGGCCTGGTCGAGCCGTGATGTGGGTGACACCCACCATGCGTGCCGACGCGCTGCCACCAGCGCGGTGCGCCGGCTGACACGCGCCGGGGAACCGGTCGCCGCACGCTGCGTCATGGGTGGACATGCGTCGTGTCCTTCCCCTTGCCCTGCTCGCCGTCCTGCTCGCCCCGTCGATGGCGCAGGCGTCCAGCGCCCAGCGGGTGCTCGTCGAAGCCCCCAACGAGCTGCTCACCCCTGACCGTGGAGCGCGGCTGCGGACGCTCGATGAGATCCGCGCGCTCGGCGTGCAGGACCTCCGGGTCGTCCTGTACTGGAAGCAGGTCGCCCCACACCCGACCTCCCGAAACGTGCCGGGCTTCCACGAACGCGACCCCGCCGCCTATGACTGGGGTGTCTACGGCGACGCCATCGACGACGCCGCCCGCCTGGGCCTGCGGGTCCTGCTGACCGTCAGCGGCCCGGTGCCGGTCTGGGCCACCTCCGCCCGTCGTGATGACCGCACCCGGCCCAGCCCCCAGCACTTCCGCCGCTTCTTCGAAGCCGTGGCCCGCCGCTTCGGCGCGAAGGTCGACGCCTACTCGGTGTGGAACGAGCCCAACCACCCGGCCTTCCTGCTGCCGCAGTACGACGGCGGGCACGCCGCCTCGGGCGCGATCTACCGCAAGCTCTACCTCGCCGCACGCCACGGGCTCCGCGCGGCAGATCAGGCCGGGCGCCGGTTGCTGTTCGGCGAGACCGCGCCGCGCGGCACGCCGCGCGTCGTGGCGCCGCTGCGGTTCCTGCGCCAGGCGCTGTGCGTGACCCGCACGGGCCACCGGCGCCACAGCTGCAACGCCCTGCACGTCGACGGCATCGCCCATCACCCCTACACGACGAAGGCCGGCCCACTGTTCGTCCCGCCGGACCATGACGACGTGACCATCGGGGTCCTCAACCGCCTGGAGCGGTTCGTGCGGACCGCCGAGCGTGCCCACGCGATCCCGCGGGGCACCCCGATCGCCCTCACCGAGTTCGGCATCCAGTCGCTCCCGGACCCTTACGCGGGCGTGTCGTTCACCACCCAGGCCGAATCGCGCTCGATCGGGGAGCTCCTGGCACGGCGCCGGCCCCGCATCCGCTACTTCGCGCAGTACCTGCTCCGCGATGACCAGCCCCGCCCCGGTCCGGCCGACGAGCGATACGGTGGCTTCGAGACCGGGCTGCGTCGCGCCGACGGCCGGGCCAAGCGGGCCTACGACGGGTTCCGGCTGCCGCTGGTCGTCCGCCCCGACGACCGCTCCCACGTCCGGATCTGGGGCCTGGTCCGCCCGGCCTCGGCGGCCACGCGGGTGACCGTGCAGTATCGCCGCGGCAACGGTCCCTGGCACGGATTGCGGACCGTGATGAGCACGTCCAGCGGCACGGTGTCGCTGCGCTCGGCACGCCGTGCGGCGCGTCGCTACCGCATCGCCTGGCGCGCGCCTGACGGCACCGTGTTCCATGGGCCCGAGACCCGGGTGCGGCGGACCACGCGATAGCCGACATGGGGGTTGACCACCACCGCCCCGCCGCCGCCCCACCATCCGCGCGCCGCCACGCTTGCGCCCAGCCCGCACCGGCAAGGCATCGCACATGCGCAACGTCTCGCGTCTCCTGCCGTTGATCACCTGCGCCGTGGCGTTGCTTGCCGCCACGCCGTCCTCCGCGGCGACCGCCGTGTGGGACTGCGGCGCCGACGCCGCTGCGGTCAGCCTGGCCGGCCAGACCGCCGTCAACCCGATCACGACGGCAAACCGGCCTTGCGCCACGCATACCTCCGGGCTGCCCGACCTCGCCGGCTCAGCGGGCCTGACGCCTGCGGTCAGCGCTCGCACGGCGTACGCCGTCACGTCGGCCCAGCCTGCGGCATCGAAGCCCATCGAGCAGACCGTGGGCAGCGCCAGCGGCGTCGAAGGACTTTCGCTCAATGCCGGCGGCACGATCGTCATCGGTGTGGACGCCGCGCAATCACAGGCCGCCGCGCGTTGCGTGAGCAGCCGGCCCCAATTGGGGGGATCGAGCACCATCGCCGGCCTCACGATCAACGGCACCTCAGTGCCGTTGGACAGCGGTCTTTCGCAGCTGACGGACGCGCTGAGCAAGAGCCTCGGAGCGGTGTTGCAGATCAAGCTCGGCGAGCAGCTCAAGAGCGCCGACGGGCTGGTGCAACGCGCGGCCCACATCACGCTCCTGCCACAAACGGGCGCGGCGCCGCTGGTGGACGTCATCATCGCCGAGTCCCGTGTGACCGCAGCCGGCGCCTGCGACCCCAACGCGGACGGCAACGCCAACACGCCTACGAGCCCGACCACCAGCGGGTCCTCGCTGCCGCAGGTCTGTGCCAGCGGGTCGGTGCTGCAGGCCTCCAGCGGCAAGTGCGTCATCCCGGCGTCCGCCAGCGGCGGGCAGGGCACCATCATCATCGGCGCCCCGTTCACCGGCCCCAGCGGCGGCAGCGTCTGGTCGCTGAACAAGGCCCGGGCGAAGTACCACAGCATCTGCCTGCACGGTCCGGGCCCGGCCTACGCGATCATCGGGACGGGGAAGGCCGACCGCATCACCGGGCGCAACAGCGACGACCGCATCCTCTCCCTCGCCGGCAACGACCGCGTCGACGGCGGCCGCGGCGACGACTGCATCGACGGCGGCACCGGCGCCGACAACCTCGCCGGCAGCCTCGGCGCGGACCGCATCTACGGCAAGACCGGCCGCGACCACCTCAACGGCGGCCCCCGCACCGACTACCTGTCCAGCGGCAGCGGCAACGACACGATCAACGCCGCCTTCGGCGCCGACCGCATCAAGGCCGGCAGCGGCCGCGACTACGTCAACGTCGCCACCGCAGGACCTGCAGCCCATGTCGACTGCGGCGCCGATCACGACAAGGTCCGGGCCAACCGCAACGAGCGCCGGCACATCCACCGTTGCGAGACCCGCTACATGCTCGCCGACCGCTGACGATGGACGTCGTCCTCGACGCGGCGCACGACACGCTGCTGATGGCCTGGCAGCTGTGGTGGGCCCTCGTCCTGGGGTTCGCGATCTCGGCCGTCGTCCAGGTCCGGGTGCCGCGTGCCCGCGTCGAGCGGTCCCTGTCGGGGACCGGGGTGCGCCCGATCGCTGCAGCGACCGGCCTGGGCGCCGCATCGAGCTCGTGCTCCTACGCCGCTGTGGCCATCGCACGCAGCCTCTTTGCCAAGGGCGCCTCGGCGGCCTCCACGCTGGCGTTTCAGTTCGCCTCCACCAACCTCGTCTGGGAGCTGGGCCTGGTGCTGTGGCTGCTGATCGGCTGGCAGTTCGCCCTGGCCGAGTACCTCGGTGGGCTGGTGATGATCGCCCTGATGGCCGCCGGCCACCGCCTGCTGATCAGCCGGCGACTCGAGGATGCCGCTCGCGACCGCGTCGCCGACGACGGCCAGGGCGATGGCGCTGAGGAGCGTTCCTGGCACGCGGTCGCCGTTGCCTTTCGCAGCGATTGGTCGATGCTCCACCGGGAGATCCTCGTCGGCGTCGGCCTCGCAGGCGCGATCGCCCAACTTGGCCGCGGCGTCTTCGACCCCCTGCTGCTCCGTGACGCCCCCAGCGCGCTGCGGACGATCGAGAACGTCGTGATCGGCCCCGTCATCGCGATCCTCTCGTTCGTCTGCTCGGTCGGCAACGTCCCCCTTGCCGCGGTGCTCTGGTCGCAGGGCATGAGCTTTGCCGGCGTCCTGGCGTTCCTCTTCGCAGACCTCGTCGTGCTGCCGATCATCTCCATCTACCGCCGCACCTACGGTCCGGCCTTCGCCGCGCGCATCACCGCCCTGATGCTCGCCACGATGCCGCTCGCCGCACTCCTGACGGCCGCAGCCTTCTCGGTGGCCGGGGCCGTCCCGGCCCAGCGGCCCAGCGCCGACGACATCTTCGGCGAGATCACCCTGAACTACCGGGCGGTGCTGAACGTGCTGGCCACCCTCGTGTTCGCCGCCCTGTTCTGGGCCTCCCGCGAGCACCGCAGCTACGGGTCTTCCACCACGCGCGCCGCCGGAGCCCACCCATCGCGGTCGTGATGCCGACATCGACCCGTCACCTCGCACCGCCGCACCGGTCGGTATTCACGTGATGTCCCTCAGCCGAACCCTCCCCATCCTGCTCACCGGCGCCCTGCTGGCGCCCGCCGCCGCCGACGCCCGCATCCCGATCCGCGTCGGCATCGGCGACCAGCAGCCCGCCATGTTCGGGCAGTCCAACTTCCAGCGCGCGAAGTTCAAGCGCGCCCGCTACGTCCTGCCCTACAACGCGATGTCCGACGACACCCAGCGGGCGAAGGCCCGGGCGTTCGTCCTGGCCGCCCGGGCCGAGCACGTCAGCGTGGTCCTGCACCTGTCCACCGACGACCAGCGCGTCAAGAAGGGCCACCTTCCGACGGTCAGCGAGTACCGCAGGCAGATCCGCCGCATCGTGGCCTACTTCCGCCCTCTGGGCGTCCGCGAGTTCGGCGCCTGGAACGAGGCCAACCACGCCAGCCAACCCACCTGGAACCACGCCACCCGCGCCGCCGACTTCTTCCGCGAGGCCTATCGCGCCGTCAAGGGCTCATGCCGCTCCTGCGGTGTCATCGCGCTGGACGTCCTCGACCAGGCGCACGTCGACGCCTACATGCGCAGCTTCTACCGGCACCTGTCCAGCACCTACCGGCGCCGGGCGACCATCGTCGGGATCCACAACTACGGCGACGTCAACCGCCGCCGCTCACATCCCTACACCGCGACGATGATCCGCCAGGCCCATGCCTACAACCGCAAGACCCGCTTCTGGCTGACCGAGACCGGCGGCATCGTCAAGTTCGGCAGGAGCTTCCCCTGCAACCAGATCCGGGCCGCCCACCGCCTCAGCACGATGTTCCACCTGGCCAACCGCTACCGGCGCAGCGGCGTCGAGCGGATGTACCTCTACAACTGGACCGGCGCGACCTGCAGCGACCGGTTCGACGCCGGTCTGGTCAACCCCGACGGCTCTGCCCGCTCCGGATACACCTACCTGCGCAAGAAGCTCCCCGGCTACCTGCGGTAGCCCGTCGCTCGCTGTCCCACCCCAAACAAAGGAGACCCCGTGTCCCACCCCGACACCCCTGATACGCCGCGTCGCGGCCCGCGCCTGCGGACCGTCGTCGCCGCCACCGGCATCCTCGCCGTCGGCATCTCATCCCTGGCCATCGGCGCCACCGGCTCCAACCTCCGCGAAGGCGTCCGCAACGGCACTGCGGTCAACGAGACCGAGATCATCTCCAACGTCAACGCCACCACGGCCGCGACCGGCGGGTTCTCGACGCGCCAGTCCAACCTCTCCACCACCGGTGGCGGCGCGATCTACGGCTGTCGCTCCACCGTCGGAGGTACCGCCGCCAACCCGCCCACCAACCCCTGCATCCGGGCCAACAACCTCTCGACCGGCTTCGCCTTCGAGTTCAACGCCAGCAACGGCACCACGGCGGGTCTGATCACCGTCGGCAAGGGCGGAGACGCCACCAAGCCGTTCACGACCAACGCCACCGGCGTGGCCACCGGTCTGAACGCCGACCGCGTCGACGGCGCCAACGCCGCCGACATCGTCAACCTCGCCCGCACGAAGACGAACCTCGACGCGGACACCGTCGACGGCATCGACGCGGCCAAGTTGCAGACCCGCTGGCTGCTGCTCGACGAGAAGGGCCAGATCGAGGAGCAGTCCGGTGGCTTCAAGGTCATCGACGCCTACAGCACCAACCAGAACGTCTACATCGACGCCGGCTCCACGCTGGAGGGCCACGGCCTCACCGGCACCATCGCCATTCAGAACAAGATCGACCAGACCGCCGACGGCACGGCCGACCCCAACTTCGGTGGCGAGGTCAGCGTCGCCCGCTGTCAGACCGCCGCGGTCGAGTGCGCCCCGTCGGGTGCGAAGAACTCCAGCGCGTTCGTCGTCAGCCCGCGCAACTCCGACGGCACCGCAACCGCCGACGGTGCCCGCAAGCGCGTGTACGTCACGATCACCGAGTAGGTCCCTGGCGCCCGTCCGGCGGGAGACGTTCTCCTCGCCGGACGGGTCGCACGCGAACCGCCCACGCGTCCGTGACTGCGCCGGCGGCGCACGACGTCTTCGACGGCATCCCCCACCGAAAGGTCGTCACCAATGACTGACGTGTCCAACGAGGTCTTCGAGGCCATCGACCGCCAAGCCCGCCACGAGGGCGCCGGCGCCGCAACACGGCGGCAGCTCGTCAAGGGCAGCGCGGCGGGCATCGCCTCCGCGGGGCTGTTCGGCCTGTTGACCGGCTCGGCGGAGGCCAAGGTGGCCACCGGCGAGGAGAACGCGGCCGAGACGATCCTCGCGGTCGCCGCCACTGCCGAGGTGCTCGCCACCATCGTCAACACCGTCGGCCCCGAGGTGCTCGGAAACAAGCTCGACGCGACGACCCGGCGCAACGTCCAGGCCGCCGCCCAGCAGGAGAAGAACCACTACGAGGTCCTCACCACCGCACTCGGGGCCAAACCCGTCACCAAGACGATCTACGTGCCCAACGACGCCGTGGCGTCGCCGGAGGCGTTCCTCACCACGCTCGCCGTCGGCGACCAGGTGTTCATCAACGCCTACCTCCTCGGGGTCACCGTCTTCGCGCGTGAAGGCACCAGCAAGGGCTCCAAGGCCGCGCGCTACGCGGCGGAGATCATGGGCGTCGAAGCCGTTCACCGCGCCCTGGCGCTGCAGTCGCTCGGCAGGCTGGGCAACGACCGCGCCTACATGCGCTTCGGCCAGAGGGAGCAGACCCCCGGGCTGCCCACCACCGGCACCCCGGGCTTCTACCGGATCATGGACGCCGTCGGCGTGCTCGAGTCAGCCGGGTTCGGCTTCGGCAAGCCCGGCAGCAAGCCCGGCACCGCGTTCAACTACGACGAGGTCTCCCAGCGCACCCCGACGCTCCCCGAGGTCAACACCCTCCAGGTGTCCTGACCGGCGGCGGCGCGGGTCCGGCCACGACGGTCGACCTGGTAGACGCGGCCTGGGTCGGGTACCGAGGCTTCATGTCCGATTCCTCGCGCCCTGCCACCACGACCGACTCCGGCGTCCCGGCGGTCAGCGACGAGCACTCGCTGACCGTCGGCCCCGCCGGCCCGATCGCCCTGCACGACCACTACCTCGTGCAGAAGATGCAGCACTTCAACCGCGAACGCGTCCCCGAGCGCGTCGTCCACGCCAAGGGTGGCGGCGCGCACGGGTTCTTCGAGGTCACCAACGACGTCACGCAGTTCACGTGCGCGTCGTTCTTGGGCGGCGTCGGCCGGCGCACCGACGTCTTCGCCCGCTTCAGCACCGTCGCCGGCGAGCAGGGCTTCCCGGACACCGTCCGCGACCCCCGAGGCTTCGCGCTGAAGTTCTACACCGAGGATGGCAACTTCGACATGGTCGGCAACAACACGTCGGTCTTCTTCGTCCGCGACCCGCAGAAGTTCCAGGACTTCATCCACTCCCAGAAGCGCATGGGCGCGACGGGGCTGCGCTCCAACGAGGCACAGTGGGACTTCTGGACGCTCTCTCCCGAGAGCGCGCACCAGGTGACGATCCTGATGTCCGACCGTGGCATCCCGCGCACCTGGCGCCACCAGCACGGCTTCTCCAGCCATACCTACTCGTGGGTCAACGCCGGCGGAGAGCGGTTCTGGGTCAAGTACCACCTCCGCACCGCCCAGGGCATCGAGAACCTCACCGACGACGAGGCCGCCGCGCAGGCCGGTGAGGACGGGGACTTCCACCGCCGCGACCTGTTCGAGGCCATCGCCGAGGGGAACGCCCCCGAATGGACCGTCTGCGTCCAGGTCATGCCGTTCGGCGAGGCAGCCGACTACCGCTTCAACCCGTTCGACCTCACCAAGGTCTGGCCCAAGGAGGACTACCCGCTGATCGAGGTCGGCCGCTTGGTGCTCGATCGCAACCCCGAGAACTTCTTCGCTGAGGTCGAGCAGTCCAGCTTCAACCCGTCCAACCTCGTTCCCGGCACCGGCCTCTCGCCCGACCGGATGCTCATGGCCCGCATCTTCAGCTACCACGACACCCACCTGCACCGGATCGGCCCCAACTACGAGCAGCTGCCGATCAACCGCCCGCAGTGCCCAGTGCATTCCTACAACAAGGACGGGCACATGACCTACCACCACAGCAGCGACCAACCCGTCTACGCACCGAACTCCTTCGGCGGCCCGGCCGCCGACCCGGGTCGCGCCCAGGAGATCGGCTGGGACGTCGAGGCGGCCGACCTGGGGCGCACCGCCTACGACAAGCACGCCGAGGACGACGACTTCTCCCAGCCCGGCACGCTCGTCCGCGAGGTGATGGACGACGGCGCCCGGACCACGCTCGTCGACGGCATCGTCGGCCACGCCTCCGCCGACGAAGTCTCCGCTGAGATGCAGCTGCGCGTCATCGCCTACTGGACCCGGGTGGACGAGGGCGTCGGCGCACGTGTGGCGGCGGGCCTGGGCCATGGCAACGGCTCCGCGCCGGACCCCGACCGCCTCCGCGCGGCCCTGGATCTGGTGGACGCGCACGCCGGCAGCGCCTGACCGTCAGCTACAGTCCCCCTCTCGGCGCGCCGGGAAGTCTGGTCGGCACCACTTCCGATGCTGCCCGAAATCACCGACTTCGCCGGCCCCCTGGCCCTCATCGCCGCCGGCCTGACCCTCGCGATCCTCGCGACGGCACTCACCGGCCGCCTGCCGATACCGGCGCCTGCGCTGTTCCTGGCCGGTGCCGCGGTTGCCTCGGGCATCTGGCCGTCGCTGCTGGACGACATCGAGATCATCACCGTCGAACGGCTGGCCACCGTCGCGCTGATCGTGATCCTGCTCAACGGCGGGCGCGACATCGGCGCGGCGCGCTTCCGGCGCTCGCTCGGCGACATCAGCTCGATCGGCCTGCTGGGGACGTTCCTCACCGCCGGCGCGCTGGCGGTCGCCGTGCGGGTGATCTTCGGCTTCGACTGGGCCGTCGCGGGTGTGCTGGGCGCCGCCCTGGCCCCCACCGACCCGGCGGTCATGTTCTCCGTGCTGGGGCGGCGCGAGGTCGGAGGGCGCTCCGGGACGGTGCTCGAGGGCGAGGCCGGCATCAACGACCCGGCCGGCATCGCGCTGCTGCTCGGGATGGTCGAGGTCGCCGCGCACCCGGGCACGTCGGTGCTCGTCGTGCTCAAGGAGTTCGGCCTGGAGATGGGCATCGGCATCGCCTTCGGCCTGGTCGGCGGGCGCGTGCTCATCGCCGCGCTCGGGCGGCTGCGGCTCGACGGCTCGGGCCTCTACCCCGTCCTCGCGCTCGCGGGCGCCGCACTGCTGTACGGCGCGACGTCGCTGGCCGGCGGCTCGGGCTTCTCGGCCGTCTTCGTCGCCGGCCTGCTCCTCGGCGACGCGCGGCTGCCCTACGGCGATGAGATCGACCGCGTCGCCGCCAGCCTGGCCAATCTCGCCGAGATCGCGGTGTTCCTGGCCCTCGGGCTGACCATCGACCTCGCGGGCATCTCCGGCACCGACTGGCTGGGCGGCCTCGCGCTGCTGGTGGTGATGGCGCTCGTCGTGCGCCCGCTGGTCGTCGTCATCACCCTGGCCCGCTCGGCGCTGAGCACCCGGGAGAAGACCTTCATCGCGTGGAGCGGGCTGAAGGGCGCGGTGCCGATCCTGCTCGGCGCCTTCGCGGTGCTCGGGCACGTCCCCGAGAGCGCGCGGATCTACGACATCGTCTTCGTCGTCGTGCTCGGCTCGGTGCTCGTCCAGGGCGGGCTGGTGCCGACGGTCGCCGCGCGGCTGCGCATCCCGATGGAGGTCCTCCCCGACCTGCCCTGGGAGCTGTCGGTCCGCCTGGCCGAACCGCCCACCGACCGCGCCGAGTTCGCCGTGGAGACCGGCTCGGCCGCCGTGGGCCTGCCGATCTCCGCGCTGCCGCTGCCGCCGGACGCCTGGGTGACGCTCGTCGTCCGCGGGGCCCGCGCGGTCGCCCCCCACCCCGACCTGCAGCTGCAGGCCGAGGACCTCGTGTTCCTGCTCGGCATCGACGACGAGGCCCAGCTCGCGCGCTGCTTCCGGGACGAGTAGGCCGCTACGCCGTCGTCGCCGCCGCGGGTTCGGCCGGCAGCCGCAACGCCCGTGCGGCGCGCCGGGGCAGCCACCAGTTGCGGCGGCCGAGCAGGGCGACCAGTGCGGGTGCCAGGACGCCGCGGATGACGGTGGCGTCGAACAGGATGCCGCCCCCCAGCGCGGTCGCGAACATCTTCGCCTCGGTGCCGGGGCCGGCGCTCATGGCGACGAACGCCAAGCCGAGGATCAGCGCGGCGCTGGTGACCAGGCGGCCCGTGCGCGCGACCCCCTCGACGACGGCGGCCTCGGTGGAGCCGGTGCGGTCGTATGCCTCGCGCATCCGGCTCAGGATGAACACCTGGTAGTCCATCGAGATCCCGAAGAGGAACGCGAAGATCACGACGGGCATCTCGACGTTGATCGAGCCGGTCGCCTGGATGCCCCAGATCGCCTCCGAGCCCCACCCGTGCTGCCAGACGAGGACCATCAGCCCCCAGGCCGCGCCGACGGACAGCAGGTTCAGCAGGACGGCCTTGAGCGGAACCACGACCGAGCGGAACGCCCGGGCCAGCAGCAGGAACGTGAGCACCGCGATGAGCGCGATGACCAGGGGCAGGCTGCCGTAGACGGCGTCGAGGAAGTCCGCGCTCAACGCCGCGTCCCCGCCGGTGACGACGTCGTCACCGGTGGCTGCGCGCAGCCGGTCGAGCGTGGCCCGGCCCTGCGGCGAGTTGCCGTCGGCGGTCGGGATCACCGAGATCAGCGCCGTGCCGTCGCGGCGCCAGTCGCGCGGGGCGATCGCGGCGTGCACGCCGTCCACGCCCTTCATCTGGGCAAGGGCGCGATCCAGGCCGCCTCCGCGGACGACGGCATCGAACGGCGACAGCGGGCCCGTGCCGATCCCCGACCGCTTCAGCTGGTCCAGGCCGGCGCGCGCCGGGCCGACCTGGCCCAGCGACTCGGCCTTGGGGTTGCCCAGCTGGATCGTCGACGCGGCGAAGGTCAGCCCGGCCAGCATCGCCGTCGCCACCAGCGCCGCGCTCCAACGGCGGCGGACGATGAACCGCGCCCATGCGGTCCATCCGCGGCTGGCCCGGTCCTCGGCGCGCGCGTTGCGGCGGTCCAGACGCGGCCCGACCGTCGCCAGGACCACCGGCAGCAGGGTCACCGCCACGGCCACGCTGACCAGCGGGATGAGCATGCCCGCGATGCCGATGCTGCGCATGAACGGCACCGGAAGGGCGACGAGCGCCAGCAGCGAGATCGCCACCGTCGTGCCGCTGAGCACCACCGACCGGCCCGCGTGCTGCATGGCTCGCGCGACCGCGTCGTCCGGGGCCGCGCCGCGCTGACGCTCCTCGCGCCAGCGCACGACGACCAGCAGGGCGTAGTCGATCGCGATCGCCAGGCCGACGAGCGCGATGAGGACCTTGACGATCACCGAGACGTCGGTGGCGACCGCCAGCGGCAGCACGGCGAGGAACGTCGTCGGGATCGCCACCAGCGCCATGAGCAGCGGCACGATCGCCATCCACGACGCGAAGACGTACAGCAGCACCAGCAGCGCTCCGCCGCCCGCGATCGCGACCTCGATCGCCATGCTCGCGCCCGCCGACTCGGCGCCGTCGGCGGTTGCGGCGCGCAGCGCGTTCAGGCCGCTGACCTGCACGGGCGCCCCGCCCACCGTCACGCCCTTCACCGCCGCCTGCGCGGCGCGGGCCTCCTCCTGCCCGGGGTCGATGCCGCGGGTCGCCGGGATGTAGACCAGCGCGAACGTCGTGCGCCCGTCGCCGGAGACGAAGCCGCGGTCACCGGTCGATGCGTAGGACGCCACCCGCGAACGCGGCACCGCGACCTGGATCCGTTGCAGCGCGCGGCGCAACTCGCGGCGCACGCCGGGCGAGTCCACGGTCCTGCCGCGCGGCAGCGTGACGACGGGCACGAGCGGGGCGCTGTCTCCGCCGTTGCCGTAGGTCGAGACGATGGTGTCGTTGGCCGCGAACGCCTCGGCGCCCGGGATGGCGAACTGCTGGTCGAAGGCGCGGTCCGCCGGACCGACCGCCAGGACGCCGGCCAGGGTCAGCGACGCCCACAGCGCCACGACGAGTCGCTTGTGGCCCAGCACCCACCGGGTGAGCCTGCCCATCGCGTCCTGCCTGTTCATCTGGTCCGCCTCTCGTCGACGATTAATACATACGTTGTAAGTAATTCGGATGATGTATAAACATACGCCGTATGTATGTCAAGCGATCAGACGACGGAGCGCGGCGATGACCGCCGACGCCAGGCCCAAGCGCGGCCGCCCCCCCAAGACCGCGCAGACGCTCAACCGCGACCGGCTGCTCGATGCCGCCATGGCGCTGGCCGACGAGCGCGGCGTCGCCGAGTTGACGATGCGCAAGCTCGCCAAGCAGCTCGGCGTCGAGGCCATGTCGCTGTACAACCACGTCGCCAACAAGGACGACCTGCTCGACGGGATGATCGACCGCGTCTTCGCCGAGATCGACGCTCCCGAGGCCGGCGGGGACTGGAAGGCGCAGCTGCGCAAGCGCGCCGTCTCGACCCGCGAAGCCCTGCGCCGCCACCCCTGGGCGATCGGCGAGATGGAAGGGCGCGGCAACCACGGCACCTCCAACCTCAAGGTCCACGACGCCGTCCTCGGCTGCCTGCGCGGCGCCGGCTTCTCGGTCGAGGACTCCGTCCACGCCATGTCGGTCCAGGACGCCTACATCTACGGCTTCGCCCTGCAGCAGACGGACATGTCCTCAGAGACCCCCGAGGACTTCGCGGCCGAGGCCCAACGGCAGATGGTCGACTACGCCGATGCGCTCGGCGACTTCCCGCACCTCGTCGAGGTCGTCGGCGGCTACGTCGCCCAGGCCGGCTACGACTACGACGCCGAGTTCCTCTTCGGGCTCGACGTCATCCTCGACGGCCTCGACCGCATCCTCGAGCACCCGTCCCGGGCGACACCCTGAGCCCTCGCCTCGAGGACCCGGGGAAGGCCGTCCGCGGCGCGTCGCCTGCGACGCCGTGGCTCAGCGCCCGCGCCGCCAGCGGGTGAAGGCCACGGCGGCAAGTCCGGTGAACCCCCACGAGGTCGCGGCGAACGAGGCACCGACGCCGGCCTTGTAGAGCGGATGCTCCTTCAGGTCGGGACGGAAGGCCAGGACGCCGAAGGCGTTGGCGTTGGCCCAGGCGCCGACCGCAAGCGGCACCGCGACCTTGCGTGGCGGATCGGGCACCCAGCTGGCCGCCGACGCGGTGAGGCCGCCGAGCATGATGAGGTCCAGGTGCCACTGGCGCAGCCGGCCCGGGGCACGGATGCCCAGCTGCTTGAGGTCCTCGGGGCGGCTGACGGCGAGTGCCATCGGCCAGCCGGTGAGGGCGCCCAGGGCAAGCTCGCCCAGGCCGGCGACGACCAGGCCGGAGGTGCGGGGCGGGGAGTCGTTCATGTCACGGTCCTTGGTGTCGAGGGGTGCGGCCAGACGGACGCCGGCTCACGGGACGACCACGATCTTCCCGCGGACCCGCCCCGACCCCTGGTGTCGCAGGGCATCGGCCGTGTCGCCCAAGGCGAAGCGCCGGTCGATGATCGGGGTGATGTGCCCGGCTTCGACCATGTCCTTCAGGACGGCCAGGTCGTCGGCGGTGCGCCGCACGACGAATGCCCGCATCCGCCGGCGGACGAACGGCGCGAGCAGGAGCATCCGGGCCTGGCGACCCAGCCCGACCCAGCGACCGGGTCGGGCCACGCCGACCACGACGTAGGTGCCGCGGGCGGTGAGCGCGCGCCGGCAATCCGCCAGGGAGCGGCTTCCGGCCATGTCGAGCATGACGTCGTAGGGCCGCGCGCCGCGGGCGAAGTCGTCCTTGGTGTAGTCGATGACGGCATCGGCGCCCAGCGACCTGACGAGGTCGACGTTCGCGGTGCTGCACACGCCGGTCACGTGCGCGCCGTGGGCCTTGGCGATCTGCACCGCGAACGTACCGACGCCGCCCGACGCGCCGAAGATGAGCACCCGCTGCCCCGGCTGCACCAGTCCCTGGTCGCGCACCGCGGCCAGTGCGGTGGTCGCCGAGTCGCCGACGGCTGCCGACTGCTCGAAGGTGAGGTTGGCGGGTCTGGGCAGCAGGTTGCGCTCGGCCACGCAGGCGTGGTCGGCGAACGCGCCCCTGCCCCAGCCGAACACCTCGTCGCCCACGCGGAAGCGGGTCACGCTCCGGCCGACCGCCTCGACCTGCCCGGCGAGGTCGAATCCCGCAACCGCGCGCCGGGGGCGGCGCACGCCCGTTCCCAGGCGGATGACGTACGGCATCCCGCGCAGGAGGTGCCAGTCGCCGGTGTTGACGGCGGCTGCACGCACGCGGACCAGCACCTCGTCCTCTTTGACGGCCGGCGTGTCGACATCCCGCAACTGCAGGACGTCGGGCGCGCCGTAGCGGGTCTGGACGATCGCCCTCATGACCCGCTGCTCCCCGAGCGCACGGCCCGCACGACGCCGAGGATCGCGTTGCCGGACTGCTGCGCGTCCTCGCGGTCGTCGATCAGCGACTGATGTGTCGAGCCCGCGACGACGCGGTGGGTGCTGTTGGTCGACAGGGTCGCGAGGTGGTCCTGGTCGGCGCGCCAGCCGGGGCGGTTGCCGAGGTCGGCGGTGATGACGGCCAGCGGGCGGTCACCGAGGCTCGTCAGCCTCGCCGCGCGGTCCATCTCGGCGGGGATGCCGTCGACGTCCCGGGCGAACTGGCGCATCTGGGCGGCCGGGTCCCCGTCCTTTTTGTCGAACAGCAGCGATGCCAGCCCGGTGCGCGAGAGCATCGGGACCAACGAGACCAGCGGGCCGACGTGGTCGAAGACGGTGGTCTGCCCGGGGCGCATGGAGTCGAGCAGGGTCAGGCCGGCGACGTCACGCGGGTAGCGGGCGGCGTAGCTCAGCGCGTGGAGGCCGCCGAGCGAGTGGCCGGCCAGGACGTACGGTCCGGGGATCCGGCTGCGCTGCAGCAGGACGTGCAGGTCCCGGGCGCCGTCGGCCCGGTGGCCGGGTGCTTCGTCGCTGCGCCCGTGGCCGGCCCGGTCGTAGCTGCAGACCTGCGTGCGACGCGCGACCACCGGCGCGATCCGGCGCGCCATCGCCCGTGCCGACTCGCCGAGCCCCGGCTCGAGCACGACGGTCGGGCCTCCCGACCCCGCGCACTCGATGTACAGGCGGTGCCCGCCCACGTCGACGAGGCCACCGCCGTTGGCGATCGCGGGGTCGGCCGACGTGCGCAGCGCCTCATAGCCTCCGCCCGCGGCCGTGAGCGCCAGCGTCGCGAAGATCGGGTAGAGCACGACGCGGCGCGGCCACGCGGCAGACCGCTGCCGCGCCTGCACGACCATCCAGACGACGAGGACCAGCAGCAGAGGCGGCCAGGCCCACCCGAGCGCCCCGACCGTCCCGCCCTGTGGCGCGAGGATCACCAGGCTCCCGCCGGCGAGCCCCATCGCGGCCGCCGGCACGAAGGCCCAGCGTTGCGGACGCTCGTCCCAGCGCCCGGAGAGCAGCGCCAGCGCCGCCCAGCCGATGGCGAAGCCGAGCAGGACCGCGCCGGTCGCGACGCTCTCGCGGGCGTCGGCGAACGGGATGGTGAGGAGCGCGGCGGCCGCGAGGAGGCCGCCGAGCATCGAGCCGGTGATGAGCATGGATGTGCCTTTGGTGGGGTTGGCTATTCGGCGAACGGGGCTGCGCGGATGAGCAGGCCGAACGCGGCGTGTGTCGTGAGCCAGCGCGATCGGCCGGCCGGCACCGCGCGGCCCTCGGCGGCCCAGGCGGTGCGCATGTGCTGCTTGAACTGCAGGCGCGGATGGCGGGCGAGCACCGCGCCGATGAACGCAGGGTCGGTCTCGGCGATCCGCGCGCCCGTGACGTCGAGGTTGGCGCCCGCCGAGACGAAGCCGGCCGGATCGGACAGGTCCTCGGCGGCGCCGACGGTGATGTGCCCGCACACCGCGGCGCCGATCGTCGCGGCCCGGGCGGCCGGGGCGCCGTGGTCGAGGGCGAAACGCTCGGCGCGCTCGCCGCCGGTCACCGCGAAGCAGCGCCCGGGAGTGGGGTGCTCGAGGGTGAGGTCGTGCAGCAGGCACGAGACGTAGCCGAGCTCCTCATCGACGCGGACGCCGTCGATCGCGGCGAGGGTGAGCGCAAACAGATACGTGCGGTAGGAGTGCTGCAGCACGTGGGCGGAGAGGCACTCGCGGGCCTCCTCCTCAGCGGCGCGGGCCAGCGCGGAGTCCGGCCAGCGCAGGGCGTCGAGGTCGAGGCCCGCGGTGCCGCGGCGGCCGAGCGCCAGCCGGACACGAGCAGCCGGCATCGCGACCGCGACGCGCAGCAGCGGTGTCAGCAGCTGGCGCCGCTGGCGCGCGCTCAGCGCGCCGCCCGTGGTCGTGGCCCAGTCCCAGTCGATGCCGTGCGGTGCGCTCATGTCGGAGGTCAGTGAACGCCACCCGCCCCAAGTGGACCAGTGGCAAGAAAGACAACTATCGGCGATTTCGTGCCAACATGTCTGCGCATGGCTCCCCTGCACATCGCGGCGCTGGCGCTGGACGGCGTGATCACCTTCGACCTCGGCTGCGCAGTCCAGGCCTTCTCACGCGGCCCGGGGCGCGACGGCGCCCCCGCCGGCTTCACCCTGACGACCTGCGGCCGCAGGCCGGGCCGGGTCCGCACCCCGGACGGCTTCGACCTCGACGTCGCCCACGGCCTCGATGCGCTCCGGCACGCCGACATCGTCGTCGTGCCCGGTCGCCACCCGGCCGACGCCCCGGTGCCCGACGACGTCATCGCGGCGCTGCAGGCGGCGCACGCGGGCGGTGCGGTCGTCATGAGCATCTGCGTCGGCGCGTTCGTCCTCGGGCAGGCCGGCCTGCTCGACGGCCGGCCGGCCACCACCCACTGGCACTGGTGCGACGACCTTGCCGCCCGCCACCCCCGGGCCGACGTCCGGCCCGACGTGCTCTACGTCGACGACGGCGACGTCCTGACCTCCGCGGGCCTCGCCGCCGGCCTGGACCTCTGCCTGCACGTGGTCCGGCGGGAGGCCGGCGCCGCAGCGGCGACCCGCCTGGCCTCGTGGAACGTCGTGGCGCCCCACCGCGAGGGCGGCCAGGCGCAGTTCATCGCCGCGCCGCCGCGGCCCGACCCCGCCGGCCTGCCCGGCGTCGGGCTCAGCGCGACGCTCGCCTGGGCCCACGACCATCTGCACGAGCCGCTGACGCTGCAACAGCTGGCCCGCCAGGCGTGCATGAGCGAGCGGACCTTCTCGCGCCGCTTCAGCGCCGAGGTCGGCACCTCACCGAAGCGCTGGCTGCTCGCCCAGCGCGTCGGCCGCGCCCGCGAGCTGCTGGAGACCACCGACCTGCCCGTCGAGGTCGTCGCCGACCGGGCCGGGTTCCCCAGCGCCGCCGCCCTGCGCCTGCACCTGCGCCGCCACGCGGCGACGACGCCGACGGCCTACCGCACTGCCTTCAAGACCTGAGGCGTTGCCGACGTCGACGTTCCGACGCGGGCATGCGCGGTGTCACTGCTGCTCGGTGCAGCACGGTCAGGCGCGCGTCGTGCGTGCTTGCTCACCATCGGCGCTCAGACGGTGCCCCGATCTCCTGGGCCCGGTTCAGAGCCCGAGGAGCGCGACGCCACGTTCGGCGTAGCCGAGGTGGTGCCCGATCTCGTGGAGCACGGTGCGCTGCACCTCGGCGGCCAGGCGGTCAGGGTCGTCTTCGAAGTCGCGCAGGAGCGTGTCGCGGAAGATCACGATGATGGCGTGGTCCTCGCGGGCGGAGGTCGCGCCGCGGTAGAGCCCGTAGGCGCGGTGCTCCTCGCCGTCGTCGCTGATCAGCACGGCGGTGTTGGTGAGGGTGTCGAGGAACGCGTCGGGCAGCGCGTCGAGCACGGTGCGGACCAGGTCGGTGAAGGTGTCGTCGTCCATGGCGTTCAGGCCTCGATCAGGTGGAGGGTCGGGCGGCGGGCTGCGGGCGCGGGCGTCTCGGTCTGGCCGCAGACGGGGCAGACGTCGAGGTTCTCGTGCTTCCAGCGGGCCAGGCGCACGAAGAACAGCGAGAGGTAGCGGTAGCGCTCGATGTGCTGCCAGCGCGTGGTGTTGTGGCAGCGGGGGCATCGGCGCTCGTCGGTGACGCCGCGCGCCTTGACCTTGGTGCCGTATCCGAAGAACAGGAGGAACATGCGTTCAGCGTGGCGGCCGTTCGCAGTGTCGGCCATGGTGCGCTCGGCGCGGGTTGGGGATGAGGCCCGGTGGTCCGATCGGACCACTACGTCCGGGGCAGTCGCACGGTGATCGTCGTGCCGTCGCCGGGGGCGGAGCTCACGTCCAGGGTGCCGCCGGCGGCGCAGATGCGCTCGGCGCTGGTGGCCATGCCGATGTGACCTTCGGTGATCGCCCTGCTGCGGCGCTCGCTCGTCAGACCGCGACCGTCGTCGCTGACGGTCATCGTCAGCCCGCCGGCGTCGTCGGTCAGGCGCAGGGTGATGGTGCGCGCGTGGGCGTGCTGGGCGGCGTTGGCCAGGAGCTCGCGGGCCACGGAGAGCAGGAGGTGCTGCTGCTCGGCGGGCAGCGTGACGTCGCCGATGTCGAGGTGCACGCGGGCGTCGCTGCGACGTTCGGCGTTGTCGGCCAGGCCCGAGAGCGCCGCGTGCAGGCCGGCGTGGTCGAGCACGTAGGGGTGCAGGTCGAAGATCTCGCCGCGGAGCTGCTCGACGGTCGTGGCCAGCGCAGCGTCGGCGCGCTCGTAGGAGGGCTCGTCGTGGCGACGGTGATGGTCATGGAGTTCCTGGCGGGCCAGCAGCAGGTTCTGGATGGCGTGGTCGTGCAGCAGCTCGGCCAGACGACCGCGCTCGCGTTCCTCGGCGTCCAGCGCCTGGGCGACCAGCCGGCCGCGTTGGTCTGCCTGGGCGCGGATCTGCCGGTCGCGCTGGCCGAGCGCGGCGGCCAGCACGACCGCACCGGCTCCGGCCCAGGCCAGGAAGAGCGCGGTGACGATGATGACGTCGACGTCGGCGCCGGACCGTGTCGCGGGGTGCGGCAGCGAGGTCAGCACGTAGGCGGCGATCGCCGCCCCGGCCCAGGCGGCGGTCAGCCGGGGACGCAGGCGAAAGGCAGCGACCAGCGGCAGCGCGAAGAACGCCAGGCGCGTCTGCGAGTACGGGCCGCCTGAGCTGTAGGTCAAGGCAGTGATCGCGGCCAGGTCGATCACCGGCTCCACGCGCGCCGCACGTTCCACCCAAGCGGTCCTCCCGCGCACGGCGCGCACGTGGACGACGAGCACCACCAGCGTCCAGGCCGAGACGGCGATGAGCAACGGAACGAACGCGTCGCTGTTGCCGCCCGGGTGATCGACGGCACCGGCGCCGACGGCCACCAGCGGCACCAGCAGCACGCGTAGCCACGCCATCGCGAGCTCTGCGCGGCCGGTCGTCATTCCAGCAACCCCTGACGCATCGCCTCGGCCACCGCTGCGGCGCGGTCGGACACGCCGAGCTTCTCGTAGATGTGCGCCTGATGGGACTTGACGGTGGCCGTCGCCAGGAACAGCTCGCGCCCGATCGCCGGGGCCGAGTCACCGTCGGCCATCCAGCGCAGGATCTCCAGCTCGCGGGGGGTGAGCAGCGGCCGGTCGCTCTCGCGCCCGCGCATCTCGGTGAACAGCGCGTGCTGCAGCCGCGGATCGACCCGTGCCTCGCCACGGGCAAGTGCCGCGATGGCGTCCAGCACCTCGTCGCGATCGGCGTCCTTGGAGAAGTAGCCGGCGGCACCGGCCGACATCGCCTCATAGACCAACCGGGACTCCACGAACGCCGACAGCACGAGCACCCGCGTGGGCAGGCCATCACGGACGACCGCGTTGACGATCGCCACGCCGTCGAGCTCGGGAAGCCGCAGGTCGATCACCGCGACGGCGGGGACCAGGTCCCGGATCAGCTCCAGCGCAGCGCGGCCGTCGGCGGCCTCGCCGACCAGACGCAGCTCCGGACGCTCGCGCACGGCCCGCGCGATCCCCTCCCGGAACAACGGATGGTCGTCGGCCACGACGACCGTGACGGCCTGCGCCGTCATCCGATCGACCCATGCCGGGTTCCACCGCGACGAGCGCCGATCGCACCATCGCAGCCCACCCATCCGCGCGACAGGCTCACAACACACCGATCACCCACCGACCAAGAAGGCCCCAGATGACCACCGCCCTCCACCCCTCGCCCGAGGAGCACCACGAAGCCGCCCACCCCGCGCCGCTGCGCATCGTCGTCGCCGATGACCACCCGCTCTACCGCCACGGGATCGTGCGCGCCCTGCAGGACAGCGGCGCCTTCGAGGTCGTGGGCGAAGCCGCCGACGGCGGCACCGCACTCGACCTCATCCGCCGCCAACACCCGGACGTCGCGCTGCTGGACGTCCGCATGCCCGTCATCGACGGCATCGACATCATCGCCGCGCTGGCCCGCTACGGACCCGCGATCCCCGTCGTCCTGCTGTCGGCCTTCGAGGACGAGCAGCTCATCACCGCCGGGCTCCAAGCCGGAGCGGCCGCGTTCCTGAGCAAGACCGCCGACCGCGACGTCATCTGCCTCGACGTCGCCGAGGCCGCCCGCGCCGGCGAGACCCGTGCACCCTCCGCGCTCCACGGCAGCGCCGACATCGGTCGCAGCCGCCCGCCCGGATGGATGCCACGCCTGACCGCGCGCGAGCACCAGCTGCTCGGCCTGGCGCGCGCCGGCTGGGACTGGTCGGAACTGGCGCTGCTCGCCCACACCGACGAGCCCGGCATCCGCCGCCAGTTCGACCGCATCTTCGCCAAGCTCGGCGCAGACGACATCGAGGACGCGCTGGACATCGCCATCGCCCACGGCCTGCTGCGCCCCGAACGCCGGCGCGGACCGTCGAGCCCCGATGGGAGAACAGGCAGACACGCGTGAACCGCGACCGTACGCGCGGGTGACCCTGTTGCCATCCGCGCTGACACGCAGCCCCCTGCGGTCAACTACGGGACCACGGCGCCGGCGCGAGTCCGCGCAAACGCATTGACCGCTTCCCCGCCGGCGTCGTGTCCGGCGACGTCAGCGTTGGGGGATCTCGATCCAGACCTCCGCCGGTCCGGGCCCGATGCCGGCGCACCCGCCGTGGGCGCGGGCGACGGCCTGCACGAGCGCGAGACCGAGGCCCGCACCGGGTCGACTACGCGCGGTCGGGTGGCGCGCGAAGCGCGCGAACGCGTCGTCGGCGAACTCGGCGGGGATTCCTGGACCCTCGTCCCGGACCGCGATCCGTGCGGTGCCGGCGTGTGTGCCGACGGCGACGGTGATGGCCCCCGCGCCATGGGTGAGGGCGTTGCCGACGAGGTTGCTGACGGCGTGCTCCAGCCGGGCCCGGTCGCCGGCGATCATCACTCCCGGGTCGGGAAGGACGAGCGTGCGGCCGGACGCCGCGAGGCGGTCGCCCAACGCCGCCTCGACATCGGCGACGAGGTCGTGCAGGTCGACCTGCTCCCACTCGAGATCGTCCTGTCCGGCGTCCAGCCGCGCCAGCAGCAGGAGGTCGTCGGCCAGGCCGTCGAGGCGGCGGGCCTCGACGAGCGTCTCTTCCAGGACGCCGCGCAGCTCAGCCTCCGAGCGCGGCCGGCGCAGGGCGATCTCCAGTCGGGAGATGAGGATGCTCAGCGGGGTGCGCAACTCGTGACTGGCGTTGGCGGTCAGCTCGCGCTGCTGGTCGAAGGCGTGCTCCAGGCGGGCGAGCATGTCGTTGAGGGTGTGTCCGAGGCGGCTGATCTCGTCGTCGGCCGAGCTGACCGGGAGGCGGGCATGAGGGTCGGCGACCGAGATCGAGGCCGCCCGCCGACGCATTGATTCGACGGGGCGCAGGGCAGCACGAGCCAGGGCGTAGGCCGCGGCGGAGGCCAGCAGCAACGCGAGCGGACCGCCGATGAGCAGCGCGCGGGCGAAGCTCTCGTTGGCGCCCTCGCGGTCCTTCAACGACCGGCCGACCACGAGCACGGAGTCCGCCGGATCAGTCAGCCGCGCGAGCGCGAAGCGGGCGCGTTTGGCGACGCCGGCGAGGTTCTTGCGGGTGAGCATCGCGCTGCGCTGCACGTCGGCCGCCTGCTGCGGGGAGAGCACGGCGACGTGCCGCAGCGCTCGGGTGCTGGCGAGCACGCGACCGGTGCGGCGGTCGAGGACCTGTGCGAACGCACCCTGCGGTCGCAGCAGGCGCAACGCCGTCTCGCCCTGCAGCGCGGCGGGACCCTGCCGGTCGACGATGGTGGCGAGGGCCTGACCGCGCGAGCGCAGGTCGGCGTCGATCGTGCGGTTCAGCTCGCTCTCGAAGCGCAGGAAGATGATGCCGCCGACAGCGGCGAACAGCAGCACCGCGACGAGCGCGTAGATCGTCGTGAGCTTGGCGACGAGCGGAGCGCGGCGCAGCCGGTCGCGGACGGTCATGTCTGGTCGTCGGTCAGGCGATAGCCGACGCCGCGCACGGTGTCGATCAACGGCCGCTCGAACGGCTCATCGAGCTTGGCGCGCAAGTACCGGATGTACACGTCGACGACGTTGGACCGCCGTTCGTAGGCGATGTCCCACGCCTGCTCGAGCAGCCAGTCGCGGCTGACCGCCTCTCCGGGGCGGCGCATGAGCGCCTCGAGCACTGCGAACTCGCGGGAGGACAGCCGCACCTCGGTCGCGCCACGCCACACGCGGCGCGCCCGGGGGTCCAGGCGCAACTCGCCGACCTTCAGGTCGGCGTCGCGGTGCTGCTCGCGGCGGCGGGTCATCGCCCGTAGCCGGGCCAACAGCTCGGCGAAGGAGAACGGCTTGGCCAGGTAGTCATCGGCACCGCTGTCCAGGCCGGTGATGCGGTCGGTCGTGGTGCTCCGGGCGCTGAGCATGAGCACGGGCGCCCAGCAGTCTGCGGCACGCAGGCGCCGACAGGTCTCAAAGCCGTCGATGCCCGGCAGCATCACGTCGAGGATCACGACGTCGGGGGCCGACACCGCGGTGGCGGCAAGCGCCTCCTCACCCGATCCCACGAGGTGCACCGCGTATCCCTCCTCGGCCAGCCCGCCCTGGAGCACGCGCGCCATGCGCAGCTCGTCCTCGACCAGCAGCAGTTTGGTGGATGGTTCCAATGGAGCTCTAATCCAAGTCTAATTGCAGGGTGTCACGGTACGTGCCCGTGCATGCTGCTGACTACGCCGATCTGCTCCTGCGGCTGACCGTCGACCTGGTCGCGATCGGCTTGCTGAACCTGTTGGTCGCGTGGCGGCGCCCCCGGCGCGGGCTGTTCATGGTGTTCACGGCGTTCAACGTCGGCGTCTTCGTGTTGCTCGCGGCGATCGCCCAGCGCCACATCGGGCCGGCGGTCGGGTTCGGGCTGTTCGCGCTGCTGTCCATCGTGCGGTTGCGCTCCGAGCCGTTCAGCAACGCCGAGCTGACGTACTTCTTCAGCGCGCTCGTGCTGGCTCTGGTCAACGGCCTGCGCCTGGATGAGGTGCCGTTTCAGATCCTGCTCAGCACGGTGCTGCTGGCCGTGCTGCTGATCATCGATCACCCCACGCTCTACCGGCCCACCGGCCGCCGGTCGGTCACGCTCGACGCCATAGCCACCGACGAGCATGCGCTGCGCGAGCGCCTCAGCGAGGACCTCGGTGTCGAGGTGATCGAGGTGGTCATCGAGGAGATCGACTACGTCCGCGACCTCACGCGCCTGCAGATCCGCCACGTCCTCCCCGCGGGGCGGTCGTGAACTGTCCTCGCCGACAGACGCTCGAGCTCGTCGCATCGCTGCCGCCCGTCACGCTGGCCGAGCTCGAGGAACGTGCGCGACTGACCTCCCGGCACGACCACAAGTACCTCGCAACCTGGGACCAGGCGCATCGACTGCTCGCGGCACTGACCGAGGACCACGGCGCGCTGGAGATCGACGGGCGACGCAGCTTCACCTACGACACCGTCTACTTCGACTCCACCGACCTCATGACCTACCGCGCCCACGTCCAGGACCGCCGCCGGCGCTTCAAGGTCCGCGTGCGCAGCTACGTCGACGCCGACCAGCACGTCCTCGAGCTCAAGCTCAAAGGGCGGCGCGGCGAGACGATCAAGCACCGCAGCCACTGCCCGGACATCGGCCGCCCGCTCTCCCCCGCGGCCCTCGAGTTCCTCGACGGCCGCCTCCAGGACGCCTACGGGACCAGCCTGCCCACAGACCTGCACCCGGTGCTCCGCACGCGCTACCGGCGGATGACGCTCGTGCAGCTCGACGGCCTTTCCCGATTGACCTGTGACTGGCAACTCGACTACCCGTACGACGATCACGACGGTCCGGCGCTCTCCGCCGATCACGTCATCCTCGAACTGAAGGCCCAACGTGCACGTGCCCCCGCCATCGACACGCTACGCGCGCTCGGGGTCCGCCCCACGGGTCTGAGCAAGTACGTGCTCGGCGTGGGGTTGCGCGACATCGCTCCGCTCCCCGGCCCGCTCAGGCGCACCGCGCGCACGCTCTTCCCCGAACTGGAGGCTCCCGCCCGTGTCCGATAGCCGTCCCACCCGCCTTTCGCGCGCCGCGGTGCTCGGCCTGGCAGCGGCACTGCTGCTCCTCGTCGCCGGCGGCGCCTACGGTGCGCACGTGCTGGCCGGGTCGACCAAGAAGTCCAGCGCGCTGCACCCGCCGGAGCTCTTCGACGACCCGCAGATCGCGCAGGTCGTCCAGCCGCTCGTCGCCGCCGAGGCTCGTGCCGACCGCGAAGCCGACCGCTGGCTCGCCGCCCACCCCGAGGCGACGCTCCCCCAGTACACCGCCTGGGCGATGACCCAGATCCCCGCACCGCCGTCCGGTGCCGCGCAGGCCGCCGAACTGCGGACCATGCACCAGCTCCCGCCCCGAAACCCCGCCGGCGATCGGGCCGCCGCCTGGGCCGAGAAGGCCGGTTCCAAGGCGATCTGGAAGCTCTACGTCAAGCAGTACGGGCAGCTGGCCCGCCCCGAGCAGGCTGCGGCCGCCAAGACGCTGCTCAAGCAGACGCTCAAGGCCGCGACGCAGGTGCAGGCCACGCTGAAGAACCGCTACGCGCGCCCCTCGCCGTACATCGCCGACCCCACACTGCACGCCCTCAACCAGGACCGCTTTGCCAAGAAGTTCTCCTACCCCAGCAAGCACGCCACCGTGGGCGTCGCAGCCGTCACCATCCTGAGGGAGCTCGAGCCAGGGCGTGCCCCGGAGTTCGAGCACATGCTCGACGAGATCCTCTACTCACGGCTCTACGCCCGCGGCCACTACCCCTCCGACCTCGCCGCCGGCGAGCGTCTGGGCCGCCTCATCGCCGACTACGAACGGCACGCCGCGAACCTTCCGCCGGCCTGACCGAAGCGGTCGACCGGGCGCCGACCCCGGCCTTGCCGGTGGGCCTCCTACGGGTTCCTTACCGAATCCTGACGGTGTCCTGGCGGCCGCTTGACCGGCACACGCGCACCATGTCGTCCATGTACGACAGCGCCGGATTTCTCGCCGTCAGCATCGTGAGCGGGCTCGCGGTCGTGACGTCCTTGGCCGCCCTGTTCTGGGCGGCCGTGCAGGACGGCCGCGACGAACGTGCCCACCGCCTGCGCAACGCCCACTCCTCGCCGCGCACCCCTCAGCCGTGAACGGGTCGGGCGGGTGCCCCAGGGAGGCAGTGAGCGCCCCGGGCGAAACGACGGAATTCCCCTCGCGGACGGTCGGGCATCGTCGAAGGTAAAAGGCCCTACGAGCCAGGAGGCCACAACCATGAGCATCCTCGTGCGGTTCGCGCCCGCGGCCATGACCACGGCGCAGTACGAGTCGGTCAAGCAGGAGGTGTCCCAGAGCGACGGAGGCTTCCCGCCGGACGGCATGGAGCTCCACGTGTGCTTCGGGCCGCAGACAGCGCTGCGGGTCAGCGAAGCCTGGGAGTCACCGGAGCCGTGGCGCGACTTCATGGACCGGCTCAGGCCGGCGATCCGCAGCGCCGGACTGCCCGATCAGGAGCCCGAGGTCCTCGACATCCAGCTCATGCGCTTCGCGGACGACGTCGACCTGGCCGATGACACGGGCGTCGTCGTCCGCTACCTGCCGCCGCAGATGACGCGGGCGCAGTACGACGCCATCGTCGACCGGGTGACCGACCACGGGAACATCACGATGCAGGAGTGCCTCGGTCACCTGCTGCTCGGCGAGGAGGGCACGCTGCGCGTCAGCGAGGTCTGGCGCTCGGCGGCGTCCGTGGAGCGGCTGCTGCCCGACGTGAGCGCCGCGGCTGAGGCGGAGGGCATCGACCTGCGGCAGGTGGAGATCTTCCCCTGCCACTCGCTGGCCGTGACCCAGCTCGCGCGCATGCACGCGACGACCGGCTGAGCATCCGGACGCGATGGTCTGTCGGGACGACCGTCAGACGGCAGCCCGTCGTTTAGCGAGCACGCCGAAACGCATCCGGGGAGCTCCCGGCGCGCCTGAGCCGGGCCCGTGCGCATCGTTGTGTGCGCGCGAGCCCGTCGAGGAGCGGAGGCCGTCAGGTGCCGAGCGAGGTGAGCAGCTTGTCGACGGCCTTCGTCTCGGTCGCCTGGTTGGGGTTGTTGTCGCGGATCGAGGTCAGCACGGCATCGATCTCGGCGTCGTAGAAGCCCCACGCGGTGTCATCGAGCGGGTGCAGTTTGGGCTCCAGGTCGTCCCAGGTCTTCTCGAGCGTGTCGGCCGGCTTCTTCGCGGCGCCCTGGCTGCCGCTGGCGACGGCGGTCCTGGCGTTCTGCACGATCGTGCGAAGCGAAGCGATGTCAGAGGCCGGGAACGGTTTCTGGGCCTCGGCGGGCGTCAGCTGGGCGCTCGACGTCGCTGCCTCCTCGGGCTGCGGCACCGTGTGGGGCTGGGAGTGGGCGTAGGCCAGGACCGCGACGGTGGCGGCGGCTGCGACGCCGTACATGCCCAGCACCGAGCGCTCGCGGCCGGCGTTGCGCTCCGGGGCGTCTGCGGCGGTCTTCTTCTTCTCGTGCTCCTCGATCACGTCGACCTTGGAGATCGTCAGGTAGATCACGGTGGCGAGGATCGCCCCGAGGAAGATGACGCTGGTCGCCGCGGTGCCGAGGCCGAGGCCACGCTCAGCCTTGGACAGGCCAAGCAGGTCACCCATGTTGGCGCCGAGCGGACGGGTGAGGATGTAGGCCAGCCAGAACGCCAGGACCGGGTTCGCGCCCAGGCGCCAGCCGACGGCGATGATCGCGATCAGCGTGGCCGGCAGGATCACGGCCTCCGCGGGACTCCAGCCGGTGAGCTCGAGGGTCCAGTCGCCGGTCGCGGTGCCCAGTGCGAAGGTGACCAGGACCGCCAACCAGTAGAAGGCCTCGCGCGGGAACGTCGTGATGCTGTGGATCGACAGCGTGCGCTCCTTGGCGTACCAGACGCCGAAGACCACGACGAGAACGCCGGTGAAGATCACGCTGCTGGCCCACAGCGGGAACCCGCGGTCGTCGGTGAGGATGTCGGTGTAGAGCGTGCCGGTCACGCTGAGCACGACCACTGTCAGCCAGTAGGGGAACGGGCTGTACTTCGGCAGCCGCAACTGGATGGCGAGCACCACGGCCAGAAGGGCGGTGAACAACAGGGCGGTGGGCTTGAGCCCAAAGCCGAGGGTCATGTTGATCCAGTCCGCGAAGCTCTCACCGACGGTGGTGCAGAGGATCTTGATCACCCAGAACCAGATGGTGATCTCGGGGACCTTGTTGAGCATCGCGCGGGCCGTGGGCCGCGCGGGAGGCGCCGAGGCTGTGGTCATGCCGGCAAAGGATGGGCAGCGGACCTGCTAATAACCTGACTGGTTCGGCCGTCATCGCCTGCAACATCCGCTCGGCGACCGACGGGCCATGCGTGCACGAGGTGCTGCATCCGCGCCGTGCGGTGTGCCGCAACCAGGACTCGATCCCGGCGGCGTCGGGGCCCCCTCGTTGAAGCGTTCAGCTTTCTGTCAGGAACCAGAGCGGTCTCGCTGGCACGCTGACCGACAATGCCTCTCGCGTCCGTCACCCAGTCGCTCACCGACGCCGTCGCCAACCATGGTGTGCTCGCCGTCTTGGTCTTGATGGCTGTCGACGCGCTGCTTCCCGTGGGCGGCGAGCTGATCATGGTCGTCGCCGGCGCGATCGCCGCCGGGGCGGTCAGCTCCCATCTGAGCGGCGGCCTGGGCACCTACCTGCTGCTGTCGGCCGGCGGCACCGTCGGATACCTGGCCGGAAGCTGGCTGGGCTGGGCCATCGGGCAGCGCGGCGGCCGCGAGCTGCTGGACCGCCACGGGCGCAAGATCCACCTCGGTCCGGGCCAGGTCGCCAAGGCCGAGCGCTGGTTCGCCAGGCACGGCTCCCGCGCCGTGTTCCTCGGTCGCCTCACGCCGCTGGTCCGGTCGTTCATCTCCGTTCCCTCGGGCGTTTTCGGCGAGCCGCTTCCGCGGTATCTCGCGCTCACGGCGCTCGGCTCGGCGATCTGGTGCTTCGGCTTCGCCGGCATCGGCTGGGGCTTGGGCTCCAGTTACAAGAGCGCCGACCAGATCACCCACATCCTCGAGGCACTGCTCGTGCTCGCGATCGTGGCCGTCGCCGTCGCCCTGTGGTGTCGCTCACGCACCCGCACCGCGCGCGACTCCGCCTAGACGCCTCAGCCCTGCCGGCCGCGGCCACAAATGACGAAGTCCCCGCCGGAGCAGGGACTTCATGAGGGGTGAGCGAGGGTGCCCGAGTTCACGACATATGTCCCACCTGATAGGTCGTTGATGAGTCGGGA
>CAYUDT010000040.1:0-38536 GCA_964443695.1 uncultured Conexibacter sp. | reverse complement strand
AGTGCATGCGCTCCGCGACCGCTCCGGCCACCAGCGCGGTCGTGATGATGCAGAACGTCGCCTGGAAGGAGAAGAAGACCAGGTGCGGGATCGTCGTCCCGTCCCGCGGGGCGAAGTCGATGCCCTTCATGAAGGCGTTGCCGAGGCCGCCGATGATCGCGCCGTCCCCGTCGAAGGCCAGCGAGTAGCCGATGACCGACCAGGTGATCGTGGCCGTCGCGATCGCCGCGACGCACATCATCGACGTGTTGAGGGTGTTCTTCGCGCGCACCAGGCCCGAGTAGAAGAGGCCCAGCGCGGGGGTCATCAGCAGCACCAGCGCCGTGGCGACCAGCATCCACGCGGTGTCGCCCGTGTCCACGGCCGACGCCGCGGCGGCCAGCGACGTCATTCGCCCACCGGCGTCACGGCCGCCGCGCCGGTCTCACCGCTGCGGATCCGCACGACCTCTTCGAGCGGGACGACGAAGATCTTGCCGTCGCCGACCTCCCCGGTCTGGCCGCCCTCGCGCAGCGCGGCGATGGTGGGCCCGACGAAGTCGTCGGACACCGCGATCTCGAAGCGGACCTTCTCGGCCAGCCCCATCTGCACCGTCGTGCCGCGGTAGGTCTCGACCCGCTCGAGCTCACCACCGTGCCCCTGGACGCGGCTCATCGTGATGCCGCGTACCTCGGCGCGATAGAGCGCCTCGAGGACGTCGTTGGTCTTCTCGGGACGGACGATCCCGATGACGAGTTTCATCTTCAGTTCTCCTGCAGTGGTTGACCCGGCGGGGTGTGACGCCCGACCGGTGACCCTCTCGCCTGCCGCGGGGCCCGTCGTTATCCACGCGTACAAAACCCGGCCGTCAGGCGTTGTACGCGCCGGAAATGGCACAATCCCCCGCTCTATGGCGCTGCCGAAGAACATCGAGTGGGTCACCTTCGACGTGTACGGCACGTTGATCGACTGGGAATCGGGCGTGTTCGACGCGTTCACGCGTGAGGCCAACCGCGACGGCTTCACCATCGAGGACCGCGACGAGGTCATCCGCCTCTTCCACGAGACCTCCCGCGAGGTCGAGGGCGGCTCCTACGAGCTGTACGCCGAGGTGCTGCGCCAGACGGCCGTCAAGATCGCCAAGGAGATCGGCTGGACGCTGGAGCCCTCGCGCGCCGGCTTCCTCCCGGACAGCGTCTCGCGCTGGGCGCCGTTCAAGGAGACCGCGCCGCAGCTGAAGAAGATCCTCGGCTCCAAGTACCAGACCGGCCTCATCGCCAACATCGACGACAAGCTGCTGGGCCTGACGCGGCGGCACATCCCGGGCGACTACGACCTCGTCGTCACCGCGCAGCAGGTCCGCTCCTACAAGCCCGACCCCGCGCACTTCACGGAGTTCGCGCGCCGCATCGGCGGCAAGAAGGGCTGGGTGCACATCACGGCCTCCCAGTACCACGACGTCGAGCCGTGCCTGAAGGCCAAGGTCCCCGTGATCTGGGTCAACCGCTCCAAGCAGCCGCTCGAGGCCGGCCAGAAGAAGCCGACGCTCGAGGTCAAGACGCTGCTGGACGCGATGAAGGCCCTCGGCCTCTAGGCCGCGTCGTCGCCGGTGCGCGTCCGCGCGCTCCATGAGGACGTCCTCGTCGCGACGTCCGCCGTCTGGCAGACGACCTGCACGATCGTCCGGTCCGGCGAGGAGGGCTTCGTCATCGACTCCCCGGTGCTGCCGGAGGAGCTCGAGGTGCTGCCGTCGCTGCTGCAGCAGGCGCAGTTCCCCTTCAGCGGGCTGATCGCCACGCACGGCGACTGGGACCACCTGCTCGGCCGTCTGGTCTTCCCCGACGCGGCCCTGGGGGTGTGCGAGACGACCGCTGCACGCCTGACCGGCGCGCCCGGCGAGGCCGCGCGCCGGCTGCGCGAGTTCGACGCCGAGTTCTACGTGCCGGGTCGCAAGCCGCTGCAGCTGGGCCAGTACGAGGCGATGCCCGTGCCGGGCAAGCTGGAGATCGGCGAGCACGAGATCGAGCTGCACGTCGCCGAGGGCCACACCATCGACGGCATGGCGCTGTTCCTGGACTGGGCCGGGGTGCTGGTCGCGGGTGACTACCTGTCGCCCGTGGAGATCCCGATGGTCGTCGATCGCGGCGCGTACGTCGCGACGCTGGAGCGGCTGGTCGAGGTCGTCGAGCGCGCGGAGTGGGTCGTCCCCGGCCACGGCGAGGTGCTGGACTCCCAGCGCGCGCTGGCGATCCTCCGCGAGGACCTCAGGTACCTCGAGGACTGGACGCTGCCGATCGCCCGCCGCGACGCCGAGCAGAAGAAGATCCACGCGGCCAACCTCGAGCGCGTCGGCGGTTGACGGCCGCGGCCGTTCAGTCGTCGTCGCCGTCGCCGTCACCGCGCCCGCGACCGCGACCTCGGTGATCGTCGTCGTCGCGCGTGGTGGTGGTCGTGCGGGCCGGCGGGGGCGCCGGCGCGGTGGACGTCGTCGTGACGTTCGTGGTGACCGTGACGCTCGGCGCGAGCACCTTCAGGTCCTCGTCCACGCGCACCCGCGTCGACGTGATCGAGCTCGACAGCAGCGTCATCCCGGCGACGACGGCCGCCGCGGCCACGAGGGCGGCGAGCGCGATCAGCGCGTTGCGCAGGCGGTCAGCGCGCATCGGGCTCCTCGGGCAGGCAGAGCTCGGCGACCGCGCCCGGGCCGTCCTCGCGCGAGACGAGCGTCACCTCACCGCCGTTGCGGCGGGCCAGGCGCCGGGAGATCGCCAGGCCCAGCCCCGAGCCCGGCGCGCGCGTGCCCGCGCTGCCACGCGCGAACCGCTCGAACGCCAGCTCGGCGTCAGCGGCCGTGAGTCCCGGCCCCTCGTCGAGGACGCGGATGGACCGCGGGCCCGCCTCCAGGCGGACGGTCGTCCCGGGCCCGCCGTAGGCGATCGCGTTCTCCACCAGCGCGTCGAGCGCCCGCTCGGCGTCGTCGGGCACCGCGCGGACCGTGCCGCCTCGCTGCGCGTCGACGACCACGCGCTGCCCGGCTGCCTCGGCGGCGACCTCCCAGCGGGCGGCCGACTCGACGGCGAGGTCGGCCAGGTCCAGCGGCTGCGCGGCGCGCGCCGGGGCCTCGTCCCCGCTGAGGACCAGCAGCTCGTCCACGGTGCGCGCCAGGCGGTCGACCTCGGCCAGCGCCACGCGCGCGCCGTCGCGCGCGTCGTCGAGGTCGGCGCTTCCGAGGACGCGCTCGAGGTGCAGGCGCGTGCCGGTGAGCGGTGTCCGCAACTGGTGGGAGGCGTCGGCGACGAAGCGCTGTTGCGCCTCCAGGGTGTCCTGCACCTGCGCGGTCATCCGGTTGAACGCGGTGGCGAGGTGCTGGAGCTCCCGGGGGCCCGTGGGGTCCACACGGGTGCCCAGCCGGCCGGCGGCGACGGCCTCGGCCGCGTGCTCCAGCCGGCGCGCCGGACGGGCCAGGCGGCCCGACAGCACCACCGCGGCGACGAGACCCAGCGCGAGCACGATGCCGGCCAACGCCACGATGCCCGTCGTCGAGCGGTTGATCGCGCGGTTCACCGCGCTCAGCGTCTGGGTGACGCGGACCGCACCGTCGGCGCGACCGTGGTGGACGATCGGGACGGCGGTGGCCAGCAGGTCCGCCCCCAGCGTGGCCGAGTGGCGCTGCAACTGCACCCGGCGCCCCGTCAGCGCCCGCGCGATCTCCGCGCGACCGGTGAAGCTCGTGCCCACCGCGGCGGAGCGCGCGCTGTCGGCCAGCAGGCGCCCTTGCGCGTCGACGATCACCACGCGCCCGTCGGCCTGGCGGCTGCCCGCGTCGGCCAGGGCCTGCAGGTCGACCCGCTCGCCCGCCTCGTCGTGGTCGGCGGCCGCCGACGCGATGAGCGCCGCCCGCGCGCTGGCCTGGTCGCGCAGCTCGCCGTTGACGCGGTCGTGCACGTTGACGGCCAAGGGCACCGCGAGGCTCACGATCGCCACCAGCAGGAGGTAGGCGATCACGAGCAGCACCTGCGCGCGGACGCTCACGGAGCGGCCAGCCGGTAGCCGATGCCGCGCACCGTCTCGATCGCCGGGCCGCCCGCCTCGTCGAGCTTGCGGCGCAGCGCGCCGATCTGGACGTCCAGCACCTTGGGGCTGCCGAACCACGGCCCGCCCCAGACCTCGTCGAAGAGCGCGTCGCGCGAGGAGACGACCTCGCCCCGCCGGACCAGTGCCGCGAGCAGGTCGAACTCGCGGCGGGTCAGCGCCAGCTCGGTCTGCGCGACGTGCGCCCGGCGCGTGGCGGGATCGACGTGGACGTCGGCGTAGCTCGTGGCGGCGGGCGCGGCCTCGGCGCCCCGGGCGCTGGTGCGGCGCAGGACCGCGCGGATGCGCGCCGCGACCTCCAGCGCCGAGAACGGCTTGACGATGTAGTCGTCGGCGCCGATCTCCAGGCCGACCACCCGGTCCATCTCGGTGCCGCGGGCGGTCAGCATCACGACCGGGACGTCACCGGTACGGCGCAGCTCACGGCAGACGTCGCGTCCGTCGCCGTCGGGCAGACCGAGGTCCAGGAGGACCAGATCGGGGCTCTCGCGGGCGGCGACCTGCAGCGCCTCGGCTGCCGTCGCCGCCGTGATGACGGCAAAGCCCTCACGGTCCAGCGACCGGCGCAATCCGTCACGGATGGCGTGGTCGTCCTCGACGAGCAGGATCACGGGCGGTTCAGCCACGCCCAGAGATGTACCGCAACTGGGTGTGCGAGCCCCCGGTCCCTTACCAATCGCTCACCTGGGGGCTGCCCCTCGCTGACCCGGCTGCCCGCATCCTCGATGGCGTCCCCTGACGACCTGGAGCCCTGATGACCACCCGACGGATCGCAGCCATCACCCTCACCACCGCCGCCTTCGGCGGCCTCGCCGCCCTGGCGCTGACATCCCAGCCCGACGCCCCGCAGCCCGCCAGCGCGGCGAAGCGGACGACCGCGGCAACCGTCCCCACCAAGGTGACGACGGAGGTCGTGCACCGCACCGTCCACGTCCGCGCGAAGTCCCGTCCGGCCGCCGCGCCGGCGACCTCCCGCGCGACGACCGCAACCGCCGCCCCGGCCGCTGCCGCGCCCGCACCGGTCGCCCTGCCGGTCGCCCGCGAGGTCGGCGACGACCACGGCGGCCGCGCGGAGGAGATCGACGACCACGGGTCCGGCGACGACGACGCCAACAGCGGGCACGGCCGGGAGTACGACGATGACTGAGCAGGCGCGCAACCGCCGCCCGGTCCGCGCGAAGGTCGCGGGCTCGACGACGGCGCTGGCCGCGCTGGGCCTGTCGGCCGGCGTCGCGGGCGTCCTGGGCGTGCAGAGGGCCCCCGGCCACGACCCCGCGCTGTTGCGGGCGCAGGCCGCGGCCCCCCGGGTCGCGGCCACGGCACCCCCGGCTCCCCGGCGGATCGTCCGCAAGGTCGTCATCACCCGGGTCGTCCGCGATGCCGCCCGTCCCGCCCCCGCGGCGCCGGCGTCCGCAGCGGCACCTGCCGCCGCGGTCGCACCCGCGCCGGCGCCTCCCGCCGCGGTCCCCGCAGCGCCGGCACCCGCGCCGGCGCCGGCCCCGCCGCCGGTCGTGAGCTCGCAGTCATGAGCGACTGGGAGGTGACGTCCTTCCCCGCGATGGGGACGACGGCCGTCGTGCAGCTGCGCGGCTGCGACGCGCAGCGCAGGCTGGACGAGGTGCGCGCGCTGTTGCGGCGGCTGGAGCGCTCTTGGAGCCGCTTCGACCCGCAGAGCGAGCTGTCACGGCTGAACGCCGACCCGGCGACAGCCGTCGAGGTGTCCGACGACCTGGCCCTCGCGATCGCGGCGGCGCTGTACGCAGCCCGGCGCAGCGACGGGTTGGTCGTGCCGACGCTCGGAGGAGCGGTGGCCGCGGCAGGCTATGACCGGACGTGGACGGCGCTGGAGCGCCTGGGCACCGGCGCGGCGCTGGCCGCCGTGAGCGCGCGGCCGTCCCGCCCGGCCCGCGGCACCTCCGCGTGGCAGGACGTGGCGCTGGACGGCTGCACCGTCCACCGCCCGCCCGGGCTGCGGCTGGACCTCGGCGGGATCGGCAAGGGACTCGCCGCCGATCTCGCGGTCGCGCTGCTGGCCGATGCCGAGCACGCGATGGTCTCCGTGGGTGGCGACCTCGCCACCGGCGGCCGAGACGCCGACACCGTCGCCCAGCGCGTGGTGGCCGGCGGGATCGACGACGGCGAACCGCTGGGCGAGCTGCTCCTGCACCGGGGCGGGGCCGCCACCAGCGGCGTCACGCGCCGTGCGTTCCGGCGCCCCGACGGCACGCCGACCCACCACCTGCTGGATCCGTCCGACGGCCTGCCGGCCACCACCGGTGTGGTGCAGGTGACGGCACTGGGGTCGAGCGGCTGCGACGCCGAGCGGCGCGCCAAGCAGGCGCTGCTGCTCGGGCCTGGGCGGATGGAGGACGTGCTGCGCGAGCACGGCGGCCTGGCGCTGCTCGCGGACGGGCAGGTCGTCGGTGTGGAGGCGCGTCGATGAGCCACGACCCGCTGAACTACCCGTGGTGGCTGGCGGCCCGGACGGCCGGCATCGTCGCCCTCCTGGCCGTCTGCGCGGCGACCGCCACGGGGCTCTACCTGGCCACGAAGGGCGAGCCCCGCCGCCCTGGCGCCGCCCGTCTGGGCCGCGACCTGCACCAGCACCTCGCGGTCGTCGCCCTGCTGGCCACCGGCGTGCACGCGGTGACCCTGCTGGGCGACCCCTGGCTGCGCCCTGGTGTGAGCGGCATCCTCCTGCCCGGCGCCATCGGCTACCGCCCCCTCTGGGTCGGTGCGGGCATCGTCGGCGGTTACCTCATGCTGCTGGCCAGCGGCGCCTACCTCGTGCGCCGCCGCATCGGACCGAGCCGCTTCAAGCTCGTCCACCGGGCCAACCTCGCGGCGTTCGTGCTCGTCGCGGGCCACGTGCTCGGGGCCGGCACGGACGCGGCCACCCCATGGCTGCGTCTCGTCCTCGCTGCCGCGGTGGCGCCTGCCCTGTTCAACCTCGTGCTGCGGCTGACCAACCCGAGCCGGCGCCCCGTCGCGGGGCGCTGACGCCGCGCCCGGCGGGTTGTCTTGAGGCATGCCCGGCCACCCGCAGCGCCGGGTGGCCGGCGCCTATCCTGGGACCGTGCTCGTCATCCAGCATCAGGACGACTGCCCGCCGGGCGTGCTCGGTGACTGGGCGGCGGCGCGGGGGCACGACCTCGTCGTCGTGCGCCCGGACCTCGGCGAGGCGCTGCCGGACCCGACAGGCTTCGAGTCGATCTGCGTGCTGGGCAGCGACCGCAGCGTCAACGACGACGTCGGCTGGATCTGCGCCGAGCTGGCCTGGCTGCGCGACGCGGTCGCCGTGACGCCGGTGCTGGGCATCTGCTTCGGCGCCCAGGCGCTGGCGGTCGCGCTGGGGGGCGAGGTGCACCGTGAGCCCGCCGAGATCGACTGGCTGGAGCTCGACGTCGACGACGCGCTCGGGTGCGGCCACGGGCCATGGCTGTGCTGGCACAACGACTTCATCACCGCTCCGCCGGGCGCGACGGTGCTGGCGCGTTCGCCCCGCGCCGTCCACGCGTTCGCGTGCGGGCCGCACCTCGCCGTGCAGTTCCACCCGGAGGTCACCGCAGCGATCGTCGAGGACTGGATGGGTGCGGCCGAGCTGGGCCGTGACCTGGCCAACGCGGGCGTCGACCACGAGCGGTTGCGCCGGCGCTCGGCGCAGTTCGCGACCGCCGCCGGCGAGGACGCCTGGCGCCTGTTCGACGCGTTCGCCGCGCGACTGCCCGCAGCGCGCTGAGCGTCCGCTCGCCGTGAGCCGTGTCCGATCCGGGCCGAGGGATGGCCCCGATCCGACACGCCTAGGGCATGCGCGGAGGCGGGAAGGCCATCAGCTCGACGCGATGGCCGGCGGGTGAGCTGACGAAGCAGCGCTCGGCGCCCCAGTGCGGGGAGCGCTCGCCGACGTCGAAGCCGCGCTCGCGCAACATGGTCGTCGCCGCGGCGTAATCGGGCGCGACCACGGCGACGTGGCCCTGCGGCGGAATGACCGGCGCGTCGGCGTGGAAGAGATGCAGCTGGGTGCCGTCGCGCTCCACCCAACGCGCGCGGCCGGCGCCGAGCGACGGCGGTGGGACCACCTCAGCGAAGCCCAGCAGTGCCCAGAACGCCACCTCGGCGTCGGCGTCCTGCTCGCGGATCTCCAGCGCGATGTGGTGGACGGCGCTCACCCCTGCACCCTCGCAGACCCGCGCGAGCGAGCCGCCGGGGGGCTCGCGCTCCGCGGGCGAGCCCTCAGGACGAGCCGTCGGCCGCGTCCTTGCCGGCGTCGAGGTGCAGGCGGAAGTAGAGGTCGCGCCCGTCGTAGGCAGCAGTGCGGTTCTGGAAGCCGACGCCCTCGTACAGGCCGATCGCTGCGGTGTTCGTCTCGTTGGTGTCGAGCTCCATGCGGCGGGCGCCGCGGCTGCGGGCATGCTCGATCGCGAACTCGACCATCGCCTTGCCCAGCCCGCTGCCTCGCGCGGCGTCGGAGACGTACACGTCCTCGACGAGGCAGTCGTCGCCCGCTCGCCAGATGCCGTAGCGGAAGCGCAGCGCGATGACACCCGCGGCGGGGGCGCCGTCCCCGGGGTGGCCCAGGACGAAGTCCGTGTCAGGGTCGTCCAGCAGGCGGGTGACGCCGGCCAGGAAGGACGCGTCGCCGGGCCAGTCGTAGCCGAGGTGGTCGCGGAACTCGACGAGCAGGCCGGCGACGGTTGCGGCGTCCTCGGGGGTGGCCAGGCGGACGGAGGGCATCGCGGTCGAGCCTACAAACACGTCTGTGCACTGGTTGGGCTCCCTGCCCAACCCTTGCACGCCGGGTGTGGGGCGTGGTATTTCATACGCCTACGTATGGAATCCAACGTCACGATCACGCACATCGGCGGCCCGACCGCCCTCATCGAGGTCGGCGGCTGGCGGTTGCTGACCGACCCGACGTTCGACCCGGCATCGCCCAAGCGCTACTTCTTCGGCTGGGGCACGATGAGCAAGAAGCTCGTCGGCCCGGCCATCGCGCCCGAGGACCTCGGCCCCATCGACGCGGTGCTGCTCAGCCACGACCACCACGGCGACAACCTCGACCCGACCGGTCGCGAGTGGCTGCCCAAGTGGGGGACCGTCATCACCACCGTCCCGGGCGCCAAGCGCCTCGGCGGCGACGCCCGCGGCCTGGCCGACTGGGACACCACCACGCTCGAGGCGCCCGGGAAGACGCCGATCACGATCACCGCCACCCCGTGCCGCCACGGGCCGCCCGGCTCCAAGCCGATCGTCGGCCACGTCATCGGCTTCAGCCTCACGTGGGAGGGCCAGGAGCACGGGGCGCTGTGGATCAGCGGTGACACCGTCCTCTACGACGGCGTCCGCGAGGTGGCCGACAGGATCGATGTCGGCACGGCGATCGTCCACCTCGGCGGCGTGCAGTTCTGGTGGCTCTCGGGCCCGCTGCACTACACGATGACCGCCGAGCAGGCCGTCGAGCTGATGGGCCTGGTCAACCCGACGACGATCCTGCCGATCCACTGCGAGGGCTGGCAGCACTTCCGCCAACAGCAGGCTGAGGCCAAGCGGGTCTTCGCGGGGTCACCCATCAACGACCGGGTGACCTGGCTGGAGCACGGGGCGGCCACCCCGCTGAGCGTTTGACCCGCGCCGGTCGTCCCACCCAGACCACGCCGGCGGCGTGGGTGCAGGCCGCGCTGGACGAGATCGAGGCCGCGGGCGTGGAGGCGCTCGCGGTGCAGTCCGTCGCCCGGCGGCTCGGGGTCTCCAAGGGCGGCTTCTACCACCACTTCGCCGACCGGCGGGAGCTGCTGCAGGCGGCGCTGGCGCTGTGGGAGCAGCGGTTCGTCAGCGAGCAGATCGCCCGCTTCGACGCGATCGCCGACCCGGCCGTCCGGCTGCACGAGCTGCTGGAACTGGCCGAGCTGCAGCTCGAGCCGACCGTCATCGTCCAGCTGATGGCGGCCTGCGAGGACCCCGACGTCGCAGCCGCCCTGGCCCGGGCGACCGAGCAGCGGCTGGCCATGCTCACGCGGATCTTCCGCCAGCTCGGCTTCACCCGCGCCGTCGCCGAGAACCGCGCGCTGCTGGCCTACTCCTCCTACCTCGGCCTGGCCCAGCTGCGCCGCCAGGACGCCGGCCTGCTGCCCGACACCCGCAAGCGCCGCGCCCAGCTCGCCGAGCTGGAGCGGGCCCTGACCTACCGGCCGTAGCGGTCGGCGCCCAGCACCAGCTGCTCCGGGAGCGAGACGCGCGCCGGCGGCGAGGGGTCGGCCGTCACGGTGACGGTCGAGGCGACCGAGACGGTGACCGTGTGGGTCTCGCCGGAGTGGGCGGCGAGGACGAGCTCCTCGTCGTCCTTGGCCTGCACCGTGCCCTGCAGCCCTGGCTCCAGGCCGGTCTTCTTCAGGTAGTGCAGCAGGTCCTCGGCCTCGTTCTCGAAGCGCAGGATCTCGACCTTGGCGCCGATCTCGACGTCCGCGAGCGGGACGCCGGCGATGCGCGCGCCGACCTCGATCGGATGGCCGTGCGGGCAGGTCGTGGCGTCGCCGATGGCGTTCTTCATGTAGGCCTCGAAGCGCGGGGACATCGCGTGCTCGAGGCGCTCGGCCTCCTCGTGCACGTCATCCCATGGCACCCCCACGACGTCGGTGAGGTAGCGCTCGATGAGGCGGTGGCGGCTGACGGTGGCCTTGGCGTGCTCCAGCCCGGAGTCGGTGAACGAGATCGCCTTGTCGTCCCCGCGCGTGATGTATTGGTCGCGCTCCAGGCGCTTGACCATCTCGTGGACGGTCGGCGCCGAGAGCTGCATCGCCCGGGCCAGGTTGGCGCCGGTCATCGGCAGCCCGGCCTCGTAGAGCCAGAAGAGCGTCTGGAGGTACTCCTCCTCCGCCACCGTCGCGTCGTGTGCACCGCTCACCGCTCCATCGTACCCGGCGGGACTCAGCGGTCAGCGCCAGGAATGCGGGTGCGTGGGATGTCGGTGCGCAGTGCCTTGGCAAACTCCGACAATCGCGCTTCGGCGAGGCGCAGGAACTCCCGCGACGCGGGCGACAGCTTGCCGCCGTCGCGGCTGACGAGGGCGATCGTGTCGTAGATCGGATCGGCGAACGGCGCCCAGCCGAGCTTCTTTGGGACGCGCCGGCCGAGGCCGTGGATCATGCCGATGGAGCAGATCGTGTCGACCAGGCCGCGGGCCGCGAGGTCGATGGCGCCCTCGGCATCCTCGATCTCGATCTCCGGGTCCAGCCGCCGCCCTTCGCGCTGCAGCAGTTCGGCGAGCTGGCGGCGCATCGGGTCGGCGTTGCCGTAGGACGCGTCGAAGAGGACCAGCGGCCGTTCGGTGAGCTCCTCGATCGTCTTCGGCTTGGCCACGACCTTCGCCTCGCAGGAGACGTAGACCAGCTCGTCACGCATCAGCGGGCGGACGTCGAGCGCGCGGTCGTCGACGGGCAGGGCGATCATCCCGGCCTCCAGCTCGCCGTCGCGGATGGCGTCGACGACCTCGGAGGAGTTGATGCCGACCAGGCGGATCTTCACGCCCGGGTAGCGGCGGCGGAAGTCGGCCACCAGGCCGGCGATGGGGTAGAAGCGCCCGCCGCCGAACATGCCGAACGTCGCGGTGCCGCCGCGCAGCTCGCGGACGGCGATGACCGACTCGCGCGCCTCGTGCGCCTCCGCCAGCGTGCGCTCGGCGTGATCGCGCAGGGTGAGCCCCGCCTCGGTGGGCACGAGCCCCCGGCCCACGCGCTCGAAGAGCCGCACGCCAAGCTCGCCCTCCAGCCGGCGGATCTGCTCGGAGACCGACGGCTGCGCCAGCTGCAGGGACTCTGCGGCGGCGCTGAAGGAGCCCTTTTCGAGGGCTGCTAGAAAGTACTCCAGCTGTTGAAGTGTCATATAGGCGAAACCTTGAGGTTCTGAAGTCAATCAAGGCTAGCGCATTGTTCGATGGTGGCCGATCATATGAACATGACCGTATTCGCCGCACTGATCGGGACCGTCCTGTTCGGCGCCGCGTCCACCCGCTGGGGTGTTGACAGCCGCGTCGACGACGGTCGCCGCAACCTCTGATCCACGCCGTTGTCCGGGAGTTCCGAGCCGCCAGGCGAGGAGCTCCCCAGGCCGACGACGTCGGCCCCTCTCCCACCCCGCAGTTCCGCCGCCCCGGCCCGTCACAGCCGGGGCGGCACCTCGTTGAAAGGCCCTCCCCGTGACCCACCAGAACACCTCGGACGCCCGTGGCGTCACGCTCGTCCTCATCTCCGCGGTCGGCTTCGCGGCCATGTCGCTGTGGGCGAAGTCGGCGTACGCCGACGGCTGGTCCCCGGAGGCGCTGGTCGCGGTCCGCTTCATCCTCGTCGCGCTCGCCTTCTGGGGCGTGGCCGTCGCCCGCGGCGCCCACCGTACCCTGCCTCCCCGCAACGCCGTCGTCGCCGCGTTCGTCCTCGGCCTCACCGCCTACGCGCTGGAGAACCACCTGTACTTCGCCGCGGTCGCGCGCATCGACGCCGGCCTGCTGGCGCTGATCATGTCCGTCTACCCCGCCCTGGTCGTGGCCGGTGCCGTCGCCCTGGGCCGCGAGCGGCCGGACGTCCGGCGCCTGGTCGCCCTCGGCTTCGCCCTCGGCGGCGCCGTGCTGGTGCTGCTCGGCGGCGTCGGCGGTGGTGGCTTCGACAGCGTCGGGATGATGCTCGCGCTCGGCTCGGCCTCCGCGTACGCGGCGTACCTGCTGGCCGGGGACAAGCTCGTCGCCGCGCTGGACCCGTTCCTGCTGGCGGCCCTGGCCACCACGGGCGCCGCGGTCTCGCTGACGACCAGCGCCGGCCTCGCCGGTGAGCTGACGCTGCCCGGCACCGCCGACGCGTACAGCGACCTCGTCGGGCTGGTCGCGATGTCCAGCGTCCTGCCCCTGGCGGCCCTGTGGGTCGGCATCCAGCGGATCGGCGCGCCAACCGCCTCGATCGTCGCCAGCGTCGAGCCTGCGATCACCGTCACGCTGGCCGCGCTGCTGCTCGGCGAGCACCTGCGCGACCTGCAGCTCGTCGGTGGTGCGCTGGTCGTCGGCGCCGTCGTCGTCCTCAACGCGAAGCTGCCGGGGCGCGCTAGCGTGGACGGCGATGAGCCTGCCGCTGAAGCCGCCGTTGTCCCCGCAGCTGGCCCGCTCGCGGGAGAGCCTGCCCCCTGCTGAGGACGGTTGGGCGTATGAGCCCAAGCTCGACGGCTTCCGCTGCATCGCCTTCATCGATGGCGACGACGTCGACCTGAAGTCGCGCAACGGCAAGGACCTCACGCGCTACTTCCCGGAGGTGGTGGCGAGCTTCCCCGCGGGCCGCTGGGTCTTCGACGGGGAGATCATCTCCACCACCTTCGACACGCTGGGCCAGCGCATCCATCCGGCCGCGTCGCGGATCGAGCGGCTCAGCGTCGAGACGCCGGCCGAGTTCCGCGCGTTCGACCTGCTGGCCGACGGGGACGACGTCCTGCTGGACCTGCCCTACCGCGAACGCCGCGAGCGGCTGGCCGCGGTCGACGGCGTCGAGCAGGTCCCGGTCGTCTGGACCGTCGCTGAGGCCGAGGGCTGGCTGGTCAGCGAGGAGGGCGTCATCGCCAAGGAGGCCGACGGCCCCTACCGCCCCGGTGAGCGCAAGGGGATGGTGAAGGTCAAGCGCGTCCGGACGATCGACCTCGTCGTCGTCGGCTGGCGGCCGGGCAAGGCCGCGGGGACGCTGGGCGCGATCATCCTCGGCGCCTACACGCCGTCCGGGGACCTGCGCGTCGTCGGGCACTCCAGCGGCTTCTCGGCCAAGGAGAAGAAGGAGCTGCCGGGGCGCCTGGCCGAGTACGAGACCGGCGAGCGCGGGTCCGGCGACCCGTCGCGCTGGAGCGCTGACAAGGAGATGGAGTGGATCGGCCTGCGGCCCGAGCTCGTCGTGGAGGTGACCTTCGACCACGTCTCCGACGGGCGCATCCGCCACGGCACGAAGGTCAAGCGCTGGCGCGACGACAAGGCGCCGAAGGACTGCCTGATCGACCAACTGGACGCATGAGGCGCGCGCCCGCCATCGCCGTCGTCGCCGCGCTGCTGCTCGGCGCCGGGCCGTCCGCCGCGGTGGCGGGGCCCCAGCGGTTGGTGCGCATCGACCTGCCGTCCGCCGGCAACGTCGACGTGACCAAGGTCAAGCTCAACGGGACGGGCCGGCCGCAGGCGCTGGTGGCCAACGTCCTGCTGCCCAAGGACTACGACTCCGACACCGCCTACCCCGTCCTGTACCTGCTGCACGGCTCGGGCGAGAACTACGCGTCCTGGGTGACCAAGACGCACGCCGACGAGCTGACCAAGGACCTCGGCGCCATCGTTGTCATGCCCGACGCGGGCAGCGGCTTCTACGTCAACCACTACAACGGCGGCCAGCGGGGCAACCCGGGGTGGGAGCGGTACTTCCTCGACGAGGTGATCCCGGCGATCGAGCAGCGGTACAAGATCCGCCCGGAACGGCGCTGGCACGCGATCGCGGGCTTCTCGATGGGCGGGTACGGCGCGGCGTACCTGTCCTCGCAACTGCCCGGGTACTTCGGCGCGGTCGCGCCGATGTCCGGCTTCCTCGCCCCGTTGCGCCCGGAGATGCGGGTGCTCTTCCAGATCGGCGCGGGCCAGCCGTTCGAGCCGCTGTTCGGGCCGTTCGGCGGACCGTACTCCGTCGGGCACGACCCGATCTCGCTGGCCGGCAACCTCGCGCACGCGCGCGTGTTCGTCATCAGCGGCAACGGCGTGCCGGACCCGGCCTACCCCGCGTCGACCGGCACGGCCGCGTTGACCGACAGCGCGGGCGAGGCCGAGCTGCAGTTCCACTCCGACGACTTCGCGGCGGCGGCGCGGACGGCCGGGGCCGAGGTGTCGCAGACCAAGCTGCTGGGCGTCCACAGCCACCCCTACTGGCACGAGCACCTGCGGCGTTTCCTCGCGTGGGGCGCGTTCAAGGACGTGCCCGACACCGTGCCGTCGTGGTCCTACCGGACCATCGCCGACCGCGGCCGCGCGTGGGAGGTGTCCTACCGGTTCGCGGGGCTGCCCACCGAGGTCGCGACGCTGCGCCGGGGCGCCGACGGCTATTCGGCCGAGGGTGCGGGAACCATCGAGCTGTGCGGCCCCGGCGGGCTGGGGCTGCGGTCCGCGCTGCCGTTCAAGGGGAAGGCGTTGACGCGCAGCGTCCGTGTGCGGTTCGCCGACACGCGCTGGCGCGACGTCATCCGGCGCGGCCGACTGCGGCTGCAGGTCCGGGCGACCGAGGCCACCGAGGTCACCATCGCGACGCTCACCGCGCGCCGTCGGGTCAAGACCTACAACATCAAGGTCGACGTGCCGGCGGGTGCGACGCGGACCGTGCGCCTGCCGCTGACCGTGACGGGCCGCCGGCTGCTGCGGGGCGGCACGCGCGTCAGGGCGCACGTCACCTACGGCGGCTGTCCGGGCCGGCGCTACAGCGACGCGAGCCGCCGCCTGCGCTGACCCTCACTCCTCGTCGTCGTTGCGCGCCCGCGAGGGCTGCACGCGCTTGGGCTCGCCGGGCATCTTCGGATAGTCGGGCGGGTAGGGCATGTCACCTAGGCCCTCCTCGGCCTCGTCGCGCGCGTACATCTCCAGCAGCGGCGTGAGGTCGTGGTGCGTGTCGTCGATGCCCTTGTGCGGGTCGCCGATCTCGGCCATGCGCGCGGGCACGTTGGTGACGTTGAAGTCGCGCGGGTCCTCGATCTCGGACAGCTCGTCCCAGTCGACGGGTGTGGAGACGGGCGCGCCCGGCTTGGGGCGGATCGAGTAGGCCGACGCGATCGTGCGGTCGCGGGCGTTCTGGTTGTAGTCGACGAAGATCCGCTCGCCGCGCTCCTCCTTCCACCACTTGGTCGTCACCTCGCCGGGGCGGCGGCGTTCCAGCTCGCGGCCGAAGGCGATCGCGGCGTGGCGGACGTCGGTGAACGTCCAGCGGGGCTCGATGCGCACGTAGATGTGGATGCCGCGGCCGCCGGAGGTCTTCGGGTAGCCGGTGTAGCCCAGGTCCTTGAGCAGCTCGCGCGCGGTGGCGGCCATGGAGACCGCGTCCTGGAAGTCGGTGCCGGGCTGCGGGTCGAGGTCGATGCGCAGCTCGTCGGGCGCCTCGACGTCGTCGCGCCTGACCGGCCAGGGATGGAACGTGATGGTCCCCATGTGCGCGCACCAGGCGACCACCGCAAGCTCGGTCGGGCAGATCTCGTCGGCCGTGCGCCCGGAGGGGAACTGGATCCTCGCGGTCTGGAGGTAGTCAGGGGCGCCCTTGGGGACCCGCTTCTGGTAGAAGGCATCGCCCTTGAAGCCCTCGCGCGTGGAGATCTTCATGTCCGGCAGGACGCCCTTGGGCCAGCGCTCCAGGGTGGTCGGGCGCTCGAACAGCGCGCGCATGATGCCCGGGCCGACCGCGACGTAGTACTGCGCGATCTCCAGCTTGGTGATGTCCGGCGTGCGGTCGGTCGCGGGGAAGATGATCCGGTCGCCGCTGGAGACGCGGACCTCCCGCCCCTCGACCTCGAGGATCGTGCCGTCGGACTTGGCCATGTCTTGTCAGGATGGCGCACCGTGCCAGTGAGCCCTGCAACCCGGCGACCGGTGCTGGTCGCGCCCGACGCGTTCAAGGGCACCTTCAGCGCGTGGGAGGTCGCGGCCGCCGTGGGCCGGGGTCTGGAGGCCGCGGGCGAGGTGCCGCCGGACCTGTGCCCGCTGGCCGATGGCGGTGAGGGGACGCAGACCGTGCTGCTCACGGCGCTCGGCGGAGCGGTCGAGGGGCTGGTCGCGCTGGTGGAGGACGGCGGCACGGCGATCGTCGAGGTCGCCTCGGTGTGCGGCCTGTCGGGCACGCCGACGCCCGAGGCGGCCTGGCAGGCGTCGTCGGCCGCGGTCGGATCGCTGATCGCGGAGGCCGACGCGCTGGGGCCGGACGTGATCCTCGTCTGCGCCGGCGGCTCGTCGATGACCGACGGCGGCGTGGGTGCGCTGGAGGCCATGGGCTCGGTGCGCGCGTCGCTGGTCGTGCTCTGCGACGTGCGGGCGCCGTTCCTCGACGCGGCCCGGGTGTTCGCGCCGCAGAAGGGCGCGGACGCGGCGATGGTGGAGCGGCTGGCCGAGCGCCTCGACGGACTCGCGGCGTCCTGGCCGAAGGACCCGCGGGGCGTGGCGATGACCGGCGCGGCCGGCGGGCTGGCCGGTGGGCTGTGGGCCTGCGCGGGCGCGACGCTCGTCCCGGGCGCGCCGTTCGTGATGGATGCCGTCGGCTTCGACGAGCGCATGCGGGCCTGTCACGCGGTCGTCGTCGGCGAGGGCCGCATCGACGACCAGACCCTCGACGGCAAGGCCGCCGGCGAGGCCGCCACCCGCGCCCGGCAGGCCGGCGTCCCCTGCTTCGGCATCGTCGGCCGCAACGAGCTCGACCGCCTGGGTCAGCGCATCCTCGACATCCAGACCCTCACCGAGGCCACCACGCTCGACGAGATCTCTCGGGCCGCGGAAGCCATCGTCCCGCTGCTCGGCCCCTGAAGGAACTCGAGAGTCATACGGTCCCGGTGGTGACGCGGGCGACGATGGTCCTGAAGGTCGCGTAGCTGCTGGTCAGCTGCGGGGCATCCCAGGTCTTCTGGGCGAGGATCGCCAGACGGGGTGCGATGGCGGCGGCCAGCGGACCGGGTTTGGCGGCGTCGACGGTGGGATCGTCGTTCCAGACCGCGAGGGTCGCGCCGAGCTGGTGCGGCTCGTCGGCGGCGAGCGTGAAGCGCTGCTGCGGCTGACCGGTGAAGTAGTGGGTGGTGTACGGGCCCTCGAAGTCCTTGACGGTCCAGGCCTCGTACATGTCGGCCTCCGGCGCGCGGAGGCCGTGCAGCGGGCCGCCGGTGACGAAGTACAGCGGCCACCAGCCGACGTTGAGGATGTCGCGGCCCGACGCGACGGTCGCGTTGGGCGTGGCCGAGTGCAGCTGCTCCCACCACTCGATGGCGACGTCCGCGTCGAGCGGCACGACGGCCGCGCCGCCGACCCCGTCCGACCAGACCCGCAGCCGCTTTCCGGCGGCGCGGACCTGCGCGGCGATCTCGTTGGCGAAGTCGAGCACCGCGTCCTCACCACGCGCGTCCGGGCCGTGCTTGGCCTGCGCGTAGGCCTGCAGCTGGGGGTACTGGTCGTAGTCCAGCGGGGTCGACGCGACGCCCAGGTACTCGTCGAAGCCCGCGTGGTACCACGGCCCCGGGAACATGGTCAGGACATCGCCGACGATCTCGTGCGCGAACCTGCGCGCGGCCGGCAGCGAGATGTCCAGCTTGCCGGCCTGCGCCTGGCCGAGGACGTTCTTCAGCTGCAGCTCCGGGTGCGGGCCCAGCGCATGCGTCAGATGCCCGGGCATGTCGACCTCGGGGACGAGCGTGACGTGGCGCCTGGCCGCCTCCGCCACCATCGCGGCGACATCGTCCTTGGTCAGGTGCTCCGGGGAGACGATCTCCGGGTGCGAGGGCACGGCGATGCGGAAGCCCTGGTCGTCGGAGAGGTGCAGATGGATGAGGTTGAGCTTCAGGTCGCTGAGCTGCCGGATGCGCTGCAGCCACCACGCGCGCGGGTAGAACGCGCGGCCGCAGTCGACCATCAGCCCGCGCTCGCGGTAGCGCGGCACGTCGCGCAGGTGCCCCCGTCCGATCGTCTGCCGGGACCTGAGCAGCTGCAGCAACGTGCGGCCGCCGTAGTAGATGCCCGCGGTCTGCGGGGCGGCGATCGTGAGGACCCGACCGACCCGGAGCGTGTAGCCCTCCGCTCCGAGCCCGCCATCCTTCGTGCGGCGCGTCAGCAGCACGTCACCGGTGCGCGCAGGCCCGCGCACGACGGTCCGCACGCGGCGGCCCAGCAGTCCGCCGAGGTCCGCCGCCAGCGTCCGCGCCTCGCCCCGCAACGCGCGCCGCTCGCCGTGGCGGACCACCACCCGCGCGTCCCCGCGCAGTGCGAACGCCGGTCCGGGCGCCGGCACGAACGCCCGCACCGCGGGCACCGTGTCCGGTCGCGTGTCCGCCCGCGCAGCCGCCGGCCCCACGAGCACCACGATCAGCGCGCCGAGCGCCGCCCTCCGACCCATCCCGCCACCTTAGTCCGCCAGGAGTCCCCGATCCCGATCTCAACCCCAGACAAAGGGTCTGACCCCTTCAGGTGGAGAGGTGGGCGACGAGGTCGCGGGCCGTGAGGGGCTTGGCGAAGTGGTAGCCCTGACCGTGGCTGCAGCCGAGCCCGCGAAGGAGGTCGGCCTGGGCGGCGTGCTCGATGCCCTCGGCGACCACCTCGAGGCCGAGGTTGGCGGCGAGGTCGACGATCGCGCCGCAGAGCGCGGCGTCGCGCCCCCCGCGCTGGACGTCGTCGACGAACGGCTTGGCCATCTTCAGGACGTCGACCGGCAGGACGCTCAGGTAGCGCAACGCGCTGTAGCCGGTGCCGAAGTCGTCCACCGCCAGGCGGACGCCCAGCCCCTTCAGCTCCTCCAGCCGCGCGACCATCGCGGGGGTGTCGCCGACCAGTGACCCCTCGGTGATCTCCAGCGTCAGGCACTCCGCGGGCAGGCCGCTGTCCTGCAGCGCCATCGCGACGTGGGAGACGAGGTCCGGCTCGGCCAGCTCGCGCGCGGAGAGGTTGACGTTGACGGAGCTCAGCCGCGCGGAGGGCATCTCCCGCCGCCACAGCGCCAGCGCGTCGCAGGCCTCGCGCAGGACCTGGCGCCCGATGGCCGGCAGGCGGCCGGTGTCCTCGGCCAGCGGGATGAAGGCGTCAGCGCCGAGCAGGCCGCGGACGGGGTGGCGCCAGCGCGCCAGCGCCTCGAAGCCGGTGACGGCGCCGGTCTGCAGCTCGACGATCGGCTGGTAGTGGACCTCCAGCTCGCCGCGGCCCAGCGCGCGCTCGAGGTCCGCCTCGAGCATCACCTGCTCGATCGCGGCCAGCTGCATCGCCGGCTCGAACATGACGCTGCGCCCGCGGCCGTCGGCCTTCGCGCGGTACATCGCGACATCGGCCCGGCGCAGCAGGTCGGCGTCGTCGGCGCCGAAGGCCAGCGACACACCGATCGACGCGTGCGCGAACAGCTCACGGCCGCCGAGGACGAACGGGCGGCGCAGTGCGGCGAGGACGCGCTCGGCCACCGCCTGCGCCTCCTCGGCCGAGGTGATGTCCTCAAGCAGGATCGCGAACTCGTCCCCGCCGACGCGTGCGGCGGTGTCGCCCCCGCGCAGGCAGCCCTCGATGCGCCGGGAGACGTGGCCGAGCAGCTCGTCGCCGACGGCGTGGCCGAGCGAGTCGTTGACGGTCTTGAAGCGGTCGAGGTCGCAGAAGAGGACGGCGACGCCGTTGCCGTTGCGGCGCGCGCGTTCGCGTGCGTGCTGCAGGCGGTCGGCCAGCAGCGTGCGGTTGGGCAGGCCGGTCAGCGGGTCGTGCAGCGCCTGGTGGGCCATCTCGCGGACGACGCTGGCGTCGTTCAACGCCAGCGACGCATGCTCGGCCAGCGCGATCAGCACCTCGCGCTCGGTGCGCGAGTAGACGCGGCCGGGGGCATAGGTCGACACGAGCAGCGAGCCGATCACCCGCCCCTCCTCGTGGACCGGCGCCGCCATCGCGCCGGTCATGCCCCGCGTGCGGAACGTCTCCATGGTGCCGTTGGCCGTCCGGGCGTAGTCCTCGATGACGACCAGCTTGCCCTCGCGCGCGGCGCGGCCGGCGACGCCGACGCCCGACGGGCGCCGCTTGATCTCCTCGTAGATGTCGGGCGGCAGGTTCTCGTGGGCGACGAGGTCCAGCCATCCGCTGTCCTCGGGGTCGAAGAGGTACAGGGCAGGCTGCTCGTCGCCGAGCAGTTGCCGGGCGGCGGTGATGATCGCGTCGAGGACGTCCTGCAGCGGACGGCGGGAGGTGATCGCGCGCTGGATCGCGGTGAGGCTGGAGAGCACGTCGCGGTGGCGCTGCAGGGCGTCCTGCAGCGCGCCGTCCTCGGGGTCACTCACGAAGGGGGGCCGCGGGGAGAGCGCGGCGTCGGGGCTCACATCCCGGTCTATCGGCAGCAGGAGCCTGAAAGTCGAGTCGCAGCACCGCGCCCGCTGCTGTGGAACACATACGCTGCGGGGGACGTGGCCGAGCGCCCCCGACCTCAGCTGCCCGCACCGCTGCGCAGCGCGCGCATGCGATCCCCCTTCGGCCACCGCGCCGTCGTCGTCGGCGCGGGCTCGTTCGGCACCGCCGTCGCGGTGCTGCTCGCTCGCGGCGGGCTGCGGACGACGCTGCAGACGCGCACCGCCGAGCAGGCGACCCGCCTGGCGGAGGACCGCGAGAACGCCGTGTACCTGCCGGGTGTCGAGCTGCCTCCGACGTTGAAGATCGAGCACGTGGACGCCGGCCTGCACCGCTTCGACTTCGTCTTCCTCGGCGTCCCCTCACGCGGTCTCGACGAGGTGATCGCCGCGCTGCCGGCCGCCGGCCTGGAGTCGAAGGCCAGGATCGTGTCGCTGGCCAAGGGGCTGGTGCCCCCGGAGGGCCGCGCCCCCACCGCGATGCTGCGGGAGTCCTTCGGCAGCGACCGCGTCGCCTGCATCGGTGGCCCCGCGCACGCGAGGGAGATGGTGCGCGAGGGCGCCGGCCTGGTCGCAGCGTCGGAGGACGAGGAGCTCGCCCACCAGCTGGCCCAGGTGTTCATCCGTGCGGGCGTGGTCTGCGAGGAGTCCGACGACCCCGTCGGGGTCGAGCTGGCAGGCGCCGCCAAGAACGCCGCCGCGCTGGCGGCCGGCGCGACGGAGAAGCAGGGCCTCAACGCGGCGGGCGCCGCCGCCGGCCACATCTTCGCCGAGGTCTGGCGCTTCGCCTCGACCATGACGCCGCCCGCGAAGGCCGAGTCGTTCATCGGGCTGGCGGGCACCGGTGACCTGGTCGCGACCGCCCTGGCGCCGCAGTCGCGCAACCGCCGCGCGGGTGAGCTGCTCGGTGCGGGCGTGCCGGGAGCGGAGATCCCGGCGCAGATCGGTCAGGCCGTCGAAGCGCTGGAGTCCGTGCCGCTGCTGGCCCGCGCCCTGGACCGCTCCGGCGTCCAGGCCCCGGTGACGACCGGCCTGTCGCGCCTCATCTCCGGCGAGCTGCCGCTGGACGACTGGGTCGCGCTGGTCCGCACCACCGTCCCCCCGCCCGCGCGCTTCCCGGTCCGCCGTCCGGCGCCCGGCTTCTGGGCCCGCGTCCGCGCGCGCCTGCGCACGTGGTTCGGACGCCGCGACCCGGACCTCCTGTCCGACCGGGTTTCGCCCGACGACACCTGACCTGCGGCGCGTGCGCGCCCGAACATGTCGCGCATGGGCAGTTTGATCATCGTCGGCGCGATCGTGGGCACCCCCCTCGCGCTGCTCCTGTTGAACACGATCTTCGGCGTCGGGGCGCCGCGGGACTAGCGCGCGGCGAGCGTGGAGACGACGACTTCGTAGACGCCCTCGCCGTAGGACGCCTCGGTGACGCCGGCGTTGGGGTACGCCGCCAGCGCCTCGCGGATGCCCGCGTCCTTCTCGGTCGCGTTGGCGACCAGCCAGAAGCGGCCGACGGCGTCGGCCACCGTCATGTCCTCGCGGCTGTCGCCGACGGCGATGCACTCCTCCGGCGCGTAGCCCCGCGCGCGCATGTGCGCGGCGACCGCCGTCGCCTTGGAGGCGCCGGCCGGGAGCAGGTGGTAGACGCGGATGTGGCCCATGTCGACCTGCAGCTCCTTGGAGCGCCGGTGCGCCGCGCCGTTGTCGACCAGGCGCAGTCCCTCGTGGCCGTGGGCCGCCAGCAGCGCGTCGGCCTCCGCGACGTCGACGCTGCCGCGGAACAGATGCGACACGTCGCGCCCGAGGTGCCACGGGTCGTGGTACTCCAGACGCCCGGCGTAGGTGTCCAGCAGCAGCTGCGCGGCGCCGCAGGCGGTGATGCGCTCGTAGACGCTCTGCCCGTCGCGGGGCACCCAGTCGCCCGTGAGCCAGTGGACCTCACCATCGAGGACGAACGCGGAGCCGATCTCGAAGATGTAGCTCTGGAAGCCGAGCATCCGCGCGTTGGCGCTGGCGGTCTCCTGCCGGCGGCCGGTCATCACGACCAACTCGACGTCGGCGCGGTGGCAGGCCTCGACCGCCTTGGCGCCCAGCGGCGTCGCCCCTCCGGTGGGCGCGGCGAACAGGGACCCGCCCGGGCCGAGCAGGGTGCCGTCGAGGTCGGTGTACATGCAGCGCAGCGCCATTGCGCGTCACGCTACTTCGTGGCGCCGTCCGGGGGCTTCCGAGCCACGCCGGGCGTCCGCCTCGGTGACACGGTCCTGCCGTAGTTCGCGGACTTTGCGGGTCCCGCACCACGGGGTCCGCGGCGCGGGCGCTACCGTCAGGCGCCCGTGGCCGTGACGCGTCAGACAGCCCCCTGGACGGAGCTCCTCAACGAGGGGCGCGACGACGGACGCCTGGTCCGCGAGGCCTTCGAGGGCGCGCGGGCGCCGCAGCTGGTGGACGTGCCCGACGGGCTGCACCCGCGGGTCTACGCGGCGCTGGAGCACGCGGGCGTCGAGCAGCTCTACAGCCACCAGCACGAGGCGTTGATGCACGCGCTGACGCAGACGACGATCGTCACGACGGGCACCGCGTCGGGCAAGTCGCTGTCGTTCCAGCTGCCGACCTTGCACGCGCTGCTCAGCCGTCCCCAGGCACGGGCGCTGTACCTGTACCCGACGAAGGCGCTGGCCCAGGACCAGGCCCGGGCCCTGCACCGCTTCGGGCTGACGAAGGAGCTGCGGCCGGCGATCTACGACGGCGACACCCGCCAGGAGGACCGCCGCGCCGTCCGGCAGCGCAGCAACCTGATCCTCACCAACCCGGACATGCTGCACATGGGGATCCTCCCCAACCACCACAAGTGGTGGGCGGACTTCTTCCACAACCTCGACATCGTCGTCATCGATGAGGCGCACGTCTATCGGGGCGTCTTCGGCAGCCACATGGCCAACGTGATCCGCCGCCTGCGCCGGGTCTGCGCCGGGCACGAGCCGCGGATCCTGCTGGCGTCCGCCACCGTCGCCAATCCGGGTGAGCTGGCCGAGCGGCTGACGGGGCTGGACGACGTCCACGTCGTCTCGGAGGACGGCAGCGCGGGCGCCCGCCGGCAGATCGCGATGTGGAACCCGCCGCTCACCGACGAGACGCTGCAGACCCGCGGCAGCGCGCTGGGCGAGGCGGGCCGGCTGATGGCCCGGCTGATCAGCGAGGGCTCGCGGACGATCTGCTTCCTGAAGAGCCGCAAGGGCGTGGAGCTGATCAGCCGCATCGTCAAGGACGAGCTTGCGCAGCTCGGCGTCCCGGAGCTGGCCGATCGCGTGTCGCCCTACCGCGCCGGCTACACCGCCCAGCAGCGGCGCGAGCTGGAGGCCAAGCTGACCGACGGCTCGCTGCTGGGCGTCGTCACCACCGACGCGCTGGAGCTGGGCATCGACATCGGCGCGCTGGACGCCGCGATCTGCGTGACGTTCCCCGGGACGGTCGCGTCGCTGCGGCAGATGTGGGGACGCGCCGGGCGCCGCGGTCGCGGCCTGGCCGTCTACGTCGCGGGCGAGGACGCGCTGGACCAGTACTTCTGCCGTCACCCCGACGAGTTCCTGGAGCGCGCGGTGGAGGCGGCGATCCTCGACCACGAGTCCGAGGAGATCCACGCCCAGCACCTGCTGTGCGCCGCGCACGAGGCGCCGATCGATCCGGTCCGCGACGCCGACACGCTCGGCCCGCGGGTGCGCGCGCACTGCGAGCATCTCGCGGCGTCCGGTGAGCTCGTCGAGCGCCAGGGCCGCTTCGTCCTGCGCCGGCCCGAGCAGTTCCCGGCCGCGGACACCTCGCTGCGCAGCGCCTCGCGGGAGTCCTTCAGCATCGTCGACATCGCCAACGGCGAGGTGCTCGGCACCGTCGAGGGCGCCCGCGCCCACTCCACCGTGCACCAGGGCGCCGTCTACCTGCACATCGGCAGGCGCTACGAGGTCCAGGCGCTGCACCTCGAGGAGCAGCGGGCGCTCGTGACGCCGTTCGACGGCCCGCACTACACCCAGCCCAAGCGCGCCAGCGACACGTTCATCGAGAAGCTGCTCGACCGGCGTGAGGCGCACGGCGTGTCGCTGAACTTCGGCGTCGTCACGGTCACCGAGCAGGTGCAGGGCTATCAGCTCAAGCGCCTGGCCGACCACGAGGTCATGGGCCTGGAGACGCTGGACCTGCCGCCGACGTCGTTCACGACGCGGGCGCTCTGGTACGAGCTGGACTCCGAGCTGTTGCGCGAGGACTTCCCCGGCGAGGTGCTGCTCGGGGCGCTCCACGCCACCGAGCACGCGCAGATCGCGGTGCTGCCGCTCATCGCGATGTGCGACCGCTGGGACATCGGCGGCCTGTCGACCAACCTGCACCCGCAGACCGGCGGGCCCGCGATCTTCATCTACGACGGGCACCCCGGCGGCGTCGGCATCACCCGCCAGGGCTACCGCGAGTTCACGCGCCTGTGCGAGGACGCGCACCGCCTGATCGGCGAGTGCGGCTGCTCCTACGGCTGCCCGTCGTGCGTGCAGTCCCCCAAGTGCGGCAACCTCAACGACCACCTGCACAAGGCCGGGGCGTTGGAGCTTCTGACGCGGATGCTCGCCGTAGCCTGAAGCTTTCGGGGACCAAACCTACGCAAGGCTGCAGGTGGGTGCGGAGACCTGCCCAGCGGTCCCGAACCTCCAGGGCGAGATGTCCCTCCGCCCGTCAACGCGCGCACTCGGCCTGGTCACCCTGGCCGCGTGCGCGCTGGGACCGGCAGCGACAGCTGACGCCAATGGGGCCGGCGGCGCTTCGCCCGACCAGGCGGACCCATCTCGGACAACCGGCGGAGCAGGCTTCGGCCGGCTCCGTGCCGTTCCGGTCGCGACGCGCTTTGCGGTGTCGTCGCGCCGGCTGGTGATCCGCATCGACGAGCAGGGAGTGCGGTCGGTGCGAGCCCATGTGGAGATCCAGGCAAGGGGGCAACGGAACCGGAAGGTGGCGCTCGGGCGGATCCGGACCAACCGCGTGGTCACGTTGAAGTGGCCGGCGGGACGGGGGATCCGGCCCGGGCGCTACCGCGTCGTCCTTGTGGCGGTCGACCCCGACGGCGGGGTGCTCTCGCGCTCGCCCGGCCGGCGCGGTGTGGCGTCGCTGCACGTGCCCAAGCCCAAGGTCGTGGTGAAGCGCAGGCCCGTGGCCGAGAAGGTGCCCGACGTCCCCAAGCCGACGGTGCACGCCGGCGGCGTCTTTCCCGTGCAGGGTCCCTGGTCGCTGGGCGATGGGCTCGGTGCGGCGCGCAACGGCCACACCCATCAGGGCGCCGACGTCATCGCCGCCGAGCAGACGCCCGTCGTCGCCCCCGTGGCGGGCACGATCGCCCACGTCGACTACCAGCGCCGCGGCGCCGGCTGGTACGTCGTCGAGAACGCCGCCGACGGACGCGCCTTCTTCTTTGCGCACTGCCGCACCAACTCCATCAGCGTCTCTCCCGGCCAGGCGGTCGCCGCCGGGGCGCGCCTCTGCGGTGTCGGTCACACCGGCGACGCCGCCGGCCCGCACCTGCACTTCGAGATCTGGGAGGGCGGCTGGCGCGTGGACTCCCACTCCCGCTTCGTCGACCCCGTCCCCCAGCTCAAGGCCTGGGCGGGCTGACCCGCCGACCGGAAGGTCACGCGTCCTGCGCGACGCCCGCGGCAGCGGTCACGCCGGCCCGCGAAATGTCCGCAGCCCGCTCCGTATCCAGGGCCGATGACAGCGCGACCGGGCGGTCGTAGCGTCGCCCGACATGGCCACCATCAGCTCGGTCCCGCCCGTCCTCGAGCCCTCCGTCGTCGACCGCCTCGACGACTGCGTGGCCCGCGCGCAGACCGCCGCGCAGGCCCTGCGCCGGCTCGACCAGGAGACCGTCGACCGGATCGTCTGGGCGATGACGGTCGCCGGGCTCGAGCATGCCGTCGACCTCGCGGAACTGGCGATGGCCGAGACGGGCATCGGGGTGCTCGAGGACAAGGTCACCAAGAACTACATCGCCACCGAGTTCCTCTACGACTACCTCAAGGACAAGCGCTCGGTCGGCGTCATCGAGGAGGACGCCGAGCGCGGGATGCAGTACGTCGCCGAGCCGATCGGCGTGGTGCTCGCCCTGCTGCCGATCACCAACCCGACGTCGACCGCGCTGTTCAAGGCGATCGTCGCGGCGAAGACGCGCAACGCGATGATCATGCGGCCGTCGGCGCGCGCCGTCGAGTGCGCCACCCGCGCGGTCGAGATCGTCCAGCAGGCCGGCGAGGCGGTGGGGTTGCCGCCCGACGCGCTGCAGGTGGTCCCCGACCCGACCCTCGACGTCTCCCAGTTCCTGTTCCACCACCCCGGCGTCGACTTCATCTGGACGACGGGCGGTCCGAAGGCCGTCGCTGCGACCAACGCCGCGGGCAAGCCGTGCATCGGCGTCGGCCCCGGCAACGCGCCCGTCTACCTGCACCGCAGCTGCGACGTGCCGATGGCGGTCATGGACATCCTCATCTCCAAGACGTTCGACGCGTCGGTGATCTGCCCGGCCGAGCAGACCGTGGTCGTCGACGACGAGATCTACGACGCGGTCTGCGCCGAGTTCACGCGCATGGGCGCGCGCGTCCTGGAACCCCCCGAGGTCGAGCGGCTCGCGGCGGTCACCTTCGACGAGGCCGGCGCCGTGCGCCTGGAGGCGCTGGGGCAGGGGTGCGCCAGCCTCGGCGCCATGGCCGGCCTGGACGGCCTGGGCGCCGATGCCCCGCCGAAGGTGCTGATCGCACCGCTGCCCAGCGACCTCGACGAGCTGGCCCACCACGTCTTCGTGCAGGAGAAGCTCATGCCGATCCTCGGCCTCGTGCGCGCCGACTCCACCGAGCACGCCATCGACGCCTGCGCCCTGGTGACCGAGCACGGCGGGCTCGGCCACACCTCGGCGATCTACGCCACCGACGACGACGTCATCGCCCGCTTCGGCCGGACGATCCGGACCGGGCGGATCCTCGTGAACGCGCCGACCGCCGTCGGGGCGCTCGGCGGGGTCTACAACTCGATGACACCGACGTTCTCGCTGGGCTGCGGCACCTGGGGCGGGTCGCTGATCACCGACAACGTCAACTACCGCAACCTCCTGAACATCAAGACCGTCTCGCGGCGCCAGGCGCCGCCCCAGTGGTTCCGCGTGCCGTCGGACACCTACTTCAACGCGGGCGCGATCGACAGCCTGCGCGAGATCCACGCGCGCCAGGTCGTGGTCGTCACCGACGAGGGCACGGTCGGCCGCGGCGGCGTCGACGAGGTCCGCACCCACCTCGGAAGCGGCGAGCTGCACGTCTTCAGCGACATCCTGCCCGAGCCCCAGGAGGCGCAGGTGCGCGCCGGCGCCGCGCTGCTGGACGAGCTCCAACCCGACCTCATCGTGGCGATCGGCGGCGGGTCGGTGATCGACGCCGCCAAGGTCATGCGGCTGTTCCACGAGTCGCCGCGGCTGCAGCTGAACGAGCTGACGCTGCCGTTCCTCGACGCGCGCAAGCGGGTGGCGCACTACCCGCAGATCGAGCACCACGCCAAGCTCGTCGCGATACCGACCACCGCGGGCACCGGCTCGGAGGTCTCGCCCGCCGCGGTGCTGACGGTCGGCGAGCGCAAGGTCACGCTCGTCGACTACTCCCTCGTGCCGGACGTCGCGATCATCGACCCGCGGCTGACCCTCGCGATGCCGCCGGCGATGACGGCCGACACCGGGATCGACGCACTGACCCATGCGCTGGAGGCCGGCGTCTCGATCTTCGCCTCACCCCACACCGACGCGTTCTGCATGCAGGCGATCAACCTGATCGTCGACGCCCTGCCCCGTGCCTACCGCGACGGTGGCGACCTTGCGGCCCGCACGGACATGGCGAACGCCGCGAACATCGCCGGGCTGGCGTTCTCCAACGCGTTCGTCGGCGTCTGCCATGCGCTGGCCCACGCGACCGGCGCGCACTTCGGCATCGCGCACGGCCGGGCCAACGGCATCTTCCTGCCGCACGTCCTGCGCTACAACGCGTCGTTGCCGGCGAAGTTCATGCCGGCGCCCGGCTACTCCTCCTACGTGGCGCCGCAGAAGTACGCGCAGACGGCCTGGATCCTCGGGATCGGCGGGCGCAGCGAGACGAGCCGTCGCGAGCAGCTCTTCGCGCGCGTGGACACCCTGCTCGACGAGGTCGGAATGCCGCGCTCGCTCGCCGAGGTGGGCGTGGGCCGCGCGGAGTTCGAGGCGGCCCTGCCCGCGCTCGTGCGCGCGGCCTTCCTGGACCCGAGCGGCCGGACCAACCCGCGCATCCCGCTCATCGCCGAGCTCGAGGCGCTGCTCCGCGCGGGATACGAGGGACGCTGAGGTCAGCCGACGGGGATGCGCAGCGCGCCGACGACCTTCTGGGGCGTGGCCTGGGCGGTCAACGTCGCGTCGTTGAGCGCCTCCAGCGCGTTGCGGGCGCCCTTGGGCGGGGCCAGGAACCTGGTGATGAGCTCGCGCACGACGCGGGCGTTGATCGTGGCGATCAGGGTGCCCCGCACGGAGCTGGTCTCGGCCGCGTCGGCGGCGGCGGGGGCGCCGGAGAGCGCCAGCTCGTCGAGGGACTCGAAGGTGGCGTCCGGATCGGTGGTCAGGACGAAGGCGTCGTCGATGATCGCGACGCTTGCGAAGGCCCTGTCGTCGCGGACCAGCGAGAAGGCGCTGTCGCCCAGGCGGGTGATCGTGAAGCCCGCGTCGGTGACCTCGCCGGTGTCGTCGTCGTAGACGTCGGACAGGGTGCCCTGGTACTGGAGGTCCTGCATCGCGCCGCGGAGCTCCTCGGCCTTGCCCAGGCGGGCCCACAGCGTCAGCGGCTTGCCGTGCGAGGGCAGCGACACGGTCACGTCGGTGCTCAGCGCGTTGGTGAGCATGCTCAGCACGTCGATCCGCGCCGAGCGGTTGATGACGTTGAACGCGGACTGGATCGCGTCGACCCGCTTCTGCGCCTTCACGCTCGCGTAGGACTGCAGGAACGCCAGCGCGTTGGAGGCGTCGCGCACGGAGACGGTGACCTGGGCGTCGTCGGGCGCGTGGACGACCGGGGCGCGCTTGCCGGGCGTGATCGGCAGGTCGGTGGGGTCGACGGTGAACTCGTCGGTGACCGCCGCGAACGGCACGGTGATCGCGTCGTCGGTGGGGACGACCGCGAACGTCACGTACGAGAGCGCCGACAGCCAGGTGACCGCGCTGGAGAGCTCGTCGTCGATGCCCAGCCCGGTGGGCGACAGCGAGATGACCGCCAGCGCCGAGCCGGCGCCCGGCACGGCCTTCTGCCGCGCATCGAAGTCTGCGCGCGTGTAGTGGGCGGCCTCGTTCTCGCGGCGGTCGAGGACCCGGTCCAGCGCGTTGCGGCTGGGGACCGCCAGCACGCGGGCCCCGTCGACGGCGAGCACGGCGCCGTTGCGCGCGGTGTACAGGCGGGAGTTGTCGCGCTCGCCGGCCTGGCTGAGCTGACCGCCGCTGACCTGCTGCTGCAGCGCCTGGTCGAGCGCGTCGGGGTCGGCCGCGACCCACTCGGCGTGCAGGTCCTTGACCATCCGCTTGGCCTTCTCCGACCACAGGACGACGGGCCCGCCGAAGACGCTGGACGCGGGTGCGCCGTCCAGGCCGAAGCGCTTGGTCGCGGAGGTGATCAGCGCGTCGACCGCGAGGGTGCCCGACGGCAGGTCACCGGTCAGCGCCGCGGCCGCGCCCACCCCCGCGGCGTCGGTGCCGGTCTGGATGCGCATGACCATCGGCGCACCCACGGGGACGTCCTCGAACGGCGTCGCCTGGATGTCGAAGGTGCTCGACGAACGCGAGCCGCCGGACGAGCTGTCGTCACCGCCGCCGGAGGCGACGATGATCACGACCACCAGGAAGAAGGTGGCCAGCAGCGCAGGTGGCAGCCAACGGCGGTCCATCGAACCGCTGACGGTACCCGGGAAGGGTCACCGCGTGACGCGCAGCACGATCCGTCCCGTCAACCGCGTGGGCGTGATCGTCGCCCGGGCGCGCGCCGTCCCGACGTTGACGACCCCGGTGGGAAGCTGCTGCCCGAGCAGCCTGCGCACCAGGAACTCCGGGGAGAGCCGCGCGCTCAGCGGGCCCCGGACCTTGCGGGCCGGCGCGGCGGCGGCGGCGCGGAGGTCCCCGGTCGGCGACGTGCTGAGGACCAGGACGTCGCCGAAGACCGCGGCTCGGAGCGCGAGCTTGTCGTGCTCCTCGATCGTGTACACGTCGCCGTCACGGTCGATCCGCACATCGGCCAGGCCGAGCGTCCGGAACAGGCCGCTGAGCCGGTCCAGGCGGCTGAGCTTCCTGGCCCAGTCCCCGGGGTCCGGGGGCTCCAGCCGGACCGTGACGGTCTTCAGGTCCACCGTCGTCAGCGTCGCGCTGTCGCCGAGGTCCTCCAGGTCGGGCTCCAGGAAGCCGGGCAGCCGGCCGACCACGTGCAGGACATCGGCCAGGCCCGCGTCCTTGGCGAACCGCAGCGTCTGGCCGGGGTCGCGGACGGTGAGCACGATCGGCGCCGTTCCCCGCTGCAACTGCGGCTGCGCATCTGACGCGAACGGCAGCGCGTCCGGGGCGGAGGCGGCGCCGTCGAGGACGACGTCGGCGACGAGGTCGCTGCCGCGCGCGCTCAGCGCCGCCTGGCCGGACCGCTGGTTACGCCCCCAGGCCGACGCCGCGATCTTCGGGCTCAGCCGCGTCAGCAGCGCCGCCGGGCGGAAGGCGACCTTGACCGGGGCGCCGGCGGGCATCGCGCTGACCCGCGCCGCAAAGGCCGCCCGCGCGCCGGGGCGACGGGCCTTGACGACCTCGGTCAGCGCGGCCTGCCCCGGGGCGATGACCAGCACGCCGTCCTTCACCAGCGACGCGCCCGAGCCGCCGCGCCCGCCCTGGATGGCCAGGTAGCGCTGCCCGTCCTTCGTCGCGTACACGGCGCGCCCGCGCTTGGGCAGGTTGGGGACGCTGGTGAGCTCCTCGTAGAGCAGCGCCGGCAACGGCGCCGACAGATCGACGTCGGCGATGACGTCGGCGTCGACCGGGACGAAGCCGAGCGGGTCGGCAGCCCTGACCCGGGTCGGCGTCGACCCGCCGTCGCTGTCGCACGCCTTCAGGACCAGCACGGCCAGCAGCGCTCCCGCGAGCAGCGCGGCGAGCGCGATGAGCGTCTGGCGCTGGCGGCGGTCCACGCCGCCGATGCTAGCCGCGCTTCCTCTCGAACCGCCGCTCCACGTCATCCCACTTCAGCGAGCAGAAGTAGGTGAGCGGCAGCTGCAGCCTGGCGACCCGCGGGGCGCCCGCGCCGACGCGGTAGCGCACGGTTGCCTTCAGCAGCGAGCCGAACAGGACCGTCCCCGTCGAGCCGATGTTGTGCATCAGCTTCTGGTCGGTCCTGGCCGTGATCGAGAACGGTGCCGCCGTGTCGTTCTGCTTGCGGGGCACGGCGCCCTTGCTGGTGCTCCACGCCACGCTGAGGATCTTCGGCCGCCCGCCCGCCGGACCCCCGGCCACGGCCTGCACCCGCTGCGCGTCGGTGGTCGCGCACTCGCCGTTGGGCAGCGGCTTCAGGGCGATGGTGTGCTTGGTGCCGACGTCCTTCTCGGTGTCGTCACGCGTGGGTGTCATGCGGATGTGGCCGTCGCCGAAGCTGCGCCAGACGACCCAGCCCTCGCCGTCCTTGCCGGCTGCGACGCGCGGGGCCTGCGGCGGGCCGATCGCCACGCCGCCGACCTTCGTCTCCGGGTTGACCTCGGCCAGGATCGTCTTGGGGCGGAAGTCCCCGTTGGGCTTCGCTGCGCGGTAGATGATGCAGACGCGCTTTCCGGACCCCGGCCCCGGCGACACGTCGTCGCCGTTGGGGCAGCCGTCGCCCGTGCCGACGTAGGTCACCTGGCGCCCGCCGGCGGTGTCGTAGGACAGGTCGGCGTCGTTGCAGTCGCTGTTGTCGCCGCGCAGGAAGCCCACTGCGCGGACCGTGCCACCGGTGAGGCCGCGCAGCGGGATCACGCCCAGGCGCGTGCCGAACGGGTCGTTGCGCACGGGAGAGCAGTCCAGCAGCGACGCGAGGTTGCGCGAGGTCGCCAGTTTGCGGCCGTGCGACGCGTTGACCGGCGTCCACGGCGAGTCGACGGTCTGGTTGGCGGCGTCGCCGACGACGCGCAGCGCGACCAGCGGCCCGTCCTTGACGTCGGGGTGGCGGTCGGCCAGCGCGACGCCGCGGCCGTCCGGCAGGACGCCGGCGTCCATCAGGACGCGGCGCTGGAAGGACTCATCGCCGATCCACGGCACGGCCTCGGAGGTGAGGTCCAGGCGGGCGATGCCCTGCAGCGGCGCGCCGGAGAGGTTGAAGAACGGGCCGTAGGTGATGTACATCGCCCGCTCGTCGTGCGACAGCGCGGCACCGCTGACGGCGGACTGGAAGATGCCGACGTTGACGTCGTAGAGGCGGCCGCCCCAGCTCTGGCCGTTGTCGGAGGAGGTCAGGACGACGGTGCCGCCCCGCCCGGTGAGGATGTGCGCGGCGACGATGTAGAGCTTGCCCGACGCGCCCCGCAGGATCGTCGTCGTGGAGGCGAACGGCTTGTAGTGCAGGACGCGCCGCAGGTCGCAGCCGGTGCGGCCGCGGGGGACGCGGCAGAACGTGATCGCGTCGGCTCCCGCCTCCGCTCGCGAGGCCCAGACGACGAACGCCGTGCCGGCATCGTCGGTGGTGATCGACGGCTTGCCGCCCAGCGCCGCCGGGCCCAGGTCGAGGACCCGGCCCTGCGTGGTCGGCGGGACGGGCTGGTCGACGCCGTCGAAGCGCGCCTCGGCGTTGGCCGCCGCGGTGCCCCCGTCGTTGCTGGAGATCGTCACCTGCGCGGGGTAGGTCCCGCCGTCGGGGAAGGTGTGGGCGCCGCGCACGAGGTAGCTGCCGGGGGCGCCGGCGCTGACGACCGGGAGGTCCTCCACCACCCCGTCGCTCCAGTCGACGCGGGCCTTGAGCGACTCCGGGACGCCCTGCGGATTGGCGTCGCTGATCGTCGCGAGCGTGACGCCGCCCGGTGCGGTGGCGGTCGGGTTGGCCGAGCCGGTGGCGGTGATCGGCGCGTCCGTGACCGTGGCGGTCGTCGACTGCGACGTCGCCGGGTCGGCGGCGTCCTCCACCTTCACCGAGTAGCTGCCGCGTTTGGCGTAGGCGTGCGACCCCGATACCGACCCGGACCCGTCGGGCGCCTGCTCGACGGCGACGGTCTGCGGCGGGGTCTCATCGCCCCAGGTGATCTTGGCCTGCGCGGGTGCGGGCTTGGCGAAGGTGACCAGCGGCTGGGCCGGCCCGGCGGTGCCCTCGACGAAGTCGGCGGCCGACGCGGCGGACGGCGCGGTGAGCAGCGTGGCCGCGGCGATGACGAGCAGGCACCTCATCGGACCGTCCCCGTCCGCGTGGCGGTGGCGATCGTGTAGCGGGCGCCACGCGGGCGGACCGCCTGACCGACGACGATCAGCGTGTCACCGCGCCGCGCCTTGGTGGGCAGCCTGATCGTCACGGTGTGCCGGCCGGGCCCGCCCGCCGCCACGGTGCCGGTGCCGATGCGGCGCTTGCCGCGACGGACGACGTAGGTGATCCGGCCGCTGCCGCCGGCCGCGCCGCGCGGCACCGTGATCGAGACCTTGGCGGAGCGCACCTTGCCCTTCACGCTGGTGACCGGCTTGCCCATCACGAGCTTCGTCGCGGCGGACGCCCGCAGCGCGACGCGGCGGGTCCGGCCCCCGGAGCGGACCACCAGACGGCCGCCGCCGAGCTTCTTCCACGACGCCGGCTTCAGCGAGACCTTCTGGTTGCGGCCGACCTTCAGCGTCGCGGTGGCCTCCTGCGGCAGCGACGTCTTGTCCGACGAGGACAGCGTCAGCCTCACGGTCGCGGCGGCGCCCTTGTGGTCGATGACGTAGGTCTCCTTGGCCCGGTCGAAGCGCAGGCCGTCCTGCCCCTTGGTCGTCGTCGCCAGCGACGCCGTCCGCCAGCCACCGCCACTGGTCGCGCCGGACATCTCCAGCGTCACCTTCGCCGAGGCGGCGCCGGGGTCGTAGGAGATCGAGTTCTGCTTGGGAGCGACGTCGATCGTGTCGATCACGCCGGTCCGCACCGGTGCGGTGACCTTCGAGACGGTGTTGCGCCCGAAGACGACCTGCGTCTGCGTGGCGTTGCGGACGCCCTGCATCGTCACCTCGTAGGGCTTGTCCGCCGGGATGAACTTGCCCTCGACGGGCGCCGGGCCGCCGGTCGCCAGCGTCCAGGGGACGGTCTGGACCTGGTCCTTGCCGGCCGTGACCGCCGTGATGGCCGCCGGGGGCGCGGTCGGCTGCGTGGCCGCGTCGGCCCGCAGGTTGGAGATGCCCTCGCCGGCCCAGGCGATGAACAGCGTCACCGCGGCCATCACCCCGGTCGCGGGGCTGAGCAGGCGCGCGTCCTCGGTCGGCAGGTCCCATTCTCCGGCCAGGATGTTGGAGATGTTCTTGCTGCCGAAGTTGGAGCTGGGGAACTGCCAGCTGCCGTCGGCGTGGACGTGGATGCGGCTGTCGACGGGCTTGTCGTAGGCCAGCGTCGTGCCGGCCAGGCGGTCGGAGTTGCGCCGGCCGTCGTCGTTGACGTCGGCCGGGTCGAACGGCGCGTTGCTGTCGTAGACGTAGATGTAGTAGGCGCCCGACTCGTTGGGGTCGCTCTCGACGTCGTAGGCGGTGACGACGTGCAGCCCGCCGATGGTGCCCCCGTCGCGGATCGACAGCAGCGGGTGCTTGCCGCTGCGCATCATGTCCTCGATGCGCGCGCGCAGGCTCGAGGGCGTCTCGGAGACCAGGTTGAGCAGCGTCTGGTGGCGGTAGAACTCCATGTACTCCTCGGAGAACTGGCGTGCCCACGCGGCTTCGATCTCGTCGGTGATGTTGTCCGGGCGCACCGCCGGGGCGTCGCCCTTCTGCGGCATGCCGCCGATGGTGAACGGGTTCGTCGCGCCGGCGGTGAAGCTCGCGGGCGAGATCTTGCCCTTGCGCATCCACTCGCTCTCCCAGGAGAACCCGAAGCAGGACCCGTTGCCCAGCTGCAGGACGCCCCAGACGGTGAGCGCCCACGGGTCCGGCACGCCGGAGGGTACGCAGCCGACGAACGGGATCGGGACGCAGATGAAGATGTCCTCGGCGCCGAAGGCCCGGATCATGTCGCCGAGGCTGACGTCGGCGGAGAAGTTGCGGAACGCGAAACCCAGCGAGTTGCGGTAGGTGTCGACCGTGATCCGCCCGGGCGCCGCGGCACGCGCGGAGATCGCCCCGGCGCCATCCACGGTGACGAGCTCGACGCCGCCGTTGGTGGCCAGGCGGGGTGTGCGGATGCTGATCTTGTCGCCGTTGCGCGAGCCGTTGGCCAGCGCGCGGTCGTTGCCGACGCGGACCACCGGGCTCGTCGCGCCCGTGTAGCCCGACGTCGAGCAGATGTCGATCCCGGGGACGGTCAGCGTGATCGGCGAGCCGGGCGCGAGGTCCCGCGGCGTCGTCGCCGTGGTGGCGTCCATCGCGGTCACTGCCAGCACGGTGTTCGTCGCCTTCAGCGTCTGCGTGATCGCCGCGCGCCCCTCCGGCTCGACCTTCAGCGTGATCGTCGCGCTGTTGGCCGCGTTGCCCTTGTGGGTCACGGTGTAGTCGACCTTCAGCGGCCCGTCGGCCGTCGCCTCGACGGTCACCGGTGGGCTGGTGGTGAACGTGGAGGTGTCCGACGACGTCGCGGTCACCGTCACGCGGCCGCCGTAACCGCCGGTCACGTTCATCGTCGCGGTGCCCTTGACGTTGGGCGAGCCGCACTGCTCGGACATCACCAGGTCGCTCTGGGCGGGCAGGGCGACGTCGCCGGAGTTGCTGAAGCAGGGCTGGACGGCGGCCGTGCAGAAGCGGGCGGTCGCCAGCGACTCGCCGGGACCGTCACCGACGCGTCCGGCCAGCAGCGCCTTGCCGTCGGACGCGAGGGCCAAGCCGTTGCCGTGTGTCGCCGCCCCGCCGGGGGCCTTCGCGAACGCCGCGCCCGGCTGCGGGCCGCCGGGGTTGTAGCTGGTGTCCAGCGCTCCCCCGGGCGTCAGGCGCGCGGTCATGAACTGGAACAGCGGCGCGCCGTCGACCTCCTGGGAGGCCTCGCCGGCCACGACGTAGCGCCCGGACGAGTCGACCGCGATCGCGTGACCGATCGACGTGCCGCCGTCCCCGATCAACGTGCGGAAGACGCCCGCGGTGCCGAACGCGCCGTCGGGCGTGCCGTCGCCGGCCTTGAACGCCGCGACCATGACCTCCGTCGCGGTCTCGGCCACCGCGCCGGTCACCGCGATCTGGTCGCCCTTGACCGCCATGCCGTACGCGCCGCCGATGGTGCCGACGGAGAGCTTGCTGATGCCGTCGCCCTGGGTGCCCCAGCCGCCGGTGAGCGCCCCGGTCGAAGCGGCGAAGCGCGCCAGGAACGGCAGGCTGTCGCCGTCGGCGGCCTCACCGGCCGCGACGTAGCTGCCGTCGCCGAGCCGGCTCAGCGCGTTGGCCCGCGCGAAGCCATCGCCGCCGATCTCCGTGAGCCCGCCCCACCCCTGCGGCGTGCCGCCGGAGTCGAGCTTCATGCGCATCATCTTGGTGACGCCGCCGTCCAGGGCCTGCCCCGCGACGATGACCGAGCCGTCGCCCTCGACGAGCACGGCGTTGCCCGAGGCGACGCCGCCGTTGCCCTGCGCGACCATCGCGACGCCGAGGTTGCCGAAGCCGTTGTCGCGGACGCCGTTGGCCGAGAAGCGCACGACGAGGACCTTCTGGACGCCGCCGTCGAGGACGCTGCCCACCGCGACGAGCTTGCCGTCCGGCGCGGTGGCCACGGCCTCGAAGTGCGAGTCGCCGGTGCCCGCCGGCACGAGCGTCTGCCCGCCCGTGCCGAAGCCCGCGTCGCGCGTGCCGTCGGCGTTGGTCCGCGTGACGGTGGCGCGCAGCTTCGCGCCGCCGCCGTTGTCGTCCAGCGCCTCACCGGCCAGCACGGCCTTGCTGCCCTGCGCGACGACCGCGGCCGCGCTGGACTGGTTGGCGTTGCCCGTCGCCAGCACCGCGACGCCGCGCGCCCCGTAGCCGGGGTCCGGCGTCCCTTCACCGGCTGCTGCCGTCGCGACCGGCAGGGCCAGCACACCGAGGACCGAGACGATCACCCACCTGATCGCAGACATTGGCGAAGCGTACTCCTCGTGTTCTGGGGCGGACCGCGCAACATTGCGGGTCCGCAGTGCGCCAGATGACGTGTTCGGTCAGGTCAGCGCGGCGTCGCGGGCCGATGGCGTCGCGGTGCGCCGCCGCGCGTCATGCCTC
>CAYUDT010000039.1:0-39771 GCA_964443695.1 uncultured Conexibacter sp. | reverse complement strand
GGATCGAGGCGACGATCAGCAGCGAGACGAGCGCGAACATCATCCACTTGACCAGACCGGTCGCGTTGAGGATCTTGCCCGCCTTCTCGCGGCTAGACTGCACCTTGCCGATGGCCGGGTCCACGACCGTGCGCTTGCCGGACGCCGTCGTCGGCGACAGCGCGTCCACGAGCTTGAGCGTGTCGTCCGGGTCCTTCGGCTTGATGCGGAAGGTGTCCGGCAGGGGGTTGGAGCCCAGGAGCTGGTAGGCCTCGGGGTTCTGCTTCTTGGCCTCGCGGTAGGCCGCCTCCTTGGAGACGTACTGGACGCTGCCGACGAAGTCGGTGTCCTTCAGGCGCTGCTCGACGCGGTCGATGTCCGCGGAGGTCACGTTGCTCTTGAGGTAGACGTCGACGAGGACGCGACCGCGCACCTGGTCGGCGGCGCTGGTCGTCGCCTGGACGACGGGGATGAAGACGCCGAGGGTCAGCGCGGTCACCACCACCGACGCGATCGCCGCGAAGGACGGGACCGGGTTGCGGTTGATGGATCGCAGCGCTTCACGCGCGAAGAAGCCGAAGCTCACGAGTTGCCCTCCCAGAAGGCGGAGTCGAAGAGGTCGTCCGGGTCGTCGAGGCCGCGGCGGGGCGCGGGCGCGGGCTCGCCGCGCATGAGGGCGCCGAACTCCGCCGTCGTCTCCTCCTGGCCGCTCTTGCGGTAGCCGCCGGCGAGCTCGTCGCGGATGATGACGCCGCGCTGCAGCTCGATGACGCGGCGGCGCATGCGGTCGACCATCTGGTGGTCGTGCGTGGCGACGAGCACCGTCGTCCCCGTGCGGTTGATGCGGTAGAGCAGCTGCATGATCCCGACGGACGTCTCGGGATCGAGGTTGCCGGTGGGCTCGTCGGCGAGCAGCAACGGCGGGTGGTTGACGAACGCGCGGGCCACGGAGACACGCTGCTGCTCGCCGCCCGACAGCTGGTCGGGGTAGTTGTGCAACTTGGTGGACAGGCCCGTCAGGCGCAGGATGTCCGGCACCTTGGCGCGGATCTCCTTGCGGCTGTGCCCGGTGACCTGCAGCGCGTAGGCGACGTTGTCGTACACGGTGCGGTTCGGGAGCAGCTTGAAGTCCTGGAAGACGACGCCCAGGTTGCGCCGGTAGAACGGCACCTTCTTGCCGGTGATGTCTGCGAGGTCGCGCCCGGCGACCCGGATCTGCCCGTGGGTGGGCTCGTGCTCCTTGATGAGCAGACGCAGGGCGGTGGACTTGCCCGATCCGGTGTGTCCGACCAGGAAGACGAACTCGCCGCGACCGATGTCGAAGGTCGCGTTGTCGAGCCCGGTGTCCCCGGACGGGAAGGTCTTGGAGACCCCCCGGAACTGGATCACGGGCGGAGCCTGATCCTCCGGACGCGCGGTCCGCTGCAGTCTGTTGGCATGCCGTTCGACGATGGCCATCGCCCTTCGAGGGTTGCACAGCTCTGGTCGTCTTCCTCCAGCGGCAAGGTGTCTTGCAGCGGGCGAATATCCTGTTCATCAGCCCATGCCGCAGATCACCACCGAGACCCTCGCCAATGGCCTTCCGCTCCACCGGGTCGGCCTGGAGGGCACCCGCGCCACCACGATCCTCGTCGCGTTCGACGCCGGCGCCCGCACCGAGCGCCCCGAGGAGAACGGCATGGCCCACTTCCTGGAGCACCTCGTCTTCAAGGGCGGTGAGAAGTACGACGACTACCGCAAGGTCAACGAGACGGCCGAGCGGATGGGCGGGTCACTGAACGCCTACACCTCGCACGACCTCGTGGCGTTCCACATCACGGTGCGTGCCGAGGCCGCACCGGCGGCCATCGACCTCCTGACGGACTTCGTCGGGCGCCCGCTGCTGGACCAGACCGAACTGGACAAGGAGCGCGGCGTCGTCATCCAGGAGATCGCCCGGTACGCCGACCAGCCGTCGATGGTCGCCGAGGAGCTCATCGACCGGGCCGCCTTCGGCGCCCACCCGCTCGGCCGCACCGTCCTGGGCCCGGCCGACCACCTGCGGACCTTCACGCGGGACGCCATCGTCGCCTTCCGTGAGCGGCGCTGGGCCGGCGCGCGCGGCGGCGCGTTCATCGTCGGCAACATCGACCACGTGTCCGCCAACGGCGCGACGGCTGCGCTGTTCGAGCGCTTCCCGACGCTGGACGAGCCGGCCGCGTACGAGGCGGCACCGGCGTTCGCGCCGGAGGTGCTGGTCGAGGAGCGCGACTCCAACCAGTCGCACCTGCGGATGATCTACCGCCCGTCGGTGGACGTGACCTCGCCGAAGCAGCGTGCCGCGATGACGATCTACTCGACCCTGCTCGGCGGCTCGATGGGCTCGCGCCTGTTCGACGAGATCCGCGAGCAGCGGGGCCTCTGCTACTCCGTCTACGCGATGGACCATGCGTTTGCCGACGTCCCGGTCCTGCAGCTGGGGTCGGGCCTGGAGTCCAGCAAGTGCGCCGAGGCCTACACCCGGATGCGCGAGATCGTCGAGGAGCTGCACCGCGACGGGCCGACCGAGGAGGAGATCATCCGGGCCCGGGCCTACGCCGCCGGACGCCGGGTGCTGGCCTTCGAGAACACCAACGCCGTCGCCCGCCACGCCGCCTTCCAGACCATCGTGTTCGGGGAGACCATCGACCCCGACGAGGCGGTCCGCCTGCTGGACGAGGTGACCTTTGACGAGGTTGCCGAGGTGGCCCGCGGCATCGACCCCTCCCAGCTGGCCGTCGCCTGCGTCGGTCCGCATACCGTCGCGGACTTCACGTAGCACCCACGGGCTGCATATCCTCGGGGTGTGCGGCGCTTTACGGGCAGGTTTGCGTTCCGGCTGCTCCTCGGCACGACCGTCGCCGTCCTGCCGATCGTCATCGTGCTGTCGGTGCTGCTGGTCCGCAACGCCAGCGATAGCCTCGACGAGCAGGCCCGCTCGGGCCTGCGCAACTCGGCCGCGCAGCTGGCCGACCGCGTGGATCTGGAGTTCAGCGACGCCCGCCGCTCCCTGCAGGCCAGCGCCGAGGGTGTCACCGCTCTGGGGCGCAAGGAGGCGCAGGGCATCATCGACCGGCGCCGCAAGGAGTTCGAGGCGCTGCAGGTCGTCGACCTCAACGGACGGCCGGTGACGCGGGGCACCGCCGACCTGGCCGACCCTTCCGCCACCTGGTTCCTCGACGCCGCCCGCGGGGCCGAGACGACGAGCCCGACGCTCGTGCGGGACGGCACCCTGCGCACCGTGCTCGCCGAGCCCGTCCGCAACCGGGCCGGCGACGTCGAGTACGTCGTCCTCGGTGACCTCAACGAGCGGGTCTTCGCCGACCTCGTGACGAGCCTGGATCTCGGGAGGACCGGGGAGGCCGTGATCCGCACCGGCACGGGTGCGCTCATCTGGCGCACCGGCCTGGGACGGCCCACCAGCCCGCAGCAGATGGCCCAGCGCGATCCGCTGCGCAATCGCGTGACCTCCGGCGTCGCCAGGCGCGCGGCGGACGGCGAGACGGGCACCACCACGTTCACCCCGGTGGACACCGGGCGCAAGGCGGTCGACGCGTTCTCACCGGCTCCCGTGCCGGGCTGGACGGTGGACATCCGTCAGGACACCTCCGAGGCGTTCGCCGCCGTCGACGACCAACGCAACCTGGCGATCCTCGTCAGCGTGATCGGGCTGCTCGCGGTGGGGCTGTTCGCGTTCTGGTTCGCACGGCGGACCGTCCGCCCCATCCGCCGGCTCGCGGGCTCGGTGGAGCGCGTCGCCGGCGGCGACCTGCGCACGGCGGCCGCCGTGGAGGGTCCGGAGGAGATCCGTGACCTGGCCCGGTCGTTCAACGCGATGCAGGCATCGCTGAACGGCCTGACCTCCCAGATCCGCGCCGCCGGCGCGGAGATGGCGTCCGCATCGGCGGAGCTGTCCTCCGCGGCGCAGGAGCTTGCGGCGACCACCAACCAGCAGACGACCGCGTCGACGGAGACCTCGACGACGATGGAGGAGCTGGCGGCGACGTCCGGCTCGATCGCGCAGGCGGTCGACGAGGTGGCACGGCGGACCGTCGACACGCGCTCGGTCCTGCACCAGGCGGATGCCGGGTTGACCGCCTCGTCGGAGCGGATGAGCGAGCTCGTCGCGCGGTCGGCGGAGATCTCCGAGATCGTCGTGCTCATCAACGAGATCGCCAGCCGCACCAACCTGCTCGCGCTGAACGCCGCCATCGAGGCGGCACGCGCCGGAGAGGCGGGCGCGGGCTTCGCGGTCGTTGCCGACGAGGTCCGCCTCCTGGCCGAGCGCTCGCGCGTCGAGGCGGCCAAGATCGCGGGGATCGTCGAGCGCACCCAGGCCGGCACCGATGCGACCGTGCTGCAGCTGGAGGGCGGGTCCAAGGACATGGCGCGCGGCCTGGAGCTGATGGACCAGGTCGCCGACGCGACCTCCGAGGTGCGGCTGTCGGCCGACCAGCAGCGCGTCGCGACCGACCAGGTCGTGGAGACGATGGTGTCGGTGGCGTCCGCGTCGCGCCAGACCGCGACGACCGCGCAGCAGATCGCGACCTCGTCCGCGCAGATCTCCGACCTGGCCAACCGGCTCAACGACGCGGCCGCGCGGTTCCAGCTCTCCGGCGCGACGCCGGCGTTGCGGCACGTGCCGGATGACCCGGTCGCCGTTGCCCCGCCAGTCGACGAGGCGCACCACCACCACACGGGCAACGGGACCGTCCCGGCCGACCAGGTGACCCCGCCACGGGTCTGACGATGCGGGCGCTGCTGCTGCCCGTGCGCAGCGACTGGTACGGACTGCCGCTGGCGACGGTCGCCGAGGTGCTGGAGGCGACGCCGGTGACGCGGCTTCCGGGCGCGCCGCCCGCGGTGCTCGGGCTGGTCAACGTGCGCGGGGCGATCGTCCCGGTGCTGGACACCGCGTTGCTGCTGGGCCTGCCGGGTCTGGGGCTCGCGGGCGTCGGGGCGCTGGCGATCGTCGACAGCGCGCTGGGCGTCGTCGGCCTGGCCGGGTCCGACGTGCCGGTCGCCGAGACGCTCGAGGACGACCTCGGGGTGTCGCAGCTGGAGGTCGGGCTGCGGCGCTACCGCGCTGCAGCCGGACCGGTCACCGTCGTCGACGTGGACGCCGCCGTCGCCGCGGGGGTCGCCGCATGACCGGGGACGACTTCAGCGACGACCCCGAGCTGCGGGAGCTGTTCGCGCAGGACACGGCCCAGCGGTTGCGGCGGATGACCGAGACGACGCTGGCGCTGGAGGTCACGCCCGGCGACGCCGACGCGCTGGCCCAGCTGTTCCGCGACGCGCACTCGATCAAGGGCTCGGCGCCGGTCGTGGGGATGGACGACATCGCGTCGCTGGCACACGTCCTGGAGGACCTGCTGGGCGCGGCGCGCGCCGGTGAGCGCTTGCTGACGCCCGCCGACTGCGACGCGATCCTCGCGGCCACCGATGCGTTGGGGCGGATGGCCACGCGCGGCCTGGCCGGCGAGGACACGGCGGCCGAGGGCGCCGCCGCCGAGGCGGCGCTGCGGGCGCACATGGACGGCGTCGCGCCGGCGGGGACGCAGCTCGCGCCCGTGGGCACCGATGCGGCGACCACTCCTGTTCCCGCCGACGCGCCGCCCACGTCCATAAGCACCGATGCGGCGCCCGCTCCCGTGACCACCGGCGCTCCGCCCGCTCCCGGACCCGTCGAGACGCCGCCCGCGCCCGTCACGCCCCCCGCCCCGGCCGCGGCGCCGCTCGAGGCGGATGAGCTCGTCACCGTCCCCCGCGCGCGGCTGGACCGCCTCGTCAACCTCGCCGGCGAGGCCGTGACCGCGCGTCTGCGCCTCCACGACCTGCTGGCCGCGACGATCGCGGAAGACACCGACGCCGAGACCGCGTCGCTGACGCTGGACCGCACGCTCACGTCGATCCAGACCGAGGTGCTGGGGGCGCGGATGACGACGCTCGCCCCGCTGGTCGCCACGCTGCGCCGGGCCGTCCGCGACGTCGCCCGCAGCGGCGGCAAGACCGCCGAGCTGCAGGTCGGCGGTGAGCACGTCGAGCTCGATCGCGGCGTCATCGACCAGCTCCACGACCCGCTGCTGCACCTCGTCCGCAACGCTGTCGACCACGGGCTGGAGAAGCCGTCGGGCCGCCGCGCCGCCGGCAAGCCGACCCGCGGCGTGGTCACGCTGGCCGCGCGGCGACGCGGCGGCGAGGTCGTCATCACCGTCGCCGACGACGGCGCCGGCCTCGACCTCGACGCCCTGCGGGAGAAGGCCGGCCGGCCCGGCCTCGACGATGCCGCCGCGGCGGAGCTGATCTTCCAGGCGGGCCTTTCCACCGCGCAGTCCGTCAGCGACGTGTCCGGGCGGGGCGTCGGGATGGATGCCGTCCGCACGAGCATCGAGGCGCTGCGCGGCAGCGTCACCGTCAGCACCGTCGCCGGCCAGGGCACGACCTTCACGCTCGTCGCCCCGGTGACCCTGGCCATCCAGCGCTGCGTCATCGTCGACGCCGCGGGCGAGCGCTATGCGCTGCCGGCGCACGCGACGTCGACCATCGTCGACGACCCCCGGGCGGCGGAGGTCGGGCTGGAGGGCGGCGCCGCGCTGTGGGTCGGCGGCGACATCGTCCCCCTGGCCCACCTCGCCGACGTGCTCGACGCACCGGAGGCCAACGGTGGCGGGACCGGTCCCGCCATCGTCATCCGCTCCTCCGCGGGCGGCGAACGCTGCGCGTTGCGCGTCGACGGGGTCGACGGCCAGCGCGACGTCACCGCGAAGGAGATCGCGGTCGTCCCCCGTTCGGCGCTGGTCGCGGGCGCGAGCATCGAACCCAACGGCGCCGTGATCCTGGTCCTCGACCCGGCCGCGCTCGTGGCCCGCGCCGTGGGCCGCGGGCGTCCGCCGGTCGTCCTGGCCACTGCGGCGCCGGCCGCCGCCGAGGTGGCGAGGGCGTCGATCCTCGTCGTCGACGACGCGCTCACCGTGCGGGAGCTGCAGCGATCGATCCTGGCCCGTGCCGGCTACACGGTCGCCACCGCCGTCGACGGCCGGGACGCCCTCGACCAGTTGCGGCTGGCCCAGCCCGACCTGGTGATCACCGACGTGGACATGCCGCGCATGGACGGCATGGAGCTGACCCGCACCATCCGCGCCGATGCCGACCTGTCCTCGCTGCCGGTGCTGATGGTGACGTCCCACGGCACCGACGCCGACAGGCAGGCGGGGCTCGATGCGGGCGCCGATGCATACATCGTCAAGCAGGACTTCGACGCGGCGCAGCTGCTGCAGGCGGTCACCGCGCTGCTCGGGGGCGGCGCGTGATCAAGGTCGTCGTCGTGGAGGACTCGGTCGTCCAGGCCCGCCACATCTCGCGGCTGATCGAGGAGGGCGGGGACGCGCACGTGGCCGGCATCGCCGGCGATGTCGGCGAGGCGGTCGCGCTGATCGCGCGGGTCCGGCCGGACGTCGTGACGATGGACCTGGAGATCCCCGGCGGAGAGCACAACGCCCCCGGTGGCATCGTCGCGATCAGCGACGTCATGGAGCAGCGCGCCGTCCCCATCCTCGTGCTGTCGGCCTACGCAGGAAGCCGCGACAGCGCGCTGGCGATCGAGGCGCTGGCGGCGGGCGCCGTCGACGTCTTCCCCAAGCCGAGTGTGTGGACGGCCGAGGAGGCCGCGCAGCTGCGCCGGCGCATCGCCGTCCTCTCGCGGCTGCGGATGACCACGCGACACAGCCCCCGGCGCGGGGTGACGCCGCTGCTGGCAGCGCGGCAGGCGGGGACGACCCGGCGGATCATCGGGCTCGTCGCGTCCACCGGCGGGCCGCCGGCGCTGCGGACGGTCATCGGCCAGCTCGCGGGCGTCCCGGCCCCGATCCTCGTGGTGCAGCACATCCACGGGGACTTCGCGGCGTCCTTCGGCGAGTGGCTGCAGGAGGTCACCGGCGTGCCCACCGTCATGGCGCGCGACGGGGACGCGCTGCGGCCGGGCACCGTCCACCTCGCCCCCGCCGGCCACCACCTGCGGCTCGGGGCCTCATGGTGCGCCGAGGTCTCCCCCGAGCCCGCGGACCTGCTGACGCGCCCCTCGGGCGACCAGCTGCTGCTGTCGCTGGCGCGCCACGCGGGCACACGGGGCGTCGGCTGCGTGCTGACCGGGATGGGCGACGACGGCGCGCGCGGACTGCTGGCGATGAAGGAGGCGGGCGCGACGACGTTCGCCCAGGACTCGCAGTCCTGCGTCGTCGACGGCATGCCGAAGGTCGCGCGCGAGCTCGGCGCGGCGCAGACGGTGCTGGGCATCGACAAGCTCGGCGGGGCGATCGCCGCGGCCGCCGGAGGGGTGCGCCGCCGGCCATGAGCGCGACGGTCGCGACCGTCTCCGAGCTGCTCCTGCGCGAGCACGGCATGCTCCTCGACACCCCCGGGCGGGGCCGGCTGGAGCGAGCCTTGGCGGACATGGCCCGGGAGCGGGGCGTCGACGTCGCGCGCCTGGTGGTGGCACCGCGGTCGCCGGAGCTCCGCGAGGTCGCCGACCGGGTCACGCTGCAGGAGACGGGGTTCTTCCGGGACCCGCGGCTGTGGTCGGGATTGGCGCAGTCGGTGCTGCCGGGGTTGGTGTCGGCGGCCCACGGCCGGCTGGAGTGCTGGAGCGCCGGCGCCGCACGGGGCGAGGAGGCCTACTCGCTGGCCATCGCGCTCCATGAGGCCGGGTGCACGGACTTCCGGGTGGTCGCCTCGGAGCTGCACCGCGGCGCGGCCGCGCGCATCGCGTCGGGGCGCTACGCCGAGCGCGAGCTGCGCGGGCTGTCGGCGGAGCGGCGGGAGGCCTGGCTGCGCCGCGGCAGCGACGGCGTGTGGACGGTCCGCGAGGAGCTGCGCGGGCGCGTCGAGCCGGTGGTCCACAACATCGTCACGCAGGCGCCACCGCTGACGCCGTCGTCCTGCTCGCTGGTGCTGTGCCGGTACGTGTTGATCTACCTGTCGCCCGAGGCCTGTCGTCGGTTCCTGCGCCGGGTGGAGGGCCTGCTGCGCCCAGAGGGCGTCCTCGCCGTCGGCGCTGCCGAGTCGCTGTGGCACATCACGGACCGGTTCGCCGTGGAGAACCTGCCGAGCGCGTTCGTCTACCGGCCGCGCCCGGTCGCGCCGTCCGCGCGTCCGGTGCCCCGGGATGACGCTCCTGCGGCACCGGGCCCGGCGCCGCCAACCGTTGGTGCGCCCCCGCCGTCCCCCGCCGCTGCGCCCCCGCCGTCCCCCGCCGCTGCGGCCCCGGCGTCCGGTGCCGCTGCGCCCCCGCCGGCGTCGTCCCCCGCCCGGGCGCCCCGCGCGCTGCCCGGCTCCGCCGCGCCCGCTCCGTCACCCCCCGACCCCGTACGCCACCGCGACGCGGTCGCGCTGCTCGCCGCCGGTGAAGCGGCGCTGCACCGCGGCGACCTCGGCGCAGCGGCGGAGTCCTTCCGCGGCGCGGCCTACCTCGAGCCGGCCTCGCCGCTCGCGCACCTCCAGCTCGGGCTCGTGCTCGAGCAGCAGGGCGACGCCGGAGCGCTGCGCGCGTTCCGGGCGGCGTGGGACGCGCTGAGCCGCAGCGACCCGACGACGCTGGGACCCGCGCTGGGCAACTACCGCGCCGAGGAGCTCGTGCACCTGGTGGCTGCGAAGATCGAGGCGGCCTCATGATCCCGCTCGTCACGTTCCGCACCTCGCAGGGTTCCTACGCGCTGGCCGTCGAGCACACGGGCGGCGTGCTGGACCGGGAGGAGCTGCAGCCGCTGCCCGCACCGGTCGACGGCGTCCTGGGGCTCCAGCGTGTCGGCGACGAGTCGCTGCCGATCCTGGCGGTCCTCGGCGCGGACGGCCGGCAGGTCGTGGTCGTCGACGCGGGCGGACGGCGCTTCGGCCTGCTGGTCCGCGAGGTCCTCGGCGTCGTCCGCGTCACGCGGGTGTCCCCGCCGCCTCCGGGACAGCGAGTCGTGGTGGTCGAAGGCGTCGTCGACGACGCCGACGGGGCGCTGTTGATCGATCCGCACGCCCTGGCGGATCACCTCGACCCCGCCTGAGGTCAGGCGGCTGCCGGCAGCTGCTGGGCCAGACGCTCCATCGCGCGCTGGTTGCCCTTGCGCAGGATGCTACGCACCGCGGGTCCCATCAGCTTCTCGATGAACGGCGCCTGGTCCCACGAGTAGGTGAACGTGATGCGGGTGCCGCCCGCGGGCAGCTCGGCCAGGTCGTAGGTGCCGCGGCCGATCCGCTTGCCGTTGGCGCCGATGTTGCGCTCGACGATCTGGCTCGGGGCGGTCGCGTCGACGACCTCGATGCTGATGCGGTCCGGTTTGGGACCGGCGTCGCTCGTCACGATCGCCTTGGAACCGATGCCGCTGGCCGGGCCCTCGTAGGTCCAGTCCTTGAGCATGTGGTTGGTGAAGGGCTCGTGGTTGGCCATGACGTCGAGGAACGCGTACACGTCCTCGCGCTGTTGGGGGACGTCGATCGAGACACTGACGGGCTTGGGCATGATGTACCAGATGGTACACTACGGTTCGTGACGCCGCCGCCTCCTCGGACCGACGCCCGCGAGCGCCTGCTCCAACGCGTGATCGACCACGTCGCCTCGCGCGGCATCAGCGACCTGTCCTTGCGTGAGCTCGCGGCAGGGGTCGGAACGTCGCATCGGATGCTCATCCACCACTTCGGGTCCAAGGAGGCGCTGTGGGTCGAGGTGATCCGCTCCGTGGAGGCCGCCCAGCGTGCCGCGCTTCCCGAGGTCATGCCCGATCCGGTCGCCGACCCCGCCGGCGCCCTGCGTGCCTGGTGGCGCCACATCTCCGATCCGTCGCTGTGGCCCAACGAGCGTCTCTTCTTCGAGATCTACGGCCAGGCCCTCCAGGGCCGCCCCGGCACCGAGGCCCTTCTCGACGGCATCGTCGACTCCTGGCTGGAGCCCGCCGTCACGATCAACCTCGCCCGCGGCCTCTCCCTCGCCGACGCCACCGCCCAGGCCCGCCTCGGCATCGCCGTCACCCGGGGCCTCCTCCTCGACCTCCTCGCCACGGACGACCGCGAGGCCGTCGACGCCGCGATGGAGGCCTGGATCACCCTAAACCTCCGATAAAGGTGCCAGGCGTCTTTAGGTTCTGGGGGGGCCAGTTTCAGACCCCTCAGCGGTCTAGTCCGCATGGGCCGACCAAAGCGCCGTCTGGCCGCCGACGTGATCTACCACGTCACGATCCGGGGCAACAACCAGCGACCGATCTTCACCTGCACGCGCGATCGCGAGCAGTACCTCAGGTGCCTCGCCTGGACCTCGCGCAAAGCCGGCGTGCGCGTGTTGGGCTACTGCCTGATGGGCAACCATGTCCACCTGCTCCTCGAGACGCCCGACGCGAACCTCGACACCATGATGTGGCGCCTCTCCACGGAGTATGCGCGCTGGTTCAACCGTCGACACGGCCGTCGCAACCACCTGTTCGGACGCCGGTATCACGACGTGATCATCAGCGACCAGCGGCAGTTCGCCGCGGTCATGGCGTACGTCGCGAGCAATCCGGTTCGCGCCGGGTTGTGCGGCCGGCCGTCGGAGTGGCCATGGTCCTCACACAACGCGATGGTGGGCAGCGTGGCGGCACCGGCCTTCCTCGCCATCGGTCGGGCACGCGAACTCATGGGCGACGACAACTACGAGAAGCTCTTCCTCTGAACCTAAAGACGCCTGGCACGTTTAGGTTGGGGGGATGGATGCGGTGGCTCTGAGGGAGATGGTGGTGCGGTGGCTCGCGGAGGACGTGGGCACCGGGGACGTCACGACGCGGGCGACGGTGCCGGCGGGCACGCGGGCGCGGGCGCACATCAGGCACAAGGCTCCGGGCGTCGTGTCGGGCCTGGAGGCGGCGAAGATGACCTTCGAGGTGGCCGACCCGGAGGCCGAGGTACGGCTGCTGACCGAGGACGGAAGCCACAACGAGAACGGCACCGTCGTCCTCGAGGTGACCGGCACGGCGCAGGGGATCCTGGAGGCGGAGAGGACGGCCCTGAACCTGCTGCAGCGGCTGAGCGGCGTCGCGACGCTGACCAAGCAGTACGTCGACGAGGCTGCGAAGGCCGGCACCCAGACCAAGGTGCTGGACACCCGGAAGACCACTCCCGGGCTGCGGCTCCTGGAGAAGGAGGCGGTCAGGCACGGCGGCGGCCACAACCACCGGATCGGGCTGTACGACGCGGTGCTCATCAAGGAGAACCACATCGCCGCGGCGGGTGGCATCGCCAACGCGGTCCGGGCCGCCCAGGAGCAGGCCAAGGGCCTGCTGATCGAGTGCGAGGTCCGCGACCTCAGCGAGCTCGAGCAGGCGCTGGACGCGGGCGCGCCACGCGTCCTGCTCGACAACATGTCCGTCGAGGAGCTGGCCAATGCCGTCGCGCTGACCGACGACCGGGCCGAGACGGAGGCCAGCGGCAACGTCAACCTGACGACGATCCGGGAAATCGCCGCGACCGGCGTAACCTATGTGTCAGTGGGTGCGCTCACGCACTCCGCCCCCGCCCTCGACCTCTCCCTCATCCTGGAGCGCCTGCCATGACCTCCCTCCCCATGGCCAGCCTGCCCGGCAGCCCGCCGCCGCTGAGCCCCCAAGAGATCACCGACCTGACCGCCGAGATCAAGGAGCTCGCGCAGCAGCGCGACGCCGTGATCCTGGCCCACAACTACCAGTTGCCCGAGGTGCAGGACATCGCCGGCTACGTCGGCGACTCGCTCGGCCTGTCCATCCAGGCGGCCAAGACCGACGCGAAGGTCATCGCGTTCTGCGGCGTCCACTTCATGGCCGAGTCGGCGAGCATCCTCTCCCCTGACAAGACCGTCCTCATCCCCGACCTCGACGCCGGCTGCAGCCTGGCCGACTCGATCACCCCGGAGGAGCTGAAGGCCTGGCAGGCCAAGCACCCGGGCGCGATCACGGTCATGTACGTCAACACGACCGCCGAGATCAAGGCGCTCACCGACTACTGCGTCACGAGTTCCAACGCGGTCAACGTCGTCAAGCACATCTACGCCACGCACGGCGAGGACACCGAAATCCTCTTCGGCCCCGACATGTTCCTGGGCGCCTATGTGGAGAAGACGGTGGGCCGCAAGTTCCACGTGTGGGACGGCGAGTGCCACGTCCACGCCGGCATCCGCCCGTCGGACATCACCCGCGTCCGCGAGGAGAACCCGGGCGCCGACTTCCTGATCCACCCGGAGTGCGGCTGCAGCACCAGCGTCATGGAGTACGTCGCCGCCGGGGACGTCGACGCCGAGGGCGTCCACATGCTCTCCACCGGTGGCATGCTCGACTACGCCAGGCAGCACGCCAAGGACGACGGCACGGTGATCATGGCGACGGAGACCGGCATGCTCCACCCGCTGATCCAGGCCGCGCCGCACCTGAACTGGATCCCGGCCAACCTCGAGGCCAGCTGCAAGTACATGAAGATGATCACGCTGCCCAAGCTGCGCGATTGCCTGCGTGACATGAGCGGCGAGGTCAAGGTGCCGGCCGACATCGCCGAGAAGGCGCGGATCCCGATCGAGCGGATGGTCTCGATCAAGGGCTGACCGGCCGAGGCCGCCCGCCCGGCGGCGGCACTAGATGCCCGTGTAGGGCGCCTCGTCCTCGCCACGGGGCGCCGTCAGCGGCGTCAACTGGTCCTGCAGCGGCGACAGCAGGTTGACGCCGAACGCGACGACCTGCCGGACGACGGCAAGCGACGTGCGCTTGCGCTCGAACTCGACCGGCGTGTAGCAGTGCACGTCGGCACGGCCACCCATCGCCTCACCGTCCCACAGCGACGACGCCTGGTAGACGCGCTCCAGCCAGGGGATGCCGTCGAAGGCCGCGGACACGAGGACGACGACGTACTCGTCCCCCCGTTCGCGCTGGGCTCCCGCGCCACGCGCGTCGGCCACGCGCGCACCGCCAAGCAGCGCACCGGTGAGGGGCCAGCGGTCTCCGACTCGGCTGACGTAGCGCGACAACTCGCGCTCGTCCAGGGCAACTTCCGCAGCAGCGACCATCTCGGACAGCATCGTCCCACCATCGGACGGCAGAAGTCCATGCTACGGTGCCGTAGCTATGAACCTGAACGGTCAGACGGTGCTCATCACCGGCGCGGCGCGCGGCATCGGCGCGCAACTCGCCCGTGAACTGCGTCAGAAGGGTGCCAACCTCGCGCTCGTCGGCCTCGAGCCCGAGGCCCTCCAGCAGGTCGCGCGCGAGGTCGACGGCATCGCGATCGAGGCCGACGTCTGCAGCCAGGACGACCTCGACGACGCCGTCGCGCAGACGAAGGAGCACTACGGCCGCATCGACGTCTGCGTCGCCAACGCCGGCATCGCCAACTTCGGCACGGTCGAGAGCGGCGACCCCGACGCCTGGGCCCGCACCGTCGACGTGAACCTCACCGGCATGTTCCGCACGGCCCACGCCGCACTGCCCCACGTCATCGAGCGCAAGGGCTACGTCCTCATCGTCTCCAGCCTGGCCGCGTTCTCCTCCCCGCCCGGCCTCTCCGCCTACTGCGCCAGCAAGTGGGGCGCCGAGGCCCTGGCCAACTGCATGCGCCACGAGGTCGGCTACAAGGGTGTCGCCGTCGGCAGCTGCCATCCCAGCTGGATCGACACCGACCTCGTCCGCGACGCCGAGCACGACCTTCCGAGCTTCAAGCTCATGCGCAGCCGCCTGCCCTGGCCGGCCAACGGCACGACCACCGTCGACGAGTGCGCCCGGCTGATGGCGAAGGGCATCGAGCGCCGCAAGCGCAAGATCCGCGTGCCCAAGGAGGTCGCGGTGATGGACTGGGGACGCGTCCTGGTCAACGGCCCGCTCTCCGACCTCGCGCTGCGGCGTGAGGCGAAGCGGCTCATGCCGCAGATGGAGCAGGAGATCGAGCAGCTCGGCCGCAGCTTCAGCGCCCGTACCGACGAGATCAACCGGACGGTGACGTCCTCTGAGGCAGCGGACGTCAGCTGAGCCGGCCTCCGGGCGGCCACACGGGGTGGCGGCCACCGGCGCGGCGGTGGTCGCGATGACCGGCGCGTCGCCCCTCGCATAGGGTCCCGGACCGATGCGCGCGCTCCGACTCCACGCAACCGACGGCCCCGACTCGCTCGTCCTCGACGAGATCGACGAGCCCCAGCCGATGGACGGCTTCGTGCTCTGCGACGTCGACGCGGCGGGCATCGGCTTCGTGGATCTGCTGACGACCATGGGCGAGTACCAGATCAAGCCGCCCACGCCCTTCTCGCCGGCGACGGAGTTCGTCGGCCGCCGCCGTGACACGGGCGAGCGCGTGGTCGGCGTGGCGATGTTCGCGGCGCTCCAGGAGGTCGCGCCGGCGCTGGGCTTCGCGGTCTTCCCGATCCCCGACGCCATGACCGACGAGCAGGGCGCCGCCTTGCCGATCAACTACCAGACCGCGCACCTCGCGCTGGTCCGGCGCGGTCGGCTGGCGCCGGGCGAGACGGTCCTCGTCCACGGTGCCGCCGGCGGTGTCGGCAGCGCGGCGATCCAGGTCGCCAAGGCGGCCGGCGCAGGCAAGGTCATCGCCGTCGCCTCGACCGAGGACAAGCGCCGGGCGGCGCTGGCCGCCGGTGCGGACGTCGCCATCGACGGCAGCGACCTCAAGCAACAGGTCCTCGCCGAGCACGGCGGCGCCGACATCGTGGTCGACCCCGTCGGCGGCGATGTGTTCGACGCAAGCCTGCGCTGCCTGAGGCCGTTCGGCCGCCTGCTGGTCATCGGCTTCGCCAGCGGCCGCATCCCGGAGGTCAAGGTCAACTACCTGCTGCTCAAGCACCTCGACGTCATCGGGGTGAACTTCGGCGGCATGCTGCCCTTCGACCAGCAGTTCGCCCAGCAGGCCCACACGGACCTGATGCGCTGGTTCGCCGAGGGCCACATCCAGCCGCTGATCGGCCCTGTGTACCCGCTCGAGCAGGGCGCGCAGGCGTTCCGCGACCTCGACAGCCGCCAGGTCACGGGCAAGCCGATCATCACGATGCGCTGAGCAGCAGCGTGTCGCACGCCTCCCGCGTGCCGACCGCCGCCACGACGTCCCCGCCCTTGACGACATGCTCCGCGGGCACGTGCCAGAGCCCACCACAGGTGATGACGCGCAGCCCCGTCGCCTCCAGCGCGCCGATGGTCGCGCCCGCCCAGGCCGACGACGGCTCGACCTGGACCTCGAGCACGCGCAACGGGACGTTGGAGAGCGGCAGCGCGTCGACGGGCCTGCGCCCCAGCAGCGCCGCCGCCAGCGCCGGAGCGGCGAGACCGGCGACCGAGCGCGTCAGGTCCAGCTCGGTCGTGCGGTCCAGCCGCTCGGCCAGCCGCGGGTCGAAGCAGCGCAGGACGACACGCAGGGACGGGTTGTGCTGGCGTGCGGTCAGCCCGCACTGGATGTTGGCCAGGTCGTCGTCGGTGACCGCCAGGAGCGCGCGGGCCGCGTCGGCGTGCAGCGAGGCGAGCGTGCCGGGCGAGCGCACGTCGCCGAGCACGACGGGGACCTCCAACGCCCGGGCGGTGGCCACGCCCGACGCGTCGGCGTGCTGCTCGACGCCGATGCACGGCACGCCCTGCGCATGCAGCAGCGACACGATCGAGGAGCCGGCCTTGCCCAGGCCGCAGACGATCACGTGGCCGCGCCGCGGCTTCGGAAAGCGGCCGAGCGCGCGGTCGATCCGGGCCGACACGAGCATGTCCGCCAGCACCGCGAAGAACCCGGCCGACAGGATCGCCGACGTCGCCATGAGCACGGCGTCGTACAGCTTCAGCCACTGCGCCGAGTCGAACAGGTTGATGTCGCCGTAGCCGACGGTGGCCATCGTCGTCGAGGTGAAGTACATGGCGTCGATGACCCCGAGGTCGCGCCCGGCGACGAACACGACCGTGCTGATCGTGTAGACGGACGTGAGCACGGCCGCCAGGATCCACAGGCGCCGCGGGACCGTGCGCAGCACGCCGCGCAGGCGCTCGCCCGGCGAGCGGCGCCGCGACCGCCCGTCGCGCGCGGCCGCGGCGCGGTGGTCGCGCGCCGCTCGCGCCCGCGCCACCGACTGCGGCAGGTGGCCTCGCGCGCTCTCGTAGCGACCCAGCGGGTCGACGAGCGCGAGCACCTCCGCGTCGAGGTGCGCCGGCAGCACGTCGGTCGGCGTATCGGCGTTGGCCAGCGCCACAACGAGCCCTGGGTCGTCGGGCACCGTCTGCATCACCTCGAGCTCCCGGCCGGAGACGGTGATCTTCTGCCCGGTGTTGCCGTGCAGGGCCGCGCGCACGAACGCGGGTGCGGCCAGCTCCGTCGCTGCGACGACGGTGGCCTGCGGGCCGAGCAGGTGCTGGATGCCCTCCGCCAGCTCACGGCGGAACAGCGAGACGACCAGCCGCGCCTCCGGCGCGAGCTCGGCGACCAGCAGCGCGCCGTCGAGGTTGGACAGGTCGTCGTCGCCGAAGACGCCCACTGCGCGGGCGCTGCCGAGCCCGGCCTGCGTCCACGTCTCGGCCACCCCCGCCTCGCCGACGACGACCGACGCGCCGGCGGCCTCCGCGGCGATCGCTGCTCGACAGGCCGGCTGCGAGCAGACACACACGACGGTCATGCCCAGCGCCTCCAGCTCCTCCCGCGAGCGGACGGCCACACCGGAGTCGCCGGCGATGATGATCGGAGCCGCCACGGGAGGCGACGATGCTAGTCGCGGCGTAGGGCCCTCAACGTTGGATACAGGTCCAAGAATGAGGCGCGGATTTCCTCATACCGGTCCACCCAGTCGGTCCGCGGCTCGATGACCGGACCCCGGACGCGAACGCACGCTGCCACGGCTTCGCGCTCGTCCGTCCACACCCCGGCGGCGACCCCGCCCAGCAGCGCCGCGCCGTACGCGGCGCCCGCGTCGACTGCACACCGCTCCAGCGGCAGCTCCAACACCGACGCCAGGATCTCCAGCCACAGGTCGCCACGTGAGCCGCCGCCGCTGACCCGGCCCACGGGCGGGTGCCCGTCGACGAGGTCCAGCCCGTCGCGCAGGCCGAACGCCACGCCTTCGAGCACCGCCCGCACCAGCGCCCCACGGGAGTGGTGCAGCCCCAGCCCCACGAACGCTCCGCGCGCGGCCGGGTCCGGGTACGGCGTGCGCTCGCCGGCGAGGTAGGGGGCGAACAGCAGTCCCTCCGCCCCGGGCTGCCACCGCGCCGCCTCGGCCAGCAGCTCGTCGAAGCCGGTCCCGGCGGCGGCCACGTCGTGCAACCACTGCAACGACCCTGCGGCCGACAGCATCACGCCCATCACGTGCCACGCACCCGCGACGCTGTGGCAGAAGGCGTGGAGGCGACCGTCCACCGACGGGTACGCGTCGCGCGCCGCGAAGACCACCCCGGAGGTGCCGAGCACCACCGACGCGGGCCCGTCCTCGTCCACCACGCCGACGCCCAGGGCGCCGGCGGCCTGGTCGCCGCCCCCGGCCGCGACCGGGACGCCGTCGACGGTGCAGCCGGAGACGGCCGCGCCCTCCAGCGCCGCCGGCAGCCACGCGGGATCGACCTCCAGGGCCGACAGCAGCTCCGGCGACCATGCCCGGCGGGCCACGTCGAACCACAGCGTCCCCGACGCGTCGGCGACGTCGGTGGCGTGCTCGCCGGTGAGCCGCAGCCGCACGTAGTCCTTGGGCAGCAGGACGTGCCGGACCCTCGCGTGGACGTCGGGCTCGTGCGCGGCCAGCCACAGCAACTTCGGCGCCGTGAACCCGGCCAGCGCGCGGTTGCCGCTGAGCTGCAGCAGCCGCTCGACGCCGACCCGCGACTCGATCTCCTCACACTCGGCCTGCGTGCGCCCGTCGTTCCACAGCATCGCCGGGCGCAGCGGCCGGTCGTCGGCCCCGAGCACCACCAGCCCGTGCATCTGCCCGGTCAGGCCGATGCCGTCCGCGTCCGCGGCGCCGAGCTCGTCGAGCACGTCCGACGCGCCGCGCCACCAGTCCTCAGGGTCCTGCTCGGACCAGCCCGGCTGCGGTGTCGACAACGGGTGCGGTCGCTCGCTGACGCCGAGCACCGCGCCCGTCTCGTCGATGGCGACGCCCTTCACCGAGGACGTCCCGACGTCGAGTCCGATGACTCGCGTCAAGCCGTGGCCCCCATCGCCGCGTACACCAGCTCGTACGCGCCGACGGCGTCCTTGCGCGACTGGCACTCACGCAGCGCGGGCTCGTCGATCTTCGCGGCCAGCGAGTCGATGAAGCGCCATTGCAGCACCGAGCGCTTCACCGCGGCGACCTGGTCCTCGGTGTACGGGTAGAGGTCGAAGCCGAGCCGCTCGCCGTTTGCGCCGTAGCCCGCGCGCCGCAACTCCAGCGCCAGCTCCAACGTCTCCATGAACGCGGTCGCGCCGACCATGTTGTCGTCGTCGAACGTGCCCCAGCCGGAGTTGGCGTGCTGATGGCCCAGCAGCCCCTCCGACGCCAGCAGCGCCGCGTACTCCGGCAGGTGCTCGCCGTTCATGATCAGGTGCTGCCAGTCCATGTTGATCTTGACGTTGTCCAGGCCGAGCGCCCGGAGCTTGTGGACGACGTGCAGCGTCATCCCGATGTTGGCCATGTGGATCTTCATGGCCGGCTCGGAGTTCTTGTGCTCCAGGAACAGGAAGCGGCCCCGCTCCTTCAAGCGCTGCGCGGTCTGCGCGATGCCGTCGATGAGCCGGCCCCAGGACTCCGCGTAGGGGGTCTGGAACGGGTAGTTGTAGCCCTCACCGCCGGGCCAGATGATCATGTGCGCGCCGAGGTCGCCGGCCAGGTCGGCGGCCTCGAGGTTCAGCCGCAGGGCGTCCGCCCGGACGCTGTCGTCCAGCGCCGACAACCCACCCTTGCCGAAGCGCTCGTCGACGTGCAGCCCGCTGCAGATCGTGTAGATGCCGTGGCCGTCCAGCGCGTCCTGCACCTCGGCGAGGTTGTCCCGGTTGAGCTCACCGGGGTAGTGGAACTCGTAGTCGTCCATCAGGTCGCCCAGCCCCGTGACCGCCCGGTGGACCTTCTCCGGCATGGTCTCGGTGCCGTGCGCGGGCTGGTAGCCGCCGGGCACGAAGCGGGTGACCATCGGGCCGAGGGCCCAGATGCCGAGCGAGGTCTTCAACGTCATGGGATGACTCCTTCGTGGGACGTGGCCGCGCGCTGCAGCGCGGCCAGGGTGCGGGCCTGCGCGACGGCGTCGTCGCGTCCGAGCAAGGGCGTACCCGTGCCCGCGACAGCGGCCTCGAGGTCTTCGATCTCCAACAGGTAGGACGACGGCGCCTCGGCGACGTGGCGGGTGATGCCGTCGGCGTTGCGCACCTCGACGATCGGCTCGCGCCCGTGCCACGGATCGTCGAGGAAGAGGATGCCCTTGTCGCCGACCACCTCCAGCTCGTCGCGCATGTACGTGTCAAAGCCGCAATCGAAGACGGCCAGCACGTCGCCCGGGAAGCGCAGCGTCCCGGCGAAGCGGACGTCCACCCCACCGTCGCCGCCGAGCACGCGCTCGCCGAAGACGCGCTCGGGCTCTGCACCGCTCAGCGTCCGCAGCCCGGAGACGCAGTAGCAGCCCACGTCCAGCAGCGCCCCGCCCTCCAGCGCGGTCGAGTAGCGCACGTCGCCCGGGCGGCCGAGGTCGAAGCCGAACGCGGCACGCAGCGTCCGGACCTCCCCGATCGCTCCGTCGACGATCAACTGGCGCGCCAGGCGCGCCTGCGGCGCGTGGCGCCACATGAAGGCTTCGGCGACGATGAGACCGCGTTCGGCCGCCAGGACGAAGCACGATTCCACCGCCGCCGGGTCGATGCCCATCGGCTTCTCGCAGAGGACGTGCTTGCCGGCCGCAAGGGCCTTCAGCGTCCACTCGACGTGCAGCGCGTTGGGCAGCGGGTTGTAGATGACGTCGACGTCGTCGCAGGCCAGCAGGTCCTCGTAGGACCCGAACGACAGCTCCAGGCCCTTCTCCTGCGCGTACGCGGAGGCCCGCCCGCCGTCCCGCGACCCGACCGCGACGAAGCGGTCGGGCGCGGCGGCGAGCAGCTTGTCGTTGATGCGGGCCGTGGACAGCAGGCCCCAGCGAAGGGGTGCCGGAGGCGGCGCCCCGACGCCAGGGCCTGCCGTGTCCGCCACAGGCGGGTCCCCTGGTCTCATTCCGGCAGGCATGTCAGGCTCTGCCGGAGTTCTCGCGACCTCGGCGCGAGAGCGAGTCGACGGCCACGGCGAGGAGCAACACCAGACCGGTGACGACGAACTTGGTGCCCGATGAGGTCGGCGCGATGAGCCCGAGGCCACTGTCGATCGAGGCGATGACGATGCCGCCGAGGATCGCCGAGAGCACGTTGCCGCGACCACCGAACAGCGAGGTGCCGCCGATGACCGCCGCGGCGATCGAGTAGATGACGATGGAGCCGCCGCCCTGGTTGGTGTCGATGCTGCGCAGGCGCGAGACCAGCACGATGCCACCCAGCGCCGCCATGCCCGAGCAGATCGCAAAGCAGGCGATCCGCACCCGGTCGACGTTGATGCCGGCCCGCCGCGCGGCCTCGGCGTTGCCGCCGACCGCGTAGATGTAGCGGCCGAAGCGGGTGCGGTTCAGGACGTAGGTCCAGAGGATGAACAGGCCCGCGATGACCAGGAACACGTAGGGCACGCCGCGGTCGTCGTTGGCCACGCCGACGAACGCGGCGCCGACCACGGCCAGCAGGACGACGCGCAGCCCCAGCAGCGTCGAGTTGGGCGTCGGAAGCCCGGCCTTGGCCCGCTGCCGCGAGCCGAGCACCAGCACCGCCGCGTAGAGCGCGACGCCGACGATCAGCAGCACCCATGCCGTGCCCTTGGGCAGGAAGTCGGTGAGGCTGATGACGAAGTCGTTCTGCAGCGTGACCGTGCCGCGGCTGCCGATGAGCAGCAGCACCACGCCGTTCCAGGACAGCAGGCCGGCGACGGTGACGATGAACGACGGCACGCCGACCTTCGTGACGATGACACCGTGCAGCGTCCCGATCGCGACGCCGGCGAGGATGCCGGCCGCGATCGCCGGGCCCGCCGCCCAGGCGTGTCCGCCCGGGTCGAGCAGCAGCGTGGTCGACACGCCCGCCACGGCGGAGACGTAGCCGATCGAGAGGTCGATCTCACCCAGCAACAGGATGAAGACGATCCCCATGCCGAGGATGATCGTCGGGGCGGCCTGGACGATGAGGTTGACGAAGTTGCCGCTGGTGAGGAAGCGGTCGTTCTGGGTCTGGAAGACGATCGCGATGATCACCAGGCCGACGAGGATCGGCAGGATGCCCAGGTCGCCGCCGCGGACGCCCGCGCGCCAGCGGGCGAACGCGTCCCCGAGCGACTCCGGCCCGATCGTCTTGTGCGACTCGTCCGGCAGCGGCGCGGGCGACTGCGGGTCGATGGCGGGAGCGCTCATGCGTTCACCTCGTGCTGGCCGGGGACGTGCGACAGGTTGCCGGCGGTGATCGCCTCGACGACCTGCGTCTGGGTGACCTCGGAGGTCTTGTGGACGCTGACGCTCTGGCCGAGCCGCAGGACGGTGATCTCGTCGGCGACCTCGAAGATGTCGTGGAGGTTGTGGGAGATGAGGATGACCGCCAGCCCCTGCTGGCCCAGGCGCTTGACGAGGTCGAGCACCTGCCGCGTCTGCGCCACGCCGAGGGCCGCGGTCGGCTCGTCGAGGATGACGAGCTTGGAGTTCCACATGACCGCCTTGGCCACGGCCACGCTCTGGCGCTGACCGCCGGACAGGCCGGCCACGGACTGTCGCACCGAGCGGATGGTCGTGACGCTCAGCGACGCCAGCGTCTCGCGCGCCCGTCGCTCCATCGTCGTCTCGTCCAGCGCGCGCAGCGGGCTCAGCGCCTCACGGCCCAGGAACATGTTCTGGACCACGTCGAGGTTGTCGGCCAGCGCGAGGTCCTGGTAGACGACCTCGATGCCGAGCGCCGAGGCGTCCTTCGGGCCGCTGATGTGGACGGGTTTGCCCTCGAACAGGAACTCGCCCTCGTCGGCGGGATGGATGCCCGCGATGCACTTGATCAGCGTCGACTTGCCGGCGCCGTTGTCGCCCACCAGCGCCATGACCTCGCCGGCCTTCACGCTGAGATCGACCTTGTAGAGGGCCTGCACGGCCCCGAAGCTCTTGGACACGCCTCGCAACTCGAGGACCGGTGTGCCGCTCATCTCTCTCCTCCTCCGATGGGGTGTCGCGGTCCGGGGCGCCACCGCGACAGCGGCGCCCCGGAACCCCGAGCTGGGCCTAGAGGCCAGCCTTCGTGCACAGCGCGGCGAACTTGCCGCTGCACAGCTCTTCCTTCTTGACGAAGCCGTCGGCGATGACCGTGTCGGCGATGTTGTCCTTGGTGACCGCGACCGGCTTCAGCAGCACGGACGGCACCTTGCGGGCTCCATCGTCGGACTCGCCGTTGACCAGGCCGGACTCCGGCTCCTCGCCCTTGGCCAGCGCGATCGCCAGCTTGGACGCGGCATCGGCCTCGGCCTTGATCGCCTTGTAGACGGTCATGTACTGGTCGCCCGCGAGGATGTTCTGCAGGCCCTCGACCGTCGCGTCCTGACCGGTGACGGGGATCTGCTTGAGCTTGGCCTGCTTCAACGCGGAGATCGCCGCGTTGCCGAGGCCGTCGTTGGCCGCCAGGACGCCGTCGATCTTGTTGCCCTCCTTCTGGAGCATCTGCTCGAAGATCTGCAGGCCCTTCTGGTTGTCCCAGTCCGGGACGCTCTGGTCGGCCACCTTCTTCAGCGAGCCGTCCTTGTAGAGCGGATCGAGGACCGAGTCGTAGCCCTGCTTGAACAGCGTGGCGTTGTTGTCGGTCGGGGAGCCGTTGAGCTCGGCGACCGTGGCGCCCTTCTGGTCCTTCAGCGCATCGGCCAGGCCCTGGCCCTGCAGCTTGCCGACCTCGACGTTGTCGAAGGAGACGTAGTAGTCGGCGGAGCCCTTGAGCGTCAGGCGGTCGTAGTCGATGACCTTGACCCCCTGCGACTTGGCGTTGGCCTCGATGGCCGCGCCGGAGCCGGAGTCGAGGTTCACCAGCAGGATGACCTTCGCGCCGTTGGTGATGGCCTGCTCTGCCTGCTGCTGCTGCGTGGACTTGTCGCCCTCCGCGTTCTGGATCGTGGCCTCGACGCCGGCCGCCTTGAAGGCCGCGGCGAGCAGCGGCCGGTCCGCCGTCTCCCAGCGGGCCGACGACTTGGAGTCCGGCAACAGCACCGCGACCTTGCCGGCGGCCTTGTCGCCGCCGCCCGACGCGGTGGTCGAGCTCGAGCCGCTGCCCGAACTCGAGCTGCTGTTCTCGTCATCAGAACCACAGGCGGCGAGGCCGAACGCCCCGACGCACAACACCCCCGCGAGCGTCAACGCGCGCGTGGGCTTCAAAGAAACAGTCACCTGCTCCTCCTCCTGTTGTTGTTGACCAACTCGGGCGTGGGCGCCCCCAGTGGCGCCCGCGCCTCCTGACCAGCCAGTGCGAGCGCGCCCAAGACCTCGGCGCGCTCGTCAAGGACCCCGAGCACCAGGTCCACACCGTCGTACGCTGCGGGGATCGCGAAGCGCTTGACGGTGTCGACGAGGGGCTCGAGGAGGATGTCCCCGGCTTTGGACAGCTCGCCTCCGATGACGATGACATCGGGGTTGAGGTAATTGCACAGGTCGGCCAGCGCGCGTCCGACGACACGCGCGGCGTCCTGGATGACGCGCCGGCAGCCCTGGTCCCCGCCCTGGGCGGCGGCGACGAGGTCGTCCACGGTGATCTCCCCGTGGCTGCGGCGCAGCAGATCGCAGAGTGCGGGACCGGCGACGAGCGTCTCCAGGCACCCGCGGTTGCCACAACGGCAGATCGGGCCGTTGGGGTCGACGAGCACGTGGCCGAGCTCCCCGGCGATGCCGGTGGCGCCGCGGAAGGGGACGCCGTCGAAGATGAGGCCGAGGCCGATGCCGGCGGACAGCCGGACGTAGGCCATGACGCGGTGGCCGCGGCCGGCGCCGAACACCCACTCGCCGAGCGCGCCGACGTTGGCGTCGTTGTCGAGGTGGATGCCGAATCCGAGGCGCTTCTCCAGCTCATGTGCCGGGTCCAGCCCGATCCACGACGGCAGGATCCACTGGCTGCGGACCAGGCCGGTGGTGGTGTCGATCGGCCCGGGCAGGCCGACGCCGGCGGCGAGGACGCGGTCACGCTCCATGCCCAGGCCACCGAGCAGCGTGCCCACGAGGTCGGCTGACGCGTCGAGCGACTGGGTGGCGTGGTCGTCGACCTCCAGCGGTGCGGTCTCCTCGGCGAGCACCTGGTAGCCGAGGTCCGCGATGGAGACGCGGACGTGGTCGTGGCCGAAGTCGATGCCGACCAGGGCGCCGGCCTTGCGGTTCAGCGCGACGAGGACCGGCGGGCGCCCGCCACCCGGCGCGCGGGTGTCCTCGGCGGCCTCCCGTTCGGTGACCAGCCCGGAGGACTTCAGGCCACCGATGAGCGTCGACACCGTCGAACGGGACAGGCCGGTCTGCCGCGCGATCTCTGCGCGGCTGACGGCGCCGCGTGTGCGCAACACGTCGATCACGAGACGGCGGTTGCGTTCGCGCAGCGACTCCAGTGACCCGGTCCGGAGGGACGCCATTGCCCGACCGACCCTCCCCGACGCGGAGGGGTTTTGTCAAGCTTTCGACAGAACTCGTCGCGATTCCGCTGCTAATTCCGTCGTAACTCGACGGAACTCCTATTCGGTCAGCACGTGAACGGTCGCGAAGTCCGGGCTGCTCGCGCCGTGCAGCCGGGCGCCCGCGGCAACCAGGGCCTGAAGGTGGTCGACCGCCTCTGCGGTGATGCGCTCCCCCGGCAGCAGGGCCGGGATGCCGGGCGGGTAGCCGGCGATCGATTCGCTGGAGACGCGACCGACCGCGGCGCGGACGTCGAGCACCTCGGTGCGGCCCAGGAACGCCTCGCGCGGCGGCGTCACGACCTCGAGCTCCGGGGCCGCGCCCAAGGGCTCTGTGGGGTTGACGTGGGCGTCGGGCGCCGCGATCGCCTTGACGACCTCGTCGATGTCCCCCGCCACCCGCTCCAGGGCGTGCGGCTGCTCAGCGATGCCGACCAGGAGGACGATCGTGGCGTGCGTGGCCAGCTCGATGTTGCCGTCGTAGGTGTTGCGCAACGCGTCGGCCACCTCATAGCCGGTGCGCCCGGTGCCCCGCACGTCGAGCACGATCCGCAGCGGGTCCCAGGCGGCAACGCCGGGGCGCCCGACGAACTCCGGCCCGAGAACCGCGACGCCCGGCGTCGTGGCCAGTTTGTCCCGAATCCGGTGGATCAAGGCCAACGTCTCGTGCAACAGCGCCTCCCCGTGGACGGCCAGCTGACGGCGGGCGGCGTCCAGCGACCCGAGCAGCAGCGACGACTGCGAGGTGCTGCGCAGCAGGCGGATCACGCGGGCGATCTCCTCGGGGTCGATGCGGGGTGGGTCGGTCCGGTTTCCGACGTGCAACATCGCCGACTGCGTGAGGCTGCCGGCGATCTTGTGGGTGCTGGTCAGCATCGCGTCGGCCCCGAGCGCCAGCGCCGACTGAGGCAGGTCCGGGTGGAAGCCGAAGTGCGGCCCCCAGGCCTGGTCGACGATGAGCGGGACGTCGTGCGCATGCGCCACCTCGGCCAGGCCCGCGACGTCGGCGCACATCCCGTAGTAGGTCGGGGACACGACGAACGCCGCCTTCGCGTCCGGGTGTCGGGTCAGCTGCGCGTCCAGCGTCTCCGGCAGGACCCCGTGGGCCATGCCCAGCTCGTCGTCCACCTCCGGCGCGACGTAGGCCGGGATGCCGCCCGACAGCACCAGGCCGTCGACGATCGACGCGTGCGAGTTGCGCTGCACGACGACCCGCGTCCCCAGCGGGGCCAGCGCCAGCATCAGCGCGTGGTTGCCCTGCGTCGCCCCGTTGGACAAGAACCAGGTGCGCCGCGCCCCGTACGCCTCGGCGGCCAGCTGCTCAGCCTGCTGGTAGGGCGTGGGCGCGTCGCCCAGGTCGATGCCGTGGATGTCCTGCGGGATGTCCAGCGCGAGCGTCTGGTAGCCCAGGGCGTGCACGAGCGCGGGGTCGGCGCCCGTCCCTGCCTTGTGCCCGGGGACGTGGAAGCGCCCAGGCCCCCGCAGCCCGTAGGCGACGAGAGCGTCCAGGTACGGCGCGCGAGGCTGCATGCCACAAGGCTATGGCGCGGCGACTGCGCCTCGTCGGCCAAACCCTCGACCACCCTCAGGGTGCCTGACGCACTGAGGGTGGTTGAGGGTTGCGGAAAGCGCGGCCGGGCCGCGGAATCCGCAGCCGGGTCGGACTCTCTCTCCGCGAACGGGCTAGCTTGCGCGGCGCAGCAGCTCGGCGCGCACGAACGCGTCGAGGTCGCCGTCGAGGACGCGCTGGGCGTCGCCGCGCTCGACGTCGGTGCGGTGGTCCTTGACCATCGTGTAGGGATGCAGGACGTAGGAGCGGATCTGCGAGCCCCAGCCCACGTCCATCGCCTCGCCCTTCTCCTTGGCCAGCTCCTCCATGCGCTCGCGCTCGCGCAACACGACGAGCGTGGAGCGCAGCATCTTCATGGCGGTGTCCTTGTTGGCCGACTGCGAGCGCTCGTTCTGGCACTGCACGACGACACCGGACGGCCGGTGGGTGATGCGGACGGCGGAGTCGGTCTTGTTGACGTGCTGGCCGCCGGCACCTGAGGCGCGGTAGGTGTCGATCTGCAGGTCGTCGGCGTCGATCTCGACCTCACCGGCGTCCTCGATGACCGGCGCGACCTCCAGGCCGCTGAACGCCGTCTGGCGGCGGCCCTGCGAGTCGTAGGGGCTGATGCGCACCAGGCGGTGCACGCCCTTCTCGGCGCCGAACAGGCCGTACGCGTTCTCGCCCGCCGCGCGGAACGTGGCCGACTTGATGCCGGCCTCCTCCCCCGCGCTGACCTCGAGCAGCTCGACCTTGAAGCCACGGCCCTCGGCCCAGCGCATCTCCATGCGCAGCACCATCTCGGCCCAGTCCTGGGCGTCGGTGCCACCGGCGCCCGCGTTGATCGTGACCAACGCGTCCCCGGCGTCGTACTTGCCGCTGAACAGCCGCTCCTCCTCCAGCTGCCCCAGCCGCGACTCCATGGACGCGACGGACTCCTCGAGGTCGCCCGCGATGTCCGGGTCCTCGTTGGCGAGCTCGAGCAGATCGTCGAGATCGGCGATCTCGGCGGCCAGCGTGCGGAAGCCCTCGAGCTTGCGCGTCGTGCGCGCGTGCTCGGCGGAGACCTTCGCGGCCGCGTCGCTGTCGTCCCAGAAGCCGGGTGCCTGCATCTGGTCCTCCAGCGCGGTGACCGACGCGGCCAGGGCGTCCGGATCGACGGAGCCTTCGAGCAGGCTGAAGCTCTCGCGGATGGCCGCGACGCGCTGCGGCAGTGACAGGCTGGTGTCAGCTGGCGTTGCCATTGACAACCGAGGGTATCGTCAGATGCAGTGAATCCGCTGCTTGCGCCGCCCCTGCTGCTCTTCCGGGCGCTTGAAGATCTCCACACCCTGGCCGTCAACGTGCCGCGGGCGCTGGAGGCCGTCGAGCGCCTGGACGACCGCGGCCGGCAGATCGTCGCCCTCGGCGAGCGCGCCATGGACATGGGCGACCGCATCATGGCCATCGGCGAGCGGATCGACGCCCGCGGTGACGCCATCGTCGAACTGGGACATCACTTCGAGAAGCTCGGCGACGCGATGACGCAGGAGGCCAAGGCGACGCAGGCCGCCGCGCAGGACGTCGTCACGACCGCCCGCGAGATCCTCGCGGTCACCCCGCTGCTGGAGCAGGCCATCGCCCTGGGCGAGCCGCTGGAGGGCGCCATCGAGCGGATCGGCCGCATCGTCGACCGCCTGCCCGGCGGACGTCAGACGCGCACGCCGCCTGAGTAGTGCGTTTCTGGTCGCACGCCGCGCACCCGTTCCCGCTGCCGGACGGCCACCGCTACCCGCTGCCCAAGTACCGGCTGCTGCACGACGCCATCGCGCAGGCCGGCATCGCGACCTCGATCGTCACCCCGGAGCTCGTCTCCGTGGAGCGGCTCGAGCGCGCGCACGACCCGGCGTTCGTGCAGCGGATGCTGGCCGGCGACCTCGACCGTCGCGAGACCCGCGTGCTGGGTCTGCCCTGGAGCCCGGAGCTGGCCGCCCGGGCCCGCCGCGGCACGCAGGGCACCATCGAGGCCGCGCGCGACGCGCTCAACGGCCAGCGCGTGGGGATGATGCTCGGCGGCGGCACCCACCACGCAGGACGCGCCACCGCTCGCGGCTTCTGCCTGTTCAACGACATCGCGGTCATGCTGGCCGAGCTGCGCGCCACCGGCGAGGCCCAGCGGCTGCTCGTCGTCGACTGCGACGTCCACCAAGGCGACGGCACCGCCGAGCTGCTCGGCGCCGACCCCGACGCGTTCACCGTGAGCCTCCACGGCGCCCGGAACTACCCGTTCAAGAAGGTGCCCTCGGACATCGACGTCGACCTGCCCACCGGCACCGGCGACGACGCCTACCTCGAGGCGCTCGACGACGTGCTGCACGAGGCGGCGCGGCAGTTCGGCACGCCCGACCTCGTCTGCTACCTCGCGGGTGCCGACCCATGGGAGGGCGATGCGCTGGGGCGGCTGAACCTCACCAAGGCCGGCCTGCTGGCCCGCGACGAGCTCGTGCTCGACCGCGCGATCAGGCTGACGTCCGCCGTCGTCGTGACCTTGGCCGGCGGCTACCCGCCCGACGTCCACGACGGCGTCGCGATCAACCTTCAGACGGCGCGGGCGGCTTCGGCACGCGCGGTTCCCCGACCGACGACGCCCGCTCACGGGCCAGGTCTCCGGGCCTGAGCCCACCGCCGGCCGTGGTGCCGACGTAGCGCAACTGGTCGGTGATCAGCGCCCGCGCCCGCTCCAGCGTCTCGTCCAGGGCCGCAACGGACGACTCCAGGTCCCCGCGCTGCGCGGAGTACTTCGCGACGACGAGGCCCTGCACGATGTTGTCGTTGATCTCCAGGGCCGCACGCTCGCGGTCCAGGCGCTGCGCCTCGGCGCGGTCCATCACGACGCTCATCTCCGACGCGAACAGCAGCGCGGCATTGCGCTCGCGGTCGGGCATCCGCCCCTTGGGCGTTGTCCAGGCCATCGCGAGGATCGCGACGACGATGCCGTCGCGCAGCACCGGCTGCGCCCAGCCGATCACCGTGCCCCGCATCCAGCGGCCCGGGCTGTCAGCCTCCAGCAACTGGCCTTCGGCGCTGCGGTAGCAGCGTTCCATGCCGACCCGGGCCTTCTCGCCGCTGAACGCCAGCCCGGCCTCGCTGGAACCGGCCATCGCGGTGACGCGCAGGCCGTCCCCGTCGTCGAGCGGCTCGAGCATGATCACCGCGTCCGCACGGGTGGACAGCTGCAGGCCGTTGCAGGTCGCCTGCGCGGCGTCGGGCACGTCGCTGAGCCCGCCGGACATCCGCTGCACGGCGGCCATGTCGGCGGCCTGCGCGCGGATCGCCTGCCCCAGCCGGCCGATGAGGACGCCGCCGACGGCCACCGCACCCACGGCCATCAGCCAGTGGATCTCCGGCACGGGGGTGTCGTCCTGCAGCAGGAACGCGACGGCGTAGCAGGCCGCGATCCAGACCATCTGCAACGACGCCGCCCGGACGGTGAAGAAGAAGTACGCGTACAGCGAGACCCAGAGGTACATCATCGGGTAGGCGCTGGCGCTGGCGCCGCCGAAGACGACGCACATCGTGATGAGCGCGGTGCCGCCCGCGAGCAGCACCTGCTGCAGGCCGATCGACGCCCGCCCACCCAGCGCCAGCAGCGCGGCGCCCGCGACGTAGGCGATCGTCGGAGCGATCGCCAGCAGCACGTCGTCCGTGTTCGCCTCATGCGGCAGCGCGATGGTCAGGAAGACCAGCGTGGCGCCGGAGCCGAAGAAGGTCGCCAACGCGCGCGCCATGACGGCGCGCTCGCTCGACGTGGTGCCGTATTTCGGCATCAGTTCGTAGTGTCGGCCGGGACCCGGTTGGACTCAAGCCCCGCGGGGCAGAGAACGGTCAGGTTCCGGTGGTCGTGAGCGTCAGCGAACGACCCCTGCTGCCGGCGGGGCCGGCAGCTAGGAGCCGTGGCACTTCTTGAACTTCTTGCCCGACCCGCACCAGCACGGGTCGTTGCGCCCGAGCGTCTCGTGCTCGTCGAGCTTGCGCTGCTGGACGGGCTGGAAGGCCAGCTCGTCCTCGCCGTCGGGCCCGAACGCCTGGGGTGCATCCCCGGCCTCGCCGCCGAACGCGCCGGCGATGGCGGCCGCGCCCGCCGCCGCGCCGGAGGTGTAGGACACGCGCGAGGCGCCTCCGGTCGCGGAGGAGGTCTGGTTGCCCGGCTGGTACTGCTGCGCCGCCGCCGCCGGATCGTCCTCGGCCGTGACCTCGACCTGGATGTGGAAGATCATCCGTGCGAAGTCCGCCCAGATGGTGTTCATCAGGTCGGTGAAGAGGTCGAAGCCCTCGTTCTTGTACGCGACGAGCGGGTCGATCTGGGCGAACCCGCGCAGGTGGATGCCCTCGCGCAGGTAGTCCATGTCGTAGAGGTGCTCGCGCCACTTGTTGTCGATGATCTGCAGCAGCAGGAAGCGCTCGACCGCGCGCATGAGTTCGTCGCCGAACTCCTCCTCACGCCGGTTGTAGGCCTCGATGGCGTCCTCGGCAAGGCGGTCCTTCAGCTCGAAGACGCTCAGCGACTCCGACAGCACGGTCTCGCGGCCGAAGCTGACGGGCCAGATGTCCTCCAGCGCCTTGAACATCTCGTCGAGGTCCCAGTCCTCGATGTAGTCGCCGGGCGTGTACTCGTCGACCATGCGGCCGATCGCCTCGGCGATCTGCTCGCGGGCCGGCTCGCCCATGTCGCGACCCTCGAGGACGTCGTCGCGGTAGCGGTAGATGACGTCGCGCTGCTTGTTGAGCACGTCGTCGTACTCGAGGACGCGCTTGCGGATGAGGAAGTTCTGCTCCTCGACCTTGCGCTGGGCCTTCTCGATCTGCTTGGAGAGCATGCCCGCCTCGATGGGCTCCTCGTTGCCGTCCTTGTCGACGGTGCCGAGGCGGTCGAGGATCTTGTAGATCCGGTCGCCCGCGAAGAGGCGGACCAGATCATCCTCGGCGGAGAGGAAGAAGCGGGTCTCGCCCGGGTCGCCCTGGCGGCCCGCGCGGCCGCGCAGCTGGTTGTCGATGCGGCGTGACTCGTGGCGCTCGGTGCCGGCGATGAACAGGCCGCCGGCCTCCATGACCTTCTCCCGGGCCTCCTCGACGCGTTCGGTGAGCGCCGGGAGGATGTCGGCCAGGCGCGCCTCGTAGTCGGGATCTCCGGGCTTGAGGCCGAGCTTGGCCAGCTCCAGCTGAGCCATGTGCTCGGCGTTGCCGCCGAGCTTGATGTCCACGCCGCGGCCGGCCATGTTCGTGGCGATGGTGACGGCACCGAGGCGGCCGGCCTCGGCGACGACCTCGCCCTCGCGCTCGGCGAACTCCGGCTTGGCGTTGAGGACCGCGTGCGGGATGGACTTCGCGCGCAGCTGGCTGGACAGCAGCTCGGAGACCTCAACGGAGATCGTGCCGACGAGCACCGGCTGGCCGTTGGCGTGGCGCGCCTCGATCTCCCGGATCAGCGCGCTCCACTTGCCGTCGCGGGTCTTGTAGACCTGGTCGTTCTGGTCCTTGCGGACCATCGGCCGGTTGGTCGGGATCTGCACGACGCCGAGCTCGTAGATCTTCATGAACTCGGTCGCCTCGGTGAGGGCGGTGCCCGTCATCCCGGCGAGCTTGTCGTACATCCGGAAGTAGTTCTGCAGCGTGATCGTGGCGAGCGTCTGGTTCTCCTCCTGGATCGCCACGCCCTCCTTCGCCTCGACCGCCTGGTGCAGGCCCTCCGACCAGCGACGGCCGTCGAGGATGCGCCCCGTGAACTCGTCGATGATCTTCACCTCGCCGTCGACGACCGCGTACTCGACATCCCTCTTGTAGAGCGACTCGGCCTTCAGCGACTGGATGAGGTGGTTGACGAGGTGGCCGTTCTCGGCGCGGTACAGGTGGTCGATGCCGAGGAACTTCTCGGCCATCGCCACGCCCTGCTCGGTGACCGAGACGGTCTTGTGCTTCTCGTCGAACTCGTAGTCGAAGTCGGCGACGAACTCCTTCTTGGCGCGCGGGTCCAGTCCCTCGGGCGTCTTGCCCGGCTTCATCTTGCGCGCGAGCTGCGCGAAGCGGACGTAGTCCTGGGCGGCGGCCTCGGGGGCGCCGGAGATGATCAGCGGGGTGCGGGCCTCGTCGATGAGGATGTTGTCGACCTCGTCGACCAGGGCGAAGGAGTGCATCGCCAGCGGGCGGTTGCCGTCCTCCGACAGACGGCCACCATGCTGGACCTTCTCCTCCAGCGACTGCGCCATGTTGTCGCGCAGGTAGTCGAAGCCGAACTCCGAGTTCGTGCCGTAGGTGATGTCCGACGCGTAGCAGCGCTGCTTGTCCTCGTAGGGCTGCATGTTCTGCAGGACGCCCCAGGTCAGGCCCAGGAAGTCGTAGATCGGCGACATCCACTCGGCATCGCGGCGCGCCAGGTAGTCGTTGACCGTGACGACATGGACGCCCTTGCCGGCCATCGCGTTGAGGACGATCGCCAGGGTGCCCGTGAGCGTCTTGCCCTCGCCGGTCTTCATCTCGGCGATCTGACCGGAGTGCAGGACCATGCCGCCGATGAGCTGCACGTCGAAGTGGCGCATCTTCATCGTGCGCCTACCGACCTCGCGCGTGATCGCGAAGGTCTCCGGCAGGACGTCATCCAGTGACTTGTTGCCGTCGAGCACTTCTTGGCGCAGCTCGGCGAAGCGCTGCTTGAGCTCCTCGTCGGACTCCAGCTCCAGCTCAGGCTCGAAGGCGCCGATCGCGGCAACGCGCTTCTCGTACGAGCGAAACTGCTTCGCCTCGCCCATGTTCAACGCGCGGTCGAGAATCCCCATATCCGACTGAGCGTAGCAGCGGGATGGGGTTCGACCGCGTGTTGTCACACGGTCGCAAAAGCCCGTACTCAAGCGGGTACGAGGGGCGTTTTCTGCCCCCCTCCAAACAACGCGGCCCCGGTGCTCGCGCAGCCGGGGCCGGACAGTGGCTACATCGCCGGGAGTTGGCCTCCGCCATACGCCTCGGCGGTGCGCAGGTTGCGCGCCTCCCTTCGCCTGCGCCGCTTCTCGCTGTGCCTCTTGACCTGTCTGCCGAGCTCCTCCTCGCAGAGGTTGATCGCGTGCCGGAGGTCACGGTCGGCGTCGTGCGCGCAGAGGGTGGCTCCCTTGAGGTGGAGCGTCGCCTTGACGCACTGCGAGTTCGGGTTCGCCGGGTTGTGCTCCTCGGCGATCTCGATCTCGAGCCGGGCGAGCTCGGAGACCTGTGCGGCGATCTTCCTGAATCGCTTGTGCACGACCTCGCGCAGCTCGTCAGTGACCGGAATGTTGCGACCCTTGAGCTCAATCTGCATCAGGTGCTTCTCCTTCGTTCGGTCAGCGAGTGAGGTTGATGACTGTACGCCTGCGGCGTGCCCACGGCAACACCTCGTAAACAACCTTTTGTCCAAGGGGATTCAGAGCGAACGCGTATAGGTCACAGCCACGACCGATCGGGCGCCCGCCCGCTTCAGCGCCCGCGCCGCCGCATCGAGCGTGGCGCCGGTCGTGTGGACGTCGTCGACGAGCACGACCTGGGCCGGGACCCGCCCCCTGCAGCTGAACTCCAGGCGCCCGCCGGCCAGACGCTCGGCCCGGCCCGCCCCGAGCTGCCGCACCGCTGCGTCACCGCCGCGGTGCAGCACCCGGGCCACCGGCCTGCCGGTGCGCCGGCCCAGGGCGCGGGCCAGCAGCACGGCCTGGTCGTAGCCGCGCTCGCGCACCCGGGACGGATGGGCGGGGGCGGGGACGAGCGCCCGGCCCTCGCCGAAGGTCTCCGGCGGGGCCAGCGCCGCGAGTTGCCCGGCCATCTCCCGCGCTGCGCGCCGTCCCGCCCGGAACTTCAGCGCGACGACCAGGTCCCGGGCCGGGCCCTCGTGGGCCGCGACCGCAAACGCGGCGTCGAAGGCCTGCTCACCCTGCGGCCCGCAGAGGCCGTCGTCCAGGAACGGCAGCGCCCGCCGGCAGGCCGCGCAGAGATCGCATCCCGGGGCGCCGCACGCCAGGCATCGGGCGGGGACGAGGAGGTCGAGCAGCATGCCGTGCACCGTCGCGGAGGCTGCTGTGACGGATCCACCCCCACCCACCACCACTTCGCGGCGGCGGAGTGGCAGATCCGCGCACCTGAGAGGATCGCGGGCAGTGCTCGCCGCCGCCGACACGAGCTGGACCTGGGAACCCGGAGCGCTCGCGCTCATCGTCGCGCTCGCGGTCGTCTACGTCCGGCGCTGGCGGCAGGTGCGCGAGGGCGCCGACGTGTTCCACCGGCGCCGCGAGGCACCCGGGTGGCGCCTGGCGCTGTTCCTGCTCGGCGAGGCGTTGCTCGTCACCGCGCTGCTCAGCCCGGTCGACCGGCTGGCCGAGCAGGTCTTCGCGATGCACATGACCCAGCACGTGATCCTCCTGGACCTCGTGCCGATCTGCTTCATGCTGAGCCTGACGAAGGTGATGCTGCGGCCCGTCACCCGCGCGATCCACCGCATCGAGCAGCACCCCATCGCCCACCCCGCGACCGCGGTCGCGCTCTACGTGGGCTTCATGTGCCTCTGGCACGTGCCCGCGCTCTACGACGCGGCGCTGCAGCACTCGTTCGTCCACGTGCTCGAGCACGTCTGCATGCTCAGCGCCGGTGCCGCGTACTGGTGGCACCTGCTCAGCCCGATCCGCAGCCGCCAGTGGGGCGGCCCGTTCAGCCCGGTGATCTACATGCTGGTGACCAAGCTGCTGCTCGGCATGCTCGGCATCATCATCACCTTCGCGCCCGACCCGCTCTACGACTTCTACGTCGACAGCCCGCGGGTCTGGGGCCTGACACCGCTGGACGACCAGGCGATGGCCGGCGCGATCATGGCCGTCGAGCAGTCGATCGTGATGGGCATCGTCCTGGCCTGGCTGTTCGTCCGCGCGCTCAGCGAGTCGCAGCGCAACGACGAGCGCGCCGAACGGTACGGCTGACGGCGCCCAACCGGCCTCTGCACCCGCCTGGCGCCGGTTCAGCCGCCGAGGACGGTGCCGTCGGGGACGCTGGTGACGCCATCGACGACGACGTCGCCGCGCACGACCACGCCGGAGCCGAACGTGACGTCGCCGTGGACCGTCAGCGAATGGCAGGCGACCAGCGACGGCGCGCCGGCCGGGAAGCGGGCGTCGAAGTCGCCGACGAGCTTGTAGGCATCGGACAGCGCGACGACCGGTGGATGGCCCCCGCGCGAGGCGACCAGCTGGACGCGGGCCTCGGGCGTCAGCTCGTAGGCGTCGGAGCGCACCCCGAGCAGGTCGTTGGTCGTCTTGACGGGCGCCATCCGCGTCCGCGGCACGCGGACGGCCTGCGCGCCCGGCAACGATCCGATCGCCGCCCCCATCGCGGTCTCCACCTGGATCACGGGCGTGGAGGTCTTGTCCTTCGGGTCGACCGTCTTGCGGTTGACGATCAGCGGCAGCTCCAGCACGCCGCCGCCGGCGTCGAGCACGGCCTTCAGCTGCTTCAGGTCCAGCCACAGCGAGTTGGTGTTGAAGTAGCGGTGGCGCGTGATGTCCTGGAAGGTGTCGAGGTCCTCCTCCGGGCACATGGCGACCTCCCGCAGCACCAGCGAGCCGTCGGGCCGGGCGGCGAGGTGGCCGCCCTTGCGGTCGGCGGCGGTGCGGTCGGCGGCCTCCATGACGAACGGTGCACCGGAGGCGATGAACCAGCACAGCAGCGGCAGGTCCAGCGTCGCCCCGAGGTTGTCGGAGTTGGAGACGAACGCGTAGCGCCGGCCGGCGGCCAGCAGCGCGTCCAGCATCCCGGACGACACCAGCGAGGGGTAGAGGTCGCCGTGGCCCGGCGGCGACCACTCCAGCGCCGGGTCGGCCTCCCAGCTGACGGGCTCCAGGGTCGCGGCGTCGAGCTTGGGGACGCGGCCCTGCAGGAAGTCCAGCGGCACCTCCTGGCCCTCGCCCAGGCCGGGGTGGCGGGCCAGCGCCTCCAGCGACGGCTCACGGGTGGCGAAGGAGTGCATCAGCACGAGCGGCACGTGCGAGCCGGAGGACTGCCGCAGCCACAGCACCTGCTCGGCGATCACGTCGAGGAACGTCCGCTCGCCGCGGACCGGCAGCAGCGCCTTGGGTCCCGAGAGGCCCATCGACGTGCCCAGCCCGCCGTTGAGCTTGATCACGACCGACTGCGACAGCGCCGTCGCGACCTCGTCGGCGGACGGCTGCGGGAAGTTCTCGACGTCCGGCAGCGACGACACCGGCACGATCGACGACTCGGGCATGAGGCCCGTCTCCCCTGCCGCCAGCCGCTCGTACTGGCGTGCGAAGGTCAACACGGCGGCCTCACCGGCCCCGCCGTCCCGCAACTTGGCAACCGCAGCGCTCTCGCTCATCGCGCGCCATCGTAGGCACGCGACGGGTTCACGCGCGGCTACGTGTCCCAGGCGTTGCGGTAGGTCGCCTGCTCGGCGGTGGGGACGTCGATGTCCACGCGCAGCGAGGCGAGCTTCAGCCGGGCGACCTCGCGGTCGACGGCGGCGGGCACCGGCATGACCACAGGCGGCAGGTCCTGACCGCGGGCCACGAGGTGCTCGACGGTCAGCGCCTGCAGCGCGAAGGACATGTCCATGACCGCCGACGGATGCCCGCGCCCGGCGGCGAGGTTGACGACGCGACCGGAGGCCAGGAGGTTCAGCCGCCGCCCGTCGGGCAGCTCGTACTGGTCCACCAGCGGCAGGACCTCCTCGGGTGCGCCGGCCAGCGCACCCAGGTCGGCGAGCGAGATCTCGACGTCGAAGTGGCCCGCGTTGGCCAGCACCGCGCCGTCCTTCATGACCTCGAAGTGCTCACGGCGCAGCACGTCGCGCGAGCCGGTGACCGTCACGAAGACGTCGCCGCGCTCGGCCGCGGCCAGCGCGGGCATGACCTCGAAGCCCTCCATCCGCGCCTCCAGCGCGCGCAGCGGATCGATCTCGCAGACGATGACCTGCGCGCCCGCCCCGCGCGCCCGCACGCAGACGCCCCGGCCGGTCCAGCCGTAGCCGACCACCACCAGCGTCTGCCCGGCGAGCAGCAGGTTGGTCGCCCGCAGGATGCCGTCGAGCGTCGACTGCCCGGTGCCGTAGTGGTCGTTGAAGACGCGCTCGGCCTGCGCCTCGTTGACGGCGATGACGGGGCACTTCAGCGCACCGTCGTCCTCCAGCGCCCGGATCCGCAGCAGCCCCGCGGTGGTCTCCTCCGCGCCACCGATCAGCGCGTCGGTCTGGCCGGCCACGTGGCAGAAGGTCAGCAGGTCGGCGCCGTCGTCCAGCGTGACCATGCGGCCACCCGCACCTGCGGCAGCGGCCACCGCCGCGACGTGCGCGACGTAGGTGTCGGGGTCCTCGCCGTGGCGGGCCTGGACCAGCGCGCCGTGGCCCACCAGCGCGGCCGCGACCTCGTCCTGGGTCGACAGCGGGTTGGCGGCGCACAGCGACACGTCCGCGCCACCCGCGAGGAGGGCGCGGACGAGGTTGGCCGTCTCGGCCGTCACGTGCAGGCACGCGGCGACCGACACGCCCTCCAGCGGGCGGTCGGCCGTGAAGCGTTCGCGGATGCTGCGCAGGACGGGCATCTGCCCGTCGGCCCAGGTGATCCGCGCGTCGCCGGCCCCGGCGAGGCCGAGGTCGGCGACGTCAGAGGGTCCTGCAGGGGGACCCGCCGTCGGCGGCATAACCGGCCCCTGAGGGCCGGATCGTCTGTCAGCCGCCTCTGGCACCCTTGGCTAGTACCGGTAGTGATCCGGCTTGTACGGGCCCTCGACCGAGACGCCGATGTAGGCCGCCTGGTCGGGACGCAGCGTCGTCAGCTTGGCGCCGAGAGCCTCGAGGTGCAGACGCGCGACCTTCTCGTCGAGGTGCTTGGGCAGGACGTAGACCTGCTTCTCGTACTCGTCGTTCTTCGTCCACAGCTCGATCTGGGCGATCGTCTGGTTGGCGAAGGAGTTCGACATCACGAACGACGGGTGGCCGGTCGCGTTGCCGAGGTTCAGCAGGCGGCCCTCCGACAGCATGATGATCGAGTGGCCGTCCGGGAACTTCCACTCGTCGACCTGCGGCTTGATGTTGATCCGCTCGGCGCCGATCTCGGCCAGGCGCGCGACCTGGATCTCGTTGTCGAAGTGGCCGATGTTGCCGACGATGGCGTTGTGCTTCATGCCCGCCATGTGCTCGGCGGTGATGATGTCCTTGTTGCCGGTGGTCGTGATGAACACGTCAGCGGTGGCGAGGACGTCCTCGAGGGTCTTGACGTCGTAGCCCTCCATGCAGGCCTGCAGCGCGCAGATCGGGTCGATCTCGGTGACCGTGACGCGGGCGCCCTGGGCGCGCAGCGAGGCGGCCGAGCCCTTGCCGACGTCGCCGTAGCCGCAGACCACGGCGTGCTTGCCGGCGAGCATGACGTCGGTCGCGCGGAAGATGCCGTCGACGAGCGAGTGGCGGCAGCCGTAGAGGTTGTCGAACTTGCTCTTGGTGACCGAGTCGTTGACGTTGATCGCCGGGAAGAGCAGCTCGCCGTTCTTG
>CAYUDT010000038.1:0-39846 GCA_964443695.1 uncultured Conexibacter sp. | reverse complement strand
CGTTGATCGCCGCCAGGATCTCCCAGCGCACCCCGTACTGCACCCCGGCCGCCTGGTAGATCGGCAGCAGAAACGGCGGAATCCGGAACTTGTCGATGAAGAAGTTGGGGACGCCGACGATCGCGGGCCCGGGCAGCGCGTAGGAGAACGTCGGGTTCATCGCCGTCGGTGCCGCGGCGACCGTCTTGGCCCGGCTGCGGCGCGTCGTGCGGGCGGCGGTGTGGCGCGCCAGCGGCGCGGCCGCCCTGCGCGCCTGCTTGCGCGGCTTGCGGGCCTTCTTGTGCAGCTGCGTCGGAGCTGCGGTCGCCGAGGCGGGCGCCGGCGCGGAGGGCGCATCCGGCTTGGGTGCGGGAGAGGGAGAGCCGGGGAGAGTGATCTCCGGCGTCCCGGCCGGCGCCCCGACCTCGACGATGGACACGATCGGCAGGCGGATGCCCGGGAGGTGCACCTGATCCAGCGGTGTGCCCGGAGGCACGTCGATCGTCAGCGTGAACGACTGCCCGCCCAGCAACGTGACCTGCACGGTCCGCGGGTCGGCGGAGGAGCTCGCAGGCCACACGGCAAGCCCCGCGACCGTGGCCGCGAGAACGCCGAGACGGGGGACAGCCGAGCGCATGGGACGAAGCTACGGCGGCATCCCCCCTGCAGGGGACGTGATTTCCGCCAGTTCTCCCACCGGTGCTGGTGGGAATCCCACACCGGCTCGCGCGATACTGGACGTCGTGGCGTTCGTCCCTCCAGAGCGGCATCTCCTGCGGGCCAAGGACCTCGCCGACGCGCGGTACTCCGAGGCGCTGACGGTCGCCGACATGGCCGCGGCCGCCGGGCTCTCCAAGGCGCACTTCAGCCGGACGTTCAAGCGCGAGTTCGGGGAGACACCGCACGCCTACCTGCTGACGCGTCGCCTCGAGCGGGCGTCGGCGCTGCTGCGCAGCACCGACCACGACGTCGCGGCGATCTGCCTCGACGTCGGGCTGACCAGCCCGGGCAGCTTCGCCACGAGCTTCAAGCGGATGTTCGGGCAGACGCCAGCCGCCTACCGCGCCGCGCATCCCCCCGCCGCCGATCGCGCGATGGTGCCCCTGTGCGTCGTCCAGCGGCACGGTCGCCCGGCACACCGCACGTTTCGAGAAGAACCCGACAAGGAGCAGACGTAGCGTGCCCGACATGAGGTTTTCCAACACGCAGATGTGGGTCCACGACCAGGACGAGGCCCTTGCCTTCTACACCGAGAAGCTCGGCATGGAGCTCCGCGCCGACGTGACCCTGGACGAGATGGACGGCTTTCGCTGGCTCGTCGTCGGGCCCCCCGGGCAGCCGGACGTCGGCATCGTCCTGATGGCCATCCCCGGGCCGCCGACGATGGACGACGAGAGCGCCGCGCAGGTGCGGTCGCTCATGGCCAAGGGCTTCGCGGGCACGATGTTCCTCACGACCGACGACTGCGTCGCGTCCTACGAGGAGCTGAAGGCACGGGGCGTCGAGTTCACGGTGCCGCCCGAGGAGATGCCCTACGGCATCGACTCCGGCTTCCGCGACCCCTCGGGCAACGCGATCCGGCTGACGCAGGTCCGTCCGCTGCCCTGAGCCGCGCCGCGCCGCGCGCTCCCGGCGCTGAACGTATGGAGTGCCACGGGAAGCCGTGGCAATCCATACGTTCAGGCGAGGGGGCGCGGCAGGCCGGCGACGGTGACCGTGCCCGGCGGCAGTTCGGTGTGGCCCGCGTCGGCGATGACGTGCCCGCCGCGGACGGCCTCGGCGAAGACGGCTGCCGACGCCGCCCGGCGGACGGTGATCGGATGGCCGGCGGCGCGCCAGGCGGCGCGCCACTGCACCGGCCCCGACCGCGCAAGCTCGTGCGCACCGTGGGCGGCCTGCGCGCAGGCCTTGCCCAGCGACAGCTCGTACTCGGGCGTCATCACCAGCAGCGCGCCGGTGACGTCCTCGCCCAGGTCGGTCTCCTCCAGGTCGAGGTCCTCCCACCCCGTCGCCTGCAGCTTGTCGAGGATCTCCGGGCGCTGGGAGCGGCGGGCCGGCGGCAGCGCCACCGCCTCGCCGGAGACGACCGCGCCTCCCAGCTCGAGCACCTCCTCCAGCTGGGCCGGCCGCGCGCGCAGGCAGACCTTGCCCATCGCCTCGCGCTCCCAGGCGCGCACGAGCCGGCGGCCGCCGCCCTCCTCGTCGGCCCGCAGCGCCTCGCGCTGCAGCACCGAGGCGCGCGCGGCATCCGCGCAGAGCGTCGCGTGCGACGCGTCGGACCGCCGCGGCAGGACGATCACCAATCGCAACTCGTCACGCACGTCTGCGACACCCTACGTAACGCTCTGGGCGCGAAGGGCATCGCCGTCAGCGGCGGCCGGCAGCTCCACCTCACCACCGCCGGCGGCCCCGACGCCTCCGGACTGTCGACGGAGGTCTGCCGACCCGCGCTCCGTCCGCTCACCCGTCGGGGTGTGCCGATCGCCTACGCGCTGCGCCGCGAGAACACGCGGCGCACGAGCCGCTCGGCGTTGCCGGACAGGATGGCCTCCGCGTCCTGAGCGCCGAAGTCCTCCCGGGTCCACGTGTCGAGCTTGGCCAGGTCCTCGGCCCGGTCGAGGCCGGCCAGGGTCGGCTTGATGAACCCGTCGAGGTCGCTGCCGATCGCGGTGTGGGCGTGGGTGCCCAGCGCGTCGTGGACGGCGGTGAGGTGGCGGCGGACGATCTCCCGCGACTGCACCTCGTCGGCCGCCGGGCCGACCTGGTGCTCGGCGAGGATCAGCCCGACCACGCCGTCGCGCTCGGCGATGCGCTGCAGCGTCTCCGGGGTCAGGTTGTAGGCCTGGTCGTGCGGTGCGGCGGTGCGGATGCCGACGTGGGACGCGATGACCGGCAGCGACCGCGACGGGTCGAGCTCGTCCAACAGCGAGAACGTGTCGTCCAGCGCGTCCTGGCGCATGTGGCTGACGTCGACGACCACGTCGCAGGCCACCATCGCCTCCACCGCGCGGCGGCCCAGCGGCGTCAGGCCGATGCCCGCGTCCTGATGGAAGATCTCGTCGTACTGCTCGTCCGTGAGCGGCGGGATGGCGGGTGCGTTGGCCGCGACCCCGCGGAAGATCAGGTGCGCGAGCGTGACGTAGAGGACACCGCGCTGCGCCAGCGTCGCCACGTTGGCGGCGACCGCGTCGACGTCGTCGCCGAGGTGGAAGCCGCCCTCCACGCAGTGCACGAAGCGCAGCCCGTCGGTGCGGTCGAGGTCGGCGGCCGAGCGCACCACCACCTCGCCGGCCAGCGCCGCCTCGACGTCCTGCAGCTGGGCCAGCAGATGCGCGAAGGACCCGGGCTTCGGCGCGCCGTGATGCCCGGGCAGCAGCTCGTCGGGCGGCCAGTACAGGACGCTGCAGACCAGCCCGGCCCCGGCGGCCTTCAGCCCGTCCAACGAGACCCGGAAGTCGCTGCCCCACCCCGGGTTGTTGATCGCGCGGGCAGCGACGTCGAACACCTGCTGCTCGAGCTCCCCGAGGACCTGGTGCAGCAGCCCGCCGCCCTCCGGCTCGAGCTCACGGTGGACGAGGTGCATCGGGAAGTGGCAGTGCAGGTCGGCCAGCATCGGCCGACCCTCTCACGACACGGCGGGCCGCGGGGCGATCAGCCCAGCGCCCGTGAGATCACGAGCGCCAGGCGCTCGTGCCCGCGGGCGTTGGGATGGAAGGACCCGGAGCGCAGCGCCGACCCCAGCCGCAGCGGGTTGAGATAGCCCCCGCTGCCGCAGCGCAGCTCGTGCCCCGCGAACGCCTCGGAGACGTCGACGGACTCCACGCCGGCCTCGTGGGCCGCGGCGATGATCGTCTGGTCCAGCAGCGCCTGCTTCTCATTGAGGTACTGCGCCTCGTCGATCGAGATCCGCCCGCCGGCCGCGCAGTTGGGCACGCGCTCGGCGGGGAACAGCCGCGGGTAGTCGGAGACCAGCACGCGGGCATCCGGCGCGGCGGCCTCGATGGCGCGGTAGACGTCCGGCAGGCGCCGGCCCAGCGCGGCGATGCGGGTGTCCAGGACGTCGTCGGCGCGGCGGTACCTGGCGATGCAGTCGCCGGCGATGCAGTCCTTCAGCACGTCCGCGAAGCCGACGTCGTTGCCGCCGATGGTCACCGTGATCAGGGCCGGCCGCCCGCTGACGCGCGGCACCTGGCCCAGCGTGCGCTCCTGCTGGGCGTGCGGGCGCCCGGTCAGCAGCTCCTGCACCACGGCGCCGCTGCAGGCCAGGGACGGCAGCGCCGTCATCCGCTCGCGCCGGGCCAGCAGGACCGGCCACGCGCGCGGTGAGCGGTGGCAGGTGTTGCCCGGCCGTGCGCTGTCGCCCTCGTAGGCGCCGGCGCCCTCGCCGCTGGAGTAGGAGTCGCCGAGCGCCAGCAGCGAGCGACCTCGCGTCAGCTCGTCGGCGGCGGGCCGGCGCCCCGGGCAGCTGCCCTTGCTGCGTGCGAAACGGGTGCCGTCGAAGTCGAACGACAGCGCCACGCACCACGGCTTGGCAAAGCGGCGCTGCCGGCCCGGCGAGGCCGGCGGCTGCGTGGAGGAGCAGACGACGCCGAGCACGCAGTTGGCCGTCCCCCACACGCCGTCCCACGCGGCCCAGCTCGCGGGCTCGCTCCCCTCCTGCCGGGTGGGCAGCGCGGTGAGGCACGTCGCGGTGCAGCGGTTGCCGCTCCACGGGCGCCGGCCGTCGTGCGGGGTGTCCTCGACGCTGGAGTCGTCGCGGATGCCGGGGACGGGGTTGTGCGGGCAGTGGGCGGCGCGGCAGGCGCGTGGGTAGGCGGCGTGGGTGCCGCGGGCGACATAGACCAGCGGCCGCCCGGCCGGCCGCTCGGCGCCACCCCACAGCCGCGTCAGCGCCGCCCAGGAGTAGTGGATCGACCCGGTGTGCTGGGCGTAGTTGACGGCCAGCGGCGCGCCGTCGGGATCGTCACCGTCCAGGACGACGGTCACGCCCTCCCAGTCGGACTGGTGGTCGAAGCAGGTCGTCCCGCCGATCGTGAAGCCCGGGCCGCAGAACGCCCCACCGCCGGCCCGCGCCGGGTTGTCGGGCAGGTACCACCAGTAGTCGAGGTAGATCGCGTTGCGCGCGTCGTTGCCGGAGCGCGTGACGTTGACGTACATCGTCGTCGCGACATCGGCCTGTGCCACCTGCTTGGTGGAGAACGACAGGTGGTCATAGCCGGTGCGCAGCCCGTCGCCCCCGTCGACCGCGGCGCAGCTGACCTTCTGGGCGCTGCTGCACATGCGGATCAGGCCGCTGGCCAGCAGCCCGTCGACGTCCAGCGGCCGCGGCACCGGCTCGTGGCCGTCGAACAGCAGCACCGGCCGGTGGTCGTCGGCCAGCGCGAGGTCGGTGTCCGCCGTGGGTGACAGCGCCGCGGCACGCAGGCCGAGCTCGGCGACGGGGCGCCCGCCCAGCGCGGTGACGTCGACCACCCCGCCGCCCGACGTACGCGTGACCGTCCGCCAGTCGTCCTGCTCCTCGGGGGTCGCGTCGTCGAGCAACGCGTAGGTCGCCGCCGACGGCACCTCCGCGCGCGCGGCCAGGCCCGCCCAGCGCAGCGGGTTGGCGTTGCGGCCGGGCCTCAGCAGCACGACCCGGTCGGTGTCGTCGCGTTGCACCGGTGGCGGCACCTCGCCCCCGTCCCAGCTGATGGCGTCGGCCGGCGAGACGCGGCCGGTCCAGGTCCGCACGCTCCACCCCTTCAGCCGCGTCGGTCCCGGGTCGACCTCCGTGTCGCAGGCGCAGAGGAGGATGACGTCGAGCCGGGAGACCGTCTCGCGACGGTCGAGCTTCTCCCCGTCGCCGCGCAGCACCCCGGACACCCCCACCAGCGCCGTGGGGATGACGATCAGCACGAGGACCGCGGCGATCGCGTGGACGTACGGGTAGCCGATGGTGTGGTCCTCGCCCAGCGGCTTGGCGTAGACGTACGCGATGCCGAAGACCAGCACCGCCCCGAGGAGCAGACCGGCCAGCGGGGGCAGCGCGCGGTCGGTGAACTGGGCGATCACGACGTCGATCCCCAGCAGGGCGAACACCGGGACGAGCAGCAGGCCGAGCTCGCCCGTGAGCCGGCGGACCCGGTGGCTCGCGTCGCCGAAGCGGCCGGCGGCGACGACCGCCAGGAGCACGGCGCTGAGCACGATCCAGCGCGCGTGCAGATCGTTGACCAGCGCGACGAGCCCTGCCGCCACGAGCACGACCAGCACCTGGTTGGCGCGCCGGATCACCGCGCTGATCGTACGTAACCGGCCGCACGTAGCGGGGTATTTCGTGCGGATCGGCACGAGGCCTCGGCAGATACCGCCACATGTCCGCAACACAGGAGGGTTGGCAATGCAGTCCCTCAGCAGGTTCGAGCCGGTCTGGCTCATGCTCGTCGTGGCCGGCGCCCTGAACTGGGCGATGATCGGCCTGTTCGACACCAACGTCCTCGCCGAGGTCTTCGGCACCGGGACGCTCACCGACGCCGTCTACACGGTGATCGGGTTTGCCGGGTTGATGCTCGTCCCGATGCTCATGGGACACCTGCACCTCGGCGACCACGGCCGGGCCGCGCACACGCACTGACCCGTCCGCCCGGCGGCCGCTCCCCCCCGCGGCCGCCGGAGTAGCCTGGCCCGCATGCGCGTCCTCGTCCGGCGGCCGTCACCGCACCTGGCCGACGGCGAGCTGACCCACCTCGAGCGGGTGCCCGTCGACCCCGGGCTGGCGCTGACGCAGTGGCAGGGCTACGTCGATGCGTTCGCGGCTGCGGGCTGGGACGTCGTGGAGGTGCCGCCCGCCGACGAGCACCCGGACGGCGTCTTCGTCGAGGATGCGGTCGTCGTCTTCGGGACGTTGGCGGTCCTGACGTCTCCCGGAGCTGCGTCGCGTCGCGCCGAGGTCGACTCCGTCGCGCCGGTCGTGGCCGCCATGGGCCTGGAGGTCGCGCGCATCGAGGCGCCCGGCACGCTCGACGGCGGCGACGTGCTCAAGGTCGGGCGCACGGTCTACGTCGGCCGCGGGGGCCGCACCAACGCCGAGGGCATCGCCCAGCTCCGCACACTGCTTCCCGACCGTGACGTCATCGCGGTGCCCACCACACGGGTCCTGCACCTCAAGTCGGCGGTGACCGCCCTGCCCGACGGCACCGTCATCGGCCGCCAGGCTGACTGCGACGACTTCCGCATCTATCCCGAGTTCCTCGAGGTCCCCGAGGAGCACGGCTCCGCCGTGGTCGACCTGGGCGATGGCCGGTTGCTGATGTCCGCAGACGCCCCGGCGACGACGGCGCTGCTCGCAGGGCGCGGCTACGACATCGTCACGGTCGCGATCGGCGAGTTCGAGAAGCTCGAGGGCTGCGTCACCTGCCTCTCGGTGCGCCTGCGCGGCTGACGCCGCGAACAACGCCCACGTGCCCGGCAGGCCGCGCAGCCGGTGCTCGCCGCGCGCGGCGAAGGCGACGTCCGCCGCCCCCAGCATGAGCTCGCGCACCGTCCGCGACACGACGACCTCTCCCGGGCCGGCGGCGCCCGCGACGCGCGCAGCCAGGTGGACGGTGAGCCCGCGGACGTCGTGGTCGCTGACCTCGCACTCCCCCGCGTGCACACCGGCCCGCAACGTGATGCCGTGTCCGGCCAGCGCTGCGCGGATGGCCCAGGCGCATCGCGTGGCGTCGCCCGGAGTCCCGAACGCGGCCAGCACGCCGTCGCCGCGGTGGCGGACCAGCCGCCCTCCGTGGGCTCCGACCTGCTGCGCCGAGATCGCGTCGTGGGCGTCCATCAGGGCCAGCCAGCCCCGGTCGCCCAGGCGCGCCGCCTGCGCGGTGGACCCGACGATGTCGGTGATGAGGATGCAGGCCATCTGCATGGCCGCAACGTAGGCCCCGACGGGGGTCAGTCTCGTCGTAGACCCCCTACGAACTTTTGGCGCGGGCGGCCTCCGTGCGTGCGGCCCAGCAGGTGGCTCCCAGGCGGACGCTGACCTGGGCCGCAGCATCGAGGTGGGCGACCGCGGCCTCGTCGCCGAGAGCCGAAGCCAGCTCGCCGAGGTACAGCTCGACCGGTCCCCACGCGCCGAAGTACGGATAGGCGAGCTGGTCGCGGTAGGGCAGCAACAGGTCGTACAGCCGTCGCGCCGACGCGGTGTCTCCGAGATGGGCGCTGACGTGCGCGTAGAGGCAGGCGACCGTCAGCCAGGTAACGTCGTAGGCCAGGTCGGCGAACCCGTTCGCCGCCGCCTCGGCCAGTAGGCCACGCGCCGCCTCGTCGTCCCCGGCCTGGACGTACGCCAGCGCCAGGGTGGCACGGAAGCCCGGCACGCCCGGGTTGTCGGCCACCGCCTGCTGCAGCAAGGGCGCAAGGTCGCCGAGCGTCCCGCGCTCGAAGGCCACACACGTCATCTGGGCGGCGAAGCAGGCCATCGCGTCCGGCTCGGTGCCCTGCCCGGCGGCAAACGTCTCCTGCACCAGCCGGTCGGCGTTGTCGAGGTCGCCCGCGATCAGGGCGAGGTTGGCGCGGTCGGCCAACGCCAGCCACAGCGACGTCGGCTCGCGCAGCCCGTGCGCGACCTCAAGCTCGCGATCCATCCACCCGCGCGCCTCGTCGAGGTCGCCGGCCTCCAGGCAGACACCGGCGCGCCAGTGGTAGGCGAAGAACCGGGCCAGCGGGTCACCCAGCGCCTCGGCGACGGTGATGGCCTCGCTGGTCTCCGCGCGGCGGGCGTCGTGCGTCGCCGGGGCCAGGACCGAGACGAACCGCATGTTCAGGACCGTGATCAGCGCCTCGGGGTCATGCCCGCCACGCGCCATCTGCAGCGCCTCGCCGCTGAGGCGCAGCTGCTCCTCCCAGCGCCCCGAGTACATGAGCTCGGCGGCGTTCTGGGCCAGCAGGCGTGCTCGCTCCGGCGACGCCGCCGGGCCGACGGCGCCGAGCGCCTGCTGCAGCAGCGCGATGCGGTCCTCGTCGACGATGCCGGTCTCGCTCTGCATGCCGCGGGTGTTGGCCAGCGCGGCCTGCACCAGGGCGGGTGCGTCCTGCAGCTCGGCGGCCAGTGCGCCGGCCTCCAGCAGCGTCTCCCGGAAGCCTGGCTCCCCCGCCAGGCGCTCGGCCTCACCCCGGCGGATCAGCAGTTCGCAGCGCTCGGCAGGCCGTGGTGCCGGGCGGCGCTCGGCGAGCTCCAGCGCGACGTCGAACCAGCGCCGGGCCTCGTCGGGGGCCAGTTGCTCCAGGGCCTCCTCCCCGGCCAGCTCGGCGTAGCGCAGCGCGCGGTCGACATCGGAGCCGCTGCCCGCCACCGCATGCTGGGCCAGCTCGGCGACCTTCACGGCGCCCGACGCCAGGCGCCGCTCCAGCGCCGCCGCGATGCGCCGATGGATCTCGGTGCGGTGCGCCGCCCCGAGGTCGGCGTAGAGGTAGCGCTGCACCAGCGCGTGCGCGAAGCGGAAGCGCGCGCCGGGGAGCGCAACGACCAGGTCGCCCGCCACCGCGCGGTCGACGGCGGCGCCGGCGCCATCCTGCTGCAGCACGGCCTCCAGCAGGTCCAGGTCGAACTCGTCGCCGATCGCGGCCGCTGTGGTCAGCACGTCGCGGACGTCCTCGCCGAGTCTCCCGATGCGCTGCTGCAGCGTCTCGCTGATGCTCACCGGCAGCGCGTCCGGCGTGGCGGCGCCGCCCTCGTCGAGGTTCCGGACCAGCTCGGTGATGAAGAACGGGTTGCCGGCGGTGTTGTCGCGCAGCGCATCCGCCAGCGACGGGTCGTTGCGCAGCCCGGTGAGCAGGTCGGCGACGTCGTTGGTGGCCAACCCGTCGAGCTCGAGGCGGCTGACGTCCTGCTCGCGGTGCAGGTCGGCCAGCAGCGCCCGCAGCGGATGGTCGCGCTCCAACTCGCCGCTGCGGCAGGTCGCCAGGAACAGGACGGCGCCGTTGCGCGGTGAGGTGAGCAGGCGCCGCAGCAGGCGCACCGTGGGCAGATCGGCCCAGTGCAGGTCCTCCAGCACGACGAGCAACGGGCGCTGGCCGGCCGCGCCGATGAGCAGGTCCTCGATCGCGGAGTACAGCAGGTAGCGCTCCGACTCCCCGCTGTGCGCGGAGCTCGGCGCGTTGCCGCCGAGCGCGGGCACCAACCGGGCGACGCGGTCGCCATGGCCGGACAGATGCGCGGCCAGCAGCGCGTCGTCGGCGTGCGCGACGAGATGCTCGAGCGCCTCCACGAACGGCTGGTAAGGCAGCTCGAGGTCGGCGTCGCAGCGGCCGGCGACGACGAGCGCGCCGTCGGCGTGGAGCGCCTGCGCGAACTCGCTCACCAGGCGCGTCTTGCCAATGCCAGGTTCGCCGAGGATGAACACCGTGTGGCGCGCCCCGCTGCCCACGGTGGCCCGGTAGGCCTCGTGCAGTGCAGCCCGCTGGTCGTGGCGGTCGACGAACAGCGCGGGGCCGTGCGGGCGAAGACGGACGGGCAGCGGCGCCGGGCTGCCGTCCTGCGCCGTTTCCCCACCGCGACTCACGACGGACGCAACGTAGCATTTGTCTTCCCGTGGACAGCCGAGATGCGACACGACGACCGCGGCTGCTCGACGCGGCGCTGGCGGCAGGGACCCGCACGGCGCGGACCGCCGGTGAGCGGCTGTTGCTGGCGACGATCGGCGCGGAGGCCATGGCTGACGGCTCGCTGGCCTGCGCCGACGCACTGGGCCTGGCCCGCCGTGCGCTGGAGGCTGCCGACCCCACGGGTGAGCGCGCGACCGTCGACCTGGCCTGCGCCACGCTGATGCGAGGCGACGCGTTCGCCGAGGCGGCCGCGGTCGGCGACGGGGCGCTGCGCGCCGAGCTGGCCTACCGTCAGGGCCGGCTCGACGCGGCCGACGCCGGCCCCTGGGGCGTCGTCGCCGCGCTGGAGCGCGGCGTGCCCGCAGCGGACCTGCGCGACCACATCCCGCTGGAGGCGACCGGCGCCTGGCTGGTGGCACGGGCGCGGCTGCGCGCCGCTGCGGGTGAGGACGACGCCGCGCTGGCCGACGCGCTGGCCGCCGGACAGAAGGCCTTCAACCCTGCCGTGCTGCCGTGGCGGGGTGTGGCGGCGGATCTCGTGCTGCGGCAGGGGGACGTCCCCCGTGCGACCGCGCTGGCCGACGCCGAGCTGTGGCTGGCCGCCCGCTTCGGCGCCCCGCGTGCGCACGGCATCGCGCTGCGGACCTGCGGCCGCGTCCGTGGCGATCACGAGTTGCTCGCGCAGGCCGTGACCGTCCTCGCGGGCGCCGGTGCGCCGCTGGAGCACGCCCGCGCGCTGCACGAGCACGGCGCGGCGCTGCGCCGCGCCGGAACGCGCGTCGCGGCGCGGGAGCTGCTCCGTGAGGCGGCCGACCGGGCCGAACGCCTGGGTGCGACCGTGCTCGCGGCGCGCGCCCGCGACGAGCTGGCCGCCAGCGGCGCCAAGCAGCGCCGCGAGCAGCTGAGCGGCCCGGGCTCGTTGACCCCGAGCGAGCGCCGCGTCGCCGAGCTGGCGGCCGCAGGGCGCACCAACCGCGAGATCGCCGCCGAGCTCGTCGTGACGATCCGCACCGTCACCACCCACCTCACGCACACCTACGGCAAGCTTGGCGTGACGGGCCGCGACGAGCTCGCTGCCGCGCTGGCCGCCGCGCCCCCACCTGCTGCGGAGCCGGTCGCGCCCGAGCTGCCTGCTTCCCCCGCGCCCCCGCTGCCGGACGGGCCGTCGACGCAGGACACCGTCCCAGCGCCCGATCCGCCGGCGACCACCCGCCTCGCCCGGCTCGACGACGAGGGCGAGCGGGCGGAGGCCGCCGCCGCGCTGGCCGACGCGTACTGGCACGCGGGCGCGCTGGACGACGCGCAGGACACCATCGTCGCCGCGATCGACGAACTGGGTTTCGAGGCCGACCCCGCGCTGCTCGCGCCGCTGGAATGCCTGCGGCTGGCCACGATCCTCCTCGGGCAGCCGGGAGCCGCGCATCTCGCAGGTGACCTGCCGCGCCTGCGCATGCTCGCCGTGGCGGCCGGAGACGCAGGGCACGGGCTGTCGGTCCTGCTCGCGCGCTGGGAGCAGCAGCGCCCCGGGGCGCTGCGGGCGCCGCGCCCGCCCGCACTGCGCCGGCGGCGCCCGTCGGAGCCGGTGCTGGCGCTCGCCGCGGCCGCGAAGGTCATCCAGGACGACATCCCCGGTGCCCATGCGGCCCTCGCCGAGCTCCTCGAGGCGGCCGACCGCGAGGGCCTGGTCGCCGCACGTGTCCACGCGCTGACGTGGGGGTCTCACCTGGCCCTGCGCACGGGCCGCGTCACGGACGCCTTGGCCGATGCGCGCAGCGCGTGCGCGCTCGCCGACCACCATGCGCTGTGGGGCGTGCAGCCGTTCGCCGCCGCGTTCTGCGCCGACGCCCAACTGGCGCGCGGCGACGTGGATGCCGCGCTCGCGGCCCTGCGGACGCTACCCCACCGCCCTGATGCCCCGGTACCCGCCGCGTACCTCGCCTTCACCGAGGGCCAGGCGCTGCTGGCCGCCGGCCGGCGCGACGACGCCGTCGCCGCCCTGCGCCGCTGCCGGACGTTCGCCGCCGGCACCTGGGCCGACGATCCGGCCGCGCTGCCGTCCCGCTCGGCGCTGGCCGGCGCTCTCGGCGACCCGGCCCTCGCCGAGGAGGAGCTCGCGCTGGCGCGTACGGGCCGCAGCGTCCGCGCGATCGGCGTCGCGCTCATCGCGCTGGGCCGTCATGCCGAGGCCGCCGACGTCCTTGGCCACGCACCCGCCCCGCTTGCACTCGCCGCCGCGCTGGCGGGGGCCGACCACCGGCAGGACGCGCTCGACCTCGCGCTGGCCGCCGGCGCCACCGGCCTGGCCGCGCGGCTGCTCGGCTGAGCCTGGAGGCGCTGCGCTACGTTCGACAACGTGGCTGACCAGAAACTCCCGAAGCGCAGGTACGGCGACAGGACCGCCGACGAGCGTCTGGCCCAGCGCCGCGCGCAACTCGTCGAGGCCGCGCTGGACTCGTTCTCCCGCGACGGCTACCGCGGTGCGTCGATCGAGGGCCTGTGCGCCGCAGCGCGCATCTCCACCCGCAACTTCTATGAGCTGTTCACGGACCGCGAGGCGCTGCTGCTGGCCCTGCACGACGACCTCAACGCGCGGGCGCTGGAGGCGGTGGCGCTCGCCGTCGCGCAAGCGCCCGCGGACGAGCTGCGGGCGCGCGCGCACGCCGGCCTGACCGCCTACTTCAGCGTCATCACCAGCGACCCGCGGTGGGCGCGGATCGCGCTGGTCGACACCGTCGGCGTCAGCCCGACCGCCGAGCGACACCGCCAGGAGGCGATCGGCCGCTTCGCCGCGCTGATCGAGGCCGAGGCAACCCGGTTGGCCGCCGAGGGGCGGATACCCGAACGTGACTTCCCGCTCATCGCCGCAGCGCTCGTCGGCGCGATCAACGGCCTGGTCAACACCTGGACGGTCACCCCGGACTGGGCCGGACGCGTCGACGCGGTGGTCGACATCGCCGTCCACGTCGTGGCGAGCGCGCTGACCACGCCGTGAAACCGCCGCGAGACGACCAAGCGGGGCACCGGCCGGCCCGGCGCGGGGAGCGTGCGGCGCCGCAGTTGGACAGCTGGCGAACAACCGGAGGGTTGGAAGTCGACCCTACGGGGGGTACAACATGGGGTGGTCCCCTCGATGCTCGCCGCTGCCGCCACCCCCACCAGCACGCTCGACCGCCGCTGGTTGCTGCGGATGTCGGCCCATCCGCGCAACGCGCGCACGCTGCGCGCCGCCGCCGAGACCTTCGCGACGGACTGCGGGCTGGACGTGCGCGACGTCGAGTCGGTGAAGTTCGCCGTCGGGGAGGCCGTCACCAACGCCATCGTCCACGCCTATGTGGGCGCCACTCCCGGTGCGGTGACCCTGAGCATGCTCGCGACCGAGGATCGCCTGCTCATCGAGGTGGCCGACGAGGGGCGCGGGCTGCAGCCGCGCGTCGACTCCCCCGGGATGGGCCTGGGCCTGCCGCTGATGAGCCGCCTGGCCGACGATGTGCGGTTCACCTCGCTGCTGCCGCACGGCACCAGCGTGACGATGTCGTTCTTGCGCTGAGCCGCGGCGTCAGTGCCCGTTGGTGGGCAGCCGCACGACGGTCACGAAGAACTCGTCGATCTGGCGGACGACCTCGATGAAGCGATCGAAGTCCACCGGCTTGGTGACGTAGGCGTTGGCGTGGAGGTCATAGGAGCGCAGGATGTCCTCGTCGGCCTCCGAGGTGGTCAGCACCACCACCGGGATCGTGCGCAGCTCGTTGTCGGCCTTCACCTCGGCCAGCACCTCGCGCCCGTCCTTACGTGGCAGGTTGAGGTCGAGCAGGATCAGGTCGGGCCGGGGGTTGGCCGGGTCGCGGAGGTAGGCGATCGCCTGCTCGCCATCGGCGGCGACGTCGAGCGAGTTGCGGACCTTGTTGTCGGCGAACGCCTCGCGGATGAGCAGGACATCGCCCTCGTCGTCCTCGACGAGCAGGACGTGGATGGGGTCGCCTTGGGGGGTCATGGGGTCTCCTGAATGGTCGGCAGGGTGAAGCGGAACGTCGTCCCCTGCGTGACGGTGGTGTCCAGCCAGATGCGGCCGCCGTGGTGCTCGATGATCTTGCGGCACATCGCCAGGCCGATGCCGGTGCCCTCGTACTCCGAGCGGGCGTGCAGGCGCTGGAAGATCACGAAGATGCGCTCGGCGTAGTCCGGCGCGATGCCGATGCCGTTGTCGCGGACGGCGATCTCGTGCATGCCGTCCGGCGTCGTGGTGGCGCTGACCTGCACGTGTGGCGTCGCGTCGCCGCGGAACTTGATCGCGTTGCCGATCAGGTTCTGCAGGACGGTGGTCAGCAGGGCCCGGTCGGCGTGCACCACCGGCAGGTCGTCATGTTCGACGGTCGCGCCCGTCTCCTCGATGGCCGCCGACAGCGAGCGGCAGGCGTCGTCGACGAGCTCGCCCAGCGCGACGTCGGTGCGCTCGTGCCCGCCGACCCGGCCGACGCGGGAGAATGCGAGCAGGTCGTTGATCAGGATCTGCATGCGCCGGGCGCCGTCGACCGCGAAGGCGATGTACTGGTCGGCCCGCTCGTCCAGCTGCCCCTTGTAGCGCTTCTCGAGCATCTGGTTGAACGAGACGATCTTGCGCAGCGGCTCCTGCAGGTCGTGGGAGGCGACGTAGGCGAACTGCTCCAGCTCGGCATTGCTGCGCTGCAGCTCCTGCGCCTCGGCGACGATGCGTGCGCGCATCGTCTCGACGTCCGCCGCCAGCACCGCGATCTCCCGCGGGCCGTCGATGCCGATGGGCTCGCTGAAGTTGCCGTCGGCCACGGCGCGGACCGAGCGGGTCAGCGCGCCGAGCGGTTCGGTGACCACCCGGCGCAGCACCAGCCACGCCGCGACCGCGGACGCCAGGAGCAGCAGCGCCGCGAGCCCCAGGTAGAGCTTCAGGTCACGCGCCGCGTCGCTGAGCCCGTCGCGCGCGTCGTTGCGCAGGTCGTCCAGCCGGGCGCTGAACATCGCCTGCTGGGAGCGGAGGGCATCGAACAGCGCCTTGCCGCGGCTGTTGCGCTCCAGGGTCTCGGCCTGGGCGGCGCTGCGCCGCACCGCGGCGATCGCCGGGAACGCGTAGCCGTTGCGCCAGGCGCGGGCGGCGGCGAGGGTCCGGCGGTACTCCTCGCGCGCGCCGTCCAGCTCGGGGTAGCGCATGGCCTCGTCAAGGGTCTGGCGGGCGGTGCGCTCGTCGCGGCGGCCGCGCGTGTCCGGCTCCAGGAACTGCGCCTCCCCCGTCAGCAGGTAGCCGCGGACGCCCGTCTCCTGGTTGACGAAGGCGGCCTGCAGCTGCAAGTTGGACGTGCGCGCGGGGCCGACCCGTTCGATGAGCCGGGTGCGTGCGTCGTCGAGGCGGACGACCGCCAGCGCCGACAGGCCGATCGCGACGAGGCTGGCCCCGAGGATGACCCCTGCGACGATTCCGACCCAGCTGCCGACCGTCCGCCGGTCGAGCGTCACGGCCTCCACCCGGCCAGCAGCACGGCGGTGTCGTCGAGCACCTCGTCCGTGCTCTGCTCGCCGACCGTCGCGATGATCGCGTCAGCCAGCGCCTGCGGGTGGTTCAGCCATTCGTCGTGGGTGCGCTGCTGCATCGCGACCGCCGCCAGCAGCCGGGCGTCGCCGACCCGGTCCCCGTCGGTCATCACCCGCTCGGTGAGGCCGTCGGTGTGCAGCAGCAGGCCCCACGAGGGGGGCAGCTCGATCTCGCGGCTGGCCCAGGTGGCGTCGTCCAGCACGCCGAGCGGCAGGCCGGCCCGGTGCTCCAGGCGGACGGGGCCGGTGTGCGGCGTCAGCAGGATCGGCGCCGGGTGCCCGGCCAGCTGCAGCGTGGCCAGCAGCTTTCCCGGATCCACGCAGACCGAGCAGACCGTGGCGAAGACGTCCGGGTCGTGGCGCTCGTGGCCGAGGATCTCCTGCAGGCCGTTGAGCAGCTCGTCGCCGCGGACGCCCGCCAGCACCAGCGCGCGCCAGGTGATGCGCAACGCGACGCCCAGCGCCGCCTCGTCGGGCCCGTGGCCCGAGACGTCGCCGATGACGAGGTGGATGGTGCCCTGGGCGTCCTCGACGACGTCGAAGAAGTCACCGCCGAGCAGGGCGCGCTTGCGCCCGGGGCGGTAGCTGCTGCCCAGCACCAGCGCCGGGTTGACGGTGACCGGTCGCGGCAGCAGCCCGCGCTCCAGGCGCCGGTTCTCGGCCGCGAGTTGGTTGACGAGCGTGAGCTCGCGCTGGGTCTGCTCGGAGCGGCGGCGCTCGATCGCGTAGCGGACGGTGCGGAACAGCAGCTCGCCGTCGACGCGGCCCTTGACGAGGTAGTCCTGCGCGCCGGCGGCGAGCGCGTCGAGGCCGGCCTGGGGATCGTCGAGTCCGGTGAGGACGACGACCGCCAGCCCCGGGACCGCCTGCGTGAGGCGGTGCAGCGCCTCCAGGCCCATCGCGTCCGGCAGCCCGAGGTCCACGACGACGCAGTCGGCCTCGCCCGCGCGAGGCAGCGCCTCGCCGAGCGTGCGCACGTGCGCGACATCGATCTCGGCGGCAAGTTCTTCGAGTTGGTCCTGGACGATCAGCGCGTCGGCATCATCGTCCTCGACCAGCAACACCCTGATGAAGGTGTCGGCACGGGTGTCGAGGCGAGGCAAGGTTTCGCACTCTAATCGCGCGGCTGCGACGACCTTCCGGTTGGCCGCGGGCCGTCGGCGCAGAGGGTCAGCCGTCGGACAATCGCCGGTGGCTGCGGCGCAGCGTCCAGCGCACCGCGGCGGGCGCGACGAGCACCATCGCGAAGACCCGCAGCGACTGCACGGCGACGACGAACGTGGTGTTGGCGCCCGCGCCGTAGGCCACGGCCAGGACCGCGTAGAGGCCCCCCGGCGTGGTCGCCAGATAGGCGTCCAGCAGCGACGCGCTGGTCGTCGCGTCCAGCGCCACCGCCAGGCCGAAGCAGAGCAGCAGCAAGGTGGCGATGGCCAGCAGCACCGGCCCGAGCAGGCCACCGAGGGTGCCGACCGTCTGGCGGGTGAAGCGCAGCCCGACCTGCAGCCCGATGACCGCGAACGCCGACTGCGCCAGCAGCTGCGGGACCCGCAGCTCGTCGGCCCCGGGGACGAGCAGCACGACCAGGCCGGTGAGCACCATCGGCCCGATGAGGATGCCCGCGGTGACGCGGTCCGCCGCGACACGCGCGCCCACCAGCGCCAGCGCGGCCGCGGCCGGCCACCACCACGCCGGCCCGAGCAGCGGGGTGCTCGTCGTCGCCGCCTGCGCGCCGTCGGCATGCGGGCTGCCGAACAGCACCGCGATGCCGACCGGGGTGATCGTCACGACGATCAGGACCCGCAGGTACTGCATGAAGGCGACGTAGCGATCGTCGGCGCCGAGCTCGCCGCTCATGCCCACGATGCCCGAGGCGCCGCCCGCGATGAGCCCGAGCGCCGCGGTCGGCGCGTCCAGCGACGTCGTCCGCGCCAGCAGCATGCCGGCGCTGATGCTGATCGCCAGCGTCGCCACGCTCACCAGCAGCACCGGCAGCCAGGCACCGGTGAGCGCCCGCAGCGCGTCCGCCTGCAGGTACGTGCCCAGCGACACGCCCGCGACGGCCTGCGAGGCGCGGAAGCGGGCCTCGGGGATGGTGACCACCGACGGCCGGGTCAGGGCCAGCGCGAGGCCGATGAGCAGGGCTGCGAACAGGTAGGACGACGGCAGCCCGACCGCGTCCAGGCCAAGCCCGCCCCCCACGACCGCGGCGGCCAGGCCCGCCCAGATCGTGGCTCCACGCACCCCTCAATCAATAGCCGGTCGGGCCGCGCGCGCCGTTGCAGACGCCCCGTCCCTGCAAGCCGCCGTTCGTCGCGCTGGCCCACCGGGGAGACTGCTGGACGTGCACGACCCCGAGAGCGACCTCGCCTCACAGATGGAGCTGCGCGATGAGCTGCTCATCGCCTGCCGTGAGGTGCTGGCGAAGATCGGGACGAGCGAGGCGTCGGTCCTCGTCCGTGAGATCGAGGACGTGCTCGACCTGGACGAGTACTAACCGCCGAGGCTGCCGCAGCGGTGCCGGATGTCCCCGGGCCCGATCCGGGGGTCGACTGGGGTGACCCCCCATGCCCCTGGGGGACCGGCGGCGGCAGGCTCTGGCCCATGCTGCTCTGCGACCCTCCCCGCTCCTCCACGTCCCGTCCCGGGGTGCTGGTCCCGATGCTGCGCGCCACCGCCGCGGTGGCGCTCGGCGCGCTGCTCGTCGGCAAGGCGCCCGATGCCCACGCCGCCGCGCCGAAGGCCAAGCGCGCCGACCTCGTGGTCAGGACCACCAAGGCGAAGGTCAGCGCGGGGCGGCCGGGCACGGCGGTCACGCTGAAGGTCACGCTGCGCAACGGCGGCCTCGGCGCGGCGAAGGCCAGCATGACACGCGTCTCGCTCGGCGCCGGCCGCACCTACGCCGACGGCGACGCCGTCCTGGCGACCGTCAGGCAGCCCGCGCTGAAGGCCCGCCGGGCCGCGAAGACGCGGACGGTGAAGCTGAAGCTGCCGGAGGCCAGCGGCACCCGCACGCTGATCGTCTGCGCCGACGCCGCCAACGCGGTCAAGGAGTCCGACGAGGCCCGCAACTGCGCCGTCGCCGGGACGCTCGCCTACCCGGCGCGCGCGGCCGAGCAGCTCATCGCCCAGGACCTGCAGGCCAAGCGGATCGACGCCGACCAAGCCTACGCGCTGACCACCGTCGCCCAGGCCGGCGGATCGGAGCTGCTCCCGGCGCGCTACCGGGGCGCCACCGCCGGGCCGCCCGCCCAGGGCGCCACCGAGGCGATCTTCGAGGCGGCCTCCCGGCTGAAGACGCTCAACGCCAAGGCCCAGGCGATCCTCGCCCCGCTGCTGGCCCCGCCCGCCCATGTCGCCGACGGCGCCGCGGCCTCCCCCGCCGCCCACCCGCGCGCCGCCGGCGGACGCCCGCTGTCCTGCACCGAGACCGCACAGCGCGCCCAGCGCGAGATCCCCGACGCCGCCAACTGGAGCCACCGGACCTCCCGGACCGGGGTCACGTTCTGGTGGGCCAGGACCCAGGCCAACGGCGCCGCCACCGCGAGCACGCTCATCACCGAGCTGGACAACCGCATCTGGCCCAAGCTCACCGGTCTCATGCAGGTCAGGCCGGCCTCCGACGCCAACATGCTCTGCGGCAGCGGCCTCGACAACGGCCTCGACGTCTACCTCGTCGACACGATCGGCGGACGCAGCTTCAAGGAGCCGGTCAACCCCGGCGAGATGGGTGCCACCGCGCCCTACTACTGCGGGGCCATCGGCAATCCCGGCTTCATCCGCCTGGCCGACCAGACCAAGGAGACGTTGGCCCACGAGTTCTTCCACGTCCTGCAGCTGGCGTTCCCCAACGACTGCGCGCGCCGCGCCTGGATCGACGAGGGCACCGCCGAGTGGGCGGTCGAGTACGTCTACCCGAAGGCCCTGAAGAACACGAGCAGCGCCTGGCTGAAGCAGTGGGACGGCACGCCCCTGCAGGAGCGCTCCTACGACGCCTGGCCGTTCTGGTACTCGGTGACCCGGCGGGCCGGCGCGGACGTCATCCGCAAGATGTTCCAGTCCTTCACCGGCCGCCCGTACGCGTCGCTGGTCGACACGGCGATCGGCACGTTCGCCACCCGCTTCGGTGAGTTCGCGCTGGACGGCTACAACTTCGACCCGGTGGTGAGCTTCAGCGACTGGACCGCGACCACCGCGGCACCGGTGGCGCGCACCAACGTCCTGTACATCGGCAGCGGGCACGAGCGCAGCGCGCCGTATGAGGGCGGCAGGCTGCTGCTGCCGCTCAGCCGCGACTACGAGCACGTCGTGGTGTCCGACGCCAAGGTCCGCAAGCTCACCTTCGACGCGCTGCCGGCCACCGCGGGCTACGGCGTGCAGGCGCTCATCAAGCTGAAGGGCCGGCCGTGGTCGCCCAAGCCCGTGGCGATCACCAACGGCACGACGTTCTGCCGCGACAACCCCGAGCAGGACGTCGACGAGATGGTCCTCATCGGGACGAACTCGCGCATCGAGAGCAACGTCCAGGGGGCCCCGCAGATCAAGCTGCAGGACGAGTGCAGCCTGCCGCGCTACAAGATCACCGCGGCGTCGTTCTCGATCCACACCGACGGCCAGACCGACGACAAGGTCGAGCAGGGGTGCTCCACCACGGTCGGCGGCATCAAGGACTACGGCGGCCACCTCTCCGGGGGCCCGGTCGTCGACCCCGACAACCGCCTCAAACGCTCCTCCGACGGGCTGCAGCGCGGCGACGTCTGGACCGACGTGGACTCCGCCGGCACGATCAAGCTGAAGGGCTGCGTCCACCCCTACGAACCCGAGGAGGCCCCGTGCGAGGTCACCCGGGAGTGGGGCAAGGTGGACCACCGGGACACGATCGGCTTCGAGTTCGAGATCTCACCGGCCCACCCGGACGTCGCCCGCCTGAACTGGAAGGTCGACGCCGCCGACTTCGGCTACATCGATCCTGACGACAGCGTCTGCAACGTCTTCGAGGTGTTCAACCACGTCCCCCTCGCGCTCGAGGTGACCGAGGTGCCCGTGGAGCAGCTGCAACGCGGCACGCACACCTTCACCAACAGCAACGCCGGGTTCCACTTCGACAAGAGCGCCAAGAACCGGCAGGTCGACATGACCCACAGCTGGAGCTACTCGGTCACCGTCCAGGTCATCGACGCGGACGGCAACCCGATTCCCTAGGTCACAGCGGGAGCTTGGCCTCGGGGCTGCGGCGGGTGGCGCTCTTCCACCCGCCGAAGGTCGCGATGACGTCCGCGAGCGGCGGCAGGCTGGCGTCCCCCTCGGCGTGCCTGGCGTAGTCGAGCATGCGCAGGCGGCCGAGGGACGGGCAGCCCTCCCGCCGCGCGACGGAGCGCAGCGCGGCGAACACCTCGCCCCGATCGCGCTCGGCACCCTCTGCGCGGGTGGCCTGCCCGCGCAGGATCCCGGCGGCGCTGGAGTGCGCGCGCTCCCCCGCCTCGGCGCTGGGCGTGATCGTCGCCCGGCCCGCCCCGATCACCAGCAGGCACGCCGGGCAGCGCATGGCGCGCAGCGGCGCCGGTGAGTCGCTGACCTTCATCGCGCAGTGCGGGCAGAACCAGGACGCGGTCATGGGGAAAGCATTTCCCGCCCCCGCGTGCGCGCCATCGCCCCTGGTCAGTTTCTGGCGGGCAGTTGGTCCTCGTCGTCGCTGCGCATGACGGGGGCCTCGTCCTCGGCGCGGCCGCCGTAGGCCAGACCGCCGCGGGCCGCCGGGTCACCGTCGGCGGCCAGCAGGACGCCGCCCGCGACCTCCTCGAGCACGCCGCGCTCGGCCAGCTGCGCCATGCCCCAGGACACGGTCGATCGCTTGGCGCCGACGAAGCGGCCGATGACGTCGTGGCGCAGCGACAGGTCCAGGCGGATGCCGAACGCCGTCATCCGGCCCCAGCGACGCGCGAAGAGCCAGAACAGGCCGAGCAGGCGCTCGTCGACCTTCGGCAGCTGCATAACGGCGAGCTGGTAGGCGGCGTCGTCGAGCTGGCGCTCGGCCCGGCGCAGGAGGTGCTCGGCCACGCCCCGGCTCGGGCCGGCCCGCAGCGACCGCATGTCGACCAGCGCGAGCCGCAGCGGGGAGAGCACCTGCCAGGAGATCAGGCCCCGTTCGCGCTCTGACTGATGCTGGGCGGGCAGCAGATCCTCGGGCCCGAACAGCTGATAGGCGCCGCGGCCGTGGGAGATCAGGGTCTCCCGCATGACGAAGCCGCGCGAGACCACCGCGATGCCGTCGCCGGAGAGCGACGGGCCGGCCCACGGTCCACCGGGTACCTCGTGGAGGGTGATCTGCTCGCCATCAAGCACTGACTCCTTCCTACCCAGGACATTGTCCTATCAACATTCCTGTCCTGGGTGCCCAGCTTCCCGGGCCCGGGTAGCCTGTGGGACGTGGCCCAACCTGGCGCACAGCGACTACGGGACAGGGGCCTGCGCGCAACGCCGCAACGCCTGACGATCCTGGCCGCGTTCGACGGCGCGCACGAGTCCCATCTCTCCGCGGACGAGGTCCACGCCAGGGCCGTCGCGCTGACGCCAACCCTCGGACGGGGCACGGTCTACGCCACGCTGGCCGAGCTCAGCGACCACGGGCTGCTCGCCGCCGTCGGGCACGCTGAGCCGGTCCGCTACGAGCTCAACACCCAACCCCACCAGCACTTCCGCTGCGACCTGTGCCAGCAGCTGTTCGACGTCGACCTCGGATCACCGCAGACCGACGCGCTCACCCGGGCGGGCCACACGGTGCACCGCACCGCCGTGATCGCCGAGGGCGTGTGCGCCGACTGCCACAGCTACGGCCGCGGGCTGCACGAGGGCTGCGCGTCGATGCTGGACCGCGAGTACGTCACGGCACGCGCGCTGGCCGGCCTGGCCTGCCAGTCCCTCGACACCGCCTACGGCACGGTCGCGCTCGGCGCCTCCGCCCGGGGGGTCGTGCGGCTCGCCTTCGAGGACCACGCCGACTTCTCGGCCATCTCCGGCCGGGCCCGGCGCCGCGGCCGCAACGGGGAGGCCAACCGCCATCTCGACCTGGCCGTCCGCGCGATCGCCGACTTCCTCGCCGGCAAGCAGGAACGATCGGCCGTGGAGATCGACTGGGCCGCGACGGACCGCGACGCCGCGGCGTCGTTGGAGGCGACCCGCGACATCCCCTACGGTGACCGCCGCTCCTACCGCGACCTGCAGCGCGCGCAGGCGCCCTACGCGTGCGGGTTCGCCATCGGCACGAACCCGGTCCCGTTCCTGCTGCCCTGCCACCGCGTCACCCGCGGCCAGCACCGCACGGAGGACTACGTCGGCGGCCTGGACCGGCGCACGCACCTCGACACGTTCGAGCGCGACACGCGGCGCACCGCGCGGCGCACCGCCTGACGGCTCAGACGTCCTCGGCGATCGCCCGCTGCAGGGCCTCGTCGAACTGGATCGGCGAGATGTCAAACAGCGCCGCGCCGGAAGGGTCGGAGACGACCGTCGGCGTGGCCAGGCCTTCGACAAGTGGCCGCGCCACCCCCGCGTCGACCGGCGTCACGAGGCCGATCCACAGCGACGACAGCCACGGCGTGATGAACGGCACGGGCACCCGCGGACGCGGGCGCTTGCCCAGCGCGATCGCCACCCGGTCGAGCATCTCCCCGTAGCTGACGACGTCGGGCCCGCCGATCTGCACCTCGCGCCCGGCGGACGCCGCGACCGTCGGCGCCGCGGCCAGGTAGGCCAGCGTGTCGTCGATGCCGATCGGCTGGGTCTCGTTCTTCAACCAGGCCGGCCCGATCATCGCTGGCAGCCGCTGCACGAGGTAGCGCAGCGTCCGGTAGGACTCGCTGCCGGCGCCGACCACCATCCCGGCGCGGAAGTAGGTCAGCGGCGGGCCGTGCTCACCGAGCACCAGCGCCGTCTCGTGACGGCTGCGCAGGTGCGCGCTGTGCGGCCGGTCGCCCAGGCCGCCGAGGTAGACGACGCGCTCCACGCCGGCCTTGCGCGCCATCTCGGCGAACGCGCGGGCCGAGGCCCGCTCGCGGGCCTCGAACTCCTTGTCGGACCCACGGCCCATGCCGTGGATCAGGTAGTAGGCGACGCCCACGCCGTCGCCCGCCCCGTCCAACGAGTCGGGCCGGGTGACGTCGCCGACGTGCAGTTCGCAGCCCGCGTCGCTCAGGTGGGAGGCGCGGGCCGGGTCGCGGACGAGACAGCGGACCGTCTCGCCGGCGTCGAGGAGGGTGTGGGCGAGGCGCCCGCCGATGAAGCCGGTGGCGCCGGTGACCAGAGCGACGATGCCCGCACCCCTCGATTCGTCAGACGGCCGTGCGGCGCCCGGAGAAGAACATCGCCAGGGCGACGAGCGCGAGCGCGAAGAGGATCGGGTGGACGATGACGCCACCGGCGATGGACACGATCAACAGGATCACGGCAAGGATGAGCAACATGAGGACAACTCCTTCACGAACGATACGGATGTGGCCGGGGGACGGCTCAGGGCTGGGGCGAGCGTCAGCCGAGGTAGCGGCGCTCGCGGACGACCGTCCGGCCTCGCGCTGACGAGTACCAGGCCGACGTCAGGATCAGCGACACGACCAGACCCACGATGCCCAGGACCATCAGGATCGTGCCTGCCGTGTGGATGCTGAAGCCCTCGGCATGAGCGGTCACCGCGAAGCGCATGATGGCTCCGACGGCGATGAGGAAGATCGAGGACCCGATGGACATGCGGCGTTGTTTCCCCGCCCCCAGGGGGTGTAAACGCAGACGGACAGACGACCGATGCCCGCTCAGAGGCGGGCCCGCATGACCGACGTGTCGGAGTGCGCGGGGTTGCCGTCGTCGGGCTCCAGCGACACGTCGACGAGGTCGTAGCGGGCAAGGTCGACGGCGATCGCCATGTGGGCGTTGACACGGCCGTCGCGGTCGACGCGGAAGGTGCCCATGGAGACCATGTGGCCGCGATCGTCGGCCAGCCACGCCTCGTAGTAGTCGTTCTGGCCGCTCGGCGGCATGCCCTCGCCCCGCAGCTCGGCGTCGTTTCCCCTGACGGTCAGGCTCGCGGCGCCGGGCACGTCGCCCAGGGCGCGCAGGGCGATGCGACGCCCCGGCTGCGGGTCCTCGCCGGGCGCGACGACGAACACCACCGCAGCGGCGGCCGCCGCCAGGCCGGCGACCGGCCCGATCAGGCGCCAATGCGGGCGCCACCGCGACCGACCGCCCGCCGGCGGCGCCGCGTCCAGCACCGGTGCGGGCGCCGGCACCAGCGGTGGCGGGGTCTCCGGACGCCAGGCCTCGCGCTCGAGCTCGTGCAGCACCGTGCTCGTCGCCCGCAGGCGCTCGACCTCGTCGCGGAAGAGCGGGTCCTCGGCCAGCAGCCGCTCGACCTCGGGCTGGTCGGCCGGGTCGATGAGGCCGAGGACCACCTCGGCAGGTCGGATCGGGCGGCGCGTCATGCGACGAGGTCTCCTTCGGCATCCATCATCGCGCGCAGCCGCTCCAGCGCGCGCACCATCCGCGTCTTGATCGTGCCGAGCGGGATGCCGGTCTCGTGCTCGATCTCGGTCTGGCTGAGCCCGGAGTAGAAGCGCAGCTCCAGCAGCCGCCGCTCGTCGCCCGGAAGCTGCGCGAGCAGGTGCGCCATCCGCCAGCGCTCGATCGCCTCATCCTGCGGTGCCGGTTCGGCGGTGTCGTCGGGCAGCACCGACGGGTCGACGGGCTCGGGGCGCCGGCGTCGCAGCTCATCGATCGCGCGGGACCGCGCGATCGTGAGGATCCAGGTCGTCAGCGAGGCGCGGTCCGGGTCGTACTCCGCCCCGCGCCGCCACACCTCGCTGAGCACCTGCTGGAAGACGTCCTCGGCCGTGGCCCGGTCGCGCAGGCGGCTGACGAGGAAGCCGAACACCGTCGCCCCGTACTGCGCGTGGATCTCGTTCAGCGCCTCGGGACGCCCCTCCCGCAGCGCAGCCACGAGCCGTCGCTCCGCGCGGCTCTGCGGCCGGGGCGGCGGGGCCTTCTCGCTCATGCCGTGCTGGGTCGACATCGCCATCGCACAAGTGGTGTACGCAGGACCCGCCCCCATCGGTTGCCCTCCGCGTGTCTGGCGCGCAAACGCTCAACCGGGTCCGCGGGTGCGCTCGTAGCTCTCGGCACATCCACCCCCTGAGAGGAGCCACCCATGCCCCATCGCAAGTCCCTCATCGCCGGCCTCACCGTCTGCGCGACCGCTGCAGGCGGCGCTGCCGTCGTCACCGCCCAGGCCGCGCCGACCGCGCCCGCGCAGGCGGCCAAGGCGAAGAACATCGTGCAGATCGCCGCCGCCGACCCGCAGTTCTCCACGCTGGTGAAGCTCGTCAAGCAGGCCGGGCTGGCCGGCACGCTGTCGTCGGGCAGCTACACCGTGTTCGCGCCGACGAACGCGGCGTTCAAGAAGGTGCCGAAGAAGACGCTCGACGCGCTCGGCAAGGACAAGGCCAAGCTGAAGCAGGTCCTGCTCTACCACGTCGTCAAGGGCCGCGTCCCGGCCTCCAAGGTGGTCAAGCTGAAGTCCGCCAAGACCGTCGAGGGCAGCTCCGTGAGCATCAAGGTCCGCGGCAAGAGCGTGTTCCTCAACTCGACGCGCAAGGTCACCAAGACCGACATCAAGGCGTCCAACGGCATCGTCCACGTCATCAACGGCGTGCTGCTGCCGCCGGCGTCGTGAGTGATCCCCGGCCGCGCGGGATACGCACAAGGAGTGATGCTCGCGCGGCTGGCTGATGCGACCCTGGACCTGACCGTCGCCCCCGGTTTCTCGCGGATCGGCTACGAGCTGCGGTCGAGGTCCTGGTCACGGCTGCCCCGCCTGGACGGCCGCACGGTCGCCGTGACCGGCGCGACCGCCGGGCTGGGCCGCGCCGCCGCGGCGGGGCTGGCCGAGCTCGGCGCGGACGTCGTGCTCCTCGTGCGGGACACGGCGCGCGGGGAGCAGGTCGCCGCCGAGGTCGGCGGGGCCCGGGTCGTCGAGTGCGACCTCGCCTCGCTGACGTCGGTCCGCGCCGCCGCGGCGCAGCTGGACGTGCTGCACGTGCTGATCAACAACGCCGGAGTGCTGCCGGCGGCACGCAGCGCGTCCGCAGACGGCCACGAGCTGACGTTCGCCACGAACGTCCTGGGGATGTTCGCGCTGACCGAGGCGCTGCTGCCGGTCCTGCAGGACCACGCCCCGGCCCGTGTGATCAACGTCTCCAGCGGCGGCATGTACAGCAGCCGCCTGGACCTCGACGAGCTGCAGGACCCGTCCGGCGAGTTCGACGGCGTCCGCGCCTACGCGCAGACCAAGCGCGCCGAGGTCGTCCTCACCAAGGAGTGGGCGCGGCGGCTGGACGGCACCGGCGTGACCGTGCACGCCATGCACCCGGGCTGGGCAGACACCCCAGGAGTGCAGTCCTCCCTCCCCCGTTTCCGCCGCCTGACCGCCCCGATCCTGCGCAACGCGGCGCAGGGCGCCGACACGATCCTCTGGCTCGCCGCCGCCGAGGAGGCCGCGGCCGGCAGCGGTGGCTTCTGGCACGACCGCCGCCGGCGCCCCGAGCACCGGCTGCCCAACACCCGCGAGCGTCCGGGCGACGCCGCGCGCCTGTACGACCTGTGCCGCACCCTGACCGAGGAGTCCTGAACCATGGCCCGTTACACGACCACCGTCCCCGCCGCGCGCAGCGCGCAGGACGCCTTCGCCTACATGGCCGACTTCTCCAACGTCGCCGAGTGGGACCCCAGCGTCCGCCGCGCGCAGCGCCTCGACGACGGCCCGCTGGCGCAGGGGACGCGCTTCGACGTCGCTGTCGGCTTCCTCGGGCGGGAGGTCGAGCTCACCTACGAGCTGACCGAGTACGACCCGGCAGCCCGGCGTGCCGTCCTGCGCGGCAGCAACGCGACGACCGTGTCGGTCGACACGATCACCGTCGCCGACGACGCGTCGGTCACCTACGACGCGCAGCTGAGCCTGCGCGGCGTGCTGCGCCTGTTCGACCCGTTGTTGAACCTCGCCTTCCAGCGCCTCGGCGACAACGCCGCCCGCGGGCTCCGCGGCGTCCTCGCGTCGTGACGGGCCCGCAGGAGATCGAGAGGACGCTGCTGCGCCTGGTCGACGAGCGCGGCGAGGGAAAGACGATCTGCCCCTCGGAGGTCGCGCGCGCCATCGCCGGCGACGAGGCGTTCCGCCCGCTGATGGAGCCCGTCCGCGAGGTGGCCGCCCGGCTGGCCGACGCCGGGCGCATCTCCGTCCTGCAGGGTGGCCGTCCCGTCGACGTGCGCCACGCCCGGGGTCCGGTACGCCTGGGCCCGCCGCGGTCATGAAGGTCGTCGTGCGGGCCCGCAGCGCCGCCCCGCCCGAGCGGGTGTGGCAGCTGCTGGCCGAGCCCGGCCAGTGGCACCGGTGGGCGCCGCACGTGCGCGGCGCCTGGCGGCTGGGCAGCCCGGTCGTCGTCGCCGGGCGGACGGGTGCCGCACGGCTGCTCGGGGTCGTGCCGGTCCCGGCGCGGATCACCGAGGTCGACCCGGGCCGTTCGTGGGCCTGGCAGGTCGCGCCGCAGATCACGATCGACCACCGCGTCGAGGCGGCGGGCAGCGGTTCGGAGATCGTCTTCGAGATCGACGGGCCGCCGCCGATCCCCACGCTCTATGGGCCGGTCATGTCCCTCGTGGCGCGGCGGCTGGCGCGCATCGCCTAGCACCGTCAGTCGATGCGCCCGACCACCGGGGTGCCGTCGGCGTTCCAGAGGCTCAGCCGGCCGGCACCGTCGGGGTACTCGCCGATCGCCGCGCGGTACGCACCGTCGGCCCCGTACAGCTCGACCGTCGGGACGCCCTCACGGCGCTCGCCGAAGCGGGCCCGCAGCGTGTCGTTCGCGTCGAGCACCTCGGCGCCGGTGCCGCCGTCCGGCCAGACGCCGAAGCCCGCACGGTAGGTGCCGTCACGGTCCCAGAACTCCAGGGACGCGTCGCGATCCTCCAGCGGTCCGTGACCCAGCAGCGCCCGCAGCACGCCCGACCGGTCCCACAGCAACAGCCCCTCCGGCCGGGCCGCACCGAGGCCGAGGCTCAGCCGGTGGTTGCGCTCACGGTCGTACATGTCCAGGGCGGGTTCACCGTCAGCGTCGGCGCCGAGCGCCACGCGGTAGGTGCCGCGGTCGTCGGCCAGCTTCAGCGCGCTCGCGCCGCTGCGCTCGACCACCAGCGCGGCGCGGATCGCCCCGCCGGCGTCGGCGAGGTCCAGGCTCAGCGCCCCGTCGGGTCCCACCCCGAGGCGGGCCCGCACGCGGCCCTCGGCGTCGACGATCTCGATGGCGTCGGTCTGCATGCCACACCTACGTGCCAGGCCGGGGCGCCGGATCGCCCGGGGCGGTGGTTGTCGCCCGGCACACCGGGGTAGATCTTCTCCGTGAGCGTCGCCTCCGCCCCACGTGCGGCCCAGAACGGCGGGCCGCTGCAGCTGGTCGTCCGCGCCGGCTTCGTCGCCCGCGGACTCACCTACGGCATGATCGGTGCGCTGGCGCTGGCGCTGGCCCTCGGGGCCGCCGGTGGACAGGCGACCAACCAGCAGGGCGCCTTGGCCGTCGTGGCCCACGCGCCGCTCGGCGGCCCGGCGGTCACCGCGATCGCGGTCGGGCTGCTGGCCTACGCCCTGTGGAAGTTCTGGCTGACGGCCACCGGCACCGGGCCCGAGGGCGGTGGCGGGGACGGCTGGTTCGACCGCGTCCAGAACTTCGTCGGCGGCGTCAGCTACGTCGGGCTCTTCGCGATCTCCGTGAGCGTGCTCATGGGCAACGACAGCGGCAGCAGCTCGGCGCAGCAGACCCGCAGCAACACCGCGGGTGTCCTCGGCTGGACGGGCGGACGCGAGCTGGTCTTCGTCGCCGGTCTGACGCTGGTGGTGATCAGCGTCGTGCAGATCGTGCTGGCCCTGCGCAAGCACTTCCACGAGGACAACAAGACCGAGCAGATGGACGCGGACGGCCGCCGCTGGTTCACCGTGCTCGGGCAGGTCGGCCTCAGCGCGCGGGCCGTCGTGTTCATCCTCGTCGGCTGGTTCTTCATCCGGGCGGCGGTCGACTTCGACCCCGGCAAGGCCGTCAGCGTCGACGGCGCGCTGCGCCACCTCGCCGACCAGGCCTACGGTCGGGTCCTGCTCGCGGGGGTCGCCGCGGGGCTCATCGTGTTCGGCGTCTTCTCCGCCGCCGAGGCGCGTTACCGCAAGCTCTGACGCCGAACGCGAGGGTGCGCCCGCGCAAAGACAGGGGGTGCGCACCCCTTGCCGCCGCGCGGGCCCGCCGTCGAAGCTGCCCCCATGAACGCAGCACAGTTCCTCGGATCGACCCTCCCCATCCGCCTGAGCTTCGGCTTGGCCGGATTGGTGAAACCCGCCTGGCTGTGCAAGGCCTGCGGGATGCACGAGGAGGACGTGACCGAGGAGACGCGATTCCTCATGCGGGCGTTCGCCACCCGCGACCTCGTCCTCGGCCTGCAGCATCTCAACGCCGTGCGCCAGGGTGAGGACGCCGCGAAGGCGGCGCTCGGTGGCGCAGCCGTGATCGGTGCGATGGACGGGGTCTCGATCGTCGCCGACATCGCCTCGCGCGGTCAGGTGCGCGGCGGAGCCCGCGTGGCGGCGATGTTCGCGGTCAGCGACGGCATCGGCCTGCCGCTGGCCCACGCGTTCTTCACACGGTCACGTCGCGGCTGAGCCGGTCGGTCAGGTCGGCGCGGCGGGCGACGTCGAGCTTGCGGAAGATCCGGCCGAGGTGTCCCTCCACCGTCTTGGTGGTGATGAACAGCTCGGCGGCGATCTCCCGGTTGCTCGCGCCGTCGGCCGCCAACCGCGCGACGCGCAGCTCGGCCGTGGTGAGCGCGTCGCGACCGGTCGTCGCGTCCCGCCGCGGACGGGCACCCGCGAGCTTCAGCTCCGCACGGGCCCGATCGACCAGCGGCCGGGCCCCGGACGCGTGCGCCAGGTCCATGGCGCGGCCCAGCGCCTCCCGCGCCGCCGTGCGCCGGCCGGCCCGGCGCAGGTGCGCGCCCAGCGCAAGGTGGGCGCGGGCCCGCTCGACCCGCAGCGCCGTCGCGTCCAGCAGCTGCGTCGCGTGGGTCAGGTGGTCGGCGTCGTGCGTGAGCTCGCCCACCAGGCGATGGCCGATGCCCTGCAGGCCGGTCAGCCCGCGTGACTGCGAGGCGTCGATCACCGCCCGCGCATCGGCCAGCGCCTCGGCGTCGCGCCCGCTGCGCGCCAGGCACGCGATGCGTTCCGGGCCGCCGCCCTCCCAGAGCACCCCGACGCCCTCCGGGAACGTGCGCTGGATCGCCCATCCGCGCTCGAACGCCTGCAGGGCCTCATCGTCGCGGCCCGCCGCGGCGAGGACCCGGCCCCGGTTCCAGTGCACGATCGTCACCGGGCCCTCGTCGTCGGTGGGCGGGATCTCCAGCCGCTGGGCCAGCGTGACGGCCCGGTCGAGGTCACCGCGCTCGGCCAGGCACCACGCCAGCCCGGAGACGACCGCCTGCAGGCCCGCGGCGTTGTCGCCGATCGCCTCCAGCGTCGCCTCGTGAACCGCGATCGCCTCGTCGAGGCGCCCCTGGCGCTGCAGCATCGTCGCCCGGGCCAGGTTCGACGTGAACAGGCGGCGCATCCACACGGGGCCGGTCGTGTCGGCGGCGTCGAGCAGCCGCTCCAGCACGGCGAACTCCTCGAGCATCGCCAGGCCCCACCACAGCACCAGCTGCACATCCAGCCGCTCCGGCGACGGCGGGCACCGCACCAGCAGCGCCTCGAGGTCGGGCATGAACGCCGCCATGGGTTCTCCCGTGGTCAGGCGCATCGACGTGGCCAGCAGCGCGGCCAGCGTCGAGACCTGCGGATCCTCGGGCGGCGTGCCCCGCGCGACGTCAGCGAGCAGCGTCTCCACCGCGATCGAGGAGACGAGCATCGCGACGGTGAGCAGGTCGACGCGCAGCGCGTCGCGCAGCTCGACGGCGAGGTCGTCGGGTGCCTCGCGGATCGCCGCCGTGATCGTGCGGGCCGCATCGGAGTAGCGCGACAGGTCGAACTGGCAGCGCGCCAGCTCGCGGCTGACCTGGACGCGGTCCTCAGCGGCCGAGGTGAGCGCGAGCGCCGCACGGGCGTGCTCGACCGAGGCGGCGTCGCCGGCCATCCGCTCGGCCGCGGCCAGCGCTCGCAGCACGGCAGGCCGCCGGTCGGCGGGCGGTGGTTCGTCCAGGGCGCGCCGCAGCAGCGCCACCGCACCGGTCATCGCGCCGCGGCCGGCGGCGATCGCGGCCGCGTCGTGCAGCACCGCCGCCGCCTCGGCGTCGCCCGTGCCGGGCATTGCGACAAGGTGCGTCGCCAACCGCTCCGCGCCGGCGCCCTCCGCGCGCAGGGTGCGCACCGCGGCGCGGCGCAACTGCAGCTGCCGGCCCGCGTCGGCACCGGCCAGCACCGCATCGGCCACCAGCGGGTGCACGAACTCGTAGGGCACCGCGTCGACCAGGACACCCGCCCCCACCAGCGCCGACCCGGCGCGCGCGATGTCGGTGTCCGGCACGTCGAGCACGGCGGCCAGCCGCGCGAGCGTCGCGTCGGCGCCGAGCACCGCCACCCCCTGCGCGACGACGGGTGCGGCCGGGTCGGCGCGCTCGATGCGGCGGCGCACGCCGTCGGCCAGGTCCCGGGCCGCCGCCTCCAGCGGGTCGTCCCCGCCGGCGAGCCCGCGCACCACCTCGTCGACGAGCAGCGGGTTGCCGGCGGTGGCGGTGCCGATCCGCGCGAGGGTGTCGTCGGCGATCTGCGGCACCGCCGCGCGGACGACGTCGGCGATGGCCCGCCCGCTCAGCGGGCCCGGGCGGCCCAGGCGCGCTCCCGGCGCCTCGCGCAGGTCGGCCAGCAAGTCCTGGGGCACACCCGGCTCTCCGGCACGGATCGCGACCAGGAGGGCGACGTCCGGGCCGTCGAGCCGGCGGGCGAGGAAGCCCAGGAAGCGCAGGGACGCCACATCGGCCCACTGCGCGTCGTCGACGAGGAGGGTGATCGGCTGATGCTCGGCAGCCGCGACGGCCAGCCCGGCCAGCCCCCGCAGGACCAGGAAGTCCGTCGGCGCGGTGTCCGGCGGGACGTCGGCGAACGCCGCGGCGGCCGGACCGTCCGGCGCGTCGCCGTCCAGCAGGACGTCGAACAGCTGCCGCACCACGCCGAAGCCGTACAGGCGCTCGGCCAGCGCCCCGCGTGCGGTCAGCACCCGGCGCTCGGCCGCCTGCGCGCGGTCGGCGGCGGACCGCAGCAGGGCGGTCTTGCCGATTCCGGCGACGCCCTCGAGGACCAGCAGGCCGCCTTCGCGCAGGGTCGCGTCGATCGCTGCCAGCTCGTCCTGCCGCTCGTGGAGCACCACGGCGCCATCGTCCCCGACCGGGCGGGTCGGCGCTAGCGGGTCGGCACGAGCAACCCGTGCCAGTAGCTCTTGATCGAGGCGACGGTGCGGACGAGGTCGGTCGCGCTGGACTTCTCGATGTAGCAGCTGGCCCCCAGGCGGTAGGCGCCGTCGACGTCGAGGCTGCGGTTGGAGGCCGTGAGGACGATCACGGGGACGTCGCTGAGCTCGGGGTCCTCCTTCAGCTCGCGCAGGACGTCGATGCCCGGCGTCCCGGGGAGCCCGAGGTCCAGGACGATCGCGCCGGGGTACTCGCCGCCGCCCGGCCGCGACGCCCGCGCGCGGAGATCGGCCAGCGCGGCGTCCCCGTCCTCGGCGCGGCCGATGTCGAGCGTCGGCTCGATCGAGAGGAACGCACGCCGCAACGCCTCGAAGTCCTCGTCGGAGTCCTCGACGATCAGCAGCTGTCGGCTTGCGGGCGGCGCCACGCGGCGATCCTGCCACAGCGGTCCGGGCCCGCCTGACCGCCGTGGCACAGCACTGTCAGAAACTGGAACCTGCCCCGTCAGGGCAGCGACAGATGCCGGCTCACTCGCGGGCCAGCAGTCGCAGCACCGCGGCCTCGATGGCGGCGGGCACCGCTCCGGCGTCGGGCACCTCGCCGAGCTCCTGAAGCGTCCGGGCGATCGTGTCGCCGTTGCTGTGGCGGTCGAGCACGCGCGGATCGACATAGGAGCCGCGGCAGACGGCCGGCGTGTTGCCGAGGTAGCGCGCGACCTCCTTGATCGCCCGCGCCTGGATGCTCTTGCGCGACGCCTTGCGCTTGGCCCGTGCGGGCGCCGGGACGGCCTCGGCGACGCCCAGTGACACCGCGCAGAGGACGGTCGCGCCCCAGGTCCGGAAGTCCTTGGCGGAGATGTCGGCGCCCGTGCGCTCCTTCAGGTAGGCGTTGACGTGGCTGGAGCGCACGTCACACCACGTCCGGGCCTGCTTGAAGGCAAACAGCTCGGGGCCGCCGCCGCGGCGGCGCTTCAGGGTCATGACGATCTCCGCGACGTCGGCGTCGACGACCTGCTGGACCCGGCGCCGCGCGTGCTTGGCGGGGAAGTCGAAGACGAGGCCGTCGCCGTCGACCACGACGTGCTCGCGCAGCATCGTCGCCAGCCCGTAGGTGCCGTTGCGCTCGGCGTAGTCCTCGCAGCCGATGCGGAAGAAGCCGACGTCGAGCAGGCGGACCATCGCCGCCACGGCCCGGTCGCGCGGCATCCCGTCGGTCGCGAGGTCTGCGGCGACCTCCTCTCGCAGGGACGGCAGCACGGCGGCGAACGCCTCCATCTCGGAGAACTTGCGCCGGGCCCGCTGGACGTGCCAGGCGTCGTGGTAGCGGTACTGGCGCCGGCCCGCGGCGTCGATGCCCGTCGCCTGCACGTGCCCCAGCGGATCGGGGCTGATCCACACGTCCTTCCAGGCGGGCGGGATGACGAGCGCCGCCACGCGGTCGCGCGCCGCCTGGTCGCTGATCGGCTCCCCGGCGCTGTCGAGCAGCGCAAAGCCGCGCCCGCGACGGCGGCGGGTCCAGCCCGGGGCTTCGAGGTCTGAGCGGCGCAGTCGCGGCATCGGCGAGTTGCCCTCTACCCGATTCGCGCCGCCGCACACCCCGCCCGGCGCGACGGGGGCGCATCGCCGCTTCGTCGATCGCGGCGCGCCGCGTCGCGCGCGGCGTCGCCGGAACGTGTGTGCACTGGTTGGGCAGGGAGCCCAATGGGTGCACGCGGGGTGTTTCGGGCGCGGGAAGGCGTGTGCACTGGTTGGGCAGGCAGCCCACTGGATGCACACACGCTCCGCGCGCGGGAAGGCGTGTGCACTGGTTGGGCAGGCGCAGCCCACTGGATGCACACACGCTCCGCGCGCAGGAAGGCGTGTGCACTGGTTGGGCAGGCAGCCCAATGGATGCACACACGCTCCGGGCGCGGGAAGGCGTGTGCACTGGTTGGGCAGGCAGCCCACTGGGTGCACGCGGGGTGTTGCGGTGCGCGCCCCAGGCTGCCAGGGAGAGACGCTGCCAGGCGAGGCATCGCGGGTCAGTCGAGCGACCGACGGCGGTCAGTTCCGGACCGCCGAGGGATCGCCGGCACCGGGACGGGTAGTGATCTGACGTGCGTCTGGCCCTGACCTTCGACGACGGGCCCGACCCGCGGTGGACCCCCCGCGTGCTCGATGCCCTGCGCCGCCACGAGATCCCGGCGACGTTCTTCGTGATCGCGCCTCGCGCGCTGTCGCACCCCCAGCTCATCGCCCGGATGCGCGCCGAGGGCCACTCGGTACAGCTGCACTGCGACGAACACGTCCGCCACAGCACGCGCGACCGGGCCTGGGTGGCCGTCGACACCGACCGCGCGCTGTGCCGCCTGGAGTCGCTGGGCGTCCACCCGACGCTGTGGCGCACCCCTTGGGGCGACCTCGCGCCGTTCACCGCCCGCCTGGCCGACGAGCGCGGGCTGACGCTGACCGGCTGGAGCGCCGACACGCACGACTGGCGCGGCGACACCGCCGAGGAGATGCTTGCCGCGATCGCATCCCAGCTCGACGACAACGGCATCGTGCTCGCCCACGACGCGCTGGGACCCGGTGCCCTGCGTAGCGGCTGCGCCGAGACGGTCCGCCTCATCGAGCTGCTGGCCCGCCGGATGCCCGGTGCGCGCTTCGTGACGCTCGGCAACCGCCCCACCCGGCCCGAGCCGCTCGCCGCCTGAGCGTCGCGCAGCCCTGAGCCGCAGGCCGCCCGAGCGACACGCCGGCCCCAGCCGCAGGCCGCCCGAGCGACACGCCGGCCCGAGCCGCAGGCCGCCCGAGCGACAAGCCGGCCGGAGCCGCAGGCCGCCTGAGCGACGCGCAGGCCCGCGCGGCAAGCCCCTCAGCGGTGCGCCGGCGCGGGACAGGCCGCCGCCGAGACGGCAGCCGCCCGGGACGACCTACGGCTTGCGCGGCACGCGTGCCGGCTTGGGCTCGTGGTGCTCGCCACCGACGCCGAAGCCCGCGGCGTGCTCGTCGGTGGGCTCTGCGACGGTGTGGCGCGGTCGGGACCCGTCGTCCTCGGCGCGCGGGTTCAGGTCGCCGCCGCGCCGGTGGCGCAGGGCTTCCATCCCTCCGGACATCGTCAGGGCGATCCCGCCGACGACCGCGGCGATGATCAGCAGGAGCAGGATTGCGATTCCACCTTCCATGGTCAGGCTGTTCCCGTCCGCGGGGCCTCCAACCGGTCAGTCGCGGTCGGTGTTCGCCGGGTCGCCGAGGCTCAGGTGGTCCGTCCAGCGCGGGTCGAGGTCGTTGAGCGTGCGCGTGACGTCGATCGCATGGTCCTCCGGTGAGAGCTCGAAGGCGTAACCGCCCTCGACCGGCTCGGGCTCGATGTCGACCGCCTCGGCGAAGCGGTCGATCAGGTGTTGGGCCTCGCCGGCGTCGGAGGCGGAGTCGGCGAGGAGGATGATGCGGTCGGCCATGCCCGGGACGTACCCGTCCCGCGGGCCGTATGCGGGTCAGTCCCCGCTGGGCGCGTGCCGCGCGTCGACGATCTCCTCCAGGCGCGTGATGACGTCGGGCGCGACCTTGCGGAGGCGGTTGATCTCCACGCGACCGAGCGTGACGATGAGCATCGGCTCCGTCGCGGTGACCGTCGCGCCGCGCCGCGCCTTGTCGATCACCCCGGCCTCACCGAGGATGTCGCCGACCTGCAGCACAGCGACGCGCTCACCGTTCTGGATGACCTCCGCGGACCCTTCGAGGATGCCGATGACGTCGTTGCTGAAGTCGTCCTGCTCGACGAGGTTGGTGCCCGCAGGCACCGAGCGTTCCGTCGCGAGCAGGGCGATCTGCTTGAGGTCGTGCTCGGGCAGGTCCTTGAACGCGGTGATGATCTGCACGCGAGAGGTGTCCATGCGCGCGATCCTCTCACCTCGGCGCGGTGCAGGTCCGAAATGCCCGCGTCTGCCGGTGGGTCACCGTCCTGCCGCCCCGGCGGCCCGTGACGAGGATGCGGACCGTCGCGATCGTCCGGCCGCGGCCACGCAGGTCGATGACCGCGGTCGTGCGCCTGGCGGTGCGCCGCACGCGCACCGGCCTGCCGTCGACCCGGACGCTGATGCGCGCGCGGGTCACGCCCTTCAGGCGCGGGATCGTGATCGTGACGCGCCGACGGCTGACGCACGCCGCCCGGACCTTCGGCGGTGCGGGCGCCGCAGCCTCCGCCCGGCCGTCGAACCACGGTTCGCGCAGGTCCGGGGCGTACTCGCTGCTGCGGTAGGCGGCGCAGAACCCGGCCTCGTCGTTGGGGTACTTGGGGTCGAAGGGCAGCATCGCGCGCCGCATCGCGTTCCAGACCGTCTTGTGGCTGGAGAATTGGTCGACGACCGTGCCGCCGTCGCCCACGCTCACCAGGCCGTTGCGGGTGGCGATGACGGTGTCGACGCCGCGGTAGACGATCCACTTCTGCCCGCCGGTGCCCGACGAGAAGGTATGGGCTAGGTCGTAGGTGCCGATGTGGTCGCCGGGTGAGCCGCCGTTGGGGCTCGGCGCCGCGAACAGCGGACGGTGCGGGTAGGCGGGCCAGGTGCCGAACGGCGCGCAGTTCTGGTCGGCGGTGCTCGTGGGATAGGTGAAGTTGGCCGTCGCGTTGACGTAGGTCAGGTAGCCGTAGCCGGTGTTGGCGTCCTCGAAGGACGGGTGGGTCATCCGGTACAGGTACTCCTCGCTGATCAACCGCCTGCCGCTCCACATGCCGCGCTGGAGGATCAGTTGGCCCAGCCGCGCCATGTCGCGCACACTGGTGCTGAGGTTGCTGCCGATGGTGCCGCCGGGCCACGTGGTGGCGGTCATGCCCAGCGGGCCGAATAGCGCCTTCTGGGCGAACTCGGTGGAGTCCTTCGCTCCGCCGTAGCGGTCGGGCTCGGCGGCGATGGCCCGGTCCATGACCGCGACGAGCTTGTTGATCTCCCGCGTGCCGTCGGTGTCGTAGGTCCACTTGCCCTTCTTGCCGTAGGACAGGTCGGGGTTGGTGGCCACCATCCCGAGCACGTGGATCATCCGCGCCTCGGGGTTGATGTTGGTCATGTCCTCGGCCGGCAGCCAGTCGGCCAGCTTCGACATGTCCGTCAGCACGCTGCTGCGGTCCGCGACCATCCCGAACAGCATCGCCCCGAACGTCTTGGTCGCCGAGAAGACGGGGTACGCCTCGGTCGTGCCGTCGGGCTGCGCGCCGCCCTCCCAGCACAGCCGGCCGTGGCGGATGACCACGAACGGCGACACCATGAGGTTCGGGTCGTTGGCGTTGAGGAGGTCGGGGTCCAGGCCGCAGACCTTGATGAGCTCGTTGCGCGGCACCGGCACCCAGGGCGCTGCGCCCGGATCCTCCGTGCCGGCCGCCCACGCGCCGGCGCCGCCGACGGCGACCATCAGCGCCAGCGTCGAAGCGAGGAACCACCCGAACCTGTGCCGCACCGCCCGATCATGACGCACCCGGTCGGACGGTCGGTTAGGAGGTGCATCGCGACGGGAAGCGGTGGGACATCGGCAACCCACCCGATCACTCCCAGGACGACGCCTACGACCGCGAGCTGCTCGAGCTGCTCAACGAGGTCCGCGTCGCGATGCCCGGCGTGCAGGTGCTGTTCGGCTTCCTGCTGGCGGTGCCCTTCCAGCAGCGCTTCGGGCAGACCACGTCCTTCCAGCGGGACGTCTACCTGCTGGCGCTGGTCTCCTCGGCGCTGGCCACCGCGTTCCTCGTCGCGCCGACGGCCTACCACCGCATCATGTTCCGCCGGCGCGACAAGCCCGCGCTGGTGGTGGCGGGCAGCCACAGCCTCATCGCCGGCCTGGCCCTCCTGGCCTTCGCGATGACGTGCGCGGTGCTGCTGGTCTGCGACGTGCTCTTCGCGCCCGGGACCACCGTCGTCGCCACCGTCCTGGTGGGTGCGGCGTTCATCATCCTGTGGTTCGCCGTCGGGCTGGTGCGCCGCATGAGCGGCAAGAGCTCGCGGCGCCGCGGGACGCGCCGTTAGACCACCGCCGGTCCTACGGGCCGGCCTCGGTCGGCGACTGCGCGTCCGCGCCGTGTGACCCATCATGAGGATCGCCATCGCTCACGTCGTCACCGGCCGGCGTCGTGGGCTCCGGGCCGTCGTCGGAGGCCGGCTCGGTCACGGGTTTCTGCTCGGCCGTCCCGGTCTCGACCTCCGTCGTGCGCGAGTCGTCGGTGGTGGCCGCGGGCGCGTCGTCGTCGTGGTACGCCTCGGTCGTCTGCGCCGGAGCGGCGGTCGGCGCGCCCGCCGGGCGCGCAACGGGCGCG
>CAYUDT010000037.1:0-40468 GCA_964443695.1 uncultured Conexibacter sp. | reverse complement strand
CCTTGACGGCCTTGTAGGTCGTGACGCCCGCGCAGGTCAGCGGCGCGGCGTCGGCCGGGTCGACCCCGTCCGGCACCACGACCGCGTGGCGGGCGTAGCCGACGGTGTACTCCGCAAAGCCGCCGTTGATCGAGTAGCCCGTGTTGAGCTGGTGCTCGCACAACGTCTCGCGGCCGGAGTTGCAGTAGCCGCAGTCGCCGCAGGCGTAGCCCAGCCAGGGCAGTGCGACACGCATGCCGACCTGCAGCCCGTGCATGTTGCCGGGCCCGACCTTCTCGATGATCCCGACCCCTTCGTGGCCCGGGATGAACGGCGGGCTCGGCTTGACCGGCCACTCGCCGCGCGCGGCGTGGATGTCGGTGTGGCACAGCCCCGATGCCTCGATCTTGACGAGGACCTGCTCCGGCCCCGGCTCGGGGACCGGGACGTCCTCGACGATGATCGGACGATCGAAGCTGTGGACGACGGCAGCACGCATGTAGTGGCTCCTGGGCGGTCGGCGTGGATGGGGAATCCACCGTCGCAACGCAGGCGCGGTGCGCCATCCGGCACGAATGCCCGACGACCTCCGTAGAACGCCGCAGGGGGCCGGCCGTCAGTCCGCGCTGACGATCGCGGCCTCGCGTGCCGCTTCCAACTCGGCCTGCTCGGGCCGCGGGAGGACCAGCACGGAGGTCCGGGCGTGACGCACGACCGCGTCGCCGGTGCTGCCCAGGAACAGGCGGCGCACCGGGCCGAAGCCGCGGGACCCGAGGACGAGGAGGTCCACCTCCTCCGACCACTCGCACAGCTCCACGGCCGCGATGCCCTTGCCGGCGCGCACGACGTCCAGGCCGAGCGCCTCCAGCTCGGTCCGGCGGCGACGCACCTCCTCTCCGGCGGTGTCGTCGAGCACCTGCGCGTAGGCGACCAGCTCTGGCGTGAACATGCCCGGCAGGGGAGCCACGACGCTCATGCCGTGCAGGCGCGCGCCGGTGGACCCGGCGATCGTCCGCGCCTGCGCCAGGGCGGCGCGGGCCGAGGCACCGCCGTCCCACGCGACGCCGATGTCGCCGATCCGCGGCGCGCCGGCGAAGCCGGGGGCGGCGACGGCCACCGCGCACGACGCACCGTGGAGCGCGCCGCGGGCGTGGTCGCCCAGCAGGTGGCGCTCGCCGTCGCCGTGACGGGAGGCGCCGACCACCAGCAGATCCGCCCCGGACTGCTCGGCGAGCTCGTGCAGGCCCTGCTGAGGTGAGCCGGCGCTGATCTGGACGACGCGGCAGTCGAGGTCCTCCGCGGCGCGCAGGTGCTCGAGCAGCTCGTGACCGGCCGTCGCCGGGTGGGCCCGCCCGGTGATGGCCGACGCCATCGCGTCGCGGGTGCTCCACACGCCGGCAAGCGTGAGCTGGGCACCAGGGGCCGCGAGCTGCCGCGCCAGCGCGAGCGCGTCCCGGCCTCCCTCTCCGCCGTCGATGCCGACCAGGACGTTGCTGAACATCGTCCGATCGTCGTCGTTCACCCGGAGTGCGCCATCCGGATCAACCCCCGACCGCACTGCGGATCTCCCGCAGCCCGCAGGGCGGCACGACCAGCAGCGCGCAGGGCAGGTCGCGAACCAGGCCCGCGACGGTGCTGCCGGGTCGCAGGTGACCGTCCGCGGCCGGCGTGCTCACCACCAGCAGGTCGGTCTCCCGCGCCACCTCGGCGAGATCGCGCAGGTGCTGGGAGGGCCGGATGTCCATGACCCGGCGATCGGCTCCCAGGCGCTCGGCGAGCAGCGCGGCCACGTCGACGGCGGCGTCGGCCTGCGGGGTGCCGTCCCACGCCACGGTGATGCGGCGCAGCTCGGGCGGGTGGTAGGCGTACCCGTGGGGCGCCACCGCCAGCGCGCACGGGGCGCTGCGCAGCGTCGCGCGCACGTCGTTGAGCCCGACGATGCGGCCCGGCGCGCCGTAGTGCGACGAGCCGATGACCAGCAGGTCGGCGTGGCGGTCGCGGGCGACCGTGGCCAGGCCGGTGGCGACGGTCCGCGCGGCCTCCGCCACGCCGCAGCGATCCGCCCGGGCGCCGGCGCGCAGGTCCAGCAGGTCCTGCGCGGTGGCCAGGTGCGCCGTGCAGGACCTGCGGGCCTCGGCGGACAGGTCCGGGTCGACGTAGCTGGTCGCCAGCGGCCCGGCGACGGCGAGCGACACGAGCACGATCGCGTCCTTCTCCCCAGCCAGGTCGGCGGCCAGCGCCGTGGCGTCCAGGCCGCCCACGCGGCCGTCGACACCGACGAGGACGGTGTGCCGGCGCGTGGCCGGCTCGGCCACCGCGCTCATCAGCTCAGGGGTGCTCATGCCCGTGCCTCCGGATGCGCGAGGGGTCCCAAGGGGTCGCCGCGCAGCTCCTCGGCGTGGTGGTTCATCCACCCGGTCAGGCGCCAGGCGCACATCGCCGCCTCGGGGTGCCACAGCGGCTCGGTCGAAGCGGTGCCCGGATCCTGCTCGTCGAGGACCCGGCGCAGGTAGAGGACCTCGTTGCCGAGGACGAGCTTGCCCCGCAGCGTCGCGGGCTCGGGCACGGCGGGCACCTCTCCGCCGAGGTGGTTGACGATGGCGGTGGCGGCGACCTCGGCCTGATGCGCGGCCAGACCGCCCTGCTTGGTGTGGTGGTTGGCCGCGTCACCCGCGGCGTAGACGTCAGCGGCGCGGACCACCTGCTGCAGCTCGTCGACCGGGATGAACCCGCCCAGCGTGCCCGGCAGCCCGGGCATCTCCGGCCCGCGGAGCTGCGGCAGGGCGACGATGTGGTCGGCCAGGTCCTGCACCTCGGTGGAGCCGATGGGGATGATGCACGACGTCACCACGCCGATGCCGTGCCGCTCCAGCATCTCGGCCACGGGCTGCGCGCCGACGCCGAAGACCTCCGCGGGTTCCTCCTCCGGGGTGAGGACGGTGACGGGTCCGGCGCGCCGGGCCAGCAGTGCCAGCTGGTAGGCCGGAAGCGTCCACGTCGCGCCGGGAGGGACGACGATCGCCAGCGATCGCGCGTCCTGCTGCTGGGCCATGGCCCGCGACATCGACCCGAACCCGACCGTCTCGACGCTGGGGTAGCCGATGCTCGCGACCGCGCCGACCGCGACGAGCAGCACGTCGTAGGGCACCACCCCGTCGTCGGTGAGCCGGACGGCGTGGCCGTCGACGTCGACCTGCGCGATGGTGCCCGGCCGGCGTCGCGCGCCGAACTGCGCGGCCAGCCCGTCCAGGTCAGCCCGCATCGGCGAGCCGCCCCACGGCACCCCGATGATCTGCGGGCGCAGCACGAAGTGCGGATGGGGCGAGATCATCTCGATCTCCAGGCGGTGCTCGCCGAGGTCCCGCAGCGCCATCAGCGCCTCGACACCGGCGATGCCACCACCCGAGATGACGACCTTCCCGGTGCGGGGGAATCGGGCCATCGTCAGCTGCTGGGGACGGCCGGCTGGGACGTCCGCGGGACGATGATCAGCGGCGTGTTGACGTGGCGGGCCAGGCTCTCGGCCGTGCTGCCCAGCGCGACGCGCGCAAACCGCCCGCGACCGCGCGAGCCGACGACCAGCACGTCCACCTCATCCGCGAACGTCTGCAGCAGCTGGGCGGCCATGCCGGTGGAGGTCGTGCCCTCCACGCCCTCCATCGCCACCGGCACGTCCTCGTCGTCGCCGACGAACGTGTCGATCTCGCGGTGCAGCGTGGCACCCGTGTCGGGCGTGCCGCCGAAGCCGACGACCTCGTGGGCGCGGACGTGGGCGTGGCGGTCGCCCGCGATGCTGCGGGCCAGGTCCAGGGCCGCGTGCCCCTCGGGGCGCCCGTCCCAGCCGACGCCGACGACCTTGATCGCTTCGTCGTGCTGGGCGCTGCCGGGCGGCGCGACGGCCACGGCGCACGGCGCGTCGCGCAGGGTGCTCAGCGCATCGTCACCTTCCAGCACGCGGTCCAGGCCCGCGCGGGCGCCGCGCCCGACGACGATGAGGTCCGCCACGTGCTGGATCGCGGCGTCGTGCAGGCCCTCGGCCACCGAGGACGCCGCGACGACCTGGCCCGTGATGCCGTGCTGCCCGTCGAGGGAGGCCTCCAGGCGCGCGTGCGCGTCCTCGCGCAGGGTGCGGTCGTAGTCGGCGTTGGCCGCCCGCGTGAGCCGGCGGTCGAGCTCGGCGACGCTGACGGCGATGAGGTTGGTCGCCGGGCCCGCGAGTCTCCGGGCGACGGCCAGCGCGTCGGCGCCCCCGCTCCCTCCGTCGACGCCGATGATGATGGTCTCGAACACTGGTGCGCTCCTCGTGTGGATGTGAGCGTCAGGTTCGCGCCCCGCCGTGCGCGCGCCATCGGGGGTCTCACGCACGGTTGGTCAGTGTTTGTCCGCAACGGGACGTGGCGGCCTTCGGATGCCCGGACGGGTGGTGGACGGGAGCGTTGCTGGGGTCCCCGGCGCCCCTTCCCCGTAGGTGCGTCGGGGGCGCACCACCTCCCGAAAGGACGCACCGTGTCTCTCCTCTTCGACGCGACACCCGAAAGGGCCGGGGCCGTGGGCACGCCGCAGCCCCAGCTGGAGCGCCCGGTGGGTGCGTGGATGGCCACCGCGCAGGTCGAGGTGCGGCGATGAGCGTGCTGCTGTCACGGACGGCGCGGCTGAGCGTGGAGTCCGAGGTCGGGCGGCTGCGCCGGGTGATCCTCCACCGCCCCGACCTCGAGCTGCGCCGCCTGACGCCCCGCAACAAGGACGCGCTGCTGTTCGACGACGTCCTGTGGGTCAAGCGCGCCCGCCAGGAGCACGACGCGTTCGCCGACACGCTGCGCGACCGGGGCGTGGAGGTGCTGTACCTCGGCGAGCTCCTCGGCGAGGTGCTCGAGCTGCAGGACGCGCGGGCCGCGGTGCTCGACGGCACGCTGGCCGTCGCGGGCCTCGGTCCCCAGCTGGGACCGGTGGTCCGCTCCTGGCTGGAGACGCTGCCAGGGACCGAGCTCGCGGCGTGGCTGATCGGCGGTGTGGACGCCGCCGACCTGCCGTTCACCTCCAACTGCCTGGCGGCGACCGTGCCCGGGCCGGACGGCTTCGTGATCGCCCCCCTGCCCAATCACATGTTCACGCGCGACACCTCGGCGTGGATCTTCAACGGCGTCTGCATCGACGCGATGGCCAGGCGGGCCCGCCGCCGGGAGAGCCTCCACTACGAGGCGATCTACCGCCACCACCCGCTGTTCACCGACGCCGCGCACGAGATCTGGACCGACGGCTTCGGCGGCCCGGCGCAGATGGAGGGCGGCGACATCCTCGTCCTCGGCAAGGGCGTGGTCCTCGTCGGCATGGGCGAGCGCACGCGGGCCGGCGCGGTGGAGCTGCTGGCCCAGCGCCTGTTCGCCGCCGGTGCGGCCCGGCAGGTCATCGCCGTCGAGCTGCCCCGGCAGCGTTCGGCCAAGCACCTCGACACCGTGCTGACGATGGTCGACCGCGATGCGTTCACGATCTACCCGGAGCTGCGCGAGCAGCTGGTGGCCCACGTGCTGACACCGGATCCGGAGGGCCTGATCGGGGCGACCGGCGTCGACGTGTTCGCGGCGATCGCGGCCGCGCTGGAGCTGGACGGCCTGCGCATCATCGAGACCGGCGGCGACCGCTACGAGGCCGAGCGCGAGCAGTGGGACGACGGCAACAACGTGCTGGCGGTCTCCCCCGGCGTCGTCGTCGGCTACGAGCGCAACGTCGACACCAACACGCGGTTGCGACGTGAGGGCATCGAGGTCATCACGATCGCCGGCTCGGAGCTGGGCCGCGGCCGTGGCGGCGCGCGCTGCATGTCCTGCCCCATCGAGCGGGAGGCGCTGGCATGAGCGTCACCTCGACCCTGCCCAAGGACCTGCTGCAGATCGCGGACCTCGACGCGGACGGATTGCGCAGCCTGCTGGACCTGGCGGCCGCCATGAAGGCCGAGCCCTACGGCTGGACCGGCGCGCTGACCGGACGCAGCGTCGCCGCCATGTTCGACAAGCCGTCGACGCGCACGCGCGTGTCCTTCGAGGCCGCCTGCCAGCGGCTGGGGATGCTGCCGATGATGTTGCGGCCCGACGAGCTGCAGCTCGGGCGCGGAGAGCCGGAGGAGGACACCGCCCGCGTGCTGTCGCGCTACGCCAGCGCCATCTTCGTGCGCACCTACACCGACTACACGCTGGAGGTGCTGGCCCAGCACGCGAGCGTCCCGGTGATCAACGCCCTCACCGATCGCCACCACCCCTGCCAGGCCCTTGCGGACCTCCTGACCCTGCGCGAGCGGTTCGGCACGCTGGCCGGGCTGCGCGTCGCCTACATCGGCGACGGCAACAACGTCGCGCACTCGCTGATCCAGGCGGCCGCCCTGGCCGGCGTCGAGGTCCGCGTCGCCTGCCCGCGCGGCTACGAGCCCAACCACCTCATCGTCGAGGCGGCCCGCGCGGTCGGCGGCGCGATCAAGGTGACCTCCGAGCCCGCCGAGGCGGCGCTGGACGCCCACGCCGTCTACACCGACGTGTGGGTGTCGATGGGCGACGAGAAGTGGGCCGGCGACCGGCGGCGCGACCTGCAGCGATACCACGTCGACAGCTGGCTCATGCAGGTCGCCGACCAGGACGCGGTCTTTATGCACTGCCTGCCCGCCCACCGCGGGCAGGAGGTCACCGGCGAGGTGATCGACGGGCCCCAGAGCGTCGTGTGGGACCAGGCCGGCAACCGCCTGCCCACCGAGCAGGCGGTGCTGCACGCGCTCATCACCCAGAACGAGGCCGCATGATCCGGCGGCCGCCCCTCGTCGTCGCCGCGCTCGGTGGCAACGCCCTGCTGCGCCGCGGCGAGGCCCAGACCGCCGAGCACCAGCGCCACAACGTCCAGCGGGCCTGCCGCTCCCTGGCCGAGCTCGCGGCCGGGCGGCGCCTGGTCGTCACCCACGGCAACGGACCGCAGGTGGGACGGCTGGCGTCCCTGGACAGCGCCGCGCCGCTGGACGTGCTCGACGCCGAGACCGAGGGGCAGATCGGCTACGAGCTGGCCCGCGAGCTGCGCAACGCGCTGCCCGGGCGCGAGGTGGTGACCGTCGTCACGCAGGTGGTGGTGTCGCCCGAGGACCCGCGCATGGCGGTCCCGAGCAAGCCGGTGGGACCGGTGTTCACCTACGAGGAGGCCCGGCAGCTGGCTGACGAGCGGGGCTGGACGGTCGCGCCCGACGGCCCGCACTGGCGGCGCGTGGTCCCCTCCCCGGAGCCGTTGGCCATCGTGGAGATCGCGACGATCAACGACCTCGTCGACCTCGGCACCGTGGTGGTCTGCGCCGGCGGCGGGGGCATCCCCGTCCACCGTGACCGGCAGGGCAGGCTCCACGGCGTCGAGGCGGTGGTGGACAAGGACCTCGCCACCGCCCTGCTGGCCGTGCAGCTGGGCGCCGACCGCCTGCTCCTGCTCACCGACGTCGCGTCCGTCCAGGCGGGGCGGCGGGGCACCGCGGTACCCGCCCCGCGGCAGGGGTTCACCAACGGTGGGGAGGCCGACGCGATGCCATGCGCGCATGAGCGCTCGCGCCGCCTCGCCTCCCGCACGCCTGCACGCCACGCTGCGCGGAGCGATCCTCGATGTGGACGCCGGATGGGCGGCACTCACCGCCCGCACCCACGCCGCGCTGACGGTCGCGACGGTCTGGGACCTGGTGGACGAGGCCGACCACGACCGCCTCCGCGAGGCGTTCGACCAACTCGCCACCACCACCCGGCCGCAGTCGCTGTCGGCCGTGGTGCGCGACGCGACCGGCGCCGGCGTCTCCGTGGAGCTGGAGCTCACCAGTGCGGTCGGCGGTGAGGTCGAGCTGCGGGCGTGGGCGCTGGACGTCGTGGGCGAGCAGGAGGTGTCCGAGGCCTGGGACACCGGCGCCCTGGTGCTCTACGTCCAACCCATCCGCGACGCCGCCACCCTGGCCACCGTCCGCCACGAGGTGCTGGTGCGGATGCTCCGCAGCGGTGGACGGACCGCCCCCGCATCGGCGTTCCTGGGCGCGATCGAGCGGCTCGGCCTGGCCACGCGGCTGGATGCCTGGGTCGCGCGGGAGTCCGTGACGATGCTCGCCGCGATCCACGACGAGGCCGCGCTGGAGATGAACGTCTGCCCGGCGAGCGTCGGCCACGCCGAGCCGCTGCTGCGCGCGCTCAGCGAGCAGCTGGCCCAGACGCCGATCGACGCGAGCCGCCTGACGGTGGCGCTGCCCAGCGCGGCCGTGGTGCGCCAACCCGAGGCGGCGCGCACCTGCCTGCTGGGCCTGCGCGCGATGGGCCTGTCCACCGCGCTGGACCACGTCGCCGGCAGCAGCGCAGAGCTCGCCATCCTGGAGGACCTGCAGTTCGACATCGTCAAGATCACCGCCGCGGTCGCCGAGGCCGCGGTGTCCACGGCGGGCGCGCAGCAGCTCGGCCGGGTGATCGATGCGGCCCACCGTCACGCCGCACGCACGGTGGCCACGTCGCTGGAGGACCAGTCCGCCCTGCCCGCCGTCTGCCGTGAGGGCGTCGAGGAGCTCCAGGGGTACCGGCTGGGCGCGCCGCGCACCGCCGAGGAGTGGCTGCGGCGCCACTGACGTGCGCCGCCGTTGCGCGCCGATCGCGTGGCTCACCCGTCGCGGTGCGCGACGGGCCAGGAGCGCCGGATGTCGTGGGGGTCGCCGTCGGGGTCGCAGCTGCCGCCGTAGAAACTGAACGCGTGGGTGTACCCCGCCTGGTCGGCCAGCGCGCGGGTCTGCGCGGTGAACGCGTCGCGACTGCCGACGGGGTAGGCCAGCCAGCGCGGTACGACACCGGTCTCCGCGTGGATGCGCTCGGCCCCGCGCCGCAGCTCGGCCTCCTGGCGCGCGCCGTCGCAACGGGCCAGCACCGGGTGGGTGTGCGTGTGGGCGCCGATCGTCATGCCGGCGTCGCGGAGCGCGCGCACGCCGTCCCACCCCAGCCAGCACCCGTGCGCCAGCGTGTGCGGCGCACGCCCGCTGCCGAGGCGCTCGCCCAGCTCCTCCAGCCAGCGTTCGGCCCGCTCGGCGGGCAGCGCCTTGTACCGCGCCAGCCACGCGGCGAGGTGCGCCTCGCGCCCGTGGCTGCGGGCCATCCAGGCCAGCTCGTCCCACCAGGCCGGGCGCGGATCGTCCTGGTAGCCCGAGGTCACGAAGAAGGCGGCGCGCACGTCGTGGCGCAGCAGCACCGGCAGCGCGGTGGTCAGCGCGTCTGCGTACCCGTCGTCGAAGGTGAGCAGCAGCGCGCGGCCGCGCCGGCGCGACGCCTCGTCGAACTCCTCCGGGCGGATGATCTCGGCGTCGCGGCTCCAGCGCTGCAGCTGACGGTCCAGCTGGGCCGCGTCGGCGCTCACGACCCCGCGGTCACCGGCCACGGACCCGGCGTCGGCGATGCGGTGGTGGCAGATCACCCGGACGCCGGTCCAGCGGCGCGCCGCGCGGTGCCGCACGCCGCGGAGTCGTCTCACGCAGGCACCCCCAGCAGCCGGCGGCGCACCCGCGCGGCGACCCGCAGCGTGCCCCGGTCCCAGCGGGCCCAGACCAGCTCCTCGCTGCCGTTGGAGAGGCGCTGCTTGTGCTCGCTGTCTCCCGTCTGGTGGGAGAGCACGCGCAACCGGCGTTGCGCGGCGTGCTCCAGCATCGCCAGCACCAGGAGCTGCCCGGGCGACCCGTCGGCCCCGGGACGGCGCGCGGTCTGATAGTCCAGCAGGCGGTCCCCGTCGACGAACGCGATGCCCACCGCCAGCGTGCCGTCCCCGTCGCGCAGCCGCAGCACGACGGCCAGGTCCTGCGCCAGCAACGGCGGCAGCATCGTCGCCAGCGCCGCGCGATAGGCCGGGGACGCCCAGCTGCTGTCCACCCCGGTGCCCTTCCAGCGCGCGGTGCTGAAGTGCGCCAGCTCGGCCAGCGCCTCGGTCAGCCGCGCGGGCTCCTTGACCTCCTCGACGACCACGTCGGCGTGGCGCCGGCGCAGGCGCCGCAGCACCTTGCGCGTCGCCGACCCGAAGCCGGCGGTCACGTCGGCTCCGGCGTCCGGCACCGCCACCGTCCATGCGCGTTCGCGACGGACGTCAAGCTGCCGGTCGCCCTGCAGCGCGTCGGCGTCGTCGGGTACGAACCCCGCCAGCTCCAGGCGTTGCCAGGGCTGGTCGGCCAGTTCGGCCATGAGCGCCCGGCCCGCGCGCGCAGCCGCCTCCGGGCGCGCATGCCAGCGCTGGTACTGGGTGTACACGCCGGTTCGGTCCGGTTCACCGGAGGTCCCCAACGCGGCAATGTCCAGCGCGACCCCGCGCGTGCGCACCGTCCGCTGCGTCACCAGCGCGCACGCGAGGACCTCCTGCCCCTCCTCGACGACGGCAAAGCGATGGGCGACGACGTCGCCGTAGGCCGCCAGCCAGGCGGCGGTCCACGGCCACGAGTCGGCCAGGCCCTGCGGCGGGCCGACCGCGCTCCACAGGACCGCGGCGTCCTCTCGCCGTTCGGCCGGCAGCCAACGTACCTGCGGGACGACCTCTGCGCCGATCACGCCTGCCATGGTGCCCGCGGCCAGGGGTCGCGTTGGGGCACGCGCATACCCGCGAGGGGGCGTCTTGGTACCCCCACCCGGGGCACGCCGGCCGTCGGCCGTCAGCCCGCCGAGGTCGTACGGCGGTGCGGGCGCGCCGGTAGTGTGCCGCCTCGTGGCCGGGACCACTCCACGCAGGTCGGCGGGTGGTCAGTTCGATGCTCGCGCGGCCCGGCGTCCCAGCCCCAGCCAGGCCGGGTACAGCGCAAACAGCGACAGCGCGGCCGCGTGCTGCGCGCGCGACATGCCCGCGGTGTCGATCCGACCCAGGCCCGAGGTGAGCATGAACTCGCGGCCGTTGCGGGCGCGGAACGGCTTCCACCAGGCACCGAGGCCGGGGGCGTTGGCGTACAGCGCCGCCGACACGCCGACGAACACCGCAACCGTTCCGGCGCTGAGCACCCGGGCCGCATCCTCGGACGGGGCCACCCGTTCGATCACGGCCCCGGAGGCGACCAGCAGCGGCGGATCCAGGAGGAAGCTCACGCCATGACCCTAGTCGACACCCGGCCGGTCGCTCACGGCGTGGAGGCGCTGGCCGCAGCCCTGCTGCCACCGGAGGCCGGCGGCCCGCCCCCCGAGGAGGTGCGCGCCGCCGCCGCGGTGCTGCTGCGGCGCATGCCCGCCGCGGCCGCCGCCGGCGTCGGCGGCGCCGGCTGGGCGCTGCAGCTCGCAGCGCTGGCCCGTCACCGGCAGCGGCTGGGCCGGCTCGACCCTGAGCGCCGGGCCGCGCTGCTGGACGCCGCGGCCCGGACCTTCCCGGGCGCCGTCGGGCTGGACGCCGTGAAGGCGCTGTTGCTCCTGGGCTGGGGCGGCTCGCACCATGCGCCGGAGATCAACGCGACCGCCAACGCCGCCCCGCCCGGCCGGGCCGACCCGCCCCTGGACGTGCGGGACGGCAGCGACGTCCCCTCGATCCTGAGCGTCGATGCCGTCGTGGTCGGCAGCGGCGCCGGCGGCGCGCTGGCCGCGCGCGAGCTCGCCGCTCGCGGGCGCGAGGTCGTCCTGGTCGAGGAGGGCGAGCACTGGGACACCGCCCGCTTCCGCGCGACCGGTCCGGTAGAGCGCTTCGCCGGCCTCTACCGCGACGGCGGCGGCACGTTCGCGCTGGGGGTGCCGCCGGTGGCGCTGCCCATCGGCCGCGCCGTCGGCGGCAGCACGGTCGTCAACTCGCTACCGGCCACCGGAGAAGGTCCGGCGGCGCTGGCACCGCGACCACGCGCTGACGCTGGCCGACCCCGAGCGCCTGCTGCCCCGGCTCGAGGACGTGGAGCGGCTCATCGGCGTGGCGCCCGCGGACCCGGCGGTCCTCGGCCCCAACGCCGAGCTGACGCTGGCCGGGGCGGCCCAGCTCGGCTGGCAGGCCGCTCCGCTGCGCCGCAACGCCCAGGGCTGCCGCGGCGCCTGCCAGTGCGCGCTGGGCTGTCCCAACGCCGCCAAGGCCGGCGTGCACCTCAACGCGCTGCCCCAGGCCTGTGCGTCCGGGGCCCGGGTCCTGGCCCGGCTCACCGTCCGGCGGATCCTGCACGACGACGGCCGGGCCACGGGCGTCGAGGCCCGGGACGCCCACGGGCGCACGGTGCGCGTGCTGGCACCGCTCGTGGTCGTCGCCGCGGGCACCATCAGCACCCCACCACTGGTGCGGCGCAGCGGGCTGGGCGGCCACCCGAGGACCGGCCACGGGCTGTCGATCCACCCGTCCCTCGGGGTCGCCGGCACCTTCGCCGACCCGGTCCGCGCGTGGGAGGGCATCCTGCAGAGCGTCGGCGTCGAGGAGCACCACGAGCGCGAGGGCATCCTCATCGAGGCCACCGCGACCCCGCCCGGCATGGGCTCGATGATCCTGCCCGGCACCGGCCCGGCGCTGCTGCGCCGCCTCGACGCGGCCGCCCACGTGGCCACGCTGGGGGCGATGGTGGACGACAGCGCGACCGGTCGCGTGCTCGGCGCGCGCCGCCCCGTCATCACCTACCGCCTCGCCCGCCGCGACGCCCAGCGACTGGTCCGCGCGGCCGGTCACATGGCCCGCGTGCTGCTCGCGGCCGGAGCGGCCGAGGTGGAGCTCGGCGGCGGGGCGCCCGCCGTCCGCGATGCGCGGGATCTGCCCGCCGCGCTGGCCGCCGTCGACCCGCGGCGGCTGCACCTCGCGGCCTTCCACCCGACCGGGACGATGGCGGCCGGCGGCGACCCCACCCGGCACCCCGTCGACGCGGCCGGCCGCCTGCGCGGCGTACGTGGCGTCATCGTCGCCGACGGCTCCATCCTCCCCACCTGCCCCGGAGTCAACCCGCAGGTCTCGATCATGGCGCTGGCCGCCGAGGCCGCCGCGGCCGCGTGCGCCTGACCGGGATGCCGCGGGGCGGCCCGACCCCGGGACCTGCGCGCGGTCCGGAACGGCAGAAGCCCCCGCGAACGCGGAGGCTTCTGGGCTCATCGGGGCGGTGAGTTCAACTTCCCGATACCTCCGTGAAGGTGTGAACTTCGCCGCCTGTCGGCGGCCAGAACGTGCGCGACCGGTCGACTGTGTTGACCGCTCAAGCGTCGTCTCGACGGTGGGCGCACTCGAGACTCGCACGCGTTCAGCACCCGCATCTCGCGCAAGGAGCAGTGCCGCTCGTAGCTCCTCCTCGGGGATTTCAGCAGTCCGCCCGCGCCGACCAGCACGTGTGTGGACCCGTGTCGCACCGCTGCGACAGCAGTCCACGCACGTCAGCGGGTCGCTCTCAGCACCGACACGTGTGTGGGCTCGTGTCGCACCGCTGCGACAGCAGTCCACGCACGTCAGCGGGTCGCTCTCAGCGCGGGCACGTGCGTCGGTTTCCACCCGCACGCCCGTGCGGGAATCGACTTACGCCCGACGACGCCGACTTTCACATTCGCCGCCGAGTGACTACTCGCCGGCTCCTGCTTTGCGCGGCAGGCGAGCCGCTACTGGCGAGCATGGTCGGCACTGCCTCCGCCGAACCGCTCCTGAATTGCTCGACGGAGGTCGTGCTCAGCTGGAAGGAGATCCGCGAACTCAATCGCGCCCGCAGCGGTCCACGCAGCCTCAGCGCGGCGGTCTTCGAACGAGACCGCCTGACGCTGAGATGGCTCGTCGGGCCAGAGCAACATCGCCGCTTGCCAGCGATCTGCACTCTGGACTCGATGCCGGAGCCTCTGCATGTCCCACACCTCAAGCGGAGGATCGACCGCGAACAGGTCGAGCTTTGCCACGAGGTCGCGGATCATGCGGCCATCGGTCCCTGAGAACGACCACTTCTCACTGATGCCTGTCCCGTCGGACGGCGATCGCAGTTCTACAACGCAGCGCACCATTCAAGTCTCCCACCGCCAACCGCGACTCTCGCTTCGCGCGATTCGCACAGCGCTGACGGATAGCGCGTGTTCCCCTACCGGGGACAGTTACATTCGCCGCGGAGTGACAGTCTCGCGCTTGAACGGACGCTCGGGCTCTCGCGTCCACGCGAACGTGCGAGCCGGTGGTGTCAACGGCCGATCGGTTCGCGTCAGCTCCCTCATAGAGAGCAAGGCATCCGGGGGTCGCCTGCGAGCGTAGACAGCACCATGGAGCTCAACCACAAACGTGTGGGCGACGGCCCGCCTCTCTTGCTCATCCACGGCCTCGGCGGCAGCCGCAACTCCTTCGACCCGATCCTCGATGCGCTCGCCGCGCAGCGCGAAGTGATCGCCATCGACCTGCCCGGGTTCGGGGAGTCGGCGCCGATGCCCGGCGAGGCGACGATTCCCGCTTACGCCGCCGCGGTGACGACGTTCCTCGAGGCTCACTCGCTGCGTGGCGTCGACGTTGTCGGCAGCTCGATGGGCGCGCGGCTGGCGATGGAGCTCGCTCGCCGCGGCGTCGTCGGTCGCGTCGTCGCGCTAGACCCGGGCGGGTTCTGGGGCCCGGGCCCTCGCCGCTTCTTCAAGTACTCCGTAGGCGCGTCCGTCGCGCTCGTCAACGCGATCCGCCCGCTGCTCGGGCTGCTCACCGGCAACCCGGTCACCCGCACGATCCTGCTGCCGCAGTTCTCGGCGCGGCCATGGGCAGTTCCGCGCAAGACGGTGCTCCCGGAACTGCTCGGCTTCCGAGCGCCGTCGGCGAGGTCTGCGCTGCGCAACCTGACCGACGGCCCGCAGCAGGAGGGCGCGCCGGCCGGTTCGCTGCTTGGGTCGATGCTGCTCGTGTGGGGGACGCGCGACTTGGTGACCTTGCCCAGCCAGTCGCGCCGGGCGTTGGAGCTCTTTCCCGACGCAACGCTCGAGCTGATCCCCCGTTGCGGGCACTTCCCGCACTGGGATCAGCCCGACCGGACCATCGAACTGATCCTCGCCCACACCGGGTAAACGTCGGCGACTCATGACCTGGGGCGCGGCCGTGTCCCAGTGGCCCGCGCCACGTCGGCCACAATGCAGGTCACCGGGCATGTGCTGTCCTCGCGATGCAGGCGGCCAAGGACGAACACACCTCGTACGCGTTCCTCGCGTCCGTTCATGATGCTCGCGCCGGGCCGAACGCATTGCTGAAGCAAGAGTCAGTCCCGCCGTCCTCTTTCCCGACCATGACCAGCTTCTGGGGTTGTGTCCTCCACGCCGAGACGGGCGTTCCTTCGAGCCGTTGAATGACTGGTTGTCGAGCAACCTTCCCGGCTTCCGGCAGTTGACCTGACTCGCGCAGCGACCTGGCGTGAGGCGACGGTGGGCGGCGCGGTCGGACTGCCGTTGCGCGGTCTCGAGGAATCACGGCGCCGGTACGCTGCCACGGAATGTTGCGCCCGAAGATCAGGCTGCAAGTTGTCGTCGCTGGGGGCCGTGGACGACAACGTCGGTCTTTACGTGTTCAGGTCACTCTGCGTCGTCTTCTGTTCCCTGGGCGCGCGGAAGACAATGCGAATGTCCTTATGGCTGTCAGGTCGCGGCGAAACCGACGCGGCTCGTGCCTGAAACTGAGCTTTGGGACACCTTTTGTCCCAAAGCTCAGCCGACACTCCGCTGCTCGGCCCGCAGGCAAGCCGCAGACAGTCGCTTTCCCCGAGTAGCAACCACGCGGCCGCTTCTCCTAGCGTGATCGCAGGAGCGCGACTGGTCTCGGAGCTGAACCAACAGTCGTTGGGGACGACAAGCCGCGAGTTCGTGCCTCGATGCGCAGCGCGTTCCGGGTCGCCCAGTACTACAGCTGCGACGCGTCGGCCGGCTTCCCTGCAGCGCCGTCCGTCGTCGGCGTGCTCCGCCGCGACGTTGCCGTAGATCCTGGAAGGCCATCGGCGTCGTCAGGCAGTCGCCATGTGGCGGTGTGGCTCCAGGTCGGTGCCACCACACCTTGTCGCTCTGCGCGACCGAACGACAGAAGCCCCCGCGAACGCGGAGGCTTCTGGGCTAATCGGGGCGCCGAGATTTGAACTCGGGACCTCACCGACCCGAACGGTGCGCGCTACCAGGCTGCGCCACGCCCCGATTGGACTCAGAAGTATCGCAGGCCGACGCTCAGCGCGTCGTCCCGGCCACCGCGGTGAAGTAGCGGATGGCCAGACCGGTCATCAACGTCTGGAAGGCGCTGTCCAGGCCGACCCCCTCGCGAACGGCCCAGACCGCCAGCCCGCGGCGTTCGATGTCCACGCTCTGCGCCAGCACGTCGTCGACGAGGTCGGGGTGCCGGTCGCAGAAGTAGGCGCCGATGGAGTAGAGGCTCGAGTCGGTCAGCGACTCGAGCAGCCCGTCCTCGCCGGCGCCCGGATCGCTCAACCGCCGTGGATGATCGAGTCGGCGGCCTTCTTCGCCGTCTCGGCCGCGTCGGTGACGGTCTTGGAGGCCTGGTCGTCGCCGACAGAGCCCCCGCCGTTGATGATCGCGTCGACCGCGTCCGTGGTCTGCTTGACGGGGTCGGCAGATCCCTGGTCGCCCGACGTGCCCGACCCGCCACCGGAGCCGTTGCCGCCGCCGTTGATGACACCGTCGAGGCCGAGCGGGATCTCCGCCGCCTGCGTGCCGTCACCGGGCGTCGGCGCCGCCGGGGCGCTGGAGGGGCCGCCGTTCTTGCCGCTGGCCCCGGAGCCGCCGGTCAGGCCGCCCTTGCCACCGCCGGAGCCGCCCTTGCCGCCCGAGGCCGGAGCCGCCGTGGCGGTCGCGGTCGCCGTGTGGCCGGCGCCGGACGCCGCACCAGCGGCCGCCGCGGCGGCAGCCGCAGCCCGGCGCGCAGCGGCGCGACCGGCCTTGGACGTCGGGGTCGCCGAGGACTTCGAGGAGGCGCCGCCCGATGCACCGCCACCGGCGAGGCCGGCGACCGCCCGGGTCGTGCCGTGCGAGGTCGGCTGGGACGCGTGGCGCGTGGCCGCGTCGGCCCCGAGGCCGGCGACCGCGATGGTCGCGGCGGCCGCGACGGCTTTCGCCCAGGAGGCGACGGCCGGATCGCTCAGCGCGTTGAGCTGCGGGACCCACTGCGCGGCGTGCGTGCCGACACCGGAAGCGGCGTCCGACGAGCCGCCCCAGCGGTTGCGCAGGAACGCGGGCAGCGGCACCAGCGCCGCGATCTTGGCGCGGACGGGCTTGGGGACCTGTAGCAGTGCCGGGTCGATGCCCGCGACGCGCGCGTGGCGCCGGCAGGGCTGGCAGTGGGAGACGTGGGCCGCCATGCGCCGGCGGTCGCGGGCACCCAGCGACGAGCCGCTGGACGCGCCACAGCCGGCGATGATGCTCTGCACGCGCAGGCAGCGCTCGCCGGAGACGAGCTCCTCGTACTCCTCGGCCAGGCGGCGGCGGGCACGGAACAAGGTCGACTCGACCGACGGCCGGGACATGCCCAGCTTCTCGCCGATCTCGCGATAGGACAGCCCCTCGAGCTCGCGCATCACGAGGATCTCGTGGTGGGTCTCCGACAGGCCGCCGAACGCGCCGCGGAGATGGTCGAGCGACATCTTCTGGTCGACGGCGACGTCCGGCGTCGGACCGGTGGTGACCAGGCGGCCGTAGTCGGCGGCGCCCAGGCCCTCCTCCGCGTCGTAGGAGACCTCCTCGGCGCGGCGCGAGCGGCGGAACTGGTCGATGCACGCGTTCTTGGCGATCTCGTAGATCCACGGCTTGAACGCGATGGGCCGGTCGGTCTCGCGCATGCGGCGCAGCGCGGACATGAACACGTCCTGCGCGATGTCCTCCGCGCGGCCGTAGTCCTTGACCATCCCGTAGATGTAGGCGGCGATGCGGCGGTGGTAACGCTCGTAGAGCGTGGCGAACGCCGCATCGTCTCCCGCGCGCACGCGGGCGATCAGATCGTGGTCGGTGTCGCCGGTCGGCCGCGTCGCTGCGGGCGCCAACGTGACGAAAGTCGCTGTTCCCATTCCCCGGTCCTGGGTCGTGTCCACCTTGACAAGCTGACCCATTGAAGAACGATAGCGTTTGTTGGTACGTCCGTCCAACACCGAATCCCTCGCGTCGTGGCTCCTACAACCCAACTCATCGGCCGTCTGGAAGATCTCCTGAACCCGTCGGCCTTCCGCGACTACTGCCCCAACGGACTGCAGGTCCCCGGCCCGGACGAGGTCCGGACCGTCGTGACCGGCGTGTCCGCCAACGGCAGCCTCCTCGATCGGGCGGCCGAGTTGCAAGCCGACCTCGTGCTGGCGCACCACGGGCTGTTCTGGAAGGGCGATCCGCTGGGCATCCCGCCCTTGCTGCACCGGCGGTTGAAGGTGCTCTACGCGCACGACATCGCCCTCGCCGCCTACCACCTGCCGCTGGACGCGCACCCGACCCTCGGCAACAACGCGCTGCTGGCCGACCGCCTCGGCCTGGTCGACCGCGTCGCGCTGGGCGACGTCGGGCTGGTCGGTGACCTGCCCTCCCCCACGCCGGCGGCGGTCGTCAACGACACGCTCCGCCAGGCCGTCGGCGGGCGCGAGCCGCTGCATCTGGCCCACGGGCCCAGCGACATCACCCGCATCGGCGTGGTCACCGGCGCCGGTACCGACTACGTCTTCGGCGCCCTGGAGCTCGGCGCGGACGCGTTCATCACCGGCGAGCCGGCCGAGCGGGCGCAGTCGATCTGCGCCGACCTCGGCGTCCACTTCTTCGCCGCCGGCCACCACGCGACCGAGACCTTCGGCGTCCGCGCGCTGGGCGACCTGCTCGCGGCCGAATTCGGCGTGACCCACCACTGGGTCGACATCCCCAACCCCATCTGAGCCGCATGCACGTCTTCATCACCGGTGCGTCCGGCTTCATCGGCCGGACCCTCGCGACCCACCTGCGCGCGCAGGGACACACGACCTCCGGCGTGGACCGGGTGGGCGACGCCGGCCTGGGCATCGTGACCGGTGACATCGCCACGCCGGGCCCTTGGCAGCTGCACGCACGCACCGCCGACGCGGTCATCCACACGGCGGCGCTCGTCGGCATGCCGTCGGACGAGTCGCAGTTCCACGCCGTGAACGTCGTGGGCACGCGCAACGCGCTCATCGCCGCCCGCGACGGCAACGCGACGCGGTTCCTGCACCTCTCCAGCGTCGTCACGTTCGGCCTGGACTTCCCCGACGGCGTCGACGAGACGCACCCGGTCCACCCCACCGGCGTCGCCTACACCGACACGAAGATCGCCGCGGAGCAGGTGACGCTCATGGCGCACGCCCGCGGCGAGCAGGAGTGCACGATCATCCGCCCCGGCGACGTGTACGGCCCCGGCTCACGCCCGTGGACGCTGCTGCCCGTCGAGATGCTCAAGGAGGGCCGGTTCGTCCTGCCGGCGATGGGCCGCGGCATCCACAGCCCGGTATACGTCGACGATCTCGTCGACGGCATCGTCAGCGCGCTCACCGCTCCGCAGGCCGCGGGCCGCGTCATCACGCTGTCCGGGGGTGTCGGCGTGTCGACCGAGGACTACTTCCGCCGCTACGCCGACCTGGTCGGCGCGCGCCTGCCGCTGATCCCCACGAAGCTCGCGCTGGCCGCCACCCGGGTGCTCACCGCACAGGCCCGGCTGCGCCGCACGTCGGTGGAGCTGACGCCACACGCCGTCCACTACCTGGCCGACCGGCGCGGCACCTACGGCATCGCGACGGCGCGGGAGCTCCTGGGCTGGGCACCCGCGACCGACCTCGACACCGGCTTCGCCCGCACCGCCGACTGGCTGCGGGCGGAGGGCCTAGCCTGAGGCGGTCCTCATCAGCGCCGAGTTGAGGCGCTGGGTGCAGCCGTCGCCGTACTCCGTGTCGGACGTCGGCAGCCGGGACTTCGCACCGGACAGAGCCGAGGCGTCGAAGCGGCCGTCCAGGGACTCGCCCGCGCGGCAGGCGGCCAGCACCGCCGGGACGGACGCCCGCAGCTTGGCCGCCCGGTCCTCGGCCGGCGCGACCGCGCGCTTGGCGGCGATGTCCTGGGTGGGCTGGGCCGATGTCACCGGGGCGACCCGCTGCAGCGGGACGTGCCGCGCCGTGGCGACCTGGTGGCTGCGCGGCGCCGGCCGGTGGTGCTCGACGGTCGTGACGCCGACCGGCACCGCGACCGCCACGGCGGCGGCGCCCGTCGCAACAGCGGCGGTGTGCTGGGAGACCATCGCGGTGACCTGGTCACCGAGGCCCGCCATGCGGTCGCGCAGGAAGGCGAAGCCGGGGATGAACGACGCGGCCCGTGCCCCGGAGGCCTCCAGGCCGCGGCGCGCGCGGTGGACGAGGGACTTGACGGCCTGGACGGAGGTCTCCTCGCGCGCGGCGATCTCCTCGTAGGGACGCCCCTCGAACGTCGCGGAGACCAGCACGCGGCGCTGGGACTCCGGCAGCGCGCCCAGCGCGCCGACGACCGCGTCGAACTGGCGGCGCGACGCGGCCAGCTCCTCCGGCCCCGGGGCGTGGGAGTGCACGCCCATCGCGTCGTCGAGCGGGTCGACGGCCCTGCGCGCGCTGCGCACGTCGTGGCAGCGGTTACGCACGATCACGTACATCCAGGCCCGCGGGTTGGCCGGCACGCGACCGTCGCGCAGGGCCAGCAGCGCGCGCATCGAGGCGTCCTGGACGACGTCCTCGGCCTCGGAGCGGTCGCCGCCGAGCCGGTCGGCGGCGTAGCGGATCAGCTGCGGGCGCAGATCCTCCAGCCACCGCGTGTAGGCGGCGTCGTCGCCGTTCGCGGCAGCAGTGACCAGTCGCAGCTCGGGGCTCACAACAGTTGAGACTCGACGGCGGGACAAAGGTTTCGGCGCATCTACCGCTTTATGTCGGGCGGCCCCCGAACGTGACACCTTGAACCGCGTCCGGCGGGGGTGTTATTAGTAGCGAACGTCTCAATCTCCCTCGGGGTGCCGGAGCACACGCACAAGCGCCCCAGCTGCCGGTTGCCGGCCGTGTGTGCAAAGGCCCCCGATCCCCAATCAGGAGGCCTTGTCTGATGGCAAATCATCTGACGCCCACCGAGCTGGCTCGTGAGTCCGGCTTGGAGCGCCGGGACGTGATCGCGAAGTGCATGGAGCTCGGTGTCCCGATCTTCCAGGGACGCATCGACAAGACGCTGTTCATGGCGAGCCTCACGGAGGTCGCGCCGCAGGCGCAAACCAGCGCCACCACGCCGGTCTAACGGTCGGCGTACATAGCCGCGCACAGCGGGTGCGCGGCGCATAGACTCGCCTGAAGAGGGATTGACCACTCGTCAGGAGGAGAGCTGATGGAGGCTAGGACCGCCCCGACCACCCAGTCGGTGACGATCGCTGATCTGCTGCCGCGCTGCGTGGCGCTGTTCGGGGATCGCGTTGCGCAGAAGCACAAGGTCGACGGCCAGTGGCGGGACGTGACCTTCGCCCAGGTCGGCGAGGTGGTCTCGGAGATCGGGCGTGGCCTGATCGACCTGGGCATCGAGCCCGGGGAGCGCATCAGCATGCTCTGCACCACCCGCATCGAGTGGGCCTGGTGCTCCTTCGCGATCAGCGCGACGGGCGGGGTCGTCGTCCCCATCTACCCCACCAACTCCCCCGAGGAGTGCGAGTGGGTGACCGGCAACTCCGAATCGGTGGCGATCTTCTGCGAGGACGCCTCCCAGGTCGCCAAGATCCAGGAGGTGCGCGCCAACCTGCCGGCGCTGCGCCACATCATCGTCATCGACGGCGAGGTCGACGGCTGCATCAGCCTGGCCGACCTGCGCGAGCGCGGCCGCTCGCGCGAGCAGGCCGAACTGGATGCCCGGACCGACGCGGTCACCAAGGACGACCCGTACACGTTCATCTACACCTCGGGGACCACGGGCCCGCCGAAGGGCTGCGTCCTGTCCCACGGCAACTACCGGGCCGTGCTGGACATGGTCATGGAGCGCGGCATCGTCGGCGACGGCGAGGACGACCTCATCTACCTGTTCCTGCCGCTGGCCCACGCGTTCGGCCTGCTGCTCATGCTGATCAGCGCCGACCGCGGCGTGCCCATCGCGTACTTCGGCGGTGACCCGGCGCAGATCATCCCGGAGCTGTCGGAGGTCCGGCCGACCTACCTGCCGTCGGTGCCCCGCATCTTCGAGAAGCTCTACACGATGGTCGCGGGTGCGGCCGACCCGGACACCATCAAGGCCGCCACGCAGGTCGGCCTGAAGGTCCGCGAGCTCGAGCACGCCGGCCAGGAGGTCCCCGCAGAGCTGAAGGCGCAGTACGACGCCTTCGACGCCGCGCTCTACTCGAAGGTCCGTGCGGCCTTCGGCGGCAACCTCAACGAGGCCGTCACCGGCGCGGCACCGATCGCCAAGGAGATCCTCGAGTTCTTCTACGCGTGCGGCGTCCCGGTCATGGAGGGCTACGGCATGACCGAGACCTCGACGACCGCGACCGGCATGCGGCCCGGCGACCACCGCTTCGGCAGCGTCGGCCGCGCCCACCCGGGGGTGGAGATCAGGATCGCCGAGGACGGCGAGATCCTCCTGAAGGGCGCGAACATCTTCGGCGGCTACTACAAGAACGACGACGCGTCGTTCGGCGCCGTGGTCGACGGCTGGCTGCACACCGGCGACGTCGGCCGCCTCGACGAGGACGGGTTCCTCTTCATCACCGGCCGCAAGAAGGACATCATCATCACGGCCGGCGGCAAGAACCTGACGCCCGCCAACCTCGAGAACGACCTCAAGCAGACGCGCTACGTCTCCCAGGCGGTCATGCACGGCGACCGCCGCGCCTTCCCGACGATGCTGATCACGCTCGACGAGGAGGAGATCGTCCCCTGGGCCACCGCCGAGGGCATCGAGGACACCTCGATCCCCGCGCTGGCGCAGCACCCCGAGGTCCACGCGCTGATCCAGGCCGAGCTCGACCGCGCCAACAGCAAGTACGCCCAGGTCGAGCAGGTCAAGAAGTTCTTCATCCTCGACCACGACCTCTCCCAGGAGACCGGCGAGCTCACGCCCACGCTGAAGGTCAAGCGCAACGTGGTCAACGAGAAGTACATGGACCGCTTCGACGCCCTCTACGGCTGACCCGAACCTGTCGCGGGCGGACAGGAAAATTGTCCGCCTGCGCACCGTAAGCGGGGCAGTTCTGCGAGGTTGAGCGGACATGACCCTGACGCGCACCCTCCTTCGCCGGCCTGCGGCCCTGATGCTGTCGCTGGCCGCCGTGGCCGCGGTCCCGGCGTCTGCGCACGCGGCGAACGACCAATGGACCCATTGGGTCTCCGACAAGCTCCAGTCGGACATCCATTCGATCGACTTCACGACGCCCGCCACGATGTTCGCCGGCTCCTACGGCGACGGCATCTTCAACTCCTTCACCAGCCAGACCGGCCCGTGGACGCTGCAGAACAGCGGCATCGCCCCGGCCGACCTGCAGATCAACCAGGTCTACACCAGCGGCCCGAACGTCTTCGCCGCCTCCACCGGCGGGCTGTACCGCGGCACCGACCCGACCACGGGCGGCACGTGGACCAAGCTGGCCCAGACCCCAGGCGCCCCGAACCAGCTCTTCCAGTCGATCAACTCCGTCATCGTCACGGGCAACCGCATCGTCGTGGCGGCCGTGTCGTCGGGCTTCTGGTACTCCGACGACGGAGGCTCGAACTGGTTCAAGGCCGGTGGCACGCAGCCGTCGGAGACCCCGTTCCACATCATCTCTGTGGGCCCGGCGCTGGTCGCCGGCTCGTCCAGCGGCGTCTACGTGTCCTTCGACCAGGGCTCCAGCTGGGTCCTGCGCTCCGACGGCCTGCCGTTCGCGAACATCCTCCGTGTCGCCGTCGATCCGACCAACGCGTTGCGCATGTACGCGCTGGCCGGTTCGGAGGTCTACAAGGTCGACCTCGACGCCCTCGCCAAGGGCGCGCTCTGGACCGAGGCCAGTGGTGCCGGCCCGGTGGGGACCCAGTTCTCGGCCGGCTCGCTGCCCAAGGCCACATCGCTGACGATCGCCCCTGACGGCTATGGCTCGGGCAAGGTCTTCGTCGGCACGGACAACGGCGTCTTCGCGACCACCGACGGTGGCACCAGCTGGGGCCAGATGACCGGCAACACGGTCTCGGCCGACACGGTCGACAACATGGACCAGCAGAAGGTCCTGGCGCTCGGACTCGGTTTCCCGATCGGCCAGACCCAGGACCTCAACCTTTTGGCCGGCACCCCGCACGGCCTGTTCTGGTTGACGATGGCGCCGCTGGCCAAGGCCAACGGCAAGAACGACGTCGGCGCCGTCCAAGCCGACGCGACTCCGCATCCGGGCGACATCGTCCAGGCCCCGGCAGACGCGACGATCGCCCAGAGCTTCACCGGCAGCCGCCCGCTGATCTTCACGTTCGTGTGGAAGCGCTGCACGGGGAAGAACGCCAGCAGCATCGGCACGGGCTGCTCGACGATTCCCGGCGAGACGGGACGTCAGTACGTCGTCAAGCCCGGCACCCCGTCCAATGGCGACCAGGGCGACTACATCGGCGTCGAGGTCACCGCGACGAACATCGTCTCCAAGAACTCGATCGTGATGCCGTCCAAGGTCACGACCAACAAGGTCGCGGCCCCCGTCGGCAGCGAGCCGATCGTCAAGAGCCCGGCGAACACCAACGGCCCCCAGATCACTCCGACGGCCTCACAGGTCTACGGCGCGACGTACTCCGTCTCGCATGGCACCTGGGTCCGCGGCGACACGGCGACCGCGCTCACGGGCACGACCTCCTACAAGTACCGCTGGCAGCGCTGCCTGTACGACCCGCCCTACACGTGCACCGACATCCCGGGCACCACGTCGTCAACGACCTCCTACAAGAGCACGCCGGACGACATCGGCAGCAACCTCAAGGTCGCTGTCACGATCGTCAACTCCGACTACGGCAGCTCCACGCTGGAGACCGCGACCCAGTCGATCTACGGCAAGCCGGCCGACAAGCTGCAGGACCCCAAGGTCGTCGGCGATCCGTACATCGGTGAGACGGTCTCATCGAGCGTCGGCGAGTGGAACGGCCAGCACGTGACGTTCACACGTCAGTGGAAGCGCTGCGACCCGGACGGCACGCACTGCGTCTCGATCATCAACGCGACCGACCCCGACTACAAGGTGCAGGCGCAGGACCGCGGCTATTCGCTGAAGATCGGCGTCCAGTCCGACGACCAGGACCAGTTCAGCCACCGCTATGCGGACGCTGAGTCCACCCAGACCGCCGTCGTCGGCGACCGGCCGGTCGTCACCCCGCCCGCCGGCACCCCGCCCGGCGGCACCCCGCCGGCCGGCAACCCGCCCGGCGTGGCGGTCATCGTCCCCAAGACGCTGGGCCTGACGATCCCCAAGAAGCTCAAGGTCGGCACCTCGTTGGCCGCGCCGAAGACCGTCAAGGGCTTCGTGAAGGTCGCCTACCAGTGGCAGCGCAACAAGAAGAACATCAAGAAGGCGACCAAGCGGACCTACAAGCTGTCCATCAAGGACCGCGGCAAGGCGATCCGCTGCAGGATCACGCTGACCGACGCGGCCGGCAAGAAGCACGTCGTCTACTCGAAGACCCTCAAGGTCTCCAAGAAGCTCAGGCGACGTTAGCCGTCGGGCGCGATTGCGACGGCCAGGCGTTACTCGCGAGTAGCATTGGTCGTCGCGTGCGCACCGATCCCACTGACAACGGCGGCCTCTTCATCGGGCGCCGGCCCGGCACCGCCCCCGTCCGCTACCGCGCCCTCCCCCAGGAGGGCAGCGCCGGCCGCAAGCGCGTCGACGGCCTCATCGCCGCGGCGCTCCTTGCCGTCCAGGTCGTCGTCAACCTGCTTTTCTGGGGCCCGATCCCGGCCGGGTCGCTGTGGATCGCCTCGCAGGTGCAGTTCCACACCGGCTCGGTGATGCTCGGCATCACGGTCGGCTTCGCGGTGCTGCTCGGCGTCCTCTTCGGCGGGCTGTCGTTGCTGAAGCGCGTCGACGCTGCCTGGATCCTCGTGCGCCGCGCCGCGGGGCATGACCAGCGCAAGGGCGTCATCAGCACCGTGTTCGCGGTGTGCGCCGTCATCGGCGGTTCGGCGTTCTTCATCTGGCTGGTCTTCATCGGCGGGCTCGGCTCGTCGGTGATGAGCGGCCAGGCCTCCTGAGGGGTGCGGGAGCCCGTGATGTCGAGTTCGTCGCGCCGCTCGCCCGCCGGGCGGGCGCAGGCGGGTCCCCGCTGCTGAGCCATGGGGCTGTTCGACCACTACAAGCAGTACGAGGCACTCACCGAGGAGGAGGTCAACGCCGGCCTGCGCGAGGAGTCGCAGGAGCGCAAGCGCCACGCCCTCTCCAAGCAGGACCCGGTCGACCTGTCGGTCACGACGTGGCCGGAGTACCCACCGCACGTCGTGGTCAACGCCATCACCTTCGCGGCCCGGCGTGGCCTGCACCGCTACCACGACCGCCACGCCGGGGAGCTGCGGGCCGCGATCGCCCAGCGGCTCGGCGTCCCGGTCGAGCGGGTGGTCGTCGGCGACGGCAGCGCCCAGCTGATGTCCACGGCCGCGCGCGAGCTGCTCACCGAGGGCGACGAGCTGGTCACCCCGTGGCCGTCGTACACGCTCTACCCGATCATGGCCCGGCGGGCGCGGGCCCACGCCGTCCCGGTCCCCGGCTTCGGCGTCGACACGATCCTCTCCGCGGTCAACGAGCGCACGCGCGTGGTCGCGCTGTGCAACCCCAACGACCCGACGGGCGAGCTGATCGACAGCGCCGCCCTCGACGCGCTGCTCGCTGCGCTGCCGGAGCGCGTGGTCGTCCTGCTCGACGAGGCGCTGCGCGACTTCCAGACCGCCGAGCCGCTGGACGCCGCGCTGCACCTGGCCGACGCGCACCCGCGTCTGCTGGTGTTCCGCACGTTCTCCAAGGCCTGGGGCCTGGCCGGCCTGCGGGTCGGCTACGCCGTCGGCGGCCCCGGCTCGGAGCCGCTGCTGGAGACGCTCGAGCCGGAGCTCGGCCTCGACGAGCTCGCGCAGGCCGGCGCGCTCGAAGCCATCAAGCACCTGCCCGAGCTGGCGCAGGACCGGTCGCGGATCATCGCGGCCCACCGCCATCAGGTGCTCGCCGCTGCGCGCGCCGCGGGCCTGCAGGCGACCGACTCGCAGGCCAACCTCGTCTGGCTGGCCCGCCCGGGCGCCTCGGGTGCCGCGCTCGGCGCCGAGCTGGAGCGGCGCGGCGTCCTCGTCGCCGACGGCGCCCGCCTGGGCGACGACGCCCGCGTGCGGATGGCCGTCCCGGCCCTGACGCACCACCTCCAGCGCACGCTCCGCGCGCTGGAGACCCTCCAGGCACCCCCTACGGCGTGACCGGCACGCCCAGCGCCGCGAAGTGGTCTGCGCCGCCGATGCTGTGGTGCAGCGACGTGATGACGCCGCCGGTCATCTCGAACAGCACGACGGCCCACGGCTGATAGCCGCCCTCGCCGTCGGGGTTGTAGATCGCCATGGCCGGGCCGCCGTTCATGCGGACGGCGCGCGCCTGCGAGCCCTCGCACTTGGCGCCCTGGCCCCGCATGAACTCCGCGACGGCGGCCGGGCCCTGGACCCACAGCGAGAACGGGGGCATCGTGAAGGCGACGTCGTCGCGCAGCAGCGTGACCAGGCGCTCGATGTCGTAGGCCTCGAACGCGTCGATGTACCCGTCGAGCAGCTCGGCCTCCTCGGCGGCCGCCGCGGCGGGTCCGGCCGCCTCGAGGTCCAGCGAGGACAGCGTCGCGCGGGCCCGCTGCAGCGCGGAGTTCACCGACGCGACGCTCATCTCCAGCGCCTCGGCAGCCTCGGCCGCGGAGAACTTCAGGGCCTCGCAGAGCACCAGGACGGCGCGCTGGCGGGCGGGCAGGTGCTGCAGCGCGGCGACGAACGCCAGGCGCAGCGTCTCCCGCGCGGCGAGGACGGTGGCGGGGTCGGCGTCGGGGTCGATGACGCGATCGCTGGCGATCGGCTGCACCCACACCGACTCGGCCAGCGGCACGCCGACGGGCGTGTCGGCCGAGCTCGAGGGACCCATGTCCATCGGCGTCGCGCGGCGCTGGGCGCTGCCCAGCATGTCCAGGCAGACGTTGCCGGCGATGCGGAACAGCCAGCCCTTCAGGGCGGCGCGCGCCTGCAGCGAGTCGACCGACCTCCACGCCCGCACCATCGTCTCCTGCACCGCGTCCTCGGCCTCCGAGCCGCAGCCCAGCATGCGGTAGCAGTAGCCGGTCAGGGCCCGGCGATGGGCCTCCAGGTCATCGGGGTGGACCGCCGTCGTCGCCGGGCTGCTCACGCGATCAGCGTAGACGTTGTTGGCGTACATGCGCTCTCCTCAACTGGTTCGGGTGTCATCCACATCACTTCCCAGTGGTGGCCGTCGAGGTCCAGGAAGCTGCGGGCGTACATGAAGCCGTGGTCGGTCGGGTCCTGCGCCGGCCGCGCACCCGCCGCGAACGCGGCGTCGGCGAACACGTCGACGTCCGCACGCGATGACGCGCTGACGCAGTACAGCCCCGCGGTCGTGCCGGCCACGTCGGCGATCGGGCGCGTGGCGAAGTCGCGGAAGCGCGCGTGCTGCAGCAGCATCACGTAGGCCTGGTCGGACACGACCATGCACGCCGCGGTGCCGTCGCAGAACCGCTCGTCGAACGCGAAGCCCAGGTGCTGGAAGAACGCCCGTGATCGCTCCACGTCGGCAACCGGCAGGTTGACGAACAGCAGTCGGGGTTCGTGTTCCATGCAGCCAAGACGCCCCGCCCGGCCACCACTCATCGCCCGCCCCGAACCTGGCACATAGCCACTCTCGCCATGAATGGTGCCAGGTACCGTTTATGGTGCGCCGCGTGCGTCGTCTCCTTCCCGTGGTCGCCCTGCTTGCCGTGCTGGTGACATCCGCCGGCGTCATCGCCGCCGTCACCGCCGAGGACGGCCGCATCGGCCCGGCGAAGAAGCTGCTCAACAGCGGCCGCAAGCTCGACCCGTTCGGCAGGCAGGTCAGGCTCGGGCAGTTCCCCACCGGCGGTGCGCTGACGCCCAACGGGCGCTACTACTGGACCGTCTCCACCGGCCGCGGCAAGAACGACGTCCGCATCGTCAGCGTCCGCACCGGCCGTGTCCTGCAGACGCTCGAGTTGCCCGGCGCGTCGGGTGGCATCGCGATGGACCCGACCGCGCCGAAGGTCTACGTGTCCGGCGTGGCCGACCCGGCCAACCGCCCGCTGCAGCAGGCGCCCGCCAGCGTGCAGGGCAAGAAGGGCGACGTCATCCACGTCTTCAGCTACAGGCCGGGCACGGGCAGCGCGTCCCGCGAGGGCATCATCCCCGTCCCGCCGCCGTCGTCGGCCGAGACGCCCCAGAACTTCCCGCCGACCAACATCGGCCAGAAGGTCGCCTGGCCGGACCGGCTGGCGATCTCGCCGGACGGCAAGCGCCTGCTCGTCCCGCTGAACCTCGCCGACTCCGCGGCGGTCGTCGACATCGCCGACAAGCGCGTCCGCTACGTCGTGACCGGCAACTACCCCTACGGCGCCGCGATCCTGAAGGACGGCAGGCGCGGCCTGGTCTCCAACGAGGGCCCCGGCAGCGTCTCGGTCATCGACCTCCAGACCGCCAAGAAGGTCAAGGACATCCAGGTCGGCCCCAACCTCTCCCACCCGGAGGGCATCACCGTCGACCCGGTCGCCGACCGCGCCTACGTGGCGATCGCCAACTCCGACCAGGTCGCGGTGCTGGACACCGACCAGCTGAAGGTCGACCGCGTCATCTCCGTCGCGCGACCGGAGGGCCTCGGGGTCGCCCCCGTCGACACCGCGGTGACGCCGGACGGCAGGCAGCTGCTCGTCGCGGAGTCCGGGACGGACTCCATCAGCATCTTCGCCCTCCCTGCGGCTGCCAAGCGGCGCACCGTCTCCACCCGGGCGGACACGATCCTCCAGCACGAGATCGCGCAGGCCAACGCGCACGGCGATGCCGACGACGCCGACGACCCGGAGGACCGCGCACGGGTGACCCGGGCCGCCGAGGCCTACCGCCTCCTGGGGCGCATCCCCACCTCCCAGTACCCGGCTGCGGTCGCGGTCGCGGGCCCGAAGGCCAACCCGTGCGGCATCCGCTCCGCGAAGGCCAAGCGCCGCACGAAGAAGGTCAAGCGCTGCAGCAAGCTGCTCTACGTCTCCGGCAAGGGCGTCGGCACCGGCCCCAACCCGAAGGGCCCGCAGCCCAACTCGCCCGACGACACCGACGCGGGCATCAACAAGACCGAGTACCTGCCGCTGCTGAACATCGGTGCGGCCGGCATCGCCGACTACCCGACCGCCCGGCAGCTGAAGTCGCTGACGACGAAGGCCGAGCGGCAGCTCACGCCGACCAACGCCGTCAGGACGCCGCCCAACGACACGCCGCTGCGTCCCGGCGGCCCGATCAAGCACGTCTTCTACATCGTCCGCGAGAACCGCACCTACGACCAGATCCTGGGCGACGACCCCCGCGGCGACGGCGACCCCAAGCTCGCGCTGTTCGGCAAGCCGATCACCCCCAACGCCCACGCGCTGGCCCAGCGCTTCCCCCTGGTCGACCACCTCTACGCCAACAGCGAGGCTTCGATCGACGGCCACTTCTGGGCCAGCGCCGCGAAGGTCTCCGACTACGTCCACAAGAACTGGTTCCAGAACTACGCGGGCCGCGGGCGCCCGTACGACTTCGGCGTCTACTCGATCACCTGGCCGGCCAACGGCTTCCTGTTCGACCAGGCGCTGCGCCAGAACATCAGCTTCTTCAACTACGGCGAGGCGATCGCGGGCACCATCGGCCTGTTCCCCGACAAGGACCGCCAGCCGGCCGACGAGGACGAGGTGAACAAGAAGTTCGTCAACTCCGACCTGGGCACCGACGGCTGCTACGGCAACGACGCGTCGATCGGCGAGGACGCCATCACCGGCCTGGAGATCTACGACGGGCCGGTGCCCTCGACGGCCAAGCCCGGCGCCACCTCACGCTCGCAGTGCTTCGGGCTGCGCTTCGCCGCCCAGCTGGCGACGAACTCGGTCCCGACGTTCAACTACATGGTCCTCACCAACGACCACACCGAGGTGCTGAGCGCGGGCAAGCGCACCCCGCGCTCGATGATCGCCGACAACGACCTGGGCCTCGGCCACATCGTCTCGACGATCAGCCACTCCGCGATCTGGAAGGAGTCGGCGATCTTCGTCATCGAGGACGACTCCCAGGACGGCGCCGACCACATCGACGCCCATCGCATGCCGGCCTTCGTGATCTCCCCCTACGCCCCGGCGGGCAAGGTCGTCCACACGCGCTACGACATGCTCAGCGTGATCCGCTCGATGGAGCTGATCATGGGCATGAAGCCGCTCGGCCTGTTCGACGCCCTGGCGACGCCGATGTACGACGCCTTCCAGGGCACGCCGAGCAACGACGCGCCCTACGACGTCATCACGCCGGGCATCGACCCGACGGAGCGCAACCCGTCCGGCACCGCGGGCGCGCGGGCGTCGGCCCGGCTGCCGAGGTGCCTGGACTGCATCGCCCAGCCCGACGCCGACCGGTTGCTGTGGCAGTCCGTCCACGGCGAGGGCGCCCAGCCGCCGCCTCCCGGCCCCAACGCCGAGGGCGTCGACAAGCCGGTCCTCGGGCGCTAGCGCGCGTGGGCCAGCGCGGGCGCGGCCGGCGTCCGGCTGGGCTGCTGCCCGTCACGCTGCAGCATCGTCGCGCCGCCGCCGATGCCGAGCACCAGGACGGTGGCGAACAGGCCGTGCGGGCGGCGCGGCAGCCGCCGGTGGTGCGGTGTCGCGCGGCGCTGCCGGCCGCTGTGGACGGCCAGCTCCCGGGCGTCCCGCTCGGTCACCTGCGCGAACTCCGCGCCCAACTGGTCCAGCACGTTCATCGATGGGCCTCCAGGGTTGTGGCCAGCGCCTTCAGCCCGCGGCTGACCCGGGCGCGCGCGTTGTCCTCGCTGATGTCGAGCCGCCGCGCGATCTCCGCGTAGGACAGCTCGTCGACGACGCGGAGCCTGACCGCCTCGCCCCGTCCGGCCGGCAGCGCCTTCAGCGCCGCCCGGACGTCGGCGCGCAGCACGTCCAGGCCCGCGCGCTCCTCGATCTCGGCGATGTCGTCCGGCGCCAGGGTCGGCACCTGCACCGCCAGCCGCTTCACCGCCCGCTGCTCGGCCTTGCCCTTGTCGTAGAAGCGCCACAGGGTGCGCCGGGCGATGCCGTAGAGGAAGCCGCGCTCCTCCTCGTCGGTCGTCCCGCGGAAGCGGTCACGGCCGGCGTAGGCACGGGCGAAGGTCTCCGCGGTCAGGTCGACCGCGGCCTCGGCGTCCCACGTCCGGCGGGTGAAGAACAGCAGCATCGCCTCGGACTCGCGGCGGTACAGCTCGTCGAAGGCGCGCGGGTCGGCCACCGCGCGCCGCAGCGCGGGTCGGCCGGTCTGTCCTGCGACCTCGTTCACGTCCCCTGGGTACCGGTCGGGCGGCATCTGTGACACCACTCAAGCAGGCCAACCTTGGCGCCCCCTCAACGCGGTGGCCGATGGAGGACTTCAGACCCGGCGCTCCCGGTCAACCACCCGCGGTCAGGGCGACCGACGCGCGCGCCTGCGGCGCGGTCCAGGTCGCGACAGCCAGCCCCTCCTCGCGCACGTCCGCCAGCTGCTGCCGGGACAGCTCGCGGTGCAGCGTCACCGCCAGCTCGCACACCTTCGCGGTGCGCCGCGCCTTCCAGCTGGCGGCGACCCGCCCATCCACGGTCACGGTCTGGTCCCCCGAAAGCGCCAGCTGCAGCGGGGTCAGCTCGTCGGGGATGATCCGCGACCGCTCGTGGTAGGCCAGCAGCAGCTGCTCCCAGCGCCCGAGGTAGCGGACCGGCATGTCGATGCGCCGCGGCCGCGGCGCGCGGGGCAGGTCCAGCAGCTCGCGGCCGTCGTCGCCGCGCAGCACCTTCAGCCCGTCCAGCGCGCCGGCGAAGTCCGACTGCGGCACGCCCGCCCAGATCGACAGGTCCTTGGCCGACGCCGGCCCGAACGCCGCGAAGTAGCGCTCGGCCACCAGCCGCGCGGCGGCGGCGGGCGAGGGCAGATCGCCGTCGGCGATGACGAACCGCGGCTCCTTCGGCCCGTTCCAGAACCCCGAGGGCGGCAGCTGCGCCAGTGCGAACATGGTGCGGACGAAGAGGATCGCCCGCCACTCCCTCTCGGCCGAGACGCCGTAGCGCGCGTCCATGTGCTCGCGGATCTCGTTGTTCGTGCGCGGCGCCGCGGCGAACCACTCGCGCAGCTCGGCCTCGACGCGCTCGAGGTCGAGGTCGGCCCCGTGCTGCTTGACGAGCGTCCGTCGGCGGGCCTGCCGCGACAGCTGCGCATAAGCGAGGAACTCCGACGCCGCCACGAGGTGCAGGGTCGCGCGCATGATCGTGGTCTTCACCACGGTCCGCCGGACGATCGCGCGCTCCAGCGCCTCGACGGTGAAGCCGTCCAGCCGGGCGGCCAGCGCGTAGTACGGCGCCGACGGGTGCTGCGCCTGCAGCGGCGTCAGCCGGGCCACGGCCGCCGCGGGGCTCCACGCCCGCCGGCGGTCCAGACCCTGCCGCGCGACCAGCGCGGCGGTCAGCGCCGCGCGGTCCACCGGGGGCATGCCCCGGTTACTCCGACGTCGCGCGCGACTGGCGCAGGAGGGTCCCGGTCGTCTGCTCGAGGATCTTGCGCCAGGCGCGCGTCGGCTCCTGCTCGACCCCGAAGTGCTTGACGACCTTGCGCACCCGCGTCGGGGAGATGTCGATGCCGTGGCGCTCGGTCATCGCCTTCACCCGGTCGTACTCGTCGGCGAGCTTGACGGTCACCGACTCAAAGCCGTGCCGCGCGATCGCCACGCGCGAGGTGAAGTTCATGATCGACGTCTGGAACATCAGCTCGTCGTCGGCCTCCGGCTCGATGAGCAGGATGTCGACACCCGGGTAGCGCGACTCCCAGTTCTTGGCCATCTCATGGAGGCGCTGGTAGGTCATCAGCTTGAACACCTGGTAGCCGATCTGCGGCAGGCCCATGTCGCTGACGTGCCGCGGACGCGAGCCGAACAGCCCACCCGTCTGGTGGGTGAAGTCGTTGACGTAGGGCACCAGCGGGTTGATGACGACGATGAACTTTGCCCCGGCCTCGACCGCGATGTCGAGGTTGGTCGTGGAGACGATGCCACCGTCGACCAGCTCCCGGTCGCGGACCTTCACCGGCTTGTAGACCATCGGCAGCGCGGTGGACGCCCGGACGGCGGTGGAGATCGCGACGTCGTCCCATTCGGGGCCGCCGAAGACGATCCGCTCGCACGTGTCGAGATCGGTCGCCGCGAGGTAGAGCTCGTTGTCGAGGTTGCGGAAGTCGTCGGTGCGGTCCGGGTCGGACAGCACGGTCCGCAGGTAGGACTCGATCCCCGAGCCGGAGTAGATACCGGAGGGCAGCCCCTCGGCGAGCCCGAGCGCGATGTCCATCACGGACACCTGCCCCAGGCGCGGCGCCAGCTCACGGGCCAGCTCCAGCACCCGGAACGGCAGCAGCGCCCCCTGCTTGATGAACTCGCCGACGTTGGGACGCAGCAGCTGGCCGAGGTCGATGTCGCGGAACGGCGTGGGGACCTGCTGGTTGACGACCCGCATCATCTCCTCGGGCGTCACGCCGTTGGCCGCGAGCGCCGCGACGAACGAGCCGGCGCTGGTGCCGACGTAGACGTCGAACTGGTTGACGGTCCGGTTGACCGACAGCAGGTCCAGCGCGCGCAGCGCACCGATCTCGTAGACACCACCGGTGAAACCGCCACCGCCCAGCACCAGCGCGGTCTTGGACTTGCGCCGTCGCCGCGACGAAGCCGTCCGCTGGGCTGCGGGCTTCTTGGGACGCTTGCCCTTGTAGGACAGCTCGACGACGTTCCCCATCCCGCGAGTCTACGCCGCCCCGCCAACATAAAGACGCCTGGCACCTTTAGGTGAGGTTTAGGTGGTCGGTGGCGCATCGTCAGGGCGTCTTGCGTGTCTGATTTGCTGATGGCGATGTTCCTCCCCCGTCGAAGGCTGCCCGTGGCCGCCCTGCTGGTCGGCGTCCTGACCGTCCCCGCCGCTCCCGCGGGAGCGATCAGCGCCAAGACGCTGCAGGACAAGCTCACGGCCGGCACCAACAAGCTCGGCAGCCAGAGCGCGGCCTACGTGGTCGATCTCGACGCCGGCGTCGAGCTGTTCAGCCACCGGCCCGACAAGGCGCTCTCACCGGCGTCCAACGAGAAGCTCTTCACGACGGCGACCGCGCTGACGCGGTTCGGCCCCACGGCGACGCTCAAGACGACGGTCCAGATTCTCGAGGACGCGACGCTCACCGACGGCCGGCTCACCGGGGACCTCTACCTCGTGGGCGGCGGCGACCCCTCGCTCAACGACGTCGCGCTGCAGGCGCTGGCCACGAAGCTGATCGCCGCGACCAAGCTGAAGAAGGTCAGCGGCGGCGTCCGCGGGGACGAGTCCGCCTTCGACGCCAAGCGCGGCTCCTACGACAGCGGCTTCGGCCCGGACGACGACCTCGGTGGCCAGCTCGGCGGCCTGACCTGGGGCCACGGCCGTGCGGACAGCGGCGGCCCGGCCGCCACCGCCGCGGCCCGCTTCCAGATGTTCCTGAAGCAGAAGGGGGTCATCTTCACACGGAAGGCCCGCAGCGCTGCGGGCTCGGCGGGCGACGAGGCGACGGTCCTGGCGACGGTCGCCTCCCCGCCGATGTCCACGCTCATCGCGACCACCAACCAGCCCAGCGACAACTTCTACGCCGAGACGCTCGTGAAGGACCTCGGCATGCGCTTCGCCGGCGGCGTCGGGACGACCGCCGCGGGCATCAAGGTCGTCAAGGCGCAGATGAAGGCGTTCGGGCTGACGCCGACGCTGAAGGACGGCTCCGGCCTCAGCCGGGCCGACAAGGCCACGCCCCGCCAGCTCGTGACGCTGCTGCGCCAGATGAAGGCCAACCGCAACTTCGAGGTCTTCCAGGACTCCCTGGCGGTGCCCGGCCGCATCGGCACCCTGGCCGGCCGGATGCGCGGCACCGCCGCCGACGGCACCTGCCAGGCGAAGACCGGGACGCTGCGCGGGGTCTCCGCGCTCAGCGGCTACTGCACGGCGGCCAACGGCCACACCATCGCCTTCAGCTTCCTGGAGAACGACATCGACGCCTCCAGCGCGAAGGCCGTCGAGGACAAGATGGTGCCCCAGCTGGTCCGCTACACCGGCTGATCGACGGAGGTGGCTAGCGGGTCCGCGGCGGCACGGCCCGGGCGGCGGGCGCCGGGCCGTCGGCCAGCAGCTCCAGCAGCCGCGGCTCGTCGATCACCGGCGTCCCGAGGGACTCGGCCTTCGTGAGCTTTGAAGCGCCCGCGTTCTCGCCGGCGACGAGGTAGTCGGTCTTCTTGGAGACGCTGGAGGTCACCCGGCCGCCCGCCGCGATGATCCGGTCGCCCGCCTCCTCGCGCGTCAGCTGGGGCAGCGTGCCGGTCAGGACGAAGGTCAGGCCGTGCAGCGGTCCGTCCTCCGGCGGCGGCCCGTCGACCTCCATCACCACGCCCTGCGCGCGCAGGTCGTGGAGCAGCTCCCGCATCTGCGGGTCGGCCAGCGCCTCGTGGATGATCGCGGCCATCTTCTTGCCGATGCCGTTGGTCTGGGCGATCTCCTCGGCCGACGCCGCCAGCAGCGCATCAAGCGTGCGGAAGCGCTGCGCGAGGTTGCGCCCGGTGACGAAGCCGACCTCCTCGATGCCGGCGGCGAACAGCACGCGCCCGAAGCCCGCGTCCTTGGAGCGGGCCACCGAGTCGACGAGCCGTTGCGCGCTGACCGCCCCGATGCCGTCCAGCGCCGTCAGCTGCTCGACGGTCAATCGGTAGAAGTCCGCGGCGCTGCGGACCAGGCCGGCGCGCTGCAGCTGGGAGACCTGCCGCTCCCCGAGTCCGTCGATGTCCATCGCGCCCTGGGACCCGAAGTGCTTGAGCAGCTGCCACTGGCGCGCGGGGCACAGGCGGTTGGGACATTGCGAGAATACGCGGCCCTCCACCTTGACGATCGGCGTGTCGCAGGCCGGGCAGCGCTCCGGCGGCGTCGCCGGGGCCGCGCGGCCGGCGCGCTCGACCGCGTGCGGCGCGGGCGAGACGACCTGCGGGATGACGTCCCCCGCCCGCATGACGATGACGTCGTCCCCCACCCGGATGTCCTTGCGGACGACGTCCTCCTCGTTGTGCAGCGTCGCCATCTTCACGGTGACGCCGCCGACACCGACGGGCTCCAGCACCGCGAACGGGTGCAGGTCGCCGTACTTGCCGACGTTCCAGACGATGTCCTTCAGGTGGGTGACCTTCGTCGTGGGCGGGAACTTCCAGGCGATGGCCCAGCGCGGGTCGCGGCCGGACACGCCCAGGCGCCGTTGCAACTCCAGGGCATCGACCTTGATGACGACGCCGTCGATCTCGTAGGCCAGCCGGCCCCGGCGCTCCTGCCACTCCGAGCAGCGCGCGACCACCGCGTCCTCGGTCGCCTCCAGCGCGACGTCGGGGTTGACGCGGAAGCCGTGCGCACGCAGCCACTCCAGCGACTCGTGGTGGGAGGAGAACGAGAGGCCCTCGACCACGCCGACGCCGTAGCACCACATCGACAGCGGTCGCTCGGCCGCCAGCCGGGGGTCGAGCTGGCGGATGGTCCCCGCCGCGCTGTTGCGCGGGTTCATGAACGTCGACAGCCCCTGCTCGGCGCGCCGCTCGTTCAGGGCCGCGAAGTCCTCCAGCGACATGTAGACCTCGCCCCGCACCTCCAGGCGCGGCGGGGCGCCGTCGACGCGCAGCGGGATCTGCCCGATCGTGCGGAGGTTGTGGGTGACGTCCTCGCCGACCTCGCCGTTGCCGCGCGTGGCGCCCCGGACGAAGACGCCGTCCTCGTAGAGCAGCGAGATCGCCAGGCCGTCGATCTTGGGCTCGCAGACGTAGGCGAACTCCGCGTCCTCGATGCCCTCGCGCGCCAGGTGGTTGCGCATCCGCTGCACCCACGCGCGCAGCTCGTCGGCGTTGCGCGCGTTGGCCAGCGACAGCATCGGCTGCTCGTGGGTGACCTTGCCCAGGCCGCTGACGGGCTCGCCCCCGACGCGCTGGGTCGGGGAGTCCGGCGTCCGCAGCTCCGGGTGCTCGGCCTCCAGCCCTCGCAGCTCGTCGAGCAACGCGTCGTAGACGTCGTCGTCGACGGACGGGTCGTCGAGGACGTAGTAGCGGTGACCGTGCTCGCGCAGCTCCTCGCGCAGCGCGGCCGCCCGCTGTGCCGGCGTCGCCGGCAGCGGAGGTGATTCGCCGGCGCTCACGACCTCCGACCGCAGTTGCCCGCTGCCCGGCTCACTCCGGCGTGAGCTCCTGGGCGAGCAGCTGCCCCAGGTCCGCCTCGGTCAGGGGACCCAGCCCGTGGTGCATGGTCAGGTCCAGGTGCAGCGGCGTCACCGCGATGCGCCCGTCGTGGACGGCCGCCAGGTCGGTGCCGTCCTCGCGCTCCCAGTCGGGCTCGGCGCCGTAGATCCAGTAGGTCTTGACCCCGGTCTGCTCGTCCTCGCCCTTCAGGTCGAGGCGGTCCTTGTAGATGCGCTTGCCCAGCCGCGCGACCGAGACGCCCGCCGGCTCACCGGCCGGGACGTTGACGTTGAGCATCGTCGCCGGCGGCAGCGGCACCTCCTCCAGGCGCTCGACGAGCGCCGCGACGAACCGCGCCCCGACCCCGAAGTCGAAGTCCCAACCGGTGAGGAAGTCCATCTCGCGCTTCAGCGACTGCTGGGAGACCGCGATCGCCGGCAGGCCGAGGATGATGCCCTCCAGCGCGGCCGCGACGGTGCCTGAGTACGTCACGTCGTCGCCGAGGTTGGCGCCGTGGTTGATGCCGGAGACGATCAGGTCCGGGCGCCACCCGGGCACGATGTCCAGCATCGCCAGCCGCACGCAGTCCACGGGCGTGCCGTCGGTGGCGTGCCCGTGGGTGCCGTCCTCGAACTCGACGCGCTGGACGCTCAGCGCGCGGCGCGTCGTGATGCCGCGCCCGATCGCCGAGCGGTTGCCGTCCGGCGCGATCGTCACGAGGTCGACACCAGGGGTGGCCTGGAGCTCGCGCCGCAGCGCCTGCAGGCCGTCGGCGTCGATGCCATCGTCGTTGGTCAGCAGCACACGCACCCCATCGAGGATAGTCCCCGGCACCGTGGACGAATGGCCGACGCGAGTTCCGGGGCCGGGCGCCGTTGGTGCAGGTATGCACCGCCGCGCGCTGCTGCTGCTCACCCTCGGCGTCCTGGCCTGCCCGGCCGCCGCCGACGCGTTGGACGTGGGGACGACGACGCTCACGGCGTCCTCCCTGCCCCGGCTCGCCGCCGTCGACCAGACCTGCACCGCCGCCCTGCACGACACCGGTGTCAGCAGCCGGACGCTCACCGTCCCCGCCGCGGGTCAGCTCACCGCGACGCTCGACGGCGCGCTGGGCGGCGACGACTGGGATCTGGCGGTCTTCGACGCCGGCACGCGGCGCCTGCTCGCCGGCTCTGCCGCGTTCGGCTCCCGGGAGCAGCTCAACACCGCCGTGACCGCGGGCCAGCGCATCACCGTCCAGGCCTGCCACCACTCCGGCACCGGCACCCCGCCACGGTTGACGGTGCGCGAGGCCGTCGTCTCCGGGCGGCTGCCCAGGCCGCAGGTGCTGCAGCTGGCCAAGATCCGCTTCGCGGGCCGCGCCGACCTCGACCGCCTGCTGGCGCTCGGCATCGACCTCAACGAGACCGCCCGCGGCCACACGGTCTACGCCGTCCTGCGCGGTGGGGACGGGCGCCGCCTGCGCCGCGCCGGCTTCACCTACACGCTCGCCGTCAAGGACCTGCGCGCGGCCGACCGCGCCGCGCTGCGCTCCCGGGCCCGGCTCCGGGCGGATGCCGCCGCGCTGCCCTCCGGTCGCACGAGCTACCGGACCCTGGCCGACTACCAGAACGACCTCAAGAAGCTCGTCGACGAGAACCCCGGCATCGTCCGCAAGGTCACGCTGCCGCACCCGTCGGTGAAGGGCACGCCGGTCGAGGGCGTGGAGATCGCCGAGAACGTCGCCGCGACCGACGACGGCCGCCCCACCCACGTCGAGATGGGCCTGCACCACGCCCGCGAGTGGTCCACCGGCGAGGCGACGATCGAGTTCGGCTTCGACCTCGTCAAGGGCTACAAGGCCGGCGACCCGCGCATCACCAGGCTGCTGAAGGGTGAGCGGACGTTCCTGTTCCCCGTCATCAACCCCGACGGCTTCGACGCGTCGATGCAGTCCGGCGGCTACAACGCGCTGCTGGACGACAACGGCGAGGCCACCCTGCCGGCGGCCGCCGCCGGCCTGGACTCCTACCGGCGCAAGAACTGCGCCGACACCGTCAGCGGCTCGGCCGCCACGCCCTGCGCGCTGGCCAACGGCGTCGACCTCAACCGCAACTACGGCGCCTTCTGGGGCGGCCCGGGCGAGAGCGACAACCCG
>CAYUDT010000036.1:0-40895 GCA_964443695.1 uncultured Conexibacter sp. | reverse complement strand
CAGCGAGGCGATCGGCCAGCGCGCCATGGCCGACACGCTCTCCGACGACTTCTGGATGTCGGTCGCGTCGCGTTTCAAGGACGACCGCTCGATGATCTTCGACGCCTTCAACGAGCCGTACTCCAAGGCGGCTGACGACCCGCACCCGTTCACGCTGACCTGGTCGTGCTGGAAGAACGGTGGCTGCTCGGCGCCCAACCAGAACGACAACGGCGGCCCCGACACGGGCACGTTCACCGTGAGCGGCATGCAGCAGCTCGTCAACGCGATCCGCAACGCCGGCGCCACCCAGCCGATCATGCTCGGCGGCCTGGACTACGCCAACGACCTGTCGCAGTGGCTGCAGAACAAGCCCAACGACGGCCAGCTCATCGCGAGCTTCCACAACTACGAGACGCAGCGCTGCCACACGGTGCAGTGCTGGGACGGCGAGATCGCTCCCGTCGCCGCGAAGGTGCCGGTCATCGCCGGCGAGTTCGCCGAGTCCGACTGCAAGGCCGACCATGACAACGCGTTCATGGACTGGGCCGACCAGCACGGCGTCGGGTACCTGATGTGGCAGTGGGTCGTCCTCGAGGCCGACGAGAAGGCCAAGCCGGAGTGCGCGTCGCTGCAGATCATCAGCGACACCAAGGGCACCCCTGCCGCGCCGAACGGCACGGCGTTCAAGGCGCACCTGGACAAGCTGGCCGGCATCACGCCCGCCACCGCCCCCGCGACGACGGGCACGGGTGGCACGGTCAAGCCGGCGTCCGGGACGCCGTCGACCACCAGCGACGCCGCCCGCGTCGGCCGCACCCCGCGCGTCAGCGACGCCGCGCTGTCCCGCGCCGGTGCCCGGCTGACGCTGCGGTTCTCCTCCAGCACGGCCGGTCGCGCGTTCGTGAAGCTGCAGCGCCGCAGCGGCCGCCGGCTGGTGACGGTCACGACCGCCGGCAAGGCCGTCCGCCGCGGTACCAACGCGGTGAAGGTGTCCAGCCGGCGCCTGTCCCGCGGCCGCTACGTGGTGACGGTCCGGGTCACCGACGCCGACGGCAACCGCTCGGCTGCGAAGGTCCTGTCGCTCACGGTTCGGTGATGGCACGGATGGCGTCGGGGTTCACCACGGTGATCTCCCGGCGCTTCGTGCTCACCCAGCCCAGGCCGCGCATCGTGGCCAGGGCCCGACCGACCGACTCCAGGCTGGCCCCCGTCCACCCGGCCAGCTCGTCCTGGGAGATCGGCAGCGTGATGGCGATGGCGCCCTCGCCGGCATCGTCGCCGTAGCGCTCGCAGAGCTCCAGCAACCGCGAACCCACCCGTCCGAGAGCGTCCAGTGAGGCGCTCTCGAGGCGTTTGACGTCCGCGTCGCGCAGCCGCCGCGCCAGCACGGCCATCATGTCCAGCGCCACCTTGGGGTGCTGCTCCAGGAAGCCACGGAACAGCGCGCCGCGGATCGCCGTCACCTCCACGTCCTCCACGGGCACGACGTTGGCCACGCGCGGCAGGCCGTCGATGACGCCCATCTCGCCCAGCAGCGCGCCCTCGCCGCGGAAGGCCAGGACGACCTCCTTGCCGTCCCGCGTCACGCGCGCGACCTTGACCCGCCCGCTGCGGATGATCACGACGTCGTCGGGCACCTGGTTGACGTAGAAGATCGCCTGCCCCTTGGCGTAGCGGCGCGGCGAGCCCAGCGCCAGCAGCTCGGCGCGCTGCTCGTCGTCGAGGACGTCGACGAGGTCTTCCCAGGCGGTCACGCTCCGAAGTCTCGCGGATCGCGGCGCGACAGCGAAGCGCCCGGGAGGGGGCGGTGCGTCGCCCGGCGAGGCGCATGCCGTTCAGCGTCGTCGGCGGAGAGGTCGACGCGGGTCTGGCTCGGGGCCACCGGATGTGCGTCGGTTTGCGCACGGGCGTGCAGGCCGAGATCGGCACACCCTCGCGGGGTCGGCCACATCGAGGACGTCCCGCCGAGCGGCAGTCCGCGTCGCGCGCCGGCGCCCGGTGACCGGCGAACCCGTCAGATGACGGCAAACGCGCGCGGCGCACGACGTGGGGCGCGCGCCGCGGCCAGATCAGCATGGCGCCATGCGCTCCACCGCCCTCATCAGCTCCGTCCTGGCCGCCGCCTTCGTGGCCGCCGCGCCGGCCTCCGCCCTGCAGCCGACGACCGGCCGGGTGTCCGTCCCCGCGACGGGCGCACAGTCCAACGGCTACAGCGCGATGCCCTCGATCAGCGACGACGGCCGGTACGTCGCGTTCTCCTCCTCCGCGACCAACCTTGCGGGCGGGACCGACACCAACGACACCTACGACGTCTTCGTCCGCGACCGCCTCACCGGCACGACGGCGCGCATCGACAACACGCCGGAGGGGAACGCCCCGGCCAAAGGTGCCGCCGCGGCGGTGCTCAGCGCCGATGGCTCGGTCATCGCGTTCCTCAGCTCCTCGGGCCTGACCCAGGGCGCGCCGGGCGGGTCGCAGGTCTACGTCGCCGGCCGCGACGGCTCCGGCCTGCGGCGCATCGAGCTGCCCGACGGGGTCAGCGCACCCGGCGATCTCGGGCTGTCCGACGATGGCGCCCGTCTGGTCCTGGCGGCCACGCGCAACCAGCGCGACGACGTCTACGTCGTCGAGCTGGCCTCGGGCGAGGTCCGCCGGATGAGCCAGACCGAGAACGGCACGGCGGCCGGCACGTACAACTTCTCGCCGTCCATCTCCGGCGACGGCACGTGGGTCGCGTTCAGCACCGACGCCACGAACCTCGTCACGCCCGACGCCAACGGCTTCCGCGACATCGTGGCCCGCAAGATCGACCAGCCGGGCTTCACCCGGATCAGCCTGACCGCCGACGGCCGCGAGCCGAACGCCAACTCGACGTCGCCGGCGCTGAGCCACGACGGGTGCGACGTCGCGTTCCTGTCCAGCGCCGCCAACCTCGTCCCCAACGCGGCAGCCGGCATCCAGCGGGCGTTCATCCGGCATCGCTGCGACGGGGACACCGAGCTCGTCAGCCAGGACAACGCCGGCAAGGCCGCCGTGGCCGCAGGCGAGCCGGCGATCTCCGACAGCGGGTGCTCGGTCGTGTTCGCGGGCAAGGACATCTTCGTGCCGGCCGCGCCGTTCTACGGCGTGGCGCTGCGCGACCGCTGCGACCGGCAGACCAGCCGCATCGACGTGTCGACCGCGGGCGACCTGGGCAACGACGGTCCGGGCTCGGGCCTGGCCATCAGCGGCACGGGCCGCTACATCGCCTACACCTCCTACGCGAGCAACCTCGTGCCCGGGAGCGGCCCGGCCAAGGTCATGGACGTCTACATCCGCGACCGCGGCTTCAACCGCGACCCGCACGCGGCGCTGGACCTCACCGTCACCGGGGCGCGCGTGACCGCTGACGCCACGGGCTCCTCCGACGCTGACGGTCCGACGCTCGACACGCGTACGTCCTTCGGCGACGGCAGCGCCGAGGTGGCCGGCCCGAAGGCGGCACACACCTACGGCCGGAGCGGCACGTTCACCGTCACGACGACGGTCACGGACGCCGACGGCGCCACCTCCCGCGTGTCCAAGGCGGTGACGGTCACCGTGCCCGTCACCGCGACGGCCACCACGCTGCAGGCCGCGCCGACCCTCAGGTCTCCGGCGGCCCAGCAGCTGTTCCTGCTCACCAACGCCAAGCTCACGAAGCGGTCGATCTCCGCGGCGCGCCGCACCAAGACCGTCCTGAAGTTCCGGATCAGCGACGCGGCCACCGTCACCGTCAGGTTCGTGAAGCTGCCGCACAACCGCTTCCGCCTGCCCAGCGCGATCACGAAGCGGTTCGCGGCCGGCACCCGAAGCCTCGCGTTCACCGCCAGGGTCGGCACCAAGCGCCTGGCCCCGGGCGCCTACCGGCTCGAGGTCTCGGCGCGGACCACGGACGGCCGCAGCGCCAAGGCTCCCAACCTGCCCCTGACCATCACGAAGTAGCCGCCCCACCCGCCGAACACGCTTTTGCACCCGCGATGTGCGGCACAAAAGCGTGTTCGGCGACGGGGTTCGAATCCAAGTGCGACTTGACGACGTGTTTGGCGCGTGGGCCCTACTCTGAGGTCGTGCCCGCCGCCCACTCCCGTCTCATCGCCCTGCTCGTCGGCGCGACGTTCGTCGTGATCCTCAACGAGACGATCATGGGCGTCGCCATCCCGCACCTGATGGACGACCTCGACATCCCCGCGACGACCGCGCAGTGGCTGACGACGGGCTTCCTGCTGACGATGGCCACCGTCATCCCGGTCACCGGCTTCCTCCTGCAGCGCTTCCACACGCGGCAGATCTACATCTGGGCGATGACCACCTTCAGCACCGGCACGCTCATCGCGGCGCTGGCCCCCGGTTTCGAGGTGCTGTTGCTCGGCCGCATCGTGCAGGCCTGCGGCACGGCGCTGATGATGCCGCTGCTGATGACCACGGTCATGACGCTCGTGCCCGAGGCGCGCCGCGGCCAGATGATGGGCACGATCACGATCGTCATCGCGGTCGCGCCCGCCATCGGCCCGACGATCTCCGGCCTGGTGCTCAGCGGCCTGAGCTGGCGCTGGATGTTCTGGATCGTGCTGCCGATCGCGCTGATCGCGCTGGCCATCGGCGCCCGGCTCGTCGAGAACGTCACCGAGCCGCATGAGCTGCCCATCGACCTGCCGTCCGTCGGCCTGGCCGCCGTCGCCTTCAGCGGCACCGTCTACGGCCTCAGCGCCATCGGCGAGGCCGCCCGCGGCGACACGCCGATCCCGCCGGCCATCCCGATCGTCGTCGGCGCCGTCTTCCTCGTGCTGTTCGTGTGGCGCCAGCTGCGCTTGGGCGACCACCCGCTGATGGACGTCCGCGTCTTCGCCAACCGCACCTTCGCGTTCTCGGTCGGCCTGGTCGGCGTGAGCATGATGTCGCTGTTCGGCGCGATCATCCTGCTGCCGCTGTTCCTGCAGAACGCGCGCGACGCCTCGACGATCGAGACCGGCCTGATCCTGCTGCCCGGCGGCCTGATGATGGGCCTCTTCTCCCCCTTCGTCGGCCGCTGGTACGACCGCCTCGGGGCGCGGCCGCTGGTGATCCCGTCGACGGTCGTCCTGGGCGGCTCGCTGCTGTGGATGTCCAGCCTGGACCAGTCCTCGGCGACCGCCGAGATCGTCGTCTGCTACGCGACCCTCAGCATGTCGCTGGCGCTGATGTTCACCCCGCTGATGACCTCGGGCCTGGGCGCGCTTCCGATGAACCTGTACTCGCACGGCAGCGCCGTGCTGACGACGCTGCAGCAGGTCGGCGGCGCCGCCGGCACCGCGCTGTTCATCACGATCCTCACGCGCGGCGAGGTCTCGGCGTCCGACGACGGGCTCAGCGACGCGGCCTCCACCGCCGCCGGATTCCACGATGCCGTCCTGGGGGCCTCGGCGTTGTGCATCCTGGCCTTCGCGCTGTCGCTGTTCATCCGCAAGCCGACGCCCGCGCCGGGCCTGGAAGCCGCGCACGCCGCCCACTGAGCGAGGATCGGCACGTGCCGACTCGCTGCCCCTGCGGCTCCGCCGCGTACGCCGACTGTTGTGGCCCGCTGCACGCGGGCCGCGGCTCGGGCCGGGTGACCGCGCCGACCGCCGAGGCGCTGATGCGGTCCCGCTACAGCGCGTTCGCCGTCGGTGACAGCGCCTACCTGCTGTTGACCTGGCACCCCTCGACCCGACCGCCGTCGCTGCAGGTGGACCCGGCGCTGGAGTGGCGGCGCCTGGAGATCGTCACGACGACGGCCGGCGGCGTCGAGGACGCCGCCGGCACAGTCGGGTTCATCGCGCACTACTGGGACACCGAGCGCCTGCAGCGCGGACGGCAGGAGGAGCACAGCGCCTTCGTCCGCGAGCAGGGCCAGTGGTACTACGTGGGTCTGGCGGGTTAGGCCGCCTGGACGCGGAAGCGGCCGACCAGGGCCTCGAGGTCGGAGGCCGTGTGGGCCAGGTCCTGGGCGGAGGAGCTGATCTCCTGCGTCGTCGCGCTGGTCTCCTGCGTGGAGGCGCTGACCTGCTGGCTGGACGCGGAGGACTGCTCGGCCACCGCGCTCACCTCGGAGATCTCCTCGCTGACCGTGCGGATCGCCTGCGCGACCTGCTCGACCGACGCCGCGATCTCCTCGACGCGACCGCTGACGTCGTCGACCGACGCGTCGATGCGGTTGAAGGCCTCGCGGGCGCGGTCGACCGTGGCGACGCCGTCGTCGGTGCGCGCGGCACCCGACTCGACCGCCGCGACGGCGCTGTCGGTGTCGGCCTGGATCTCGCCGATGAGCTGGGCGATCGATCGCGCGGCGCCCTGGGACTCCTCGGCCAGCTTGCGGACCTCGTCGGCGACGACCGCGAAGCCGCGGCCCTGCTCGCCGGCGCGGGCGGCCTCGATGGCCGCGTTGAGCGCCAGCAGGTTGGTCTGCTCGGCGATGCCGCTGATCGTGTCCACGATCCCGCCGACCTCGGCCGACTTGGCGCCGAGGCCACGGATCGCCTCGGTGGCCGCGGCCGACGCGGAGCGGACGGCCGTCATGGCCTCCGTCGCGGCACGGACGGCATCGCCGCCCTCACCGGCGACCGAGCGCGCCTCATCGGCGGCCCGCGCGGCGGACCGCGCCTGCTCGGCTGACGCCTCCATCGACGCGGTCACCTGCTCGGTGGCGCTGCGCGCGCTCTCGACCGCGGACACCTGTCGCTGCGAGCCCATCGCCACCTCGCCGACGGCGTGGGCGATCTCGTTGACGGCGTTGCCGGCCTCGGCCGAGGACATCGCCATCTGCTGCGAGCCGGCGCTGACGGTCGACGCCGCCGACGAGACGTCGCTGATCAGCGTGCCCAGCCCTGAGCGCGAGCGGTTGTACGCGTCGATGCTGGCGATCATCTGGCCGCGGATCGCGTTCGTCGCCTGCGACACGTCACCGATCTCGTCGTTGGGCCACTTCTCGATCTCCGGCGTGATCGGCGTCACCTCGTAGGTCAGGTCGCCGTCGGCGAAGCGCTCCAGGCCGGTGCTGAGCTCCGTGGCGCAGTGGTTGCGCAGCGTGTTCAGGCGGTCGAGGACGACGTTGACGGCGTTGCGGATCTGGCGTGACAGCAGCAGCGCCGTCGCCGCGCCGACGAGGAGCGCGATGACCAGCAGAATGATCATCAGGTGACGGGCGCCGCTGATGGTGTCCTGGGCATCGGCGTAGGCGGTGTCGCCGAGCTTGTCGTTGTAGTCGCTCCACGCGGTGAGACGGTCGCGCAGCGGCTTGACCAGCTGGTCGCGCGACGACGTCATCAGCTGCAGCGCCCGCGGCTCATCACCCGCGTCGATCGCGGCGACGACCGTCGGCCCGGTCGCGGCCAGACGCGCCGCGGCCCGGCGGACGGCGACCCAATCGCGGCGGTCCTGGTCGTCGGCGACGAGCTTGCCGTAGCCCGCGAGCGTCGCAGTGAACTGCGCCTTGGCGTCGTTGAGCGCCTTGAGCGTCGCGGGGCGGTCGTCGGAGGTCGTGGCCATGTAGCGGTACTGCTGCTGGCGGAACTTCTCGACCTGGATGGTCGCGTCGTCGATCGCCGCGACCGACGGCACGACCAGGTTGTTGGCCACGTCGGCGCCGCGGCCGACGGCCGTGAGCTTGTCGAGGCTGACGACGGTCAGCAGGATCATGATGGCGAGCACAAGCCCAAAGCCGCCGAGCAGCTTGGTCCTGAGCGAGATGCGTCGGTGCACAGGGGTCTCCGAAGAAGGGAATTGGTCGGTGTCCATCCTTCCTCGGATGCCGTTGGACCGGATCGATGTGGGAAACCCGCAGTCCTGCGCAGATGTCTATGCAGCAACAGCCACGACGCCGAGCACGATGCAGGCGATGCCGGCCGACTGCATCCGTGTCAGGCGCTCGGACAGGAACACCACGGCCAGCCCGACGGTGACCGCCGGGTTGAGGCTGGCCAGGACCGAGACGACCGACAGCGACCCGCGCTCGGTGGCCAGCGTGTAGAGCAGCGTGCCGGTCAGCAGCAGGACCCCCGGGACGGCGAGCTTGGGCAGGTCGCCTCCCGGCGCCCGCATGCTGCGCCGCGTGGCCACGGCAAAGCCGATGACGGCCAGGACGATGACGCTGCGGGCGTCGACGAGCGCCCACCAGCGGCCGTCGTCGGACGCCTCGGGCAGGACGATCAGCAGGGTCCCGAAGCCCACGGCGCTCATCAGCGAGAAGCCGATACAGGCCACGAGGTTCTCGCCCTCGGGCGCCACACGGTCCGGGTCACTCGGGCGGCGGGAGGCGAGCACGACGCCGATGAGCGCCAGGCCGATGCCCGCGACCTCCAGGCCCCCGAGCGCCGCGCCGTTGACCGCGACGTCGTAGACGACCGGCAGCGTGCCGCCCGTCGCACCGATCGGCGCCACGAGGGACACGGGCCCGCGGTCGGTGCCGAGCAGGAACCCGATCAGGCCCAGCGCGTTGCCCAGCCCGGCGACCATGCCGTAGGCGACCGCGTCGCCGGCGGGCACCGCCTCACCCGAGGCCGCAAGGCCGACGACAGCTGCGGCGAGCGCGGCCAGCTGTCCGGCCAGCAGGACCGCGGCCAGCGAGAAGCGGCGCGAGAACAGCGGGGCCAGGAAGTTCGCGAAGCCGTAGCTCAGCGACGTCCCGATGGCGAGGGCGATGGCCATGCGACCCGCCACGCTAGCGGCCCGGGGAGCCCGTCGATCCCCTCCGCCACAGCAAAAGTATCGCGCGGAGGGGGGCTTGATTCAAGCCCCCCGGGGTGCTCCATACTCGCCCGCCGCAAGCGGACCGAAGGAGCAACAGTGGCGAGGCAAGACATCATCGACCTGCAGGACCTGGGTGCCGAGGACGCGCCGCGCGCCGGCGGCAAGGCCGCCGCGCTGGGCGAGCTGATGCGCATCGACGGCGTCCGCGTGCCGCCCGGGTTCTGCGTCTGCGCCGGCGCGCCCGCGGCCGCCGCGGCCGCGCGGATCCTGCCCGACGTCGCCTACGCGGTGCGCAGCAGCGCGACCGCGGAGGACTCGGCGGCCGCGTCGTTCGCCGGACAGCACGACAGCGTGCTCAACGTCGTCGGCGCGGAGGACGTCGTCGCGGCGGTGGAGCGCGTCCGGGCCTCGCTGCTCACCCCCCGTGCGGTCGCCTACCGACAGCAGCAGGGCATCACCGACACGCAGATGGCGGTGGTGGTGCAGCACATGGTCCAGCCGCTCGCCGCCGGGGTGCTGTTCACCGCCGACCCGCTCACCGGCAACCGCCAGGTCGCGAGGGTCGACGCCGTGCCCGGGCTGGCCGAGGAGCTCGTGTCCGGCCGCGTCACGCCGGACAGCTACACCGTCCGCGACGGCGCGGTCATCGCCCGCACGCTGATCACCGGCCACGCCGCGCTGACCGACGCCCACGCGGTGGAGCTCGTCGCGCTGGGCCGCCGGATCGCCGCGCACCTCGGAGGCCCGCAGGACATCGAGTGGTGCCTGGACGCCGACGGCTTCGCGATCGTGCAGAGCCGCCCGATCACGACCCTCTACCCCGTCCCCGCGTCAGCCTCCGACGGCGCGCCGCACGTCTACGTCTCGGTCGGCCACCAGCAGATGATGACCGACGCGATGAAGCCACTGGGCCTGTCGCTGTGGCAGCTGACGGCAACCCCGGTGATGCACGAGGCCGGCGGCCGGCTGTTCGTCGACGTCGCCGCGCGCGTCGCGACCCCCGCCGGGCGCGCCGCGATGCTCGACCTCTGGGGCAGGAGCGACCCGTTGGCCCGCGACGCCCTGGAGTCCGCCTTGGCCGGCGGCCTGGTGGCGCTCCGGCCCGACCCGCCGGCACCGACCGGTGCGCGTGCACCGGAGCCCCCGCCGCCGATCACCGCCGACGCCGGGATCGTGGCCCGGCTGGTGCAGCAGAGCGAGGAGGTGGTGGCGCAGCTGCAGGCGACGATGGACTCGGCGTCCGGCCCGGAGGTGTTCACGATCATCCGCGAGGACATCCGGGTCCTGAAGCAGCGCCTGTTCGACACCGAGCGCCACCAGGCGATCATGGCCAGTCACGAGGCGACGTGGTGGCTCAACGAGCATCTGCAGGAGTGGCTCGGCGAGACCAACGCCGCGGACACGCTGACCCTCTCGGCGCCCGGCAACATCACCTCCGAGATGGGCCTGGCCCTGCTGGACCTCGCCGATGCGGTGCGCGGGCGTGACGAGGTGGCGGGGCCCGAGCTCGACGCGTTCCTGCAGCGCTACGGCATGCGCGGGCCGGGCGAGATCGACATCACCCGACCGCGCTACGCCGAGACCCCGGAGACGGTGGTCGCGATGGTCGACCGCGCCATCGCGCAGTTCGCCCCGGGCGAGGCGCTGCGGCGCTGGGAGGAGGGACGCCGGGCGGCCGAGGCCATGGAGCGCGACGTCCTCACCCGCCTGCGCGAGCTGCCCGACGGTGCCGCCAAGGCGGCGCAGGCCAAGGAGCAGATCGACCTGCTGCGGACCTTCGTCGGTTACCGCGAGCACCCCAAGTACGACATCGTCAGCCGCTCGGCCGTCTACAAGCAGGGGCTGCTGCGCGAGATCGACCGACTGGTCGCGGCCGGTGTGCTCTCCTGCCGCGAGGACGCCTTCCACCTGCGCTTCGAGGAGCTCGAGGCCGTGGTGGCGGGCGCGCCGGCGGACCCGGAGCTCATCGCCGATCGCCGCCGTGCGCACCTGGTCGACCAGACGCTCGACCCGCCGCGGGTGCTGACCTCCGAGGGCGAGGCGCACCACGGCGCGTACGCCCGCCACGACCTGCCGCCGGGAGCCCTGCCGGGCCTGGCCGTCTCGCGCGGGGTGGTCGAGGGCCGGGCCCGGATCGTGGCCGACGTGACCGCGGCCGGCCTCGGCGCCGGGGACATCCTGATCACCGCCTACACCGACCCCAGCTGGACGCCGCTGATGCTCGCGGTGGCCGGGCTGGTGACCGAGGTCGGCGGGGTGATGTCCCACGGTGCGGTCGTCGCGCGGGAGTACGGGCTGCCGACGGTCGTCGGTGTGCAGCGGGCCACCCAGCTGATCCCGGAGGGCGCCCGGATCCGCGTCAACGGCACCGACGGCCACGTCGAGATCCTGGACGCCGCGCCCGGCCGATGACATCGGCGCGGGCGCGTCAGAGGTCCAGCTGGCGCTTGGCGAGGTAGTGGTAGAGGCCGCGGCGGGCGATGAGCTCGCTGTGGGTGCCGCGCTCGGCGATGGCGCCGTCCTCGAGGACGATGATGAGGTCGGCGTCGCGGATCGTGCTCAGGCGGTGGGCGATGATGAACGCCGTCCGCCCTTGCAGCAGCTCGTTCAACGAGCCCTGCACGGCCACCTCGGACTCCGCGTCCAGCGCGCTGGTCGCCTCGTCGAGGATCACGATCGGCGGCTGCTGGTAGATCGCGCGGGCGATGGCGATGCGCTGGCGCTGGCCCCCGGACAGCGTTAGCCCAGAGTCGCCGACCTTCGTCTCATAGCCGAACGGCAGGCGCTCGATGAACTCGTCCGCGGCCGCCGTGCGGGCGGCCGTGATGACGCGCGCGAGGTCGGGTTCCGGCTCGCCGAAGGCGATGTTGCCGGCGATCGTCTCGTCGAAGACGTAGTTGTCCTGCAGCACGAAGCCGACGTGCCGGCGCAGGGCCCGCCAGTCCAACGTGCCCATGTCGACGGTGTCGTAGTGGATCGAGCCTCCCGTCGGCTCGACCAGCCCCGTGAGCAGCCGCGCGAGGGTCGTCTTTCCGCAGCCGCTGCGTCCGACGATCGCGACCTTCGTCCCCGCCGGCACGTCCAGCGAGAGGTTGTCGAACAGCGCCTTGGTGGATCCGGGGAACGTGTAGGAGACGTTGCGCAGCGAAACGGCCCCGGAAAGGCTGGGGACGTCGGCCAGCGCCGAGCGGTCGGCGCCCTGCTCGGGCTCCGGCTCGACGATGTCGTTCATCCGGCCCATGAGGATGCCCACGTACTGCGACTGGTCCCACAGCAGCATCAGCGTGGTCAGCGGGGCGCTCGCCAGGAGCACCAGCGAGTTGAACGCGATGAGGCCGCCCAGCGTGAGGTGCCCGTCGAGCACCTGCAGCGCACCGACCCAGAGGAACAGCCCCAGCGACAGGAACCCCAACGTGAGGATGCCCGCCTCGAAGAGCATCGCGCCGACGTCCGCGCGCTGCACGCGGGCGCGGGTGCCGGTGAACTGCCGCATGATCGCCGCCCGCAGCAGCCGCTCGCCACCGAGCGCCTTCACGGCCTCGATGCCCTTGATGGCGTCGATCTGCCGGGACTGGTACTTGCCGAAGGCCTCCTCCATGCCGTCGTACAGCGGCCGCAGCCGGTTGCGGGCGAACCACAGCAGGCCCGCGTAGAGCGGCGTCAGCGCCAGGAAGACCAACGTCAACGGCACGCTGTAGACCACCATCAACACGACTGCCACGAGCACCTGCGCCGCAGAGGTCACGGCGAGGACGGCGTACTGCACGAGGAACTGGCGGATGAGCGCGACGGAGTTCAGGCGGCGCTCGATGTCGCCGATCCGCCGGGCCCGGAAGTAGCTCATCGGCAGCTCGAGGAGCCGTCCGGTGAGGAAGTCCAGCAGCGCGGCGTCGACCCGTCCGGCCACGCGGGCCAGGACCAGCCGCTGGACCACCATCGCGATCGCGCCCACGATGATGATGGCCAGCAGGACGAGCGCCAGGAGGTTGACGCGGCGCCGGTCGTCGTCGGGCACGGCGTGGTCGATGAGCTGCTGGCCCACCACGGGCAGGAGCATCTCGGCCGCCGCGACGGCCAGGGCCAGGAGCAGGGCGCTCACCAGCGCCACGCGGTGCGGCCGCAGGAACCGCAGCAGCCAGCGGGCGTCGGTGGCCTGGTCGGGCAGCGTGTGGAACTCCGGGCCCGGCTGCACGGACATGACGTAGCCGGTGAGCTTCTCCTCGGCCTCGGCGCGCGGCACCCGCCGCAGGCCGCGGGCCGGGTCGGCGATGCGCACCGTGTCGGGATCCAGGCCGTGGACGACGACCCAGTGGTTGCCCTCCCAGTGCGCGACGGCCGGCAGTTCCAGCCGGCCCAGCCGCCCGGCCGAGAGCTTCAGCGCCGCCGGGACCAGGCCGAGCTCCTCCGCCCCGCGCTGCAGGCCATAGAGGCTGGTGCCGTCCGCCCCCGTCGCGACGGCGGTGCGCACGCGGGTGATGCTGAGCCTGCGGCCGAAGTGCCGGCAGACCATGGCCATGCACGCCGCGCCGCAGTCGGCCTCGTCGAGCTGGCGCACCAGCGGGAAGCCCCGCCGCTCGCGGCGTCCCTGCACCGTCACCGGACCCGCCGCAGCGACGGGCCGGGGATCCGGCCTCGTGGTCCGCGGCGACGCCGGCTGGGCGAAGTCCAAGGGCACGGCGGTGGGCAGCGACACGTCCGAGCAGCGCAGCTCCAACAGCTCCCGGAGCCGCGGATGCGCGGCCGCCAGGTCGCGGTAGTCGTCGGCGGACAGCTCCAGCAGGGTGCCGTCGTCCAGCGCCGTGGCCCCGGCGCGGTGGGGCTCGCCGTCGAGCACCTCACGCTCGCCCAGCAGGTCGCCGCGCCGGAGGAAGCGCGTCTCCCCGACCCGCACACGCCCGTCGCGGACGATGGCGATGGCCCGTGCCCGCGCGCCCGCCTCGACGATGCGGGTACCAGCGGCGGTCGGGGCCTCCCGCAGACGCTCGGCCACCGTCCGGCGGACCCCGCCCGGCAGCGCGGCGAAGGGCGTCTCCAGCGCCAGGAAGTCGTTGAGGGCCACGAGCGCCGTCTGCCGCTGCACCTCAGCGGCCAGCTCGGGATGCCGCCGGACCAGGGCGACGAACAGGCCGCGGTCCAGCCGCAGCGCGGTGACCGGCGTGCGGGCGCGGATCGTCGCCGTGCGCACGCCGCCGCTCAACAGGGCGATGTCGCCGAACACCGTCCCCGGTCCCAGGACGTTCAACGGCACCTCGTCGCCGGTGTCCGTGGTCGTCAGCACCCGGGCGCTGCCGTCGACCAGGACGTACATCGCGTCGGCCTGGTCGCCCTGGCGGACGATCATCGCGCCGAAGGCGTAGTGCTCGGTGGTGAACGAGTCCTCGACCACGGCGCGCACGTCGGCGCCGAGGCCCTGCAGCAGCGGCAGGGACGCCAGCGCCAACCGCTCGGGGGCCGTGATCGCGGGCAGTTCGCTAGAGGCGCTCATGCCACACGAACCTCGGAGCCTCGCGTGCGACGGCCCGCTCGAGCGCGGCCGCCCGCCCCCGGGCGACGACCGCCGGGTCGTCGGCGGCGAAGGACCGGTCCAGCAGCTGCAGCACGTCGTGCCCGCCCTCGGTGGACACCGGTCCGCGCACCTCACCCACCGCGGCGCCGGCGACCAGGGCGTGCCAGTCGGCGTCGAGCTCGTCCAGGAAGGCGCGGCGGTCGCTGACCTCGCGGTCGGCGACAGCTGCGACCTCCCCCAGCGACAGGCCGTCGTGCCTGACGCAGAGCACGACCTCGCGCGCGGCGTCGAGGTCGTCGAGCGTCAGCCGGCGCATGCGCACCCGCACCCAGTCGTCCGCGTGCCGGGCGATGAGCTCGTCGACCAGGTCACTGGCCTCGATCTGCTGCTTGCGGGTGGTGGACACGCGTCCCAGGCGCTCCAGCTCGTCGACGTCCAGGCGCGCCCCGGGCCGGGGAGGCGCGAGCGCGACCTGGGCGGCGAGCCTCCGCGCGAGGTCCTTGTGCGCGCCGGTGCACACGGCGTGGATCCAGGCCGCGCGGTCAAGGTCGACGCCTGCCGGCCGGGGGCGCACCCCGAGGTGCTCCTCGAGGTCGCGCACGTCCAGCGACCAGTGCGACAGCCAGGCGGTCGTGTCGTCGGCCGAGTACAGCCGGTGCTTCCTGCGCCAGTCGTTGAGCGCCGCCCGCGGCGCGGGCGGACGTGCGGCAGCGCCCTGCCGCCGCAGCAGCGCCCAGTCCCCGCGCGCCGCGGCGGCGATGATCACCTCGATCCAACGGAACTCACGTCCGTCGGCCGCGAAGACCACCCGCCGCCCGGCGTCTCCTGCGATCGCCACGGGCAGCGACCCGTCCTACATGTAGGTGGCGCGCCGGCCGCCGTCGACGTCGCCGCTGTCCTCGTCGGAGGGCTTCAGGTCCTCCAGCTCCTCGGACGCCGCGGCGACGACCTCCTCCTGCGCCTCGACCTGCTCGTCCGGGTCGCTCATCGCAGGACCCGCCCGCCGTCGACGTCGCCGCTGTCCTCGTCGGAGGGCTTCAGGTCCTCCAGCTCCTCGGACGCCGCGGCGACGGCCTTCTCCTGCTCCTCGACCTGCTCGTCGGGGTCGGTCATCACGCTCTCCCTCGTCGGCCGCCTCCCTGTGAGCGGCAGTGGGGCGAAGGTACGCGAGCGTGCGCCGGGGTTCTGTCCAATTCTGGACGTCACGGATGTGGACGACCTCGCGGTCCGGTCACACGGTCCTCAGCGCCACCGTCGGCGGCAGGCGCGACGCGCGCAGCGCAGGCAGGAGCCCGGCGACCGCGCCGATGAGGAGCGCCGAGCCGATGCCGCCCGACCAGGCCCCGGCGGGGATCACGACGTCCCAGCCCTTCGTGGCCGCGTACACCGCGGTGGCCACCACCCCGGCCAGGACGCCGACGACGCCGCCGATCAGCGCCAGCAGGACCGACTCGGTGAGGAACTGCGTGCGGATCTGACCCTGCGTGGCGCCCAGCGCGCGGCGCAGGCCGATCTCCGAGCGCCGCTCCAGCACCGAGATGATCATGATGTTCGCGACGCCGACCGCGCCGACGAGGAGGGCGACGATGCCCAGCCCGAGGAACAGGCTGTCGAACGCGCCGGCCGCTGCGGCCCGGGCGGTGAGGACATCCGACGGCTGGCCCACGTCGACCTCGTTGGGCGCCTGCGGGTTGGCGGTCGGCGCCAGGAGCTCCTGCGTCGCGGCCTCCCGGCCCGTCGCGGTGCGGACGTAGACCGTGTTCGCCGCGCCCAGGTACCCGAGGTGCTCGCGCGCGGCGGCGTAGCCGACCAGCGCACTGGTGTCGATGTCGGTCGCCAGCGGCGTGGGCTGCAGCACACCGGCGACGTCGAACCACTGATGGCCCAGCCAGATCCGCTGTCCCGGCTGGATGCGGTCGATGCCGAGGCTCTGCGCGGCCGCCCAGCCGAGCACGGCCACGGGCTGGGTCGCCGTCGCGGGGTTGAGCCAGGCGCCGTGCGCGACGCCCGTGTTGAGGACCGCGGGCAGGTTGAGGCTCGCTGCCTGCACCTGCAACCCACCGGTGTCGGTCGGCGGGATGAGCGAGCTGCGGAACACCTTCGCCGACTTCAGCAGCGCGGTGTGGGCCTCGGCGTCGACGTCGCCCAGCAGCGAGATCCGCGCCGCTGCCTCCGCCGGCAACCTGGCCTCCCCGCCGGTGATGCTCTGCCCCGCCTGCGCGGTCAGCAGGTTGGTGCCCAGCCGGTCGATCTCCGCGAGCAGCCCGGCCTGCGAGGAGGAGGACAGCCCCAGCACGGCGACGATCGCCGCGGTGCCGATCGCGATGCCCAGCGCCGACAGCGCGGCCCGCACCGGGCGGGCGCGCAGCCCGACGCTCGCGACCCGCAGGGTGTCCTTCGGTGCGAGGCTCACGCGACCACCTGCCCGTCGAGCACGCGGATCCGCCGCGGCAGCTGCTCCGCCAGCGCGGCGTCGTGGGTGATCATCACGATCGTCGCGCCGTCGTCGTTGAGCTCACGGAGCAGCGCCACGATCGACGCCCCGGTGCTGCTGTCCAGGTTGCCGGTCGGCTCGTCGGCCAGCACGATCGCCGGCCGCCCGACGAGGGCGCGGGCGATCGCCACCCGCTGGCGCTCGCCGCCGGAGAGCGTGTGCGGCCTGAAGGCTTTGCGGTGGGCCAGGCCCACCCGCTCCAGGGCCTCGTCGGCGAGGCGGCCCCGCTCCGACGCCGCCACGCCCGCGTAGAGCAGACCATCGGCGACGTTCTCCCGCACCGTCGCGTGCTCGGCCAGGAAGAACTGCTGGAAGACGAAGCCGATCTGCTGCGCGCGCAGCCGCGACAGCTCGCGGTCGTCCAGCGTGGCCGCGTCGACCCCGCCGATGCGGACGCTGCCGTCGGTGGGCCGCTCCAGCGTCCCCATCACGTGCAGCAGCGTCGACTTGCCCGAGCCGGACGGCCCGACGATCGCCACCAGCTCACCCTGCGCCACGGAGAAGGAGACGCCCCGCAGCGCGGTCACCGGCGGCTGCTGGCCGTAGACCTTGGTGACGCCGTCGAGCTCCAGCACCGCAGCGCTCATCCGGCGGGCACCACCACGGCGTCACCGGCGCGCAGCGCGCCGTCGACCTGCACCCGCCCGGCCGCGGTGTCGAACAACCCTGCCTTCACGGCAACCAACTCCCGGCGCCCGCCCGGCCGTGCCACCTCCACCGCCAACCCGCCGCCGGACCTGCCCAGCAGCGCGGTGACGGGCACGCTCAGCACGTCCTGGACGCCGTCGGTGGTGATGTCCACGCCCACCGGGGCACGGTCCAGGCCGGCGGCCTGCGCCGGATCGTCCAGGCGGATCGACGCCGGGATCGTCGCGTCGGCAGCGGTGCTGTCCTGCCCCCCGGTCTGGGCCACCCGGCCGAAGCCGGTGACCCTGCCGCCGACGGTCCGGTTGCCGGGAAGCGTGACCTGCGCGCGGTCGCCCCTGCGGACCTCGCCCTGCTGGGCCGGGGCGAGGTTCAGCTGGACGTGCAGCGTGTTCGAGGTCGCCTCGAGGACCGGCGCGCCCGGAACCGCCGCCCCGCCCAGGCGGCCGACGACCTTCGCGACGCGCGCCGTGTGCGGCAGGAAGACCGCGCTGCCGAGCTTCAGCGCGCCGGAGGCGCTGATGCCCCGTCGGCGTTGCAGCGCCTTCAGCGCCGCCTGGGTCCGTGAGGTGAAGATCCGGCCGGCGACGTGCAGGTTGCGGTTGAGCTGGCCCACGTCGCGTCCCCGGCTGCCCACCTGCAGGGAGCGGTAGGCGGGCACCGTGCCGCAGAGCAGCAGCACCGGCCGGTCGTCGACGCGGTAGAGCACCTCGCCGCAGCCGACCTTGTCGCCGTTCTCGGGCAGGCGCGTGTAGACGCCGCGCGCCCGGTTGACCACCGTCCAGGGCGAGCCGTCAGGCTGGGCGCGGTAGGCCAGGATGCCGTCCTGGGAGACCGAGGCCGACAGATCGCCCCGCTGCACCGGCGCGGTGCGCACCGGGGCGCTGCCGCTCGGGGGTGCGTCGGACCCACACCCGGTGACCGCAAGCGCGACCGCCGCCGCCCAGGTCCACCGCCTCACGGCTGCGCCCCGATGATCGACCTCGCCTGGGAGGCGCACGCCTTCATCGCCGCGTTGAGGATCGTCATGCCGCCGGGCCGGTTGGACGACGGGATCTTGTTGGTGTCGACCAGCGGCTCCCCGTTGACGGGGTCCGGGAAGTCCGTCACCCCGTGGGCGCGGATGCACTCCGCGAAGCGCAGCCCGTCGGACTGCTGCTCGGGCGTGCGGTCGGCGGAGAACGTGCCCGGAGGCTGCAGCGACTTGCAGGCCGCGATGGCGCGGCCCCAGACGACGTCGCTGACGCTGATGCCGTAGTCGAAGTCGTTCTCGGCGTTGGGGTCGGGGAAGTCCTCGACGCCGTGGGTGCGCATACACGCCGAGAACTTCACGGCCTTCGCCCGGGCGGCGCCGACCTGTCCGCTGCCGGTCGTCGCTGAAGGCCCGCCCGAGCCGCAGCCGCTCAGCAGCAGCGCGGCCAGGACCACCGTGAGCGCGCGGCTCATGACCACAGCCTCGGGTCGTGCGCGGCGTCGGCGTACATGGCCGGGCAGCCGCCGCCGGCCGCGCCGGGGCGCAGCTCGAAGTGCCAGGGCTCGTTGCGGTAGACCCGGCACAGGCCGTACGCGGCACCGTGCTCAGACAGCCAGGCCGCGCCCTCCTTGGCGACATCGACCGCCTGGCCCTTGACGTGCTCGGACCGCTCCGGCGGCGCGACCCAGCGGGCCGCCTCCGCCTCCGATCCGTACTTGGCCACCGCCTCGCGGAACAGCTCGGCCTGCTTCTCCGGGGAGCGCCAGCCGCTGTTGACGACGATGGCCACGCCGTCGCCGGCCGCGGCGCCGGCCGCGGCGCGCAGCGCGTCCAGCAGCGCCGGGTCGAGGTGGCCCGTGCTGCCGTGCGGCCGCTCCCGCGGCGGGCTCGGGGCCCGGGTCTTGGTGGACGACGTCGCCGTCGGGGGTGCGTCGGTCGGCAGCCGGTGGCTCAGGGCGACGAGGACGATGCCGCTCAGCACCAGCAGCGCGGCAACGCGGACCTTATGGATCGCGATCATGCGGCGCATTGCAGGGACCGGGCCGTTGCCGCCGCGTATGGGGTTTTCGATATGCCCGCGATATGCCGCGCCGTTAGCCTCGCCGGATGCGCGTGCTGCTCGTCGAGGACGAGCCATACATGGCCGAGGCCATCCGCGACGGGCTCCGGCTGGAGGCCATCGCCGCCGACATCGCCGGTGACGGTCACACCGCGCTGGAGCTGCTGGGCGTCAACGAGTACGACATCGCCATCCTGGACCGCGACATCCCCGGTCCGTCGGGTGACGAGGTCGCGCAGCGGATCGTCGCGTCCGGCAGCGGCATGCCGATCCTGATGCTCACCGCCGCCGACCGGCTGGACGACAAGGCCTCCGGATTCGGCCTGGGCGCCGACGACTACCTCACCAAGCCGTTCGAGCTGGCGGAGTTGGTCCTGCGCCTGCGCGCCCTGGACCGCCGTCGTGCCCACAGCCGGCCGCCGGTGCGCGAGCTGGCCGGCCTGCGGCTGGACCCGTTCCGCCGCGAGGTCTACCGCGACGGGCGCTACGTGGCGCTGACGCGCAAGCAGTTCGCGGTGCTGGAGGTCCTCGTCGCCGCCGAGGGCGGCGTCGTCAGCGCCGAGGAGCTGCTGACGAAGGCGTGGGACGAGAACGCCGACCCGTTCACCAACGCCGTGCGCATCACCGTCAGCGGCCTGCGCAAGCGGCTCGGCGAGCCGGAGATCATCGCCACCGTCGCCGGTGTCGGCTACCGCATCAGCACGTGAGCGTCCGCCTCAAGCTCACCCTCAGCTACGCCGGCTTCCTCATGTTCGCCGGTGCCGTGCTGCTCACGGCCGGCTACTTCTCGCTGTCGCGGGGGTTCCATCCGGGCGTCGTCTTCGTCGTCGAGAGCCACTCCGACCTGTTCCGCCACTTCGCCCCGGTCGCGGCCTCGGTGATGCTCTTCCTGCTGATCCTCGGTCTCGCCGGCGGGTGGTTCCTGGCCGGCCGGATGCTCGCGCCCATGGACCGCATCACCGACGCCGCGCGCCTGGCGGGCACCGGCTCGCTCTCGCACCGCATCGCGCTGACCGACCGCCGGGACGAGTTCCGCGAGCTGGCCGACGCGTTCGACGCGATGCTCGGCCGCCTGGAGGCCCAGGTCGCCGAGCAGCAGCGCTTCGCCGCCAACGCGTCGCACGAGCTGCGCACGCCGCTGGCGATCACCCAGACGCTGCTCGAGGTCGCCCGAAACGACCCGCAGCGCCCGCCGGACGAGCTGGTCGAGCGGCTCCACGCCGTCAACGCCCGCGCCATCGAGCTCACGGAGGCCCTGCTGCTGCTCAGCCGCGCCGACCGGCGGTCCTTCACCCGTGAGCCCGTCGATCTGTCGTTGCTGGCCGAGGAGGCCGCCGAGACCCTGCTGCCCTTGGCCGAGCAGCGCGGCGTCACGATCCGGACCAGCGGTGGCGCCGCTCCGACGCACGGCTCGCACCCGCTGCTGCTGCAGCTCACCACCAACCTCGTGCATAACGCGATCGTCCACGGCACCGGCACCGTCGAGGTCAGCACCAGCAGCGACGCGACCTCCTCGGCGCTCGTCGTCGAGAACGAAGGTGATGTGCTGTCCGCCGCGCTGGTGGCCACGCTCGTCGAGCCGTTCCGCCGCAGCAGCGAGCGGATCCACTCAGACGGCACCGGCCTGGGGCTGGCGATCGTCAAGAGCATCACCGAGGCCCATGACGGGGTGCTCGCGCTGAGACCCCGCGACGGCGGCGGGCTGCGCGTGACGGTGCGCCTGCCCTCCTAGGTGTCCAGCAGCGCCTTGCGCTTGATCTTGCCGGTGCTCGTGCGCGGCACGGCGTCGACCACCGTGATGCTGCGCGGCACCTTGTAGCGGGCCAGATGCGCGCGGACGTGGTCCTTCAACTCGTCCTCGGTGGCCTCGCCACGCAGCACCACGAAGGCCTCGAGCCGCTGGCCGAAGTCCTCGTCCGGCACGCCGGTGACCGCGGCGTCCGCCACGGCGGGATGTGCCGCCAGCGTCGCCTCCACCTCCTGGGGGAAGACGTTCTCCCCGCCCGACACGATCATCTCGTCGTCGCGGCCGTCGATGAACAACCGGCCCTCGCCGTCGAGGTGCCCGACGTCCCCGATGCCCATCATGCCGTCGACCACCGGCCGGCTGCCGCCGCCCGTGTAGCCCTCGAAGAGCTGCGTGCTGCCGATGAAGATGCGGCCGGTCACGCCGGGCGCCACGTCCCGATCGTCAGGGCCGAGGATGCGGATCCGCACCCCGGGGGCTGCGCGCCCGACGGTCCCGGGCGCCGCCCGCAGGTCCTGCGGCGTGGCCAGCGAGACGCCACCGACCTCCGACGAGCCGTAGCCGTTGTAGAGCACGTCGCCGAACCGGTCCATGACGCGTTCGGCCAGCTGCGGCGACAGCGGCGCGGCTCCGGACGCGATGAGCCGCAGCGACGACGTGTCATGGCTGCCGCCGGCGTCGACCATCCGCTTGAGCATCGTGGGGACGGCGCAGAGCACGCCGACGCGATGGGCCTGGATCGCCCGCAGCGTCTCGACCGGGTCGAAACGGCGCTGCAGGATGAGCGGCGAGCCGGCGGCCAGGCCCGCCGTCATCGCGCCGAGGCCGAACATGTGGTTCAGCGGCGGGCCGATCAGCAGCGGGTCGCCCGCGTGCGGAACCGGCCGCACGCGCGACAGGAAGGCGATGCCGCCGGGAAGCGCACCCAGGGCGCTGAGCGGCGTCGCGCTGCTGGTCCGCGGCGCGCCCTTGGGCACGCCGGTGGAGCCCGACGTGAGCAGGACGACGCGGCCGCCCTCGGCCGGGACGGGCGGGGCGGGCAGGGTGCGGCCCCGCGCGATGAGGCCGTCCAGCTCCGACAGCGTGTCGCTCCACGCCACGATGCGGCGGCCGTCGTAGCCGTCCAGCAGCGATGCGAACTCCTCGTCGTGGACGATCACCCCGACGCCCTCCCGCTCCAGCACGGCAAGCAGCTGCGGGCGGGCGAAGTCGTTGTTCAGCGGGATCAGGTCGGCGCCCAGGCGTGACCCCGCCAGGGCCGCCTGCACGAAGCCGCGGTGGTTGCGGCAGAGGATGCCGAGGCGGTCGCCTCCCTTCAGCCCTCCGGCGTGCAACGCGGCCGCGAGCGCCTTGACCGACGTGTCGAGCTCGTCGTGCGTCAGCGAGCCGCGCTCGTCGCGCAGCGCGTCACGTCCTCCCCACATCGCGGCGCCCAGCGCGCCCGCTGCAGCCAGCGAGCCACCGGCCTCGCGGAGGGCCAGCAGCGCGCGCAGCGGGCGGTCGGGACGGATCGGCGTGAGCGCGCGGCTCTCCAGGACGGTGCGGCCGGCGCCGATCACGGCGGCGGCAGGCGAAAGCAGGCGGGTCATTCCTCAGCGGACGCTAACGGGGGCGCCGCAGGACCGGCAGACACGTGCCGCGCGCGACGGGTCAGTACTCGTTCTTGATGACGAAGAACGTGCCGCGGATCGTGCCGGCGAGCTTGGACTTCTGCCGGGCGAACTTGAACCTCTCGGCCAGCTCCTCCGGGATCTCCATGCCGTCGGAGAGCTTGAAGCCGACCGCGCGCTTGGGGTTCTCCCCGTCCAGCGTGTACATCACGTTGACCGCCAGGCCGCTCTCGTGGAAGACATAGGCCATCCGGATGTTCTCCACCTGAAAGCTGCAGGCCTCCAGGGCCGGGGAGGCGATCTCGATGTCGCGCTCCTCCTTGAGGATCCGGGCCACGTACGCGATGGCCTCCGCCGCCTCGGCGCCCGTCTCGGTGACGAAGACGTGGTCGTACTTGTTCTTGAAGTAGCGGGCCTCGTTGGCGCGCAGACCTGCGAGGGCCTCGGCGTGGGGCGAGGTCTCCAGTCCGGCGGTGGAGACGTTGGTGAAGTCGACGGTGTGGCTCATGGTGCTCAGGAGACGAACGGCGCCGACGTGGATCGACACCCTGGGACAAAAGATCTTCCCAGGGTGTCGTTGAGACCACGAGCCGGCCGTCAGCGCACGTGCGCGGGGCGCCCGGGACGCGCGGCGCGCGGCGCGGCCTCGGCGGGCTCGGCCCGCCTGGGCGCCGGCGACATGTCGGGCGCCTCGTCGCCGATGAAGTGGACGACGGCCGAGCAGATCACGCCGGCCATGACGATGATCAGGCCGAGGACGAGGACGACGGCGAAGACGGTGGCCTCGGTCCACATCCAGATCTCGGCCAGGATCGTGGAGTAGACGACGACGCACGCGAAGGCGATGAAACCGCCGGGGGAACGATCGAGCAGGGACATGGCTCCATCGTGCTCCTGCCACCGCCGGCCGACCTCCGCGCTGGCCCGCCGCGCTGCGTGGAGAACTACGCGCCCGCTTGCGGCGTGCTCCGGAGGCACCCGCTGCCACGCTCACGCCGGTGGGTGCAGCACCAGGGCCAGGAGCACCATCCCCCCGGCGCCCGCGAGCGTCCCGAGGAGCAGCGGCCCGTGCGCATCCCCCTGCCAGCCCGCGGGCACGAGGTCGACGAGCACCAGGAGCAACATGGCCACCCCGGCCGCGGCGAACGCCGCCGGCAGCACGCCGGCGACGATGTCGGCCGCCGCCCAGGCGGCCAGCGCCCCCGGCAGCTGCGGCAGGCTCGTCGCGGTGGCCGCGCCGACCTGCCGCGCCGGACCGGCGTCGTCGCGCCGGAGCGCGGCCGCGGTGGCGGTGCCCTCAGGGATGTTCTGGATGGAGATGGCCAGGACGACGAAGGCCCCGAGCGTCCCGCCGTGCGCCAGCGCGGCGCCGAGCGCCAGCCCCTCGGGGAGGCTGTGCACGAACAGCACGCCGAAGGTCAACTGCGCCTGGCGGTGCACGGCCGCGGAGGCGCGCAGCGCGCGGCGCGCGAGCGTGAGGCCGCCCGCTCCGGCGACCGCGCCGAGCGAGACCTCGGCCGGCGTGCCGATCTGCACCGCGGGGATCAGCAACCCGGAGATCGCGGCGACCAGCATCACGCCGATCGCCAGACCGTCGAGCAGCGGCTGGACAGCTGCGGCCCGGTCGCCGAAGATGACGACCGGCAGCGCGCCGAGACCCGTGGCCAGGACGGTGAGCCCTGCGATGAGGGTCACCGCGACGACCTCGGGCATCTCAGATCACGGTGAGCAGCGCGCGCTCCGACGGGCCGCTGTCGTGCAGCCGCTCGCCGCGGGGGACGATGAGCACCGAGCACTGCGCATCGCCCACCAGGGCATCCCCGGTGCTGCCCAGGAACAGGCGCCGCACCGGACCGTGGCCGCGCGAGCCGGCGACGATCAGGTCGACGTCGGAGGTCCAGCCGCAGAGGTCCGCTGACGACAGCCCCTTCTCGGCCCGGATGTCGGTGATGCCCTCGACCTGCAGCTCGGCGCGGCGGTGCTCGAGCTCCTTGCCGCGCCCCTCCTCCATCAGGTCGGCGTAGGCGACCGCCTCGGGCGCGCACATGCCCGGCATCGGCGGCACGACGGTGAACCCGTGAAGCGTCGCGCCGTGGGCCTGCCCGATCTCCCGGGCGACCTCGAGGGCATCCTGCGCCCCGGGGCTGCCGTCCCAGGCGATGGCGACGTCGCGGATCCGGTCCGCGCCCTCGGCGGCGACGGCCACGGCGCACGGCGCGCCATGCAGCGCTCCGCGGGCGTGGTCGCCCAGCAGCCGCGGGTGATCGCCGTGGCGCGAGGTCCCCACCACCAGCAGGTCCGCGCCGACGTGGTCGGCCAGCTCCTGCAGGCCGCGCTGGGGCGACGACGCGCCGACCTGCGCGATCCGGCAGTCCAGCCCGGACTCCCTGCGCAGGCGCTCCAGCAGCTCCTGCCCGGTCGTCGACGGGTGCGGCCGGCCGGTCACCGCCGACGCCAGGGCCTCGCGCGGGTCCCAGACGTTGACCAGCGTGAACCGGGCGTGGCGCGCGGCGAGCCGGCGGGCCAGCGCGAGCGCGTCACGCCCACCCGGGCCGCCGTCGATGCCGATGATCACGTTGGCGAACATGAGGACGATCTTGTTGACGGCGCAGGCCCCCACCATCCGGGCCAAGTCGCAGCGGTGTTGCGGTTTGTCCGCAGCCCGGCGCGGGACGGCCCCGGATGGCGCGGCGTCGCCGGAGGACCAGAGTCCCGGACATGAAGCACGAACCCTGCGTGGTCGTGGCCTACGACGGGCACGGACACGGACCGCTGCGCCTCGGTGCCTACCTCGCGGAGATCCTCGACCTGCCGTTGCGTGTCGTGACCGCCTACCGCTATGAGGCGGATCGCCCGGACCTCACCGCCCAGCGCTTCGCCGCCGCGGAGCGCATCGCCGGCGAGGCCGCCCGCTTCCTGGAGGACAGCCCGCTGGTCGAGGCGGTGTCGGTGCCCGGCAGCGACACCACGAGCACGCTGAAGCGCCACATGCGCCAGGTCAGCGCCGCCCTGGTGGTCATCGGCCCGGACACCCGCGGGCAGGTCACCTCCGGCATGCTCAACGTCGCCGACTGCGCCGTGGTGGTGTGCCCGTCCAACCCGCTGCTGGTCACCACACCGTTCCGCCGGATCGTCAGCGGCTTCGACGACTCCGCCGGTGCCCAGCACGCCCTGGCCGCCGCGGACGCCCTCGCGCTCGCCACCGGCGCCGACCTCGAGGTCGTCGGCGTCGGCGGTGGGCTGTTCGAGCGCCGCGCGCTGACGCCCGGTCTCTCCCGCGCGGTCGAGGAGACCGCCGCGCCCGCTCGCTGGTCGATGCTCGAGGGCCGCCCCGTCGAGGAGCTGCGCCTGGCCACGGAGGACGCGGACCTGCTCTGCTGCGGCTCCAGGGCCCGCCCGCGCTTTGCCGGCCGGCTGCTGGGCAGCGTGTCGGCCCGGCTGGTCGCCGATCCGCCCTGCCCCGTGCTGGTCACCCCGCCCCACCTACGCCTCCGTCCCGGTCAGGCCGTCGGCCTGACCTACGCAGGTGAGTGACCGACGGGCCGCGCCCGCACAAGGCGCGGGTCAGCGCGGCAGGTGGGCGTGCAGGCGCCACCCGCCGTCGTGGGTGGCACCGGACTCGATGTGGCCGCCGACGGCGTCGGCGCGCTCGCGCAGCCCCAACAGCCCTCTCCCCCCACCGGCGTCGGCGGCGAGCGCGTCACCCACCGCCGGACCGTTCACCACCGTCACGCCCAGCGCCTGCCTGCCCCCGGTCATCGTCACCGTCACGCGCGCCCCGGCCGCGTGGCGCAGGGCGTTGGTCAGGCCCTCCTGCACGACGCGGTAGGCCAGTTCGGCCACGGGCGCGGCGAGGCCGTAACGGTCGCCCTCCAGCCGCAGCGTCACGTCGAGCCCGCTGCCCGCCGCGCGACCGACAAGCTCCTCGACGAGCTCCAGGTCCGGCGCGTCTGTGCTGCCCTCCTCGTCCCCGAGCAGGGCCACCAGCCGCTCGATGTCGGCCTCGGCCTGCCGGGCGGCCCGGGCGATGACCGTGAGCGTCTCGTCGGCAAGCTCGGGACTGCGCGCGGCCAGCCGCTGGCCCGCGGCAGCCTGCACGACCATGACGCTGATCGCGTGGCCGACGATGTCGTGGAGCTCCGCCGCGATGCGCGCCCGCTCGTAACGGACCGACAGCGCGCTGTGCGTCTCGCGTTCCTCCTCGAGCTCGCGCCCGCGCTCCTCGAGCTGCGCCACCACCGCCTCACGCTCGGCCAGCACGCGGCCGCCTGCCGCGGCCGCCAGCACGGTCACGATCTGGGGAACGAAGGTCCAGGCCCCCGGTGCGCGCCAGGCGCCCGCCTCGAGCAGCCCCAGCAGCACCAGCGTCCACCCGGCCGCCTCGGCGGGCGCCGTCCGCCGGGCCGCCCAGAAGACATGGCCGGCGACGACGATCGCGAGCGCCGCCCCTGAGCCGCCGGGGATCGTGGCCGCGCAGGCGATGAGAGCGAGAGCGCACGTGCGCCGCGGCGCACCGGGTGCGAGGATCAGCGTCGCCCCGACGACACCGCTCGCGACGACGTTGGCCGGGTCCTGCGTCTCGGCGGCCGCCAGCAGACCGGCCGCCGTGGCAAGCGCGACCGCCCCTGCCGCGCTGCCGCGACGGTCCACCTAGACCGCCACGGAGAGCGGCAGCGACACGCGCGCGTGCGCCCGTCCCCGCCGGACGTTCGCGTCGAAGGTGCCGTGGTAGACGCGCACCCGCTCCCGCGCACGCTCGATCGCGGCCGTGGCGCCGCGCCGCGCCGGCCCGCTGATCTCGAGCTCCAGCGCATCCTCGGCGAACGTCACCTGCACCGCGATGCCAGGGGCGCCGTCCAGCGCGGTCAGCAGGTGCTCGAGCACACGGAACGCCGAGAGCTCCACCGCCGGCGGCAGCGTGCGCGGGTGACCGGCGACCACCAGCTGCGAGCCCGGGCCCGCAGCACGTTGCAGCAGCGACTCCAGGTGGGTCAGCGTCGGCTGCGGTGACGTGGGTGACCCGCCCTCCTCCCGGAGGACGCCGACGAGGGCGCGCATCTGCGTGAGCGTCTCGCGGCTGGACGTCTCGATGTCGCGCAGCCGCGCCTCAGGATCGGGCATCCCCCGGCCGCCCTCGGCCAGCGCCGCGAGCTCGCCGAGGCGCCGGTGCAGCAGCGCGTCGAGCTCGGAGGAGACCCGCTCGCGCTCGGTGGCCACCTCCAGCCGCGCCCGTTCGTCACGGGCGGCGCGCAGCTCATCGGTCCGCTCGGCCAGCCGGCCGGCCAGCTCCCGGCGCGTGTGGACGAGGTGCCCGACGGCCCACACCCCCGCGGTCAGCGCGCACGCGACCAGCCCGGTGAGGACGCCGAGCTCCAGCGGGAACTCCAGGGCCACGAGGCCGACCGCTCCCGCCAGCGACCAGCGGCCCGCGCCCTGGGCCGCCGCTGCGGACCCGAGCAGCATCGCGGTCGCGCCGACGAAGCCGCAACGGAACGCCTCGTCGCCGAGCAGGGCCAGGTTGAGCACGACACCACCCAGCGCGACGGCCAGTGCAGGGACCGGCGCAGCACGGCGCCACAGCAGCGGACCGGTGATGAGCAGCGCCAGCGGGTACGCCAAGCCGTAGGGCAGCAGCGCCCCGAACGGATGCGCGACCTCGGCGGGGTCCGTCGCGTTGGCGGCCAGCGCCACGATCGCGAACGCACTCACGGCGAACGCGATCGCCACATCGCGACGGTCGATGGTCGCCCCGGGCATCGGATCGATCATGCGCCTCAGGATCGCGTCGCGCAACCTGCGCGACCATCGCCCGCGCGGATGACAACGGTCACCCTCACGGGCGATGATGATCGTGTCGTGGACTTCGTCGCCATCGTCTTCGTGGACCTGGGCGGGACCGAGGCGCTGCAGGCGCGGCGCGACGACGGCCTGCGCCAGGAGCGGCTCGCGGCCCTGCGCTCGGTGAGCGCCGAGCACGGCGGCCGTGAGGTCCGCACCACCGCGGGCGGGCTGATGCTCGCCTTTCCCAGCGCGGTCGCGGCGGTGCACTGCGCCGTCGCGCTGCAACGGCTCCACGGGACGCTGCGCATCGGCATCGGCGCGGGCGAACCCGGAGGCGACCTCAGCGACCCGCACGGCATGCCGATGCTGGTCGCGGATGGGCTCTGCGCGGGGGCGCGCGACGGCGAGATCGTCGCGTCCGATGTGGTCCGCCAGATCGTCGCCCCGCGCGGGGGCGTGACCTTCAGAGCAGCAGGGACGGTCCGTCTGAGCGGGCTGGAGGACCGGGTCGCCACGGCGTGCGTCGTCTGGGACCCCGACGCCGGCGGCGAGGAGCCGGCCGCCGAGGCGCCGCGAGCGATCTCCGTCGTGATCGTCGACGACGAGCAGCTGCTGCGAGCGGGCTTCCGCGTGATCCTCGAGTCCGAGCCCGACATCACCGTCGTCGGCGAGGCCCCGGACGGGCGGGCCGCGCTGGACGTCATCCGCCGCAGGACGCCGGACGTCGTCCTGATGGACATCCGCATGCCCGAGCTCGACGGGCTGCAGGCCGCCGAGCAGCTGCTGGCCGACCCGGCGGTGACAAGCGCGGTCATCATGCTCACGACCTTCGACACCGACCAGTACGTCTACGACGCGCTGCGCATCGGCGCGAGCGGGTTCCTGCTCAAGGACACGCCGGCGGACCGCCTGCTGGACGCGATACGGGTGGCTGCCGCCGGTGAGGCGCTGCTGGCCCCCGCCATCACCCGCCGCCTGATCGACCGCTTCACCGACGCGGCGCATGTCTCCCCCGGCGGCGTCCCCGAGGCGTTCAGCGCGCTGACCGAGCGTGAGCTCGAGGTGCTGCGCCTCATCGCCCGCGGGCTCTCCAACAGCGAGATCGCCGCCGAGTTGGTCCTCGGTGAGAACACCGTCAAGACCCATGTCGCCCGGGTGCTGGCCAAACTCGGCCTTCGCGACCGCGTCCAGGCGGTGGTGCTGGCCTATGAGGCCGGCCTCAGCGGTCATCCGCACGGGTGACCGGCGACCGCGAAGATCGCCCGCGAGGAGGACGACGGGCGCGCGCAACGGGCCCAAGCTGCGCGCCATGGAACTCATCCTCGCAGTCATCATCGCCGGGCCGCTCGGGTATTTCGTGTCGGCGCGGCGCCGGGCACTCGGCATCTACCTCGCGCTCTGGGCGGTCACCTTCCCGATCCAGACCGCCGTGGTCTTCCACGAGAGCGGCAGCGACGACAACGCGCTCTACTGGATCTTCAACGCCGTGATCCTGGCCCTGGGCATCGGGCTCAACCGCTTGGTCGCCCGCGTGGCCGAGCGCCGGCGCGGCAAGCTCGACACGGTGAGCCCGGCATGACCGTCAAGCTCCACCGCTGCCCGGTCATGTTCGCCAAGAGCGGCGGGCACCCCTGTTGGAAGGTGCAGCAGGCCCTCGACGAGGCCGGCATCGAGTACGACCTGGTCAAGCAGCCGTTGCGGCGGTCCCGGCGCCGCGACCTCGAGACCCGCAGCGGCCAGCGACTCGTGCCGGCGATCGAGTTCGAGGACGGCACGATCCTCCGCGAGGAGTCCTCCGACCTCGCGGCGCGGATCCGCGCGGGGCGCCTGCGATCGGCGTGAGCGCTCCGTGCCTCTCGTGGTCGGAGGAGGACGGTCCCGCCGTCGCATCGAGGTGCGACGGCAGCGGGCCGGGCGGGATCAGCGCCGCCGCACGGTCACCGGCGTCGTCGTGGTCGCGACGCCGCTGACGCGCAGGGAGAACCGCCGTCCGCGCCGTCCGGCCCGGCGGACGGTGCTCCGCTCGGCCGAGGGCAGGGTCAGGCGCACGATCGTGCTCGCGCCCGCCGCCAGGACATAGCCCGTCGAGGCGACCGCGCGGCGCCCGCGCAACAGCGCGACCCGTCCCCTGCAGCCGGCGCTGGCAGCGGGACACCGCAGGCCGACGGCGATGCGTCCGCGGCGGTCCACGGTGAACGAGCGGGCGCGCACGACGGCCGTGGCCTTCACCGGCGGCGGAGGCGGCGGCGTGGCGCCGGTCGTGGTCATGGCCGCCGTGGCGGTCGTCGCCGGCTCCGGCGGCGGGTCGGCGGAGGGGAACACGCGGCCGAAGCCGAACCGGGCCGCCGTCGTACCGGCGCCGTCCCGGCCCGCGAAGAACACGCCACCGCGGCCGTCGGGCGCCAGGGTCACCACCTGAAAGCGTGTGTCGGCGTTCGAGCCCACCAGGGGCGCCCGGCCGTCCGGGGCCCACGTGGCGTCGGGGCGCCCGCCCGCGGTCAGGGCCCCGACCCAGGCGGCGCCGTCATCGGCCTCCCCGGCCGCCGACACGAAGCTCCCGTAGAAGACCCCACCGTCGGGACGGGGCGCGACGGCGTACACGAAGGTGCCATCGCCCACCGCTGCGACGCCGTTGTCGCCGAAGCCAGGGTCCAGGTGCCCGTCGCCGTCCAGGCGCGCCACGAAGCCACCGCTGTTGAGCGGGCCGCTGACCAGCACGGCGCCGTCGGGCCGCAGCACGATGCTGCGGCCGACCGAGGGCCCGGGCAGGACGGTGCGGCCGCCGTCGCCCCACGATTGGCGCACCGTGACGCCGTCGGCGGAGAGACGGAGCGCGAACGCGGACGACGGCCCGTTGCTGACGGGCGTGTAGCTGCCGGCGACCACGAGATCCCCGTCGGGTAGCTCCACGGTGCCGCCCAGGCGTGTGTAGGGCTCCACCCCCGGCCCGCTCGCGAGCTGCACCCGGCGCAGGCCACCGGCACCGAACTGGGCGACCCGGGCCCCGCTCGGGTCGTAAGCCACGAGGATGCCGTCGATGCCGTCGGCCGCAGGGACGCCGTCAACCGTCGCGGAGCCGCTGACGAGGATGGTCCCGTCGGCCCGCACGGTCAGCCCGTTGCTGCCCGACTCCGGCTGTGCCCCGGCGCCGAACTGCTCCAGCAGACGGCCGTCACCGCTGAACGACGGGTCGAGCGCTCCGGTCGCGGTGAGGCGCGCGATGCCGACCGCGTACCGGCTGTCCGCGTCTCGGGCGCTGTAGGAGAGGAGCGTCCTGCCGCCTGCATCGAGCCCGAGCGAGCAGGCGTAGCCGCTTGTCGTGCCCTGCGCGTCCTCGCCGAGCAGCAGCACCCGGCGCCCGCCGCCATCGAAGGCAGGGTCCGGGGTCCCATCGGCCCGGAGGCGCAGGAGCCCGATGCCGGCCACTCCGGCGTCGGTGGTCGCCGGCCCGGCGAGCAGGACCCCGCCGTCCGGAGTGGCCACGCTGCAGGCGGCCTGCTCGCTCGACATCTCCTTGCCGACGAGCAGGCTCGCGCGGCCCAGGGCACCCCCGAAAGCCGGGTCGAACGTTGCCGCCCCGGCCGCGTGGGCGGCCGGAGCGGGCCCGGCGCTCGCGACGACGATCCCCGCGAGCGCCGTCCAGCGCACAGCGTCGGCGAGGCGGCGCGGCGGCCGACGGGTCATCGTGCGGATTCGGTTCATCTGGGCGCTCCGGGGTACGGGTCGGTGGTGCTGTCCGTACCTTCAGCCCCTCGCGTTCCCAGAACGTTCCCTGCAGGCGCGTGGTGTGACGCCGCCGTGGTGTCAGCGCCTCGTCCCCCGTCGTGGCGGATGTTCACTGACGCGTCTTGAGTAGGCCGGCCGGGGGTCGAACCCGGATCTGACGGATTATGAGTCCGCTGCTCTGACCATTGAGCTACCGGCCCTTCGGGGCCGACAGGTTAGTTTGCGCAGGACATGAGCACCGTGACCGACGCAGACCAGTTCGAGGCCGTTCTCAAGTCCGTCCGGGAGTTCGTGACCGAGAAGGTCATCCCCCGCGAGGACGAGATCGAGAGCACCGACGCGGTGCCGGAGGAGATCCGGCAGGCCGCGATCGAGATGGGGCTGTTCGGCTACGCCCTGCCACAGGAGCACGGCGGGCTGGGCTTCAACGCGGTGGAGGACGTCCGCCTGGCGATGGAGTTCGGGCGCACGGCGCCGGCCTTTCGCAGCATGTTCGGCACGAACAACGGCATCGCCGGGCAGACGCTCGTCCACGCCGGGACCCCGCGCCAGCAGGAGGCCTACCTGCCCCGGCTGGCGCAGGGCGCCGTCGCGTCGTTCGCCCTGACCGAGCCCGAGGCGGGCTCGGACCCGTCGGGTCTGCGCACCACCGCCAGGCGCGACGGCGACGACTACGTCCTCAACGGGGCCAAGCGCTTCATCACCAACGCGCCGCTGGCCGAGCTGCTCATCGTCTTCGCCCGGACCGGCGCGCCCGAGGACGGGACGAAGGGCATCTCGGTCTTCGTCGTGGAGGCCGGCACGCCCGGCATCACGATCGCGCCCAAGGACAAGAAGATGGGCCAGAAGGGCGCCTGGACCAGCGACGTCTACTTCGACGACGCGCGCACGCCCGCGGCCACGTTGATCGGTGAGGTCGAGGGCGGCGGCTTCAAGGCCGCGATGCGCTCGCTGTCCAAGGGCCGCCTGCACATCTCCGGCATCTGCGTGGGGATGGCGGAGCGGCTCATCGCCGAGTCCGTGACGTTCGCCAACGAGCAGCGCCAGGGCGGCCGGCCGATCGCTCGCTTCCAGCTCGTGCAGGCGCTCATCGCCGAGTCCTACGCCGAGGCCGCCGCCGGCCGCGCCATGGTCCTCGCCGCCGCCGAGAAGTACGACCGCGACGAGGAGACCCGCATCGGCCCCGCCTCGACCAAGCTGTTCTGCAGCGAGATGGTCGACCGCGTCGCCGACCGCGCCGTCCAGGTCCATGGCGGCAGCGGCTACATGGCCGACATCCCCGTGGAGCGCTTCTACCGCGACTCCCGCCTGTTCCGCATCTACGAGGGCACGAGCGAGATCCAGAAGCTCGTCATCGCCCGCGAGCTCCTGGGCACCTGAGAGAGCGCACCGCCCGGCGCCGAGAGGATCCGCTGCCTCGGAGGGCCTCCGCACGTCCGCCGACGCCGGCTTCGCCGCGATGCGCGCGCGGGCGGCCAGGACGCCGTGGGCCCGGCCCATAGAGTGGGCAGCCGATGGAGGTGGCGATCCTCGGCGCCCTGGAGGTCCGCGACGACGGCGACGTCGTGGCGGTGCCCGGCGCGCGGGTCCGTGCGCTGTTGGCCCGTCTGGCGCTGGACGCCGGCCGTGAGGTGTCGCGCGATGCCCTCATCGAGGCCATCTGGGAGGGCGCCGAGCCCAGCGATGCGGGCCACGCGCTGCAGGCCCTCGTCTCGCGCCTGCGCCGCGCGATCGGCGCCGGCCACATCACCAGCGGCACCAGCGGCTACACGCTCACCGGGGTCACCGTCGACGCGACGGAGTTCGAGCGTCTGGCGCGGTCCGGCGCGCCGGACCAGGCGCTGCGGCTCTGGAGCGGGCCGGCGCTGGCGGACGTCCCGGAGCGCTTCGCCCGCGAGGCCGCCGGCCGCCTGGAGGACCTGCGGCTGCTGCTGACCGCGGATCGCATCGCGGCCGACCTGGACCGCGGCGTCACGACCGCCCTCGTGGCCGAGTTGGAGGAACTCACCGCCGCCCATCCGCTGAACGAGCGGCTCGCTGCGCAGCGGCTCCGCGCGCTGGCCGCGACCGGCCGGCAGGCCGACGCGCTGGAGGCCTACGAGCGGCTGCGCGTGCGCCTGGACGCGGAGCTCGGCGCCGTGCCCTCCGCCGAGCTGCAGGCCGCGCAGTTGGCGGTGATCAACGGCACGGCGGCACCGGCGACGACGCCACCGCCGGTGTCGCCCACTCCACCCCGCCGCACCAACCTGCGGGCCGGGCTGACCAGCTTCGTGGGACGCGACGAGGAGATCACCAGGCTCGAGGCGCTGCTGGAGAAGCATCGCCTCGTCACGCTGATCGGCCCCGGAGGCGCGGGCAAGACCCGCCTGGCGGGCGAGGTCGCCGGCCGCCGCCTGCCCACGACCCGCGACGGCGTGTGGATGGCCGAGCTCGCAACCGTGACCGACCCGTCCGACGTGGGCGCGGGCGTGCTCGGCGCCCTCGGCCTGCGCGAGGCGCGGCTCATCTCCGAGCGCACGGGCAACGCCTTCCCGACGGGCGGCACGGACGCCGTCACGCACCTGCTCGACGTCCTCGCCGACCGCCAGACCGTCATCGTCCTCGACAACTGCGAGCACGTCATCGGCGCGGCCGCGGTGCTGGCCGACCAGCTGCTGGCCCACTGCCCCGGCCTGCGGGTCGTCGCCACCAGCCGCGAACCGCTGGGCATCGCCGGCGAGCATCTCGCGCAGGTGCCGCCGTTGGGCCTGCCCCCGGAGGACGCCACGCCCGAGGAGGCACTGCGCCATCCGGCGGTGCGGCTGTTCAGCGACCGCGCGCAGGCGGCCAGCCCGTCCTTCGTGGTCGACGCCACCACCGTCACCGCCGTCACCGAGATCTGCCGCCGCCTCGACGGTCTGCCGCTCGCGCTGGAGCTGGCGGCGGCCCGCCTGCGCTCGCTGCCGGTCGACCAGATCGCCGCGCGCCTGGACGACCGCTTCCGCCTGCTCACCGGCGGCAGCCGCGCGGCGCTGCCCCGGCAGCGCACCCTGCGGGCCGTGGTCGACTGGAGCTGGGACCTGCTCACCGAGCCGGAGCGCGTCCTCGCCCGTCGCATCGCGGTGTTCCCGGCCGGCGTGACGCCACAGAGCGCCGCCGCCGTCTGCGCCGGCGAGGACATCGACCCCCGCGACGTCCCCGATCTGCTCGCCTCGCTGGCCGACCGCTCGCTGGTGCACCTCGACGGCGCGCGCTATCGCATGCTCGAGACCCTGCGTGAGTACGGGACCGAGCGCATGGACGAAGCCGGTGAGCTCGCTGCGATCAGGACCGCCCACGCCCGCCACTTCGCCGCGCTGGCCGACGAGGCCGACCGGCACCTCCGCGGCCGCGACCAGCTCACCTGGTTCCACCACCTGCAGGCCGAGCGCGACAACGTCATGGCGGGCCTGCGCTGGCTCGTCGAGAGCGCGGACGCCGCCCGCGCGGTGTCGATGGCCGTCTCGCTGGGCTGGTACTTCTGGCTGGCCGGCACGCCCAACGAGTCGCTCGCCGCGTTCCGGCTCGTCGAGCCGCTGGAGGGCGACGCCGACCTGCTGGACCGCCTCATCGTCGACACGGTCCTGCCCATGGCCCAGGCCGTGCGCACACCGACCAACTTCAAGGACGAGGTGCGCCAGATCATCGACCGCTTCCAGGCGCTGGACCTCGGCCGGCGCCCGATGCTCCTGGCCGTCCTGCCCGTGCTGGCCTGGTTCGCCGAGGACGCCGACCTCGCCAACGAGCTGTTCGACCACGCCAGCGCGCACGGCGACGAGTGGGTCCAGGCCGCGGTGCCGCTGGCCCTGGCGCAGTGGGCCGAGAACGAGGGCGACGTCCCCGCCATGCGCGCGCACTTCGAGGAGGCCCGCGAGTCCTTCGCCGCCATCGGCGAGCGCTGGGGCTGGGCCGCGACGCTGACAGGACTGTCGAACGTGGCGATGCTGGAGGACGACCTCGACGCCGCGGCCGCGGCGCTGGAGGAGAGCCGCGGGCTGCTCGCCGAGCTCGGCGCCGAGGCCGACAACGCGATGTTGCACCTGCGGCTGGCCGACGTCCGTCGCCGTCAGGGCGACCTCGACGGGGCGCTCGCCCACGCCCGGCAGGCGCAGGACGCGACCGACCTCGACGGCGTGGATGCCGTGCTCGTGCAGACCGCGCTGAGCCGGATCCTCTGGTCGCTGGAGCGCCACGACGAGGCGCTGGCGACGATGGACCGCGCCGTCGCGATGGTTGACGGCATGGGCGACTGGCCCCCGGACCGCGGCCACATCCACGCCATCACGCGCGGCAACGCCGCGATGCTGGAACTCGACCGCGGCAACGTCGCGCGCGCCCGCGAGCTGGCCGTCGCCGCCTACCCGCCGGCGCTCCAGACCGACGACCAGCCGGTCATCAGCCTGGTCGGCGTGGCGGTCGCGTTCCTCGCAGAGGCGCAGGGCCGTCCCCGCGACGCCGCGGAGATGCTCGGCGCCGCCGCAAAGCTCCGCGGTTCTGAGGACCCCACCAACCGGGACGTCATCAGCCTCACCGCCAAGCTCCGCGCCGCATTGGGTGAGGCCTGCTTCGCGGCCGCCGTCGCGGCGGGCCGGGCGCTGGACCGCGCAGCGGCCCAGGCCCGCCTGGATCCTCAGACCTTGGATCGGTAGGCCCGAGGGCCGAGCGACCGGGCCCGCCATGGCGGGCAGGTTGGCCGCCGGCGCGCACACGCCCGTCCGGGTCAGGCGGCCGTGAGCTGCGCGGCGATCGACCCGCCGTCCAGCCAGACCTGCTCGCGGCTGATCGCGTCGTCCTTGAAGTCCCACACATGGAGCATGCGAAACGTGATCCGCCTGCCGTGGCCCGGGATGCCGAGGAACTCGCCGTTGACCACGGCCGTGCAGTCGTGCTCCACGACGCAGAAGTCCTCGCCGAACTGCTCACGGGTGACGTCCATCCGCTCGTTGACGATCTGCGCGACGAGATACTCGTAGAAGCCCTGGGCGGCCTGCGGGCTCTGCACGGGCCCGGTCGGGAAGCCGATCACGTCGTGCTCGACGTCGTCGGTGTACATGCTCACGGCTCCAGCGGTGTCGCCCGCCATCTCGGCGGCGATGTGCTCGGCGATGAGCTGCTTCATGCGGTCCTCGGTCATCCGGCCCTCTCCCATGGTAGTACGGTGCGTCGTACTAGATCGTATGGTGTACCGTACTTCTATGTCAAGCTCCCCGGATGACGCAGGCCCGCCGCTCGTCGGCACGCTCCTGCGCCGGACCTGGACGGAGATCGTGTCCGAGGTCCTGGCCGCGCTCCACGCGGCGGGCTTCGACGACATCCGCGACGTCCATCGCCCGGTCCTGCGCGAGATGCTGTTCTCGAACCTCCGCCCGTCCGAGCTGGGCCACCGTCTCGGGCTGAGCAAGCAGGCGGCCAACGACCTCGTCCGCGAGTTCGAGGCCAACGGCTACATCACCCTTGAGCCCGACCCCCACGACGGTCGCGCCAAGCGCATCGTGCCCACCGAGCGCGGCCGCCGGGCGCGCGAGGTGGCGCACAACGCAAGCCTCGAGGTCACCGAGCGCTGGTCGATGCTCGTGGGCGACGAGCGCTACGCGGTCTTCGAGGAGGTCCTGCGCGACATCGTCACCGCGCAGACGTCAGGCCGATGGGCGTTCCCCGTCTCCTCGTAGGAGGTCCTCCAGCACGGTGATCGCCGGCGGCACGCGCCGCATCCGCAGCCGCGAGAGGTGCACGCTGCGGGTCAGCGGCTGCCCTGTGAGCGGGACGGTGGCCACACCGGCAGGCAGCGGTGTGGCGGCGAGCTGCGGCACCAGCGCCACGCCGCGCGTCGAGCATCAGCTCAGCGTACCTTCGGATCGCGGAGGATCATTTGAGACGAAGCGAGGCCGGCGGCAGGATCTGGCTCATGGAAGACGTCGCCGCGCTCACCCTCGCGCTCATGGAGATCGACTCCGTCAACCCGTCGCTCGTGCCGGGTGCGGCCGGCGAGCCGGAGATCGCCGCGTTCATCGCGTCCTGGGCGGCGGACCGCGGGCTGGAGGCGGACGTGCTGGAGGCCACCCCCGGGCGTCCGAGCGTCGTCGTGCGGGCCCGCGGCACGGGCGGCGGGCGGACGCTGCTGCTCTGCGGCCACATCGACACCGTCAACGCGGAGGGCGTCGCCCCGCCCCGCCGCGACGGCGACCGGCTGCACGGCCGCGGCGGCTACGACATGAAGGCCGGTGTTGCGGCCGCGTTGGCGACCGCCGAGCACGCGCTGTCGCTGGACCTGTCCGGTGACGTCCTCGTCGCCGCGGTGGCCGACGAGGAGCACTCCAGCATCGGCGTGCAGGAGGTACTGGCCCAGGTGCACGCTGACGCGGCCATCGTCACCGAGCCCACCGAGCTGGCGGTCGTGGTGGCCCACAAGGGCTTCGTCTGGGCCGACGTCGAGGTCCGCGGCGTCGCCGCCCACGGCTCCCGTCCGCACCTCGGCGTCGACGCGATCGTCAAGGCCGCCCCGGTGCTGGCGGGCATCGGCGCGCTGGACGAGCAGCTGAAGACCGTCACCCACCCGCTCCTGGAGCGCGGCTCGGTCCACGCGGGCACCATCCGCGGCGGCATCGAGCAGTCCAGCTACCCGGAGCGCTGCGTCGTGTCGGTCGAGCGCCGCACCTTGCCCGGCGAGACCGCCGCGGGCTTCGAGGCCGAGCTCGCGGCGTTCTGCGGGGACGCCACGATCACCACCACGCTGGTCCGCGAGCCGTTCGAGATCGGCCCCGACCATGAGCTGGTGGCGACCGTGGTCGCGGAAGCTGCCGGCGTGCTCGGCCGGCAGCCGCACGTCGGCGGCGCCAGCTACTGGGCCGACGCCGCGTTCATCGCCGCGGCGGGCATCCCGACCGTGATGTTCGGGCCGGCCGGCGAGGGCGCGCATGCCCTCGAGGAGTGGGTGAGCGTGTCGTCCACCGAGCAGGTGGCGCAGACGCTGGCCGCCGTCGCCGCCAGGATCTGCGCGTGAGCGTCTTCCTCAATCCGGCCCACGACCCCGGCCGCGTCCGCCGGCCCGACCGTGCGGCCCGGGCGTTCCACGAGTCCCTGGACGGCTACGCGCCGACGCCGCTGCACGACCTCGCCGCGCTCGCCGGGCCCGGCGTCCTGATGAAGGACGAGTCCGACCGCCTCGGCCTGCCGGCGTTCAAGGTCCTCGGTGCCTCGTGGGCGGTCGAGCGGGCTCTGGCCGAGCGTCCGGACGTCCACACGCTCACCGCGGCCAGCGCCGGCAACCACGGGCGCGCGGTCGCCCACGTCGCCCGCCGTCGCGGCCTGACCGCGCGGATCTTCCTGCCCCGGCGCAGCGCCCGGGCCCGCCGTGACGCCATCGCCTCGGAGGGTGGGGAGGTCATCGTGATCGACGGCGACTACGAGGAGGCGGTGCGGGCAGCCGCCGACGCGGGCGCGCAACCCGGCTGCCTGGAGCTCGCCGACGTCGGCGCCACCGGTCCCGCGCACTGGGTCATCGACGGCTACGCGACGCTGTTCGACGAGATCGGCGAGGACGTCGGCACGATCGTCGTCCCCGCCGGTGTCGGCTCGCTGGCCGCCGCAGCCGCCCGCCACGGGGCCGCGGTCGGCGCCGACGTCATCGCCGTCGAACCACGCACGGCGGCCTGCGTCACGGCGTCCCTGCGCGCCGGCGAGCCCACGGTCATCACCAACCCCGGCACCTCGATGGCCGGCCTCGACTGCGCCGAGGTCTCCGCGGCCGCCTGGCCCGACCTCCTCCACGGCCTCCACGCCACCGTCACCGTCAGCGACGCCGACGCCCACGCCGCCATGCGCGACCTCGCCTCCATCGGGCTCACCATCGGCGATTGCGGCGCCTCCACCCTGGCCGCCCTCCACCACGGCGCTCCCGTCCGCGGCCGCACCGTCCTCATCGCCACTGAGGGCATCACCGACCCCGACGGCTACCGCGCGGTGATCGGCGGCAGGTAGCCCGCGCTCGGGTCTGGCGACGGGCCGCCCGCGCAAGGCTGCCCGCGCCGCCTCGCCAGCACCAGACCGCTCGGGAGCGGCCGGCGACTAGGCTCGCGGGCATGTCCTCCGCCGTGCTGCTGAGCGAGCGCATCGCTCCCCAGGTCCACCTGCTGACCCTCAACCGCCCCGACCAGCTCAACACGATGTGCGCAGAGCTGTGCAGCGCGCTGCACGCGGCCCTGGACGAGCTGGCCCTGGATCGGACGTGCCGGGCGATCATCATCACCGGCGCGGGTCGCGGGTTCTGCGCGGGCCTGGACCTGCACGGCTACGGCGACGGCCCGGACAGCGTGGGCGACGACGAGTCGCGCAACCGGCTCAACAACCAGGCCCACATGTCGCGGCTGATCTACAAGCTGCGCCAGACGCCGCAGCCGGTGATCGCGGCGGTCAACGGACCGGCGGCCGGCTTCGGCCTGGCGCTGACGCTGGGCAGCGACATCCGCTACGCGTCGACCACCGCCGTCTTCCGCGCGATCTTCATCAACATCGGCGTCTCCAACTGCGACATGGGCGTCAGCTGGCTGCTGCCCCGGCTGATCGGCGCTTCCCGCTCCAACGAGCTGATGCTCACCGGCCGCAAGGTCGGCGCCGAGGAGGCCGAGCGGATCGG
>CAYUDT010000035.1:0-41824 GCA_964443695.1 uncultured Conexibacter sp. | reverse complement strand
AGATCGGGCCGCAGCGGCGGAAGAGGTGCTTGGCGTCCTCCGACGGCGCGTCGTGACCGAGCGCCTTCAGGGTCGCCTCCGGCGCTACCAGGGCGCCGGTGCCCAGGGCGAGGTCGAACGCGATCATGTTGCGGTTGGTCAGGCGGACCAGCTGCTCGGTGTCCATGGCGGGACCCTACAACAGAGTTCTGAACTCTGCCCTAGGTCCAGCGGACGAGGTTCTCGCTGGTCAGGCCCAGCAGCATCCACGACCCCGTCGCCGAGGCCGGCCAGACGTGGTATTCGCCGAAGTCGGGCGTCGAGACCGTCCGGTCGGCGGCCAGCGGTCCGGCGCTTGTCGACTCGGTGATCTTCAGCCAGCGGTTCATCGAGGAGTCGAGGTTCTGGGTCTTGACCTTGGCCAGCGTGAGCGCCAGCCGGGCCTGGGCCGTCCCCTCCATCCACATCACATCGGGCGTCTGGGCACCGGCGTACGGGCGGAAGCCCTCGTAGAAGCCGTTGGCCGAGAACGGGTTGAAGGTCGCCGGGTCCGAGGACGGCACCACGGTGCGCTTGGCCACGGAGTAGTTGGCGTCGATGCCCGCGGCCAGCTTGCTCGCAGAGCTGTTGTCCCCCCGGGCCAGTTCGAGCAGGACGCCGAGGGCCTGCGCATCGATCGGGCGGGCATCGTCGCCCGTCCCTCGCCGGTAGTGCGCGGTGCTGCCGTCATCGACGTACAGCTGCGCGTGGATCGCGCCGGCCAGCGCGGCCTCCTCCTTCCTGGCCGTCGCGTCGGTGGCGCCGAGCTGCCACAGGAAGGCGTCGGCGAGGACGTTGTGCTGGGTGGACGCCCACGTCGCGCCCGTGGCGCCCGCGATGAGCCCGCCGGGCAGCGTGTTCGCGGTGAGGTAGCGGCGCACGCCGCCGATCAGCGCGTCGTAGCGCGTGGTCGCCCAGGTGCGCCGGAAGATCGCCGCGGCCAAGCCCGTCATCGCGACCGAGCCGGTCTTCGACACCGCCTCGGTGCGCCCGGACTGCGTGTCGTAGGAGTAGCCGACGGCGCCGTCGGCGTCCTGCAGCCCGGCGAGCTGGTCCAGGACGGTCTGCGCGTCGCCCTTGTCCCCCGCGCCGATGAACGCGACGGCGGCCAGGGCCGAGTCGTAGGTCCAGGAGACGTTGGCCAGCGCGGCGTACGCCGGGTCGCCGGCCGGGACGTCGTAGCTGCGCACGAGCTGCAGCGCCGTCCCCGCCGCGCGGGGCGTGCGGCCCTTCTTGGCCGGCTTCTCGACGGGCCCGATCTGCCCGCTCAGGAACCCGAGCAGCTGCTTGCGCTGCTTGGCCTTCAGCTTCTTGGCCTTGGCCGTCGCTGACGGCGGCTTCTTGGCGTGCGGGGCGGCGGTCGAGGCGTGGGGCGCGATCAGTCCTGACAGCGACGCGACGACGAGGGCGCGGGCGACGATGCTCGCGGTTCCGGTGCGGGACATCCGTGTCTTCCGGTCGGGGGCGTGTTGAACCGGGAATCGGCGTGGTGACCCCTGCTCTGGACGGGTTCTGGACACTCGTCGCCGTCCACATCCCCAAAAAGCGGCGCGCTCCTAGAATGTGGGCATGGCCCAGAAGCAGCGGCAGGTCCGCATCGAGCAGCGTGGCGCAATGGCCGCCATGCAGGCCCTCGAGACGAAGACCGATGAGGAGCTCGAGCGCGAGACCAAGTTCAAGTCCGCCGCGCTGGCGATCCTCGGCGCCCGGGCTGCGGAGCGGTACGACGCCGCCGCCGCGCGCGACTACTTCCGCCGTGCCGTCGCGGCCGCGCGCCCCCAGGAGCGGATGCAGCTGCGCCGCATGGCCGATGCCTCCATCGCCCTGGCCGAGCGTCGTCCCGATGACCTCAAGGCCGCCGTCGAGCGCCTCGGCCAGGAGGCCCCGTCCAACCGCCAGCTCTTCCTCCTGCGCGTCATGGGCCTCGTCGCCCCGCCGCCGGGCTCCTCGATGGCACTGCGCGTCCGCGGCTGGGCGATCCTCGCCAGCATCATCATCGGCCTCGTGCTCATCGGCTTCCTGGTCGCCGGTGTCCTGCTGCTGCCGTTCGGCTCGGGCAGCTTCTCCGGCGGCAGCTTCGCCGGCACCCTGGCCCTCGGCTTCGTCGTCGTCATCGCCGCGCTCGGCGTCCTGGCCCTGGTGGGCCGGCGCCGGCAGGCCAAGGCGCAGGCCGCCCGCGCGGGTGGGGGCGGCTGAGCCGCACCGTGTGCGGCCGCTACACGCTGGCCTCGCCCAACCCGTCGGTCCTGCGGGAGCGCTTCGAGCTGGGTGAGGCGGTCGAGATCCGGCAGCGCTTCAACGTCGCCCCTGCCGACGACGTCCTCGCGGTCACGACCACCAAGGAGGGAGCGCCGCGCGGTGAGCTGCTGCGCTGGGGCCTCGTCCCGTTCTGGGCCAAGGACCCCAGCACCGGCTACAAGATGATCAACGCGCGCGCGGAGACGGTGGCCGAGAAGCCGGCCTACCGCGATGCGCTGAAGACCCGCCGCTGCCTCATCGTCGCCGACGGCTTCTATGAGTGGGAGAAGCCCGCGGGACAGCCCAAGCGGCCGCAGTGGATCACGCGCGCCGACGGCGCGCCGTTCGCGTTCGCCGGCCTGTGGTCGGTCTGGCGGCCCAAGGACGCCGGCGACGACGTCGAGCCGCTGCGCACCTGCACGATCATCACGACGTCCGCCAACGCGCGTCTGGCGCACATCCACGACCGGATGCCGGTGATCCTGCCGACCGCTGACGACGAGCAGGCGTGGCTGTCCCACGAGGTGGGTGCCGACGCGGCGCAGCAGCTCCTGCTGCCGCTGCCCGACGAGGCCGTCGCCTACCGCGAGGTGTCGACGGCCGTCAACGACGCCCGGCACGACGAGCCCGACTGCCTGGATCCCCCGGCGCCGCCGGACCCCACGTTGTTCTGAGGGGTGCCGCGCCGGCCCGCCGGCGCCGCACCTGCCGCCGGCCGGCCGACGCCGGCCCGGCGGGTCCTGGCCTACTCCGCCTTCAGCGTCGCCTTCTCGATGACGACGGGCTGCGTGGGCGGGCCATCGCCGCCGCCCTGGGGCGGGATGTTGCCGATGGCCTCGGCGACGTCCATGCCCTTGGAGACCTCGCCGGCCACCGCGTACTCCGGCGGCAGCCCGGCGTCGTCACCGGTGACGATGAAGAACTGCGAGCCGGAGGTGCCGGGCTTCTCGGCGGCGGTCTTGGCCATCGCCACGACGCCCTTGGTGTACTGCTGCGAGGACGGCGGGGGCTCGACCACCGAGTAGCCGGGGCCGCCCGAGCCGTCGCCCTGCGGGTCGCCGCCCTGGATGACGAAGCCGGGCACGACGCGGTGGAAGCTCAGGCCGTCGAAGAAGCCGTCCTTGACCAGGCCCGCGAAGGACGCCGAGGTCTTCGGGTCGTCCTTGGTGTTGAGCTTGATCTCGATCGTGCCGCAGGACGTCTCCAGCACGACGGTGTAGGTCTTGCCCCCGGGCAGGTTGCCCTTCGGCTTGGTGCCCTCGGCCGACTTCGGGCCGGGCGAGTCGACCTGCTTGCACTCGCCGTCCTGGGCCGGTGCGGTGTCCGTGGCGGTGGTGTCCTGGGCCGTGCTGTCCGCGGCTGCCGTCGTGGCAGCGGCGTCGGACTCGGCCTTCTGGTCGGAGACGGTGGATTCGTCCCCGCAGGCGGCCACGCCGAACGCGGCGATGAGCAGGGTGAGGATGAGGGTGAGGTGGCGACGCACGGCGCGGCACGATAATGCACCAGCGTGCGCCTCTCGCCGCTTCTCCAGCGCTACGACTCGATCCTGCTCGACCTCGACGGCTGCGTCCGCGTCGGCACCGCGGCGACCCCGAGGGCCGACGAGGCCATCGCGGCGCTGCGGCAGGCGGGCAAGGGCATCGCGTTCGTCACCAACGACCCGTCGCTCTCGCCGGAGGACACCGTCCGGCAGCTGTGGGGCCTCGGCGTGCGCGCCTCGGTGCTGGAGGTCGTCACCGTCGGAGGCGCGCTGCAGCAGTCGCTGGCCGAGGCGCCCGGGCTGCGCAACGCGTTCGTCATCGGCTCCGCGGCGATCCACCGCCACGTCGAGCTGGCGGGCGTCGGCATCCTCAACCACACCGACATGGCCACGCGCGCGGACGTCGTGATCGTCGCGGGGCACGACAATTTCGACTACGGGACGTTGCGCATCGCGACCCAGGCGGTCCTGGAGGGCGCGCACCTGATCTGCGCCGGGCGCGACCGCACCTTCCCGATGCCCGACGGCTTCTGGCCCGGGACGGGCGCGATGGTCAGCGCCGTCGAGTTCGCGACCGGACGCCGGGCCGAGTCGGTCGGCAAGCCGGAGGCCCCGATCTTCCGCACCGCCCTGGAGCGCGCCGGCAACGGCGCCGCGCTGATGATCGGCGACAACATCGCGGCGGACGTCGCGGGCGCCCACGGCATCGGCATCGACGCCGCCGTGGTGCTCAGCGGCCAGGCCACGCGGGCCGACGCCGAGGCCGCGCTGGACGGCGACCGGCCCATCGTCGGCATCGCCGACACCCTGGCAGACCTCGTTCTGGTGCCCTGACCCGGCAGACTTGATGGCCGTGGCGCGCCAGATCAGCCTCATCGTCAACCCGTCGTCCGGCAACGGCAAGGCCGAGCGGATCCTGCCCGACGTCGAGGCCGCGCTGCGCGGGCACGGCGTCGAGGTCACCACGGAGCGGACGCGCTCGATGGACCACGCGCGCGAGCTGGCCGTGCAGGCGCACGACGCGGGCCTCATCCCCGTGTCGCTCAGCGGCGACGGTCTCCTGGGCGCCATCGCCGGCGCGCTGGACGGCAGGGGGGCGACGATCGGCGTCCTGCCCGGCGGCCGCGGCAACGACTTCGCGCGGGTCGCCGGCATCCCGCTCGATGCCGTCGAGGCGACGAGGGTCATCGCCGACGGCGTCCCCAGGCCCGTCGACCTGGGCTGCGTCGGGGACATGCCGTTCGTCGGCATCGCCTCGCTGGGCTTCGACTCCGACGCCAACCGCCTGGCCAACGAGGCCCCGTCGTTCATGAGCTCCTTCGCCTACACCTACGCGGGCATCCGCGCGGCGCTGAGCTGGAAGCACGCGACGTTCACGGTCACGATCGACGGCAGCGAGACGACGTTCCGGGGCTGGACGGTCGCCGTCGCCAACTCCAGCGCCTACGGTGGGGGCATGTTCCTGGCCCCGGACGCGAAGTTCGACGACGGCCTGTTCGACGTCGTCCTCAGCGCCGAGACCGGCAAGCTGAAGTTCCTGTCCTCGCTGCCCAAGGTCTTCAAGGGCGAGCACGTCCATGAGCCCAGCGTCACGATCCTCCGGGGCCGCGAGGTGCGGATCGAGGCCGACCGTCCCTTCGACGTCTATGCCGATGGCGACCCGCTGGGTTCGCTGCCCGCCACGGTGACGATGCACCACCACGCCGTTCAGGTGCTGCTTCCCGCATGAGGGCCGGACCGCGAGGAGCCGCGGCGCGCGCGGCCGGAGCGCTGTCGCGCCTGTCAGGACGGGGTGGCACGTCGCTGCCCGGGAAGGTCCTGCTGAAGCTGGACCCGCACGCGATCGGGCGGCTGTCGCGGGGCCTGGAGCGCACCGCGGTCATCTCGGCCACCAACGGCAAGACGACGACCGCCGCGATGGTGTCGTCGATCCTGGAGCGGGGAGGCGCCTCCCTCGTGCACAACCGCGCCGGGGCCAACATGGCCGGCGGCATCGCCTCCACGCTGCTCTACGGCAAGGGCGACAGCGGTCTCTTCGAGGTCGACGAGTTCTGGCTGGACGGCATCGTCGAGCAGCTGCGGCCCGACGCGCTGCTGCTGGCCAACCTGTTCCGCGACCAGCTCGACCGCTACGGCGAGCTGGAGACGATCGCCGACCGCTGGGCGGTCGTCACCGGGTCCGGGCACGCGCGCACGCTGGTGCTCAACGCCGACGACCCGCTCATCGCCGACCTCGGCCGGGACGCCGGCCCGTCGGAGGTCGTCTACTTCGGGGTGGAGGACGTCTCGCTGGCCCACGACGGCCTGCAGCACGCCTCCGACTCGACGCACTGCCGCCGGTGCGGTGCGCCGTACGTCTACGACGCCTCGCTGCTGGGCCACCTCGGCCACTACCACTGCCCCAACGGCGACAGCGCGCGCCCCGTGCCCCAGGTCGCGGCGACGCGCATCGTGCTCGACGGGGTCCGCGGCGCGCGCATCACGTTGCGCACGCCGGCCGGCGACGCCGAGGTCGCGCTGCCGCTGCCCGGGCTCTACAACGCCTACAACGCGCTGGCCGCGGCGGCGCTCACCCTGTCGCTCGGCGTCCCACTCGCCGACGTCGTGGCCGGGCTGGAGGACGTCTCCCCCGCCTTCGGGCGCGCCGAGACCGTCACCGTCGACGGTCATCAGGTCTCGATCCTGCTCGTCAAGAACCCGGCCGGCGCGAACGAGGTGCTGCGCACGCTCACGTTGGAGGACGGCCGCCACGACCTGCTGGCCGTCCTCAACGACAACATCGCCGACGGCCGCGACATCTCCTGGATCTGGGATGCCGACTTCGAGCAACTGGCCCCGCAGGTGCGCCGCGCGGTCTGCTCCGGCACGCGGGCGCCGGAGATGGCGCTGCGGCTGAAGTACGCCGGCGTGCCCGTCGACGCGATCGAGGTCGAGCCGCGCCTGGCCGCCGCGCTGGACCGCGCCGTGGCCGGCGCCGAGGGCCGCGTCTTCGCGCTTCCGACCTACACCGCGATGCTGGCCCTGCGCGACGAGCTCGTCGCCCGCGGGGTCGCAGGGAGCTCGTTCGGATGACCACGCGTTCGGAGGAGGTCATCTGGCACGACCTGGAGTGCGGCAACTACACCGAGGACCACGAGCTGTGGCTGGCGGTCGCGACCGAGACCGGCGGGCCCGTGCTCGACGTCGGCGCGGGAACCGGCCGGATCTCGCTCTGGCTGGCCGAGCGCGGCGTCGAGGTCACTGCGTCGGACCTCGAGGCGGAGTTCCTCGAGGTGCTCGTCGAGCGCGCCGGGACGCCGATCCCGACGCTCGCCACCGACGCCCGGGACCTCGGCGCCGTGGCCGGTGCGGGGTTCGGCGCGGTGATCGTGCCGATGCAGACGCTGCAGCTGCTGCCCGGCGTGGCGGCCCGCCGGGAGTTCTACGCGGGCGCCCGCGCCGCGCTGCGCGACGGCGGCCTGCTGGTGGCGGCGCTGGCCGAGGCGATGGACGGTTACAGCGAGACCGACGAGGACGTCCTGCCGCCGCTGCCCGACATGCGCGAGCTGGACGGCGTGGTCTACGCCTCCCGGCCGATCGCGGTCCGTGACGAGGGTGACGCGGCCGTGATCGTGCGGGTCCGCGAGGTCGTCGAGCGCGACGGCACGCACCGCTCCACCGGCAACGAGATCCGCCTGGAGCGCATCGACACCGATCAGGTCGCCTTCGAGGCGGCCGACCACGGCTTCGCCCGGGAGCCGGACCGCATGGTCCCCCAGACCGACGAGTACGTCGGCTCGCAGGTGGTGGTGCTCCGTGCCGTCCCCCCGGGTGCTGGAGGCGGCGTGACCGCGCCGGACCCGTCGCAGGCCGTCCGCGCCGCCGGAGGTGGGCCTCGTGGCTGATTCGGTCCTGCGGGTCTGCGCGCTGTATCCGGATCTGATGAACATCTACGCCGACCGCGGCAACCTGCTGCTGCTGCAGCGGCGCTGTGAGTGGCGCGGACTGGGCTTCGAGCTGACCGGCGTCGGGCTCGGCGAGGAGATCGACCCCGACGCCCACGACCTGTTCTACATGGGCGGTGGCCAGGACCGCGACCAGGCGCTCTGCGCGCACGACATGGTTGCGACCAAGCGCGACGCGTTGCACGCAGCAGCGGCCCGCGGCGCGGTCATCCTTGCCGTGTGTGGCGGCTTCCAGCTGCTCGGCCATGAGTACGAGATGGGCGACGAGGTGATCCCGGGCGTCGGGCTCGTGGACCTGCGCACGGTGCGCAGCGAGGGACCGCGGCTCATCGGCAACGTCGCGATCGAGGTGACGCTGCCGGGTCTCGACGGCCCGCAGGTGCTGGCCGGCTTCGAGAACCACGGCGGGCGCACCCACCTCGGCCCGGACGAGCAGCCGCTCGGCCGCGTGCTCAAGGGCTTCGGCAACACCGGGGAGTCCGGCTTCGAGGGAGTCCTGAAGGGCTCGGTGGTCGGGACCTACCTCCACGGACCGCTCCTGCCCAAGAACGCGTGGTTCGCCGACTGGATCACCCGCACCGCCCTCGGGCACGACAGCCTGCCTGCGTTGGACGACACGTTCGAGGACGCAGCTCATGCGGCAGCCCGCCGCGCTGCCGGGCTGTAAAGAGGCTATTGTCTACTGCCTTAGTAGGGTTTCCGAAAACCCTGCTAGTGTCACCGTCCTTGCCTGACGCCACCCCGCAGGCCGCGACGCTCGAACTGCGTCACGTGACGAAGACGTACCCCGGTGCCGAGCGGCCCGCCATCGCCGACCTGTCGCTGACGGTGCAGGCCGGCGAGATCTGCGTGCTCGTCGGACCCTCCGGGTGCGGCAAGACCACCGCCATGCGGCTCATCAACCGCATGATCGAGCTGACCGGCGGCGACATCCTGCTCGACGGGCAGTCGATCCTCGGCCGCGACCCTGCGTCGCTGCGGCGCGAGATCGGCTACGCGATCCAGCAGATCGGCCTGTTCCCCCACCGCAGCGTCGCGGAGAACATCGCCACCGTGCCCGAGCTGCTCGGCTGGGACACCGGGCGCGTGCGCGACCGCGTGGCCGAGCTGCTGGAGCTCATCGGCCTCGACCCCGCGCTCGGCACCCGCTATCCGGCGCAGCTGTCGGGCGGCCAGCGCCAGCGCGTCGGCGTGGCCCGCGCGCTGGCGGCCGACCCGCCGTTGATGCTCATGGACGAGCCGTTCGGCGCGATCGACCCGATCAACCGCGAGCGGCTGCAGAACGAGTTCCTGCGGCTGCAGTCGGTGGTCCGCAAGACCGTCGTCTTCGTCACCCATGACATCGACGAGGCCATCAAGATGGGCGATCGGGTCGCGGTGCTCCGCGAGGGCGGCGTCCTGGCCCAGTACGCGACGCCGCAGGAGCTGTTGACGGCGCCGGCGGACGAGTTCGTCGCGGACTTCGTGCGCTCCGACCGCGCGCTTGAGCGGCTGTCGTTGCAGCACGGCATCAGCGTCGAGCGCATCAGCGAGCTGCTGGCGAGCGAGCGGACGGCCTGACCGTGCTGCAGCTGGCGCAGGTGGTGCTGCGCGACCGCTCCCAGGCGACCTGCGAGTCCAAGAACGGCTTCTGCCCGGGCTGGATCGCCGACCACATCGGCGACTACATGAGCCCCCTGTGGCGCCACGTCGAGCTGACGGTGGTCGCGGTGGCGCTGGGGTTTGCCATCGCGTTCGCGCTGGCGCTGCTGGCCCACCGGCGGCGGGCCTTCGTCGCGCCCATCGTCGGCGTCACCGGGGCGATGTACGTGATCCCCTCGCTGGCGCTCTTCGGCCTGCTGCTGTCGGTCACCGGCTTCGGCTTCGTCACCGCCGAGATCGCCCTCATCTCCTACACGCTGCTGATCCTGTTCCGCAACATCATCACGGGGCTGGACGGTGTCCCCGAGGAGGCCCGCGACGCGGCGCGCGGCATGGGCTTCACCGACCGCCAGCTGCTCTGGCAGGTGGAGCTGCCGCTCGCGCTGCCGGCGATCTTCGCGGGGTTGCGGATCGCCACCACCACGACCGTCGGGCTCGCGTCGCTGGCGTTCTTCGCCGGTGCCGGCGGGCTGGGCCAGCAGATCAACACCGACATCAACTTCAAGTCCAACATCGCCGTCGCGGGTGCGCTGTGCATCCTGCTGGCGTTCGCCCTGGACCTGCTGCTGCTGCTGGCGCAGCGGCTGGTCCTGCCGTGGAACCGCGCCCGTGCCTGACTGGTTGGACTTCATCCTGCACTCGCGGGAGTCGCTGACCGGCGGCGGTGTGCGCATCGGCGGCAGCGAGCTGCTGCCGCTGTTCTGGACGCACATGCAGGTGACCTTCCTGGCGCTCGCGATCGCCATCGCCGTGACGGTGCCGGTCGCGCTGGCCCTCGGCCACGCCGGCCGCGGGCAGGTCGTGGCGTCCACGCTGGCCAACACAGGGCGCGCGCTGCCGACCTACGCCGTGGTCGTGTTCACCGCCGGCTACCTGGGCTACAACCAGGGCAACCTCGCGTTCGCGCTGGTGCTGCTGGCGATCCCGCCGATCTTCACCAACACCTACGTCGGCGTCCGTGAGGTGGACCCGGACACGGTCGATGCCGCGCGCGGCATCGGGCTGACCGGCGCGCAGATCGTGCGCCGCGTGGAGCTGCCGCTGGCGCTGCCGCTGATCTTCGGCGGCATCCGCACGTCGGCCGTCAACGTCGCCGCGACCGCGACGCTCGGGCCGTTCGTCGGGGTTCAGACCCTCGGCGACCCGATCATCAACAACAACGTCTACGGAGACGCCGGCCGGCTCGGCGGCTCCATCCTCGTCGCCGTGGTCGCCTTCGGCTTCGAGATCGGCTTCGCCGCGCTTCAGCGTGGCGTCACCCCCGCAGGACTCAAGGCTCACCCTAGGAGGAAGCACTCGATGAAGGTCCGTCTCATCACGTCCTCGCTGCTGGCCGCGCTCGTCTTCGGCGTCGCGGCCTGCGGTTCGGACGACTCGGACTCCGGCTCAGGTTCCGGTTCGACGACGGCTGCTGGAGGTACGACCAGCACGCCCGCCGCCGACGCGAAGCTGATCGCGTCCGATCCCGCCAACGCGTCCAAGCCGCAGATCACCCTCGGCACCAAGAACTTCACCGAGGCCCTGGTCGTCGGTGAGGTCTACGCGCAGGCGCTGGAAGCCGCCGGCTACAAGATCAAGCGGCAGTTCAACCTCGGCTCCGAGCAGATCGCCTTCAAGGCGCTGAAGTCCGGCAAGGTCGACGGGTACCCCGAGTACACCGGCACCGCGCTGACCTCGTTCTTCAAGGTCAAGCCGAAGGACGTCACCACCGACGCGCAGGCCGCCTACGAGGAGGCCAAGGCCGACTACGCCAAGATCGGCATCACGGCCCTGCCGCCGACGCCGTTCACGGACTCCAACGGCTTTGCCGTGACCCAGGCCACGGCCGACAAGCTCGGCGTCAAGACGCTGTCGGACCTGAAGGGCAAGTCGGAGTCGCTGACCGTCTCCGGCGGCCCGGAGTGCCGCCAGCGCGAGGACTGCCTGCTCGGCCTCGAGAAGACGTACGGCCTGAAGTTCAAGAAGTTCCTGTCGATCGACCTCGCCAAGCGCCACGAGGTGCTGACCAAGGGCCAGTCCGACGTCGGCCTGGTGTTCACCACCGACGGCCAGATCGCGGCGGACAAGCTGGTCCTGCTGGAGGACGACCAGAAGCTGTTCCCGCCCTACAACCTGATCCTCACGCTGTCGGACAAGACGGCGCAGGAGCTCGGCGCGGAGGGCCAGGCGGTCATCACGAAGGTCCAGGAGGGCCTGACGACGCCCGTCATGCAGGAGCTCAACTCGCGCGTGGACCTCGACAAGGAGAAGCCCGCCCAGGTCGCCACGGAGTACCTGCAGGAGTCCGGCTACATCAAGTGAGGCCGGCCTTCAGCCTGCGGATGCGTTCGGCGCCGGCGATGACCTCGCCGGCGTCGAGCGCGCCGCTCCTGGCCGCCCGGTAGACGGCGGTGTAGATGCCCTCGGCGGTCGCCTCGCTGCCGGTGGACAACAGCAGGTCCAGACCGGCCCGCACCGCGCGGACGTAGAGGTTCCTGTAGGGCACCAGCGCCTGGGCCTGGAGGCTGTCGGAGATCGTGAGGACGTTCGGGAGCCCGAGCGTCCTCTTCAGCAACGCGTACGTCTCGGGGCGCAGCAGCGCAGGGCCGTCCCCGAGCGCGCTGTAGCGCGCGCTGTTGACCATCACCAGGCCGGTCGTGCCACAACGCCTGTAGGCGGCGGCCCGCTTCACCAGGGTGCTCCTCGACGCGTGCAGCGTGACGCCCGCGTCGTCGGTGTTGGCGGGTGCCCCGCCCAGCCCGGGGAAATGCTTCAGCACCGGGATGACGCCCGCCTTCCGGGAGGCCTGGGCGAACGCGCAGACCTGCTCGGGCCTGGGGTAGCTGCGGCTGTAGAGGAACGAGTCCGGGTCGTTGGTGACGTCGGCCACCGGCGCGAGGTTGACGTTGACGCCGGCCTGCTGCAGGGCGACGGCGCTGCTGCGGCCCTGCCGCGCTGCCTTTGAGACGGTGTTCTGCTCGCGGGGGCTGACCGTCGGCGGCAGGCTGCCGAAGCGCTTGACCAGCCCGCCCTCCTGGTCGACGGTGATCAGCAGCGGCGGGTTGCCGCCGGCCCTGGCGGCGCGCTGCAAGCGGTCCACCGCAGCCCGGACCTGCCTGACGCTGACGATGTTCGGGCCGAACAGGATGATCCCGCCGATCTTGCCCTGCCGAGCGAGCCGCAGGATGGTCGCGTCCGGCGACGTGCCGCCGAACGGCGTGATGACCCGCTGCCCCACCGCGCGGCGCAGCTTGCCGTCGTCGACGGCGGCGGTGGCGGTGGCGGTGGTCGTGCGGGACGGCACCGTCGCCGGGGCCGGGCGCCCGCCGGCCTCCTCGTCGGGGGTGGCGCCCGCACAGGCACCACCGGTGAGGCCGGCGGCGGCGACCGCGAGGAGCGCTAGGCTGCGGCGTCGTGGAGCTTTCGGAGTATCAGCGACGGTCACGTGTCACCGCGGTCTACCCGGACGCAGGCAACAACCTCGTCTACCCCACCCTGGGGCTTTCCGGCGAGGCCGGTGAGGTCGCCGAGAAGGTCAAGAAGATGATCCGCGACGATGCGGGTGTGCTCGGCGACGAGCGCCGGGCGGCCATCGCCAAGGAGCTCGGCGATGTCCTCTGGTACGTCGCGCAGGTCGCCACCGAGGCGGGCCTGGACCTCGACGAGGTGGCCGCAGCCAACCTCGCCAAGCTGCTGTCGCGCCAGGAGCGCGGCGTCCTCCAGGGTTCCGGCGACGATCGCTAGCGTTCCCAGGGCTCGGTCGTGGCGACCGGGTTGAGCGCCCAGCGCTGGTAGCGCTTGCTGATGCTGCGCGGGATCTTGGCGCGGACGATGACGCCCTCCGGCCCGTCCTCGCGGACCAGGTCCTCGCCGGCCAGGTCGTGCAGCTCGGCGAGCTTGGCGCCCTCGCTGTAGGGCAGCAGCAGCTCGACCTCCTCGAGGCCCTTCTCGAACTCCTGGGCGATCGCCGCCTGCAACGTCTCCAGGCCCTCCCCGGTGAGGGCGCTCACCAGGATGCCCTCGGGGTGGCGGAAGCCCAGCTCCTCGCGGCGCTCTGCGCTCATGGCGTCGGCCTTGTTGAGGACCAGCAGGCGCGGCCGGTCGCCGGCCCCGATCTCCTCCAGCACCTCGTCCACGGCGCGCAGCATGCCGTCGAGCTCGTCCTCGTCGGCGCTGGCGTCGACGACGTGCAGCACCAGGTCGGCCAGGCGCGTCTCGTCCAGCGTCGCGCCGAAGGCCTCGACCAGCTGGTGGGGAAGCTTCTTGATGAAGCCGACGGTGTCGGTGAGCAGGTAGGAACGGCCGTCGATCTTCAGGCCACGCGTCGTCGGGTCGAGCGTGTGGAACAGCCGGTCGCGCACCCCGACGGAGCTGCCCGTCAGCGCGTTGAGCAGCGTCGACTTGCCCGCATTGGTGTAGCCCGCGAGGGCGACGTTGGGGACGTGGTGGGCCCGGTCGCGCTCGGCCCGCATGGTCGCTCGTGAACCCTTGACCTCCTCCAGCCGGCGCTTCAGCGCGGCGATGCGGTCACGGGCCAGACGGCGGTCGGTCTCGATCTGCGACTCACCCGGCCCGCGCGTGGCGAACCCGCCGCTCGACACGCCGCCGAGGCGCTCGAGGTGCGTCCACAGGCCGCGCATGCGGGCGAGGTTGTACTGCAGCTGCGCCAGCTCGACCTGGAGCTTGCCCTCCCGGCTGTGGGCGTGCGCGGCGAAGATGTCGAGGATCGTGGCGGTGCGGTCCACCACCGACAGGTCGAGCTCCTTCTCGAGGTTGCGCTCCTGGCGCGGCGAGAGCTCGTCGTCGCAGACGATCATGTTGGCGTCCGCGGCCTTCGCGTCGACCTTGACCTCCTGGAGCTTGCCCGGGCCGAGGTAGGTGTTCGGGTGCGGCGTCTCGCGGTGCTGCACGGTCTGGCCCACGACGGCGACGCCGGCCGTCCGCAGCAGCTCCTTCAGCTCGTCGAGGTCGTCGCCCTCCGGGAGCGCAGCGATGAGCCAGGCGCGCTGCTTGGCGCGCGCGCCCTCCTTCGGTGTGGCTCCGTCGCCGCCCCGCGTCTGCGATGTACGTCCGTGTCGGCCCTTCTCCAGCACTCAGGGCAGTGTAGGCCGCAACGCGGAGGCCCGTGCGAGCTGCTGTCGTCCCGGTGGCGGGAGACGCTCGTAGCGGTCGAGCAGGCGTTCGACGGGCAACAGGATCACGCCCTCGCGGGGATCACCGACCCAGGAGCCGCTGCCGGTCGCCAGCGTGTACGCCGCATACGCCGCCGCGCACGCGTCGAGCTCGTCGAGCGTCCGGTGCCACAGCCCGCCGTCCTCGTCGACGACACCCTTCAGCTTCAGCGCGGCGATGCGCTGCTGCAGCCCCCAGGGCGTCCGCTTCGGGCTGGGCCGGTGGCCCAGGAGCGCGCAGAAGACCGCGTCCGGATAGGTCTCGACGACGCGGCCGTGGGCGATGGCACCCTCGCCGACGGGCGCCTCGACCTCCTTGTGGGGCGTCGGCGGGCGGTAGACGCCCTGGCCGTCCAGCGCCGCGAACAGCTCGAAGCCGACGCCGATCCACTCCTCCCACCGGTTCAGCGCCTGCCCGGCGGCGGGCACCGGGTAGAGCGGCAGGCTGCGGCGGAACAGCAGCGCGTCGCAGACGCGGTGGCGCTCGTAGCGGCCGTCGGGCAGGTCCAGCCGCCGGCGCAGCTGCGTCCCGGGCGCCAGCAGGTCCAACCGCCGGCCCGACGGTGCGTCGATCGCGGTCACGGCCTCGTGACCGAAGCCGATGACGGTGCCGGCGACGTCCTCGACCGACCCGGGCTCATAGAACGTGGCGACGAGCTCGGTCTCCCCCGCGGTGCGCCGTTCGTGGAGCGTGACGAGCTGCTGGTTGGCCGGCTTGGCCGAGACGTCGATGCCGCAGAAGATCACGTGCGTCCCGCACGATACGGTGCTGGCGATGTTCGCCGGCCTCTCTGATTCCGAGTTGGGCGCGCGCCTCGCGGCGCGGACGCTGGAGCTCGTCGACTTCCCCTCCGAGTCGCGCGACGAGGCCGGGCTGTCCTGCCGCGTCCGCGAGGTGCTCGACGCCGGCGGCGTGACCGTGCGGGATGCGGGCGACACCTGCGTCGTCGCGGAGATCGGCGGCTCCGCGGGCGCGCCGACGATCGTCCTGGCCGGGCACCTCGACACCGTCCCGGCCCAGGACAACCGCCCCGGCCGGATCGACGGCGATGTCGTCCACGGCCTGGGCGCGGCCGACATGAAGGGCGCCGACGCGGTGATGATCGAGACCGCGCTGGCGCTGGCGCTGCTGGAGGGGCAGGCGCGGGCCAACGTCGTCGTCGTCCTGTTCGGCCGGGAGGAGCTGCCCGTGGCCGAGAGCTCGCTGACGCCCCTGCTGGACCGCGAGCCGTTGCTGCGCGCCGCCGACGTGGCGTTCGTGATGGAGCCGACGTCCAACACCGTGCAGGCCGGCTGCCTGGGCAACATCAACGCGACCTGGTCCTTCCACGGCGTGTCGGCGCACAGCGCGCGGCCGTGGCAGGGCGACAACGCGATCGTCCGTGCGGCCGCCAGCATCTCCCGGGTGTCCGAGCAGGCGCCGCCGGACGTCCGCCTGCTCGACGGCCTGGAGTTCTCGGAGGTCGTCTCCGTCACGCGGATCGGGGGCGGCATCGCCGACAACGTCATCCCCGATCGCGTCGATGCGCACATCAACTACCGCTACGCCCCGGATCGGCCGGCCGCCGAGGCCGAGGCGCGGCTGCGCGAGCTGTGCGGCGGCGACGGCGAGACGCTCGAGATCACGTCCAACGCCCCTTCCGCACCTGTGGCGGTGACCCACCCGCTGGTGCAAGCCCTCATCGAGGCCGGCGGCCTGGAGGTCGGCCCCAAGCAGGCCTGGACGCCGGTGGCCGAGTTCGCGGCCGCGGGTGTGCCGGCGGTGAACTTCGGGCCCGGCGACCCCGCCTTCGCGCACAAGCGCGACGAGCAGATCGCCGTCGACGCCCTGGTCCGCTGCGCGCGGACGCTGGAGCGCCTGCTGTGCGGCTGAACCCCGTCCTGGAGGACCTGAAGGTCTACCCCTTCGTGCGGCTGACGACGGCGCGGCGCGAGCTCGAGGCACGAGGAGTCGACGTCATCGACTTCGGCATCGGTGAGCCGCGGGAGGTGACGCCGGAGTTCATCCGCCGGGCCGTGGCGGACGCGATCACGCCCGAGGCGCCGTACCCGCTGGCCGAGGGCCTGCCGGAGCTGCGCACCGCGGTGGCGTCGTGGGTCGCGCGCCGGTTCGGCAGCACGTTGGATCCGGCGACGCAGATCGTGCCGACGCTGGGGTCCAAAGAGGCGATCTTCCACCTTGCGCAGGTGGTCGGGCCGGGGTCGGTCGTCGTGACGGCGCCCGGGTACCCGGTGGCCGAACGGGGCGCGCTGTTCGCCGGGCGCGAGGTCGTGACGTTGCCGTTGGAGCGCTCGCGCGGGTTCCTGCCGGACCTCGACGCGGTGCCCTGGGACACGGCGGCGCTGGTGTGGCTGAACTACCCCAACAACCCGACGGCGGCCGTTGCACCGCTGGAGTTCCTCGAGGACGCCGCCGCCCGTGCGCGGGCCGCAGGTGTCGTCCTGGCCTCCGATGAGGCCTACAGCGAACTGTGGTTCGGCGAGGACGCGCCGCACAGCGCGCTGGAGCTCTCGTCGCTGGAGAACGTCCTGGTCGTCAACACGCTGTCCAAGCGGTCGTCGATGCCGGGCTACCGCTCGGGGTTCATGGCGGGCGACCCGGCGCTGGTCGCCGGGCTCAAGCGCTACCGCCCCAACGTCGGCGTGGCGCCGATCGAGTTCATCCAGCGTGCCGCCGCCGTCGCCTGGGGCGACGAGGCGCACGTCGAGGAGGTGCGCGAGCGCTACCGCCAGAAGCGCCGCGTCCTGCTGCCCGCGCTGGAGGCGCTGGGCCTGCGGGAGGCCGGCGGTGACGCGACGTTCTTCCGGTGGCTGTCCCTGCCCGAAGGCGTCGTGTCGTCGGAGGCCTTTGCGATGTCGCTGCTCGAGCAGGGCATCGTCGTCGCTCCGGGCGCCTACTTCGGTCCCGAGGGCGAGGGGTTCGTGCGCGTCGCGCTGGTGCCGACGATCGAGCGCTGCGCCGAGGCGGCTGCGCGTCTGACAGCACGCTGACATTTGCTGCAAAGGAAGGTTTCGTCCGTGACGATGCCGTGGTGATGCCGTCGCGACGCCTCCCCTGCCTGGCGCCTGTCGTAGCAGTGGTGATGCTTCTGGGGACCGGATGTGGCACGACGACCCGCAGGGCATCACCTGACGCTGCGGCGCAGCGGGCCATGCACGCTTGCGCTCCGCCGCAGGGCGACATCTCCCGCGCCTTGCAGGGCTTCTCGACGCGCCCGCTGTCCAGCGCCGACGTGGCCGCCGTCCGCTCGCAGGCGCCCGCCACCGAGACGCTCGGCATCTACCGCGGGGCCCGGCAGGTGGCGGTGGTGACCGCCTTCCCCGTCGCCCTAGGAGCCGACGCCGACTTCCTCGCGGGCGTCCGCAGCGGCGCCACCAAGCAGGACGGCAGGTCAGCGATCGGACGGGTCGGCGGCGTCGACACCGTCCGTGTCGACCTCCCGGCGCAGACCTTCTACACGGTGCGGCGGGGCTGCCGCATCCTGCTCGTCGGTGCGGCCGCCGCGGCCGACGCGCGCGGCTTCGCGGCGATGCTGACGCGCTAACCGCGCGTGCGGTCGATGTACTCGATGTAGGCGCGGCCCGCGATGGCCTCACCGTCGAGCTCGCCGGTGTACGCGTATCCGCCGACGTAGCCACTGCCCAGCCCGTAGACCATCGGCGTGTCGATCGTGCCCTCGACGGCGACGCCCGGGCCGTCCCAGCGCAGCCGCCGCGGCAGGACCATCTTCCGGCCGTCGGGCGCCACGGCCGGCTCGTCCTGGGCCTCGACGATCGTGCAGTGCACGCCCTTGGTCGTGCGCCGGAGCGAGCCGGCGTGCTCGTCGCGGACGTAGGCGGCCTCCACGAGCGGCCGGCCGGCGATGCCGACGCTGCTCAGCAGCAGCTGGCGTCCGGGCGCCAGGGCGAGGACGTTGTAGTTGAAGCGGTCCCCGGCGAGCTTCAGTTGCGCGGGCAGCGGCAGGTCGGCCAGCAGATGGGCGCTGAGCCGGCTGGCGCCGTACTCGAACGTGCACGAGCCGCTGACGGCCAGGTCGCCGATCGTGCCGCTGTAGCGCGCGAGGATGCTGAGGTGCTCCCAGATGGGGCCTCGTAGGAAGTACGTGACCGCGTCGCTGCAGGCCAGGCGCAGGTCGTAGCGGAAGCCCGGCCGGGTGCCCTGCAGGCGAAACCGCGGGAACGTCCCGGTGAGCACCGCGTCATCGCCGAAGCGGACCTCGCTGCCGTCGTCGGCGAAGTGGCAGTCGCGCCTGATCGAGTAGGCGCGGAAGTGGCCGGGCGCGGTCGCGGCGGTGGCGTTGATCAGCGTGGCGGTGTCGCGCGGGCGGCTGGTGCGGGCGTGGTCGGTGTCGAAGACCAGCGAGCCCGTGGCCCCGATCAGCGACATGAAGCTCATGAAGTGATGGGGTGCGGGCAGGTCGGGGATCATCACGCCGTAGTGCGTCCACGCGTAGGTGGGGTTGGTCGCGTGGGGGCGGAAGACCGGATGGTCCGGAAGCGTGCCCTCCTCTGTCGCGGTCGACCCCAGGAGGCTGGACACCGGGCCGCGGGCCAACCGCACGAAGGGGTCGGTGACCCGGCGCAGCATCACAGCGACCGTTCCATGCAGAGGGAGTCCGGCTCGCCGGCGTAGGCGCCCCAGCAGGGAATCCGGACGTACCCGTGCCTGGCGTAGAGGCGGATGGCGTCGGGCTGTTGCGGACCGGTCTCGAGCTTCAGGGCCGTGATGCCGTGCGCGCGGGCCTGCTCCTCCAGGGCCTGGAGGATGGACGCACCCACGCCCCTGCCACGTCCCTGCGGCGGCACGTACATGCGCTTGATCTCGGCGGTGGCGTCGTCCAGCCGGCGCAGCCCGCCGCAGCCCAACGGCGTCCCGTCGTCGTCGCGCGCCACGAGGAACACGAGCACGTCCTCGGCCGTCGGCTTGGTGCCCGGCTCCGCGTCGCGCCCGTAGCGCGCGATCAACTCGTCGCGCTGGGCGTCGCGCAGGGCGCGGGCGTCGGGGCCGTCGAACGGCTCGGGGACGACGCGCACCGGTCAGTCGTTGGCGTGCAGCGCGGCGTTGAGGCCGCCCCACGACCCGCTGCGGCTGCTGACCTCCAGCGCGCCCGACTGGGAGTTGCGGCGGAACAGCAGGTTGTCCTGGCCGCTCAGCTCGCTGGCCTTGACGACGCTGCCGTCGGGCGCGGTGACCTTCGAGCCGCCGGTGATGTAGGTGCCGGCCTCCACCACGCAGTTGTCACCGAGCGGGATGCCCAGGCCGCTGTTGGCCCCCAGCAGGCACCCCTCGCCGACCGAGATGACCGTGGTGTTGCCGCCGCTGAGCGTGCCCATGATCGACGCGCCGCCACCGATGTCGCTGCCGTCGCCGACGACGACCCCGGCGCTGATGCGTCCCTCGACCATGCTGTTGCCGAGCGTGCCGGCGTTGAAGTTCACGAAGCCCTCGTGCATGACCGTGGTGCCCGAGGCGAGGTGCGCGCCGAGGCGGACGCGGTCGGCATCACCGATCCGCACGCCGTCGGGGACGACGTAGTCGGTCATGCGCGGGAACTTGTCGACCGAGGTCACGATGACCGGGCCGTTGGCCCTGATGCGGGCCGTCTCGAGGTCGGCGGGATCGACCGGCCCGAGCGTCGTCCAGGCGTTGTTGGGCAGCAGGCCGAACTGGCCGTCGAGGTTCAGGCCGTGCGGCTTGACCACACGCGCACTGAGCAGATGCAGGCGCAGGTAGACGTCGGCCGTGTCCTTCGGCGCGTCGTCGAGGTCGGCGATGTTGACGGTGATCGCGCGCTGGTGGACACCGCGGACGGCGTCGGGCTCGCGGTCGGTCAGGCCTTCGACGGCGGCGGGCGTGTCGCCCAGCGCGGGTCGCGGGAACCAGACGTCGAGGATGCGGTCACCGGCGAAGGTCGCCAGGCCGTGTGCGGCTGCTGCGGTCATCGGGCGTGAGGCTACAAGTCGTCGAGCTCGGCCAGCAGCTCGGGTGACACGACGCCGCTGTACACCGGCCTCGCCCAGCCGGCCAGATCGACGTGCAGGGACTCGTCGACGTCGACGATCAGCTCTCCCCCGTCCAGCTGGACGGTCACGGGCGAGTCGCCGCCCTTCAGGACGTGGGCCACCGCCGCGCCGCAGGCGCCGGTGCCGCTGCTCATCGTCTCCCCGACCCCGCGCTCGTAGATGCGGGCGCGGATGGTGGAGGCGTCGAGCGGGACCGAGAAGGAGACGTTGGACCGGTTCGGGAAGAGGTCCGTGGCGTTCATGATCGGGTCGCCGTAGACGGTGAGGTCCAGGCTGTTGAGGTCGTCCAGGTCGGTCAGCCGTATCGCGCACTGCGGGTTGCCGATGGAGACGTGCTGGAAGCGGAACTCCCGGCCGTTGCTGGTCAGCATGCCGCTGCCGTCCGGGGGACCCCCCGGGTAGTCCTTGCTCGTCAGCGTCGCGCGGCCCATGTCGACGTTGCAGGTGTCCGGGCCGGTGATCGTCGGGCGGATCTCACCGGCGACGGTCTGGATGGAGAACTGGTCGCTGTCGGTCCAGCCGCGGGTGCGCAGGTACATGATCGCCTCGCGGGCGCCGTTGCCGCTCAGCTCGGCCTCGCTGCCGTCCGGGTTGAAGATGCGCAGGCGGGCGACGAAGCCCGGCTCGTCCGGCGGGCTCAGCTCGAGGATGCCGTCGGAGCCGAGGCCCACGTGGTGGTCGCAGATGAGCTTCACGCGGGCCGGGTTCAGCGCGAACGGGAGCTTGTCCCGCTCCACGATGAGGTAGTCGTTGCCGAGGGCCTGCCACTTCTCGAAACGCATCTGCAGTGAGGCTACGGCAGCAGCGTGCGGGCCACCTCTGCGGCGTCGCTGCCGGTGAGGTCGACCAGCTCCACGCCGGGCAGCTTGCGCATCCACGTGAGCTGGCGCTTGGCGTAGCGGCGAGTCCTGGTCTTCATGGCGTCGATGTCGCCGTCGAGGAGGTCCTGGAAGCCGAGGGCCTTCCGGGCGGTGGGGCTCGCGTTGGCGGCCACGGCGTTGCGCACCTCCTCGGCGGCCCCCTGGCGGACCATCGCGTCGATGCGCGCCTCGATGCGGGCGTAGAGGTCGTCGCGGTCGCGGATGAGCCCGATCAGGCGCGTCGGGTGGCGCATGTCGGTCGTCCAGAGCTGGTTGTCGCCCGGCGGCGGCGTCAGGGCACCGAGCTCGTCGAGCTCCAGGGCCCGGATGATCCGGTGGCCGTCGTTGGGGTCGATGGCCTCAGCGGCCCACGGCGCCTTCTCGCGCAGCTCGGCGTGCAGCCGGCGCGCACCGTCGGCCTCCAGACGGTGCTGCCACTTCTGGCGCAGCTCCGGTGGCGGAGCCGGCTTCAGGTCGAGGTGCCCGAGCGCCGCGCGGAGGTACAGCCCGGTGCCGCCGACCACGATCGGGGTCCGGCCTTCGGCGAGCAGCCCGTCGATCTCGGCGTGCGCGCGCTGCGCGAACTCCCCTGCGCTGAACGTCCGGTCGATCGGCAGGAACGAGACCAGCCGGTGCTCCAGCACGCGTTGCTCGTCCGCGTCGGCGACCCCGGTCAGCACCTCCAGGCCGCGGTAGACCTGCAGCGCGTCGGCCGAGACCGCCGCCGGCGTGCGGCCCTGCTGCCGCAGCCGCTGCGCGAGCGCGAGGGCGAGCGCCGTCTTCCCGACGCCGGTCGGGCCGAAGATCGCGATCACGTCGAAAGGTGCGGCGGGCACGGCCTTGCGCACGATGCCAGAGGCCTCGGCCGTGCGCCCTCTGGGGGCCGCGCGGCCCGGCGTGGATGACGGTGCCTCGGGCGGGCCTCGCCGACGCGGCGTCGGCGCCGCCGCGTGCTGCGGCAGGCCGCCTTGTGTCGCGCCTGGCCGCGGGCGGCTCCGGCGGGCCCAGGGTGCTGCGGCAGGCCGCCTGGTGTCGCGCCTGGCCGCGGGCGGCTCCGGCAGGCCCAGGGTGCTGCGGCAGGCCGCCTTGTGTCGCGCCTGGCCGCCGGGTGCTGCGGCAGGCCGCCTGGTGTCGCGCCTGGCCGCCGGGTGCTTCGGCAGGCCGCCGGGTGCTGCGGCAGGCCGCCGCACCTTCGGGTGCGGAGGAGCCACCTGTGTAGGGTCGACCGGAGGGCATGAGCGTGCGCGTCGGCACCGGTCTTTCGCAGAATCCCCGCGTTCGCGACGGCGCGATGGAGGCCGCGCGCGCAGCACATGAGGGGCTCGCCGGGGAGGCCGCCGACCTCGTGCTGGTCTTTGCGTCGGGTGCCCACCTTGCTGCACCCGATGTCGCGTCGGGCGCGGTCCGCGATGTGCTCGATCCGGGTGTGTTGGCCGGCTGCGGCGCGGGCGGGGTCGTCGGCGGCTCGGTCGAGGTCGAGTCCGGCACCGCCATCGCCGTCTGGGCTGCTGCGCTCGACGGCGGCGTCGCGGAGAGCTTCCACGTCCACGTCGAACCCGACGGCGAGGCGCTGAGCGTCGAGGGCCTGCCCTCCCCGGTGGGCGCGAGTGCGATGGTCCTCCTCGCCGATCCCTACTCGTTTCCCACCGACCGCGTGCTCCAGGAGATCGGGCGCGTCGCTCCGGGCGTGCCGGTCCTGGGCGGGCTGTCCAGCGCCCGGACACTGGACGGCGAGAGCGCGCTGTTCATCGACCAGACGGTCGTCGGCGTCGGTGCCGTAGGCGTGCGGCTGTCCGGTGTGGAGGTGCTGCCCTGCGTCTCACAGGGAGCGGTGCCCGTCGGGCCGCCGCTCACCGTCACCGCGGCGGAGGGCCACGTCATCCGCAGCCTGGAGGGGCGGCCTGCGCTCGACGTCCTGCGCGACGCCGTCGACGACCTCGAGGCGGCCGAGCGCGCGATGATCGCCGGGTCCCTGCTGCTCGGCGTCCGGGTCTTCGAGGGCGGCGATCCCCAGCACGGCGCGGACGAGTACCTCGTTCGTGGGCTGCTGGGCGCCGATCCGGACAACGGAACGGTCGCCGTCGGCAACACCATCGGTCCCGGCGACGTCGTCCGCCTGCACGCCCGCGACGCAGATTCGGCCGGGCGCGACCTGCGCGAGGAGTTGCTGTTGCGCCGCGAGGCACTCGGCGGCGGCCATCCCGCGGGCGCCCTGCTGTTCACCTGCAACGGCCGCGGCCGCGGCATGTTTGGCGCGCCCCACCACGACGCGACCCTCACCGCCGACGCCCTCGACGAGGCCCCCGTCGCCGGCTTCTTCGCCGCCGGCGAGATCGGTCCCGTCGGTGGCCGGCCGTTCCTCCACGGCTTCACCGCCACCGTCGCCGTCTTCGCCTGACCCGTCGAACACGCTTTTGTGCCGCACAACCGGGCAGGAAAAGCGTGTTCGGCACACCCACCACGCCCGGCCCCGTCGAACACGCGTTTGTGCCACACAACCGGGCAGCAAAAGCGTGTTCGGCACACCCACCACGCCCCGCCCCATCGAACACGCGTTTGTGCCGCACATCCGGGCAGCAAAAGCGTGTTCGACACACCCACCACGCCCGGCCCCGTCGAACACGCTCTTGTGCCGCACAACCCGCCCGTGCGAGCGCGTACGGGCGTCTGGCGTTGCGCGGTTGGCTGCGCGGCCAGTCGGTGGCGTAGGGTGCGCGCCATGCAGATCTCGGGTGCGACCATCCTGCTGACCGGGGCGACGGGCGGCATCGGGCACGCCATCGCGCGGCGGCTGAAGTCCGAGGGAGCGAAGCTCGTCCTGACCGGCCGGCGGGCGGACGTCCTCGAGCCGCTGGCGGCAGAGCTGAGCGCTGACTCGGTCGCCGTCGACCTGGCCGACCTGGCCGCGGTGACCAAGCTCGCGCAGGACTACGCGCACGTCGACGGCCTGGTCAACAATGCCGCCCTCCCTGCGTCGGGGGCCTTCGCGGAGTACACGCCGGAGCAGCTCGAGCGCGCGCTGACGGTCAACCTCCACGCCCCGATGCTGCTGTCGCGCCTGTTGCTCGAGGGCATGGTCGAGCGCCGCAACGGCCACCTGCTCTACATCTCCTCGCTCGCAGGCAAGGCGTCGGCGCCGGGCTCGTCGGTCTACAGCGCCACGAAGTTCGGTCTCCGCGGGTTCGCCCAGGGCCTCCGCGAGGACCTGCACGACTCAGGCGTCGGCGTCTCGGTCGTCTTCCCCGGCTTCATCAGCGACGCCGGCATGTTCGCCGACACTGGTGTGGAGCTGCCCAAGGGCGTCAAGACCCGGACGCCCGAGCAGGTCGCCGACGGCGTCGTCAGCGCGATCACGCACAACAAGGCCGAGGTCGATGTCGCCCCCCTGAGCCTCCGCCTCGGCGCGACGTTCACCGGCATCGCGCCGCAGCTGTCGATGGCGCTGAGCCGCCGCATGGGATCCCAGCAGATCGCCGCCGAGATCGGCGAGCAGCAGGCCGCCAAGCGCTGACCCCGGCTCGCGCCCGCCTGGAGCGCAGCGCGGATGTCGCGCGAGCTGCGACCGCCGGCCCGCCCCGACGCGTGGCGGCGTGCCCGCCCGAGCTCCGGCCGCGGGCCTGCCCCAGACGCGCGCTCACGCAAGCAGCTCAGCCGATCGGTGGCGCCTCCGGCACCTGCCGCTCCCAGAACGTGACGAGGTTGCCGTCGGGATCGAGCACGGCGAACTCGCGCGTGCCCCAGTGCGTGACCTTCAACGCGCCGTTGGGGTGCACACAGCCCAGGTCCTGGCAGTGCGCGTAGAGCGCGTCGACGCCGGCGACCTCCATCGCGCACGACACGGACCCCGCCAGCTCAGGTTCGGCGCCACGGGCGCTGCCGTCGGCCAGCCACAGGGCCAGCGTCACGCCGCCGCGGCGCAGGAGCGCGCCCCCGTCGTCGACGTGGAGCAGTTCGACGTCGGCGACACGGACGAAGAAGTCGACGGTCCGCGCGACGTCGCTGACGGCGAACGACGGCGTGGCGGAGAGGAACAGCGTTTGCTCGGCCATCCAGGAATCGTCGCGCACCAGCCGCAGGCGGCCCACTAGAACAGCGCTCCCTGGACCACGGCCTGGCGCCGGCGCGCCAGCGCCTCATCCTCGTCAAGCGGGAGGTCCTTGCGGAAGTCGATCGGCCGGTCCACCCCGTCGGCGGTGAAGCTGCCGTCGCGCTGCCGCCAGCGTGCGGGTCGGGTCTCGCCGCTGCGCGGATCGCGCGAGAAGCCCATCGCGGGAGGTGCGTCCGCGGCCCGCAGCAGTCGGGCCAGCCGCCGTCGCTCGTGCTCGGGCGCGTACGCGCCGGACGCGTAGAGCTCCTCGTAGCGCGCCACCAGGTCCGGTCGGTAGGACTTCAGCCAGTCCATGAACACACCGCGCACATCGCCCCGCAGGTGCAGCGCGATGCCACCGACGCTCACCGCCCCCGCGTCCGCCGCGGCCGCCAGGATCTTCTCCACGTCCGCCGGGTCGTCGTTGATGCCCGGCATCAGTGGGGCGATGAGGACGCCCGTCGGGATGCCGTTGCGGTTCAGCTCACCGATGGCCTCCAGCCGTGCCCAGGGCGACGGCGTGTGCGGCTCCGACGCCCGCCACGCCTCCCGGTCGATCGTCGGCACCGACAGCGCAGCGCTGATCGACGTCACTGCCGCGATCTCCTTCATCACCTCGATGTCGCGCAGCAGCAGCGGCGACTTCGTCAGCACCGAGCACGCGTTGCGGTAGTCCCGCAACGCCTCCCAGATCCCCGGCATCAACCGGTACCTCGACTCCACCCACTGGTAGGGGTCCGTGTTGGTCCCCATCGCGATGTGCTCACCCTTCCACGACGGCCGCCGCAGCTGCGCCCGCAGCACCTCGGGCGCGTTGACCTTCACCACGATCTCCTTCTCGAAGTCCCGCCCAGCCCCGAAGTCGAGGTACTTGTGGGTCGGACGGGCGAAGCAGTTGTGGCTCACCACGCCGTTGGCGATGAAGTCGCCCGTGCCGGTCTTGATGTCGACCAGCCGGCGAACACCAACAGGCTCGATCGCGACGACGCGGAGATCCGCGGCGTTCTTGAGAGCACCTCCGACGATCGAGCGTTTGCGGGTGATCGCCGGGTCCGCGAGGTGCATGAACCGTTGTGCTTCCACCAGTCCGCCGCGGATCCGGATCGCCGTAACGCCGTTGGGGCGCTCCGGCTCCCGAACGGCGTCAAACGCAAACGACCGCAGCGAACGCAACGTCATGTCGAGCATGCGCTCGTCTCCATTGACGATCCGCACCACGTTCGCGCTGCAGGATCCTTCTGCGTCGAAGATGCCGGCGAGGAACCCGCGCCGCCACTCCAGGCTCGGGTCACGTGGCCACGCGATGAGGTCCTCAACGCGCTCGACGACGTTTCGGCGTTGCGTGCTGATCGCCTGAATCTCGCGCCTCACCGGCGTCGCCGGCGCGAATGTGAAGTGCTGTGTCGTGACGTCGGCAGCTTCGAGCATGGCCTGGGCTCGGACCAGCGCCTCGCTGTCGGCAAGCGCCAGCCGGAACGAGTGGTGAGTCCAGGCCCGCCCGGTGCGGGTCACGTAGTCGCGGTGGCCGATCGAGCCGTCGCCGCGGATCATCCCGGTGAGGTAGCCCCGCTTGTAATCGGCGGTTTGCGGTCGCGGGACGGGCGTGGCGCCGATGCCCAGCAGTTCCGTCTGCAGCGTGAGATGCGGGCGTCGGCCGGCGCCCTGCTCGGTACCCGTCACATGCTTCCAACCGCGCGTTGACAAGAAGCGGTGATCACCGCTCGCCACGAGTTCCGTCCCATCGGCGAGCACCACCCGGTAAGCAGGTTTGATCGTTTCCCAGTGGTCAAGGACTGCGGTGTCGACGAAGCGTCGGTACGAACCTTCGCGATGTGTTCCGACGATCCGGTCGCCGGCGCGCAGTTCGCCAATCGGCCGTGACCGGCCGTTGGACAAGAGGACCGGCGTCTCCGGAGCCGTGCAGTACGTGCAGGCATGGCTGCAACCCCGGTACGGGTTGACCGTCCAGCGGAACGGCATGGCCGACTGCTCGGGCACCTTGTTGATGACCGAGCGGGCCTGCACCTCGTAGAAGTTCGTGTCCAGGGCCTCGGGCGCGTCGAACCTGCGCACCACCGCGTCCTGATAGCCGGGAAGGCGCGAGCCCTCAGACGCCTCGATCGTCAGGTTCTGCCACCTCATGCGAACACACGTTCGCATGTCCACCGGACGGATAGGATCGCCCCCGAACGATGAGCGACACGAGCGTCACCATGAAGGCCCCGCTTCCCGACGGCAGCGCGGAGGTCACCGTCGTCTGGAAGGCGCCACGGGGCGGTCTCCGGCCCGGCGACGAGCCCGTCCCGCGGATGAGCGCCACACTCGCAGAGATCACCCGCACCAACCTCGACGGCAAGCAGCACACCGCGAAGATCTCCCCCGAGGAGGCCGACGCCTACCTCGCCGAGGCGCACGTGCTGCACGACAAGGTCGCCCAGATGGACGTCAACGCCCGAGCCCGCAAGCAGGAACGCGCGGCGCAGCAGGCCCAGCCCGTCGACCTGAGCTGCCCCCGCTGCCAGGTCCCCCGCGAGCATCAGGGCCGGCGCGACATGCTCTACGCCGCGAAGTCGGAGAACATCGCCCGCGTCGACGTCCAGCGGATGCAGCCGTCGTTCACCTCATATGAGGAGTACGTCTGCCCGCAGTGCGGCTCGGTGGAGCTGTTCCGCGCGGGGCCGCAGCACCCGCTGACACACGGCGCCTGATCAGCGCGCGCCGCCGGCCGAGACCAGCGACAGCTCGCCGGTCAGCGTCTGCGACGTCGCTGCGGTGATGAGGACGTCGACCAGGTCGCCCGGCGCCGCGATGCCCTCGAAGTTCACGGCCTTGCCGTGACGCGTGCGTCCACGCAGGCGTGCGGCGTCGGTCCGCGACTGCCCCTCGACGAGCACCTCGAGCGTCCGCCCGACGAAGCGCTGCGCGCGCTCGCGGGCCCGGCGCTGCACGACCTCCACGAGCCGCTCCATCCGCTCGACCTTCACCTCGTGCGGGACGAAGCGGTCGACGAACTCCGCGGCCTCCGTGTCGCGCCGCGGCGAGTAGACGAACGTGAACGCCCCGTCGAAGCCGATCTCCTCGCAGACAGCCAGCGTCTCGGCGAAGTCCTCCTCGGTCTCCCCCGGGAACCCGACGATGATGTCGGTCGTGATCGCGCAGTCGGGCACGTGCTCGCGGATCAGCGCGACGCGGTCCAGGAAGCGCTCACGCGTATACGTGCGGCGCATCTCCTTCAGCACGCGCGTGGACCCGGACTGCAGCGGCAGGTGGACGTGCTCGCAGACGGACGCCAGCGAGGCGTGGGCCAGGACGACGTCCTCCTTCATGTCCTGCGGGTGGGGTGAGGTGTAGCGGATCCGCTCGATGCCCGGCACCGCGTCCAGCGCGTGCAGCAGCTCCGCGAAGGACGACGCGACGGGACGCAGCCCGCGCCCGTAGGAGTTGACGTTCTGGCCCAGCAGCGTGATCTCGCGCACCCCGTCGGCCGCCAGCTCGGTGACCTCCGCGACCAGTTCGTCGAGCGGCCGGGACACCTCGCGACCGCGGGTCGAGGGCACGATGCAGTACGAGCACTTCATGTTGCAGCCGGCGCTGATCTGCACCCAGCCCTGGAACTCGCGCTCACGCCGCGCGGGGAGGTGCCCGGCGAACCCCTCGAACTCGAAGTAGCCCTGCGCGGTCAGCGAGTCCGACGTCAGGAACTCGGCGAGCTTGTGGACCTGCCCCGGGCCGAACGCGACGTCGACGAACGGGAACTGCTCGAAGACGTCGTCCTTCACCGACTGCGCCCAACAGCCGCCCACGCCGATCACCACGTCCTCGCGCCGGCGCTTGTGCATCTTGGCGTTGTTGAGGTGCGCGATGAAGCGGTCGTCCGCCTTCTCGCGGATCGAGCACGTGTTGAAGAGGATGAGGTCCGCGTCGGCCTGCTCGACGGCCTCGCGGTAGCCGAGCGACTCGAGCATGCCCTTCATCCGCTCGGAGTCGTGCTCGTTCATCTGACAGCCAAAGGTGGTGACGTGGTACGCCTTCATCAGCCCCCGGAGGGTAGCTACCCCAGCGCTCTGCAGGCGCTTCCCGAGTCGTTCCGGGAAGGCCTCGCCCGCCGCCGGCGTCTGCGACAGCATGGCTCACGTGCGCTGCCGTCTCGTGCTGTTGATCCTGCTCGGGCTCCTGGCCGCGGCCCCCGCGCAGGCGTCGAACACGACCTACCCGGGTGCCACCGGCGAGCTGCTCTTCTACACCACCAAGTTCGACGGCACCGTCACCAAGCCGCAGCTGGTCTCCACGAGTGGCCAGATCCGCAGCCTGCCCAACGCGACGGGCGGTGCCGTGTTCGAGTCGGCGGTCTCGGGGGACGGCCGCCTGATCGCCTACCGCCAGCTGTCGCCGAGCAACGGCGAGCAGCTTGCCGTCACGACCGTCGACGGCAGCGGTCCGGCCATCCTGGCGACGACCACCAGCAGCACCTCATCGCTTCCGGGCCGGCCCGTCATCCCCAGCGGCATCCTCTCCATGTCCTTCAGCCCCAACGGCAACGAGCTGGCGGTGTCGTCGTTCACCGGGGACCTCGTGATCGTCCCGGTCGACGTGCTGCGCCGCACGGCGCCCGCGCCCGCAGCCGTGCGGACGCTCAACACCGGCACCTCCGATCCCGTCGGCGTGTTCTGGGACCCCGACGACGGCAACCTCATCGTCACCAAGGGCGAGGCGGCCGTCCGGATGGACCCGAGGACCGGTGCGACCGTGGGCAGCGTCAGCACGCCACCCTACGCGGTCGGCGCGGACGGCACCCGGTTCACGCGGAGCTTCCGCGGCTCGCTCGGCACCGGACCCAGGACGCTGGAGACCGACATCAGCTCCAGCAAGGACGGCGTGATCTTCGACGATCCCGGAGTCACCTTGCCCGAGGGCTGTCGCGCCAGCGCCACCTGTCCCCGGCATGAGTTCATCCAGGGTGCCTACCCCGCCCCGGACGGCCGGCTGGCCGTCGTCGTCACCCGCCTGGACACGTTCGGGACGTCGCACGATCGCATCGAGCTGCGCGAGCCGGGCCACCCGGCGGTGGTCCTCGTTCCCGACGCCGATCCTCTGGACAGCAAGACCCAGTCGACGACGATGTTCGTCCAGGGCTGGGTCTCCAAGCCGCCGCCGCTGATCTTCGTGCACGGCTTCCTCGGCTCCCGGATCACCTGCCACGGCGGCGAGGGCGACGCCGAGAAGTGGCCTGCCCTCCCCTTCCCGCCGTTCGGCGACATCGCGTTGGCCGCCGACGGCATCGGTGGCACGGGCGACTGCGCCGACGCGGGTCCGTCCGGCCTGGTCCTCGACCCCTTCTCGATCGACATCTACAAGTCGACGCAGGCCTGGCTGACCGACATGGCCGGCGACAACGGCTACGCCTACACCTGGGACTGGCGCAGGTCGCCGGCGCAGGCGGTGGCGGGGCTGGAGGCCAAGATCGACGAGGCGCTCGGCGCGACCGGTGCCGAGAAGGCGGTGGTGTTCGCCCACTCCGCCGGTGGCCTCGTCACGCGGCTGTACGCGGCCGACCCGGCCCGCCGCGCCAAGCTCGCCCGTGTCCTGACGATGGGGACGCCGTACTGGGGATCGGTGAAGTCGACCTTCCCGCTGATCTCCGGCGAGGAGTTCATCGGCGGTGGCGAGATGGACCCGGTGCTGACCGCGTCCACGCTGCAGCACTTCGCGCGCAACCTCTCGGGGCTCTACGCGCTGTGGCCGTCGGCGTCGTTCGGGCCGTTCCTCGCGCAGGGCGGCCAGCAGCTCGGCGCGGCCGACATGGCCGGCAACATCGGCGCGCTCGGCGGGTCGACCGCCGCATATGACCTGGGTCGGGCGATCCATCCGGGGACCGACTCGCTGGCGGGGCTCGGCGACCTGCCCTGGGAGGTCATCCGCAGCACCGGCGTCCCCACCCCCAAGTCGCTGACGTTCGGGCCGAGCGGGTCGGCCGACCTCGAGGTCGGCGTGGCCTTCGGGGACGGCGACGGGACGGTGCCCGCCCGGTCGGCGTCGCTGGGGGACACGGACGACCGGCCCGTCCACGAGGTCTGCGGCGTCGGGCACGTGAAGCTGCCCAACGACCTCGGCGTGGAGGAGCGGGCGCGCCGCTTCCTGGTGCAGGGCGAGCCGCTGAAGGACGCTGACGACCGGTCCTGCCCGGTGTCCGGCGTGCACGTCCAGATCCACGAGGTGGACGTGGTCACGCGAGCGGCACCGCGACGGGCGGGCCCACCCACGGTGGACGAGGCCGAGAGGACCGGGCAGGTCGATGCGTTCCGGCTCGGCCGGACGCGACATGTCGTGATCCCCGGCACCGGTGCGCTGGCGCTGACGATCGACGCACCGGGAGCGCAGGTGGACGTGTCGTCCTTCGCGGCCGACGGATCGGAGGGGCCGGTCTCGTCGCTCGGGACCGTGGGGCCGACGGGCGGCCAGCTGACCGTCGGGGGTGGGACGACCCCGGCTCTCACCGGGACCGCGCCGGCGCCCGGGCCCACCACCCCGGCGGGCGGCGGCGACAACGGCGGAGCGGTGCCGACGGCAGGCGGAGGAGCGGCCCCCACGGTGCGGCCCACCGCCGCGCGCGACACCACGAGACCGCGGACGACCATCAAGGTCAAGCGGCTGCGCGGTGGGCGTGTCCGCGTGACGCTGACGGCGAAGGACGCGGGCGGCGTCAAGCGGATCCGCTACCGGATCGGGCGGGCCGCAGCGAAGACCTACCAGCGGCCGTTCACGGTGACCCGGGCCCAGCTGAAGCGCCTGACGGCGTTCGCCGAGGATCGGGCCGGCAACGTCGAGGCGCCCCGCAAGGCACCTCGGGCCTGATCACTTCGCGTACTCGACCGCGCGCGACTCGCGGATGACGGTGACCTTGATCTGGCCGGGGTACTCGAGCTCCTGCTCGATCTCCTTGGCCACCGCGCGGGCCAGCTGCGCGGCACCGACGTCGTCGAGTGCGCCCGGCTCGACGATCACGCGGACCTCGCGACCGGCCTGCATGGCGTAGACCTTGTCCACGCCGGCGTGCCGCGCCGCGAGCTGCTCGAGCTCGCGCAGCCGGGTGACGTAGGACTCCAGGGACTCCCCACGCGCACCGGGCCGCGCGCCGGACATCGCGTCGGCGGCCTGGACGATCACGGCCTCGACGGTCTGCGGCTCGACCTCGTTGTGGTGCGCCTCCATGGCGTGGGCGACGGCCTCCGGCTCACCGTGGCGCCGTGCGAGGTCGCCGCCGATGAGCGCGTGCGGTCCCTCGACCTCGTGGGAGAGCGCCTTGCCGATGTCGTGCAGCAGCGCGGCCCGGCGGGCGGTCTTGGGCGACGCGCCGAGCTCGTGGGCCATGATCGCCGCGAGCTGCGCGCACTCGACGGAGTGCTGGAGGACGTTCTGGCCGTAGGACGTGCGAAACCGCAGCCGCCCGAGCAGGCGCGTCAGCTCGGGGTCGAGGCCCTGGACGTTCGCGTCGAAGGCCGCCTGCTCGCCGGCCTTGGTGAGGTGCTCGTCGAGCTCCGAGCGGGCCTGGTAGTACGTCTCCTCGATGCGGGCCGGGTGGATGCGGCCGTCCTGCAGCAGCTTCTCCAGCGTCATCCGCGCCACCTCGCGGCGGACGCCGTCGAACGCGGACAGGACGACGGCGTTGGGCGTGTCGTCGATGATGAAGTCGACGCCCGTGAGCGTCTCCAGCGCGCGGATGTTGCGGCCCTCGCGGCCGATGATGCGCCCTTTCATGTCGTCGGACGGCAGCTCGACGACGGACACCGTGGTCTCCGCTGCGTGCGAGGCGGCCAGGCGCTGCATCGCGACCGACAGGATCGACCGGACGCGGCGCTCCGCGTCGCGCTTGGTCTCCTCCTCGATCGCCCGGAGGACCTTGGTGCGGTCGTGGCGGGCCTCGTCCTCGACGTCCTTCAGGAGCTCCTGCTTGGCCTGGCCGGCGGACAGACCGCTGATGCGTTCAAGCGTGCGGACCTGCTCCTCGTGGGCGGCCGCCAGGCGCTCCTCCGACGCGGCCAGGAGGGCCTCACGGTCGCGGAGCTCCTGCTCACGCCGGTCGAGGTCGTCCAGGCGGCGGGCCAGCGTTGCCTCGAGGACGGCGCTCGACGAGGTGTCCGGGGCGGGCGGAGCGGGCGGGCTGGCCAGCGGCCTGGTCGTGGGGGCCGGTGCCGCCGGTGGTGCGGGCGCGGTGGCGCCCAGGGCGGCCGCGGCGATCGGTCCTGTGGCCGGCCGGGCCGCACGCGAGCGGCCGACCAGCAGGGCGCTGACGACGAGCCCTGCCGCGAGTACCGCGGCGCCGATGACGAGTTCCATTGCCTGTCCTCTCCTGTTGGCCGGGGCTGCGTGCCCATGGCCGGACATGTCCTATGTGTGGAGCGAACGGACCGGGCCCGGCGGGGCCGGGTGGCTATGGAACGGCAGGCGCGAACAGCGGCGTCAGGCTGTGTGGGCGGTGTGCGGCGCGCGGGCGTCGGCACCCGCTGGTGAAGGTCTCATGGTCGGGGACGTCGCTGATGCTGCCGGGTTCAAAACTGCAGATTTGCTGGTCTTTTGTGGCCTTGTGGGCTGGTACGTCGCTTCGGCCATCGTAGTACCGCGCCCGCGCGGCCGCAATGGACAACTGCCGAGCGGCGTCCGGTGGTTGCGGGGTTGACGTCGCGCGCCCGCTGTGGGGGACCGCAGCTCAGTCGACGTCGATGTCGCGCCCGTAGGCGCGGATGGCGTCGTAGGCCAGTTCCAGCCCGTAGCCCTTGCGGACGAGCAGACCGAGCGCGCGGTCGCGCTCGCGGTCGTCGGCCGGCGGCTCGCGGAAGCGGCGGCGCAGGACCTCGACAGCGGCTTCGAGCTCAGAAGCGCCGTCCTGCCCGGCGATCGCCGCGGCGATCAACTCGGGCTCGACACCCGCCGCCAGGAGCTTGCGCTCGATGCGGTCGGCGCCCCAGGACTCGAGCGTCCGCTTGTCCTCGGCGAAGCGCTGTGCGAAGCGGGCGTCGTCGAGGTAGCCCTGCTCCGTGAGCTCGTTCACGGCCTCGTCGATCGTGGTCGGCTCAACCCGCTTGGACTCCAGGTGGCGCCGGATCTCGACCACCGTCCGGTCCCGATGGCCCAGGTAGCGGTAACTCACGTCGAGCGCGTGCTGGAGCCGCAACTCCGGGTCCAGCATCCGGTCGCCTCCAGACGACGTCAAGCCCCCCATGGGTACATCGACGTGCGGCGAGGATGAAACATGCGGCGAATCGGTCATAGATCGTGAGAGTCGGGGTCCTGGCCCTGAGCGGCGTTCCAGAACGGCTGGGCCTCACAGTCCACCGCAACGACCGGACGGCATGTCTGCTGCGTGGCAGACCTTCATCTGCGACACCCGCCGGGCCGGCACAGGCCTCGACGTGCCCGCCCCGCACCCGCCCCGTCGAACACGCTTTACCACCCGTCCTGAGCGGCACAAAAGCGTGTTCGACCCTCCACGCCCGAAGACCAACCCCGTCGAACACGCTTTACCACCCGCCCTTGAGCGGCACAAAAGCGTGTTCGACGCCCACGCCCGAAGACCCGCCCCGTCGAACACGCTTTACCACCCGTCCTGAGCGGCACAAAAGCGTGTTCGACGGCGCGGGCCGAGGAAGCTCGCGGCTCGCCGGGACCACGCGCGCGATCCGGCGCGCGCCGGCCTCGGGCACCGTGCGACGACGCACCCCTTGGCTGGGCGGGCCGGGTCCGGCGGCCGTCTCCGCGCTCGACGGGGAGGGTGGCCCGGTGGGCAACGAGCACGCTCCGGCCTCGCTGACCGACGAGCCATCGCGCCAGTACCCCGCGGGTGCGTCGGCGCGCCCTGGCCTCGCTGACCGACATGCCACCGCACCAGCACCCGCGTGTGCGGTAGGCCCGCTCCGGCCTCGCTGACCGCATCGACAAGCGACGAGCCACCGCGCCAGGACCGCACGTGTGCGATGAGCGCGACCCGGGCCACACCGGTTCCGGCCGCGAACGACCGGTCCAGCGCCGCAGATGTGCGGTGGGCGCGCTCCGGCCCCTCGCCGGTCCGAGCGACGAGAGGCGGAGCAGCCCGGCCGCCTGCACCCAAGCGAGCGTGGCGGCGTGCACGTCCGACCGCGCCCCGCGATCAACGCGGCGCGCGGGCGACGCACGAGCGAGTCGATCCCACCCCTCCCCGCCAGGCGACGAGAGGAGCGGACCGACCTGAAGGTGGCGGCCCACCGGAAGGAGCACAGGCCCCGCCGGTGGCCACTCGGGAAACTGCTGTCAGGCGGCGATCTCGCCGGTTTCGGGGTCGACGCCCGGCGGGACCTCGCCGACCTCGGAGCCGTCGATCGGCACGATGAGATCCGTGTCGATGTCCAGGGCTGCGTAGATCTTGGCCTCGATCTCCTTGGCGATCTCCTGGTGCTCGTCCAGGAAGGCCTTGGCGTTGTTGCGGCCCTGGCCGAGACGCTCGTCCCCGTAGGAGAAGAACGAACCCGACTTGGTGACGACGTTGTGCTCGATGCCCAGGTCGATGAGGCAGCCCGAGGTCGAGATGCCCTTGCCGAACTCGATGTCGAACTCCGCCTGGCGGAACGGCGGCGCGACCTTGTTCTTGACGACCTTCACGCGGACGCGGTTGCCGACGGCCTCCGTGCCCTCCTTGAGGGTCTCGATGCGGCGGATGTCCAGGCGGACCGACGAGTAGAACTTCAGCGCACGGCCACCCGGCTGGGTCTCCGGCGAGCCGAACATGACGCCGACCTTCTCGCGGATCTGATTCGTGAACAGCATCATCGTGCCGGTCCGGTTGAGGTTGCCGGCCAGCTTGCGCATGGCCTGCGACATCATCCGGGCCTGCAGGCCGACGGTGGTGTCGCCCATCTGGCCCTCGAGCTCGGCGCGCGGCGTCAGGGCCGCGACGGAGTCGACGCAGACGACGTCGACGGCGCCGGAGCGGACGAGCATGTCCGCGATCTCCAGGGCCTGCTCGCCGTAGTCGGGCTGGGAGACCAGCAGCTCGTCGATGTCCAGCCCGATCCGCTGCGCGTACAGCGGGTCCATTGCATGCTCGGCGTCGATGAAGGCACACACGCCGCCGAGCTTCTGCGCCTCGGCCAGCACGTGGTACATGAGGGTCGTCTTGCCGGAGGACTCGGGGCCGAAGACCTCGACGATGCGGCCGCGGGGCAGGCCACCGATGCCGAGGGCGAGATCCAGCGACAGCGCGCCGGACGGAACGGCCTTGACCTTGACCTGCGCATCAGGGTCACCCATGCGCATGACGGTGCCCTTGCCGAACTGCCGCTCGATCTGGGCCAGTGCCCCCTGCAGGGCGTCATCGCGGGCCTTCGCGGCCTTCTCTTCGGTTGTGGGCATCTAAAGCCAAGCCTCTCTTCGTGCTGCTTCTCAGCTGGTGGGAACGGGAACTATCCATGGGCCGTCGGACGGAACGGATACGAACGTATGATCGTGTCCCGTCCTGCGACAAAACAACCACCAGCCAGGGCCGGAATGCGCCGTAAACGCTGAGGATCAGCCGATGTGGCGCGACGTGCTGCGCGACTCGCCGATGTCGTCGACGACCGACACGCCGAGGCTGTCCCCCCGCCGCGCCCGCAGCGCCAGCGGCCGGGTCACGCCACCGGCCAGCACCAGGCGGGCGGTCGACACGACCTTCCCCCCACGCCGGACCCGCGCCCGCGCCACACAGCCCCGCGCGCACACCACCCGGCCCCGCACCCGCCCGTCCCGCAGCGTGACCCCGGTCAGCCGCACCAACGCCGCATCGGGGTTGCGCGACACCCGCGCCCGTGCACCGGCCCCGCACGCCGACGACAGCGACACCCGCGTCCCGCGGCCGGCCACGAACGCCACCCGCCCGACCACGGACGAGCCGTCCAGGCACTCCAACGTCCACCGCTCCCGCTGACCCCGCTTCAGCACGAACGGCCGCGTCGACGGCCCGACGTGCCAGGAGAAGCGCCCCGACGGCCCGACCTGCAGCGCCACCGACACGCCGTCGGCCACGCCGTACGCGCTGCCCACCGGCGCACACGAGCCCGACGCGTCCAGGGCATCGGACTGGCAGACCGGCGACGTGAAGGTGTCGAACCGGCGCGTCAGCCGCAGCACCCGGCCCGCCGGCGCCGCGCCGACCAGCACCACGTGGTCGCGCACGTCGCGCGCCTCGTCGGCCGCCAGCTCCAGGGCCAGCCGCACGCCGCCCCGCCCGGAGCCGAGGTACTGGTCGATGACGTGGGTCCGGTAGGCGCCCTGGAACTGCCGGTCGCCGTCCCCGTCCCCCAGCTCGATCGTGTAGCCGAACGCGCCCTGCGCGACGTAGTTCCAGTCCTCCAGCGCGCCGGTCGCCTCATACAGGTCGGCCGCGTACTCCGAGACGTAGCCGGTCGCCACGCCCATCGCGTCCCCCAGGCGCTTCAGCGCCGCCTCGTCGGGCGACAGGCCCAGCGCGCGGAAGCCGGGCGGGCGCAGGACCAGCGCGGCGACCGAGTGCAGCGACACGACGCTCGTCACCGGCAGCGAGGCCGACAGCGCGTGCACCGCCTGCGTCTCGGGCTCCGACCACGGCCCCGCGCCCCGGTAGGTGTCGGAGTCCGGTGAGACCGACGCGCCGTTGCCGCCCCAGTAGGCGCCGTAGTTGCGGTTGAGGTCCACCCCCGACCGTCCCGAGCACGGCAACGAGGCCTCCGCAGGCGTCACCGCCCGGCAGTTGCGCCGCCGCAACGGCTGGCCCTGCAACGTCGCGATGAACCCGTCCGGGTTGGACACCGGGACGACGATCGTCCGCAGCCCCGCCAGCAGCGCCCGCATGCGGGGGTCCGACCGGCGGGCGACGAGGTCCCGCGCGTACTCCATGGCGACCTCCCCGGACGGCCACTCACGCGCGTGGGTCAGACCGACCAATAGCTGCACCGGGCGCCCGTCCGACGGCGCCCCGACGCCGGAGGCGATCTCCACGCCCTCGATCTGGCGCCCCTCGACGGACCGCACGGGCAGCACGACCCGCCGGGCCAGCCCCGGAGCATCCGCGACCAGCGCCCGCATCTCGGCCAGGTAGTCGTCGTAGGTCCGGTAGGACGTCCGCCCGCTGCCCAGCGTCTGCGCACCGGCGCACGCCGGCCACACCAAGGCCAGCAATGCCACGAGCAGCATGCGCCTCACGGCTCCAGCACCTCGACCACGCGCGAGTACTGCGCTCCACCCGGCCCCAGCTCCGACCGCACCAGCGACACGCCCGCACACGCCCACGCCGCAGCCTCCGGCGCGGGCTCGAGCTCGTAGTCCCGCGGCACCTGACCCCGGCGCACCCGCGCGACGGTCACGTGCGGCAGGAACGCGCGCCGGTCCGGCTCGAAGCCGATCGCCTCCACGCACCCGGCCACGATGCGGGCCTGCAGGGCGCCGAGCGCACCGTCCTCGTCGACCATCTCGACCGCCAGGACGTGCGGGGACCGGGGGGCCAGCCACACCGGCGGGCCCACGCGCAGCGCCGACGGCCACGGCTCGTCGCGCACGGCTTCCACGATCACGTCCTCGAGGGCATCGACATCGTCGAGTGACACGTTGCCAAGGAACGCCAAGGTCAGGTGCACTTGGTCGATCGCCAGCAGCCGCAGGGCCGGATCGCGTCCCGTCGCAGCCGCAGCCCACACCGCCAGCTCCGCCGCCAGCGACCCGGGCAGCTCGCAGGCGATGAACGCCCTCACGTCGCGGCGGGCAGCCCGGCGTCGCCCTCGCCGGTGAGCACCCGGCGCACGAGGTGCAGCGCCACCGTCGTCGAACGGTCGCGGACATCGAAGCGCGCGCCCGGCAGCTGCGCGGTGCGCGTCAGCCGGCCGCCGGGCCCGACCACCGAGAAGCAGACAGTGCCGACCGGCTTGTCCTCCGTCCCACCGCCCGGGCCGGCGATGCCGGTCACCCCGACGCCGACGTCGGCGCCCAGCGAGCACGCCCCCCAGGCCAGCGCCTCGGCGACCTGCTCCGACACCGCGCCGTGCTGCTCGATGAACTCCGGCGGCACGCCCGCCAGCGCCATCTTGATCTCGTTGGAATAGGCGGTGATGCCGCCGAGCACGTAGCCGGAGGACCCGGCCAGGTCGGTCAGCCGCCCGGACAGCAGCCCGCCCGTGCAGGATTCGCAGACCGCGATGGTCAGGCCGCCCTCGCGGAGCAGGTCGGCGACCTGCTGATCCACGGAGCGCCCGTCGTCGGAGAACAGCGTGTCGGCGTGCCGGGAGCGGATCACCTCGGCGAACGCCTCGTACAAGGGTGCCAGCGGCGGCGGGAAGCGGGTGACGACCTCCACCTCTCCGCGGCGCAGGCACGTCGTGATCTCCAGCGCGTCGATGTCGACGCCGGAGGACCGCGCCACCCGCAGCGTCTCGGCGATCTCGCTCTCGGGAATCCCGAACAGCCGCAGCATTTCCTCGCGGATCTCGCCCGCGCGACCGAGCACTGCCGACAGCTCGGGCGTCGCGACCGCCGCGCTCCACATCGGCTGCAGCTCCCGCGGGGGCCCGGGCAGCACGACGACCACCGGGCCCGAGGTGCCCTCGGCGGGCGGCACCACGACGCCCGGCGCGGTGCCGACCGGCTCCAGGACGGCGGCGCCCACCGGCACCAGCGCCTGCTTGCGGTTGCCCTCGCGGATCGCGTCCATGTTCAGGCCCGGCCAGCGTGCGACGAGGCCCTCGAGGATCTTCGCGATCCGCGCCTCGAGCTCGACGTCGAGGAAGATCTCACGGCCCTGGAAGGACGCGACGACGGAGGTCGTCAGGTCGTCCTCGGTCGGCCCGAGCCCGCCCGACGTGATGATGAGGTCCACGCCCGACCCCGCCAGCGCGCGCAGCGCGCCGAGCATGTCCTCCGGCCGGTCCCCGACGATCGAGATCTGCTGCAGGTCGACCCCGAGCTCGAGCAGGCGCTCGGCCAGCCAGGGGCCGTTCCTGTCGGTCACCCGGCCGGTCAGCACCTCGGTGCCCGTGACGACGATGCCCGCGCGGACGCTCATCCGGTGCACCGAGGTTGGGAGTTGCTGCTGAGCTTGCTCCTGCCCTTCGGCGTGATCCGCAGACCGATCGCCTCCCCCGACTCCGGGAGTTTCACCGCCCTGCCGTTGGCCCGCACCGTCACGGCATTGTTGCCGAGCGACATCACGAACGCCGAGGAGCGGAACGGCCCGCGCTTCTCCCCGGGCTGCAGCGTCTCGCCCCGCACGAGCGTCCGGTTGCCGGCGGCGCGCAGGCAGACGTAGACCAGCGCATCGGCCGTCAGCGTGAGCTTGACGACCTTCGGCTTGGACGCGACCGCCGGCGCGGCCTTCTTCGGCTTCTTCGCGGGCTTCGACGTCGTGGTCGTCGCCGTCGACGTGGCCGGCACCGCGCCGGAGGACGTCTTCTTGTCGTCGTCGCCGCCGGTGAGCCGGCTGAGGATGAAGATGCCGAACAGCAGCGCGACCAGGCAGGACAGGACGACGACCGACGGCGAGACCAGCCCGACCGGCTCCGGTCGCTTGCGGCCGGCCGACGCCGCCCCGATCGGGCGCGACAACTGCTCGTCGGTGAGCCGCTCGTGGCGGAGCTTGTACTCCTCGACGAGCAGGCGCGCATCCAGCCCCAGCGCCTCCGCGTAGGTCTTCAGGAACGACTTGACGAAGGTGGGCCCGGGCAGGAGGTCCCACTCTTCGTTCTCGAGCGCGCGCAGGTATTTCGCCCGGATCTTCGTCTCGGTCTCGATCTCCGAGATGTCGATCCGAGCGCGCATGCGCGCTTCCCGGAGCGTGGCGCCGATTTCCGGCATCGGCCCTACAGGCTATTGGTCCAGGTCCATCGGGTCGTCCTGCGGCGGTGGGGGCTCGGGCAGGACCACGTCCGCGGGGGGCTCGGCATCGCCCGGGATGACGTCCCCGCGCTCGGCCAGGTTGGCCAGGACCCGCGGCAGATCGGCCGGTGTCACGAGCACCGCTCGCGGCTTGGAGCCCTCGTAGCCGGAGATGATCCCGCGCCGCTCGAGCATGTCGATGAGGCGCCCTGCCCGCGTGTAGCCCAGCCGCAGCCGGCGCTGCAGCATCGAGGTCGAGGCGGTGTTCATCTCCACCACCAGCTCGATCGCCTCGCCCAGCAACGGATCCTCGTCGGCGTCCAGCGCGTCGCCGCCCTCCCCCGCCTTCTCGGGCTCCTCGGCGACGATCTCCTCCAGCAGGTCCTCGCGGATCTCCGGCTCGCCCTGCCGGGCCCACCAGTCGGTCAGCCGCTCGATCTGGGCCTCGTCGATGAACGCGCCCTGGATGCGCTGCAGCTTGGACGAGCCGACCGGCGAGAAGAGCATGTCGCCCATGCCCAGCAGCGACTCGGCGCCGT
>CAYUDT010000034.1:0-42315 GCA_964443695.1 uncultured Conexibacter sp. | reverse complement strand
CCTCCCTGGGCATCAACGCCATGGCGCCCGACGAGGGCAACATGCACACGCTGCTGATGGCCGGCACGCGCGAGCAGCAGGAGGAGTTCCTGCGCCCGCTCGCCGAGGGCACGACGCGCTCGTGCTTTGCGATGACCGAGCCGGACGTCGCCTCCAGCGACCCGACCAACCTCCAGACCACCGCCGTGCGCGACGGCGACGAATGGGTCCTCAACGGGCGCAAGTGGTGCATCACCGGTGCGATCGGCGCGGCGTTCTCCATCGTCGTGGCCAAGACGGGCAACGACGACGCCGCCGGCCACCGCAACTACTCGCTGATCCTCGTCCCGTGCGACACCCCCGGCTGGGCGGTCGAGCGCGAGCCGGGCTGGATCGGCTTCCACTCCCCCGGCGGCCATCCGATCATCACGCTCGACGACGTCCGCGTGCCGGTGGGCAACCTGCTCGGCAACGAGGGCGAGGGCTTCGTCATCGCGCAGAAGCGGCTGGCCGGCGGGCGCCTGGCGCACGCGATGCGCTGGATCGGCGTGTCCCAGCGCGCGCTGGACCTCACCTCCAAGCGCCTGCTGGAGCGCAAGGCCTTCGGCAAGGAGCTCGCCCGCCACCAGGGCCTGCAGTTCATGATCGCCGACTGCGCGATGGACCTCTACGCGTCGCGGCTCATGGTGCTGCACACGGCGTGGAAGGTCGAGAACGGCATGCCCCACCGCCAGGAGGTGGCGATGACCAAGACGTTCGTCTCGGAGGCGTTCGGCCGCATCCTCGACCGGGCCGTGCAGATCCACGGCGCCGCCGGCGTGGCGACGGACCTGCCGATCGGCCAGTGGTACGCCGACGCGCGCGCCGCGCGGATCTACGACGGCGCCTCGGAGGTGCACCGCATGACGATCGCCCGCGAGCTGCTGAAGCTGGCGATGCAGGGCGAGACGACGGCCCCGATGGCCGGGGGCATCCTCTAGGGGTGCTGGAGGCCGCTGACATGCTGACGCACAACCCCACGCCGGCCGTGCGGCCGGAAGCGGGCCCCCGAGGGCTCCGTTGATGCCGGTCCCGATCGCACCGGACGACATCGTCCGCGACGCCGCGGAGGCGCAGGCCAACGAGCGCACGCCGCTCGTGGTCGTCGACCGCCTGTGCGCGTTCCTCGACCAGCACGGCCTCGGCGCCGGCGAGCCGGAGTTCGTCGCCATCGGCGAGGGCCACTCCAACATCACCTACCTGGTGCAGCGGGGCGATGCGTCGTTCGTCCTGCGCCGGCCGCCCCGCCCGCCGCTGCCGCCGTCCGCGCACGACATGCTCCGCGAGGCGACCGTGCTCCGCGCGCTGGACGGCAAGGCCCGCGTCCCCAAGGTGCTGGCCGTGTGCGAGGACCCCGACGTCATCGGCATGCCGTTCTACGTGATGGAGCAGGTGGCGGGCGAGGTCATCACGATGTCCGTCCCACCGGCGATCGACACGCCCGACGACCGCCGCCGGATGGGCGAGTCGCTGGTGGATGCGCTCGTCGAGATCCACGCCGTCGACTGGGAGGCCGCGGGCCTGACCGGCTTCGGCAGGCCGACCGGCTACCTGGAGCGCCAGGTGCGCCGCTTCCTGGGGCTGTGGGAGCACAACCGCACGCGGGAGATCCCCGCGGTGGAGAACGTCGGCCGTTGGCTGGCCGACAACATGCCCCGGTCCGGCCCGGCCACGATCGTCCACGGCGACTTCCGCCTGGGCAACGCGATCGTCCGCGGCGAGTCGCCCGCCGATGTCGTCGCCGTCCTGGACTGGGAGATGGCGACGATCGGCGATCCGCTCGCCGACCTCGGCTACATGTGCACGCTCTGGACCGACCGCAACGACCCGCCGATGGGCATGTTCGAGCTGTCGGCCGTGACGCGCGAGGACGGCTTCCCGCTGCGTGACGAGCTCGTCGCCCGCTACGAGGAGCGCTCGGGGCGGGCGATGACCGACATCACCTGGTACCAGACGCTGGCCCTCTGGAAGTCGCTCGTGTTCATGGAGGGCAACTACAAGCGCGCGATCTCCGGCGCGTCCGACGACCCCTACCTGAAGCAGTTCGGCGAGGGCGTCCTCGAGCTCGCCGCGCGCGCGGAGGCGCTGACCCATGCCTGATCGTTCCGGACTGCTCATCGACTGGGGCGGCGTGATGACGTCGAACCTCTTCACCGGCTTCGCCGCGTTCTGCGAGCGCGAGGGCCTGGAGCCCGCGGCGCTGGCCAACGCCTTCCGCCACGACGAGGTCGCCCGCACCGCGCTGATCGACTTCGAGTGCGGACGCATCGAGCAGCACCAGTTCGAGCCGATCATCGGCGCCGCGCTGGGCGTGGCCGAGCCGCACGACGGTCTCGTCGCGAAGATGTTCGCCGACATGGCCGACGACCTCGCGATGCAGGACGCGGTCGCGACGCTGAAGGCCTCGGGCGTGAAGACCGCGCTGCTCTCCAACTCGTGGGGCCCGTTGACCTACAACCGGACGCGCTTCGACGAGCTGTTCGACGTCCTCGTCATCTCCGGTGACGAGGGCATGCGCAAGCCCGACCCGGCGATCTACGCGCTGGCCGCCGAGCGCATCGGGCTGCCCTTCGAGGAGCTGGCCTTCGTCGACGACCTGCCGCACAACCTCACACCGGCCGAGGAGGTCGGGATCGCCGTCGTGCACCACACCGACGCGGCGACGACGATCCCGCAGCTCTCCGAGCTGTTCGGCATCACGCTCTGACCGGTTCCGGCTCCGGCCCACGCGGCGGCAGCGAGGGCTCGACCCGCAGCAGCCGCGCCGGGCCGGCGGGCAGGACCCAGTTCCAGCGGCCGAACAGCGACACGACCGCGGGCACCAGCAGGGCGCGGATGATCGTCGCGTCGAGCAGGATGCCCGCCGCCAACCCGGTGGCCATGACCTTCACGTCGGTCTGCGGCCCGGACGCCAGGGAGACGAACGCCAGGAACAGGATCAGCGCGGCGGACGTGACCAGCCGGCCGGTGCGGCCGATGCCGCGGATGACCGCCTCGTCGGTGTTGCCCGTCGCGTCGTACTCCTCGCGCATGCGCGCGAGGATGAACACCTCGTAGTCCATCGACAGGCCGAACAGGAACGCGAACACCATCAGCGGGATCCAGGCGGTGATCGCCCCGGTCGCGGCGATGCCGAAGATCTCGTCGGACCCGTGACCGGATTGCCAGACCAGCTGCAGCACACCCCACGCGGCGGCGACGGAGATGACGTTCAGGACGATCGCCTTCGCCGGCAGCAGGATCGACCGGAAGGCCCGGGCCAGCAGCACCAGCGTGATCAGGGAGATCATCACGATCATCAGCGGGAACGACCCGTAGACGGCGTCGATGAAGTCCTGCTGCTGGGCGACCTCGCCGCCGAGCCGCGCGCTCGGGTCCGCCCCGCGCGCGGCCGCCCGGACCGGGTCGACGAGATCCCGCGCCGCCTGGTGGGAGCCGTCCTCGAAGGGGAACGCGATCGCCACCGCGCTGCGTCCGTTGGACCACGTCGACGGCGACGCGGCGCTGTGGATGCCGTCGACCTTGGCCACCGCCTGGGCCACCGCCGAGGCCTGGCCCGGCGCGGTCAGCACCTCGTGCGGCAGCAACGCACCGGAGCCGATGCCCGACCGCTGCAGCTCCTGCAGGCCGGCCTTCGCATCACCGCTCTTGGCCAGCGTGCCCGGGTCGGCGGTGCCCGGCTGCATCTGCAGCGCGGCGACGACCAGTGCGGCGAGCATCACCGACGCGGCGCCCGCCGCGATCCAGCGGTGCCGGACGACGGCTGTGGCCCAGCGCGTCCACGAGGCCGACGCGTTGTCGTCGGTGCGCCGGTGCGGCCAGTCCAGGCGGCTGCCCATGTTGTGCAGCACCACGGGCAGCAGCGACAGCGAGACCGCGACGCTCATCAGCGGGATGACCATGCCGCCGATGCCGACGCTGCGCAGGAACGGCACGGGCAGGACGATCAGCGCCAGCAGGCCGATCGCCACGGTCGTGCCGCTGAAGACGACCGCCCGGCCGGCGTGCTCCATCGCGGCGACGATGGCCTCATCGCCCTCCTTGCCGTGGGCCCGCTCCTCGCGCCAGCGCACCACCACCAGCAGCGAGTAGTCGATGGCCACGCCGAGGCCGATGAGCCCGATCAGGAACTGCACGATCGGGGAGACGCCGGTGATCGTCGTCAGCCCGTACACGGTGAGGAACGAGGTCATGATCGCGGGGATCGCCATGAGGATCGGCACGACCGCCAGCAACGAGCCGAAGACGAACGCGAGGACGACCAGCGCGCCGAGCCCGCCGAGCAGCGCCTCGAGCAGCAGCCCCGGCCCACCCGAGTCGCCGCTCTGGTTCTGCAGGGCGTCGAAGCCCGTGAGGTGGACGGGCTGCCCGCCGACGGTCGCGCCGGCCAGCGCCTTGCGCGCGGTCTTCTCCGCCTCGGGGTTGTCGCCGAAGGGTTGGTCGGGGTCCGGCGGCGGGTAGGCGATGACGAATGTCGTCCTTCCGTCCTCGGAGACGAACGCGGTGTCTCCCGTCGACGCGTAGCCCGCGATGCGCGAACCCGGCAGCGCCTTCGCCAGCCGCGCCTCCACGTCCTGGAGCTGGGCCTTGACCGCCGGGTCGGTCGCCTTCGTCCCCGCCCCCAGCGTCACGACCGGCAGCAGCGGTGCAGCGTTGCCGCCCGTGCCGCGGTACTGCTGCGCGATCTTCTGGTTGGTCTCCCACCCCTCCTTGCCGGGGACGGAGAACTTCTGATCCATCGCCTTGGTGGCCGCCCCCGCGGTGGCCATGCCGACTACCGTGATGAGGATCCAGAACGTGGCGACGGCGCGCCGGTGGGCCAGCACCCACCGCGTGAAAGCGATCATGCAAACGTTTGTAGCACAAATGATCCGTAGTTCGTAGGATCTCGGTCAGCTCGATGCTCTTTGGTCAAGGCACACCTCCGGAAGCCATGCGGGACTTTCCCGGCTTCCTGCTCAACTGGGTCGGTCAGCGCTCCCGCGAAGCGTTCGCCGCGCAGCTCGGTGAGCTCGGCCTGAAGCCGCCGCAGTTCGCCGCCCTCAACGTCATCGACGCCCGTCCGGGTCTGACCCAGCAGGCGCTCGTCGGCCAGACCGGCATCGACCCGTCGACGATGGTGGCGACGCTGGACTCGCTGGAAGCGCTGGGGCTCGCCGAGCGGCGCCCCCACCCCACCGACCGCCGCAAGCGCGCCGTCCACCTCACCAAGGCCGGCCAGCGCAAGCTCGCCGAGGGCCACCGGCTCGCGGCCGACGCGGCGAGGTCGATCTTCGGGGCGCTCACGCAGGAGGAGTACGCCGAGCTGTCGCGCCTGCTCCAGAAGCTCGCCGGCTACGACGTCGAATGACGACCTTCGCCGACGCCTACCCCGGGGTCGAGCCGCTGCGAGCCGGGGACATCACGGCCTACCGCGGTGCGGACCGCTGGCACATGGTCACCACAGGGCTGGCCCGGTTCGGCCGCGAGATCAGCGTCATCGTCCCGCCCTCGGAGCACCCGCCCGACTGGGCGACCGACCTCCTGCTCGGCATCGCCCGCGTCGTGCTGACCGTCGAGCGCGGGCTGCATGACGGCGCCCGCATGGCGCCAGGGCTGCCCATCGGCGGCTCCGACCTCGTCGCGGTCGCCATCCGCGCCGACCCGCTGGTCGACGACGTCCTTCAGGCGGTCGGCATCACCGAGGTCGAGTACCGGCTCATGCAGCAGGTGGGGACGCAGACGGTCCTCGAGAAGCTGGCGCTGCGGGATCCGCTGCTGCGGACCGATCCGGCGCGAGCCGTTCCCGGCACTCGCTGATCCGCTCCTTCGCGGTGGGCGTCTTGGCCAGACGCAGCGCCTCGTCGAACACCTTCTGCAGCTCCGGACGGCGCAGGAACTGCTCGACACGATCGGTGAAGGCCGTCAAGACACCGCCGAACCTATCCCACCGTCGGCCTGCGCGTCGATGCGGGCCCGAAGCTCCGATCCGCGGCCGGCCCGCACGGCCCGCCGCGCCCGCGCCTCGGTCAGCGGCACGCCGCGCGCGGCCGCGTACTCCAGGAGCTCCTGCCGCTCCTCGCCCTGGCGCGCGGTCTGCAGGAACACCCAGCCCAGCAGGCAGATGGTCAGGACCGACTCCCACACCATCATCACCGTCCCGGCCGCGACCTGGTCGTCCTCCGGTGTGATGCCGTGCTTCAGCTCACCCGCCCGGTAGACCGCGTAGAACGCGCCGCCGCCGAAGACGAAGACGTTGGCCAGGACTGAGCCGAGCAGCCGGACGCTCAGCACGTAGCCGAAGCGCATGCCGTTGCCGAACCACTCCGGCTGGGGCAGCGGGCCGAACAGCGGCATCCACATGTTGGCCCCGAAGGTCACGAAGCAGAGGTGCTGCACCGCGTGGACGACGCTGTTGTCGACGGCCGCCTCGTGGAAGTAGGGGATGTGCCAGAAGAACAGGTCCAGCGCCCACAGCGGCAGCGCGACGCCGGGGTGGGTGAAGATCCGCAGCCGGTCGAACAGCCGGATCTTCAGGACCGGCGCCAGCACCGGCCCGGTGAGCCCGAGCACCAGCAAAAGGGCGCCGATGTCGGCCATGAGCAGGTGCTCGGCCATGTGCGCGACGAACAGCTCCTCGGCCAGGGCACCCGCAGGTGACGCGAGGACGAGGACGATGAGCAGCAGGCCGCTGTGGAAGCAGACCTGCCGCCAGGTGGGCACCGCGCGCGGCGTGCCGGCCAGCGTGTTGGCCCGGATGGCGTACGCGATGCCGGCGGCCGTCGCCGGCAGGACCTGCAGCGGCGCGAACGAGAACGACGCGGCGAGCGTCACTTCGGCGGCGGGGCCACGAGGTCGATCACGGTGCCGACGGCGTCGGCGGCGGTCGGGCCCACGACCGGCAGCGGCCGGACGATGTCCTGCACCGTCTTGCCGAGCTGGCGGACGGGGTTGGTCTCGGCCGGCTGGGTCGTCGTCGGCTGCGTGGTCGTCGGCGGGGTGGTCGGCTGCGTCTGCGTGGTGGTCGTCGTCCGCGGCGGCGGCGTCGACTGGGTCGACGTCGGCTGCGTCGTCGACGTGTTCTGCGTGCTGTCGCCGGAGGAGCCCGCGCGGCGGTCGTCCGCGCTCGCGCGGCCGGTCGAGGAGCTGCCGCCGCGGGCGCCGGCGCCTGCGGTCCGGCCGCGCGCGCCGCGGTCGCGCTTGCGCGTCGGCACCGTCGGCAGGTCGTCACCGGCGTTGGCCTGGGCGTGCAGCGCGGCCTCGAGCCCGCCGGGCACCTCGGGTCCGCCGAGCAGCTGGCCGACCGAGCCCAGCCCGGAGCCGCCCACCGTCGCGGCGACGGCCACCGCGGCCAGCAGGCCGGCGGGCACGAGCAGCGTGACGCCGGAGGCGCCGAGCAGGCCGCGCAGCCAGGAGCGGACGACGTTCATCTGCCTGACAGCGTACGCCCCGCCGCGCCGATCAGCGCGGCTTGGACGACAGTTGCACGAGCACGAGCCCGATTCCCAGTACGGTCTGCGAGACCAGGGATGCGTCGGCTGTCGATCGCACGCTCGGTGCAGCTGGCGCTGCTCGGGCTCACCGTCGTTCTCACCACCATCGCCGCCATCGGCGTGGCGTCGTTGTATGCCGCGCGGCAGGACTACGAGGACACGCTCTCCGACGCGCTGAACCTCCAGGCCGGCGCGGGACGGCTGCTGGCCGCCGGCGTGGTCGAGGAGGCGACCCTGCGGCTGACGACGTCGCGCTCCGCGCGTGCGCGCGCGAAGGGCGCCTACGGCCGCACCTACGAGGCGACCGTCCTGCTGGCCGGCAGCAGTGACCGCACGTCGCTGGACCTGCTGGCGCAGGCCAAGGCCGCACAGGCGGACATCCGCCGCAACCCGGGCCGCCGGACCGACTCGCTGAGCGCCCGCCGCCCGCTGGCCGAGCTCAGCGCCCGGCAGGACCAACGCGTCAGCGACGCCCGCCGCCACGCCCGCAACAAGTCGCGCCGCGCGCTGCTGGCGATCGTGCTGGCGGGTGGCCTGGCACTCATCGTCACGCTCGGCCTGGTCGCCGCGCTGATCTCCGGGCTGCGCCGCCCCCTCGACGACCTCGTCGACGCGTCCAAGGCGCTGGCGTCCGGCGACCGCAAGGCCCGCGTCGACGAGGAGGACGGCCCCGAGGAGTTGCGCGAGCTGGCCCACTCCTTCAACCAGATGGCCGACGACGTGCAGGCCGCGACCGACCGTGTCGAGGCCGAGCGCCGCCGGCTGGACGCCACCGTCCGCAGCCTCGGCGACGCGCTGGTCATCGTCGGCGCCGACGGCGTCGTCGTCGCCGCCAACCCGCGCGCCGCCGACCTGGCGCCCGAGCTGACGGTCGGCACGCGCGTCGGCCCCGACGCCGCACCGGAGCCCGCGCCGCTGGCCGACGCGCTGAAGGGCGAGGTCGCCGTCGAGACCGACCACCGCACGCTCGCGATCACCGCGTCCAAGCTGGAGGCGGGCGCCGGGACGGTCTGGACCATCCGTGACGTCTCCGAACGGGCCCGCCTGGAGCGGTTGAAGAGCGAGTTCGTCGCCACCGCCTCGCACGAGCTGCGCTCGCCGCTGACGTCGATCAAGGGCTTCGTGGAGCTGCTGGCCGCCGACCAGACGCTCACCGAGCGCCAGAAGGAGTTCCTCGACATCGTCCTGGTGTCGACCAACCGCCTGGTCGACCTCGTCAACGACCTGCTCGACGTCGCCCGCGTCGAGGCCGGCCGCGTGGAGATCCACCGCCGGCCCACCGACCTGGCCGACGTCATCCACGAGACGACGGTCCTGATGCGCCCGCGGATCGACGAGAAGCGCCAGACGCTCGAGGTCGACGTCCCGGAGAACCTGCCGCGCGCGCTGGTCGACCCCAGCCGCATCCGGCAGATCCTCACCAACCTGCTCACCAACGCCCACCTCTACACCCCGTCCGGCGGCCGCCTGGCGGTGGCGGTGCGGGCCGCAGGGCACGCCATCGAGATCGAGGTGTCCGACACCGGTCGCGGGATGAGCGCCGAGGACGTCGAGCACGTCTTCGACCGCTTCTACCGGGCGGGCAACGGCCCGGACGAGGCCGGGGCGCCGGGCACCGGGCTGGGCCTGGCCATCGTCAAGTCGCTCGTCGACCTGCACGGCGGCTCGATCGACGTCGACTCGGCCCCCGGCGAGGGCACGAGCTTCCGCATCCGCCTGCCGCGCGCCACCGAGCGCGCCGAGCCGACGCTGGCCCGCTCGATCCTGCGGGGCAAGCGCGTCCTGGTCGTCGACGACGAGGATGACGTCGCCCAGCTCATCGCGCGGACGCTGGAGGGCTTCGGCGTCGAGCCGACGATCGTGCACGACGGCGCCACCGCGCTGGACCGGCTGCGGGCCGAGTCCTTCGACGCGATCACGCTGGACATCCTCATGCCGGGCATGAGCGGCTTCGAGGTGCTGCGGGCGCTGCGCGCCGAGGCCGAGCTGCGGCAGGTGCCGGTGGTCGTCGTGTCCGTCTTCAGCGGGCGCGAGGCGCTCTCGGGCGAGTGGGTCGTCGCCAAGCCGATCGACGCCGAGGAGCTCGCCGACGCGCTCGGTGCCGCGGTCCTGGCCGGCCGCGTGCGCGTCCTGGCCATCGGCCGCCCCGAGGTCCGCGACCACCTCGACGAGGTCCTCGGCGCCCTCGGCATCGAGCACGAGTGGGCGCAGGACGCCGAGACCGTCGCCCGCCTGTCGGCTGCGCGGTTCTTCGAGGTCGCCGTCGTCGACGCCGGGCTGCCGGACCCGGACGCGGCGCTGGCGGCGCTGACGCTCCGCGGCCGGCGCCTGCGCCGCTCGGTGGTGGTGTTCGCGGCCGACGGCGAGGCTCCGGGCTTCGCCCGCCTGGATGCGCAGCCCGTGCCGTTGGAGGACGCAGGGGCGATGGTGCTCGGCTTGCTGGAGTCGTCGGAGTAGGGTGAGGACGGGATGACGGACGGGCAGGATGTCGACGAGCTGGAGCGCCTGAGGGCGGCCCTGGCCGCGCACGAGGCGGAGGCCGCCGAGAAGGAGCGCCAGCTGGAGCGCTACGCGGCCGACCTGCGGGAGACCTTCAAGCAGGAGCGGGCGCGTGCGGCCGAGCTGCGGGAGTCCTACGTGGCCACCGTCCGGGCACTTGCGAACGCCGTCGAGGCGCGCGACGCCTACACCGGCAAGCACGCCGAGCGCGTCGCCGCCTACGGCCTGGAGATCGCGCGCGCCGGCGGCATGCGGCTCGCCGACGACCCGCAGGTCGAGTTCGGCTTCCTGCTGCACGACATCGGCAAGGTCGCCGTGGCCGACGCGATCCTGTTCAAGCCGTCGCACCTCGACGCCACCGAGCGCGCGCTGATGGAGCGCCACCCGGCCATCGGGTGGGACATCCTGCGCGACGTGACATTCCTGGGCGAGGCCAAGACGGTCGTGCGCTCCCACCACGAGCGCTGGGACGGCAAGGGCTACCCCGACGGCCTGGCCGGCGAGGACATCCCGCTGGCCGCCCGCGTGTTCGCGGTCGCCGACACGCTCGACGCGCTGACCACCGACCGCCCCTACCGGCCCGGGCGCTCCTTCCCCGAGGCCCGCGGCATCATCACCGGCGGCAGCGGTACGCAGTTCGATCCCACGGCGGTCGAGGCCTTCATGCTCGTCCCCGATTCCACGCTTGAGGAGATCCAGGCGGCCCACTCATGAGCGCGACCAAGTCCGTCCTGATCGTCGACGACGACCCCTTCATCCGCAAGCTCATCGCGACGACGCTGGAGGACGTCGCGGGCTTCGAGCTGCACCAGGCCGGGGACGGCGTCGAGGCGCTGGAGGTCTCGGCGAGCATCGCGCCGGCCATCGTCTTCCTCGACGTGAACATGCCGCGCATGGACGGCATCGAGTGCGTGCGCGGCCTGCGCGCCGCCGGGCCCTCCAAGGACGCGACGATCGTGATGCTGACCGCCGCCGGCCAGGAGTCCGAGGCCGCCGCCCGCGAGGCGGGCGCCGACCTGTTCCTGACCAAGCCGTTCTCGCCGCTGGACCTGCTGCGCCTGGTGGACGAGATCGGCGGGACGTCCTAGGCACGCAGGGAGGTGCAGCGCCGGAAGTTGCGAGCGTCAGCGAGCAACTTCCAAAGCCGGCACAACGCCGACGGCGGCCCCGAGGCCGCCGTCGTGTTGAGGCTTGGTGTCGGTGCCCGTCGGGCTAGGCGCGCTTGCCGCGCGCGTAGAGGAACTTGAAGAACGCCTGCAGGCGCTTGGTCATCTTCGCGTTGTACGGGTACATGTGGATGTCCTTCTTCATGCCGAAGCGGGACACCATCAGCGCCTGCTGGCGCGCGTACTTGCGGATGCCGCCCGCACCGTGGCGCGAGCCCAGGCCGGACGCCTTCCAGCCGCCCATCGGCAGCTCCAGGGCGGAGTAGTTGATGAGGGCGTCGTTGACGCAGACCGCGCCGGACTCGATGCGGCGGGCGACGGCCTCGGCCCGCTCGACGTCCTTGCCGAAGACCGCGGCACCCAGGCCGTACTCGGAGTCGTTGGCCATGCGGATGGCCTCCTCGGTGTCGGCGACCTTCATGATCGGCAGCGTCGGGCCGAAGGTCTCCTCGGTCATGCAGCTCATGCTGTGGTCGACGTCGACGAGGACGGTCGGCTCGAACCAGTAGCCCTTGTCGTGCTTGCCCTTCGTGCCGCCGACGATCGCGCGGGCACCCTTGGACAGGGCGTCCTGCACGTGGCGGTCGACGATGTCGACCTGCGGCGGGAAGGTCATGGACCCGACGTCAGCCTGGCCCGGCCCGGTCGACGGGTCGTTGCGCAGGGTGCGGACGTACTCGGCGACCTTGCCGACGAACTCGTCGTACACCGGGGCCTCGACGTACACGCGCTCCACGCTGATGCAGGTCTGGCCGGCGTTGAGCATCGAGTAGTACGCGGCGACGTGCGCGGCACGGTCGATGTCGGCGTCGGAGAGGACGATCAGCGGGTCCTTGCCGCCGAGCTCCAGGGAGACGGGCGTCAGGGTCTCGGCCGCCTTGGCCATGACCTTCTTGCCGGTCGCGGTGGAGCCGGTGAACATGATCATGTCGACCTCGTCGACGAGCGCGGCGCCGGCGGCACCGGTGCCCGTCGCGACCTGGAAGACGCCGTCGGGCAGGCCGCACTCCTTGAGGCCCTCGGCCATCAGCAGGCTCGAGAGCGGCGTGACCTCGGACGGCTTCAGGATGACGCTGTTGCCGGCCATCATCGCCGGGATGCAGTCACCGATCGAGTTGGCGAGCGGGTAGTTCCACGGGCCGATGACGCCGATGAGCCCGAGCGGGCGGTAGCGGACCATCAGCTTCTTGCCCTTGACCAGGATGGCGCTGGACTTCACGCGCTCATCGGCCAGGTACGCCTCGGCGTTGTTGGCCCAGAAGCCGAACGCGTTGAGCGTGTAGGACCAGTCCGCGATCTGGGCGTCCTCGTAGACCTTGCCGGTCTCGGAGATGACGGTCTGCAGCACGCGCTCGGCGTTGTCGCCCATCCACTTCTGCATCCGCAGCATGACTTTGGCGCGACCGGCGAAGCCCATCGCCTCCCAGGCCGGCTGCGCGGCGCGGCCCTTGGCGGCCAGCTCGCGGATGGCATCTGCACCGAGGTCCGGCAGCGTGGCGATGACCTCGCCGGTAGCCGGGTTCTCGACGTCGAACGTCTTGCCCGCGACGGCGCCGGTGGCGCTGCCGTTCGCGGTGACCTGCGGATCCTCAACCGTCGCCATTGGTGTCCTCGACCCTCTCGTTTGATCGCTCGCTGACGGACTGTCAAGCCTACTACGTCCTGGCTGGGCGGCCAGTCGACGCGCGGACGACGAGCTCGACGGGCAGGATCGTCTCCCGCTTGACCTTGCGGTTCTCGAGCTTGGCGAGCAGGACCTTGAGCGCCTCGGCTCCCAGCTGCTCGCCGTCGATCCGCACGGTGGTCAGCGGCGGGTCGAGCACGCGGCTGATCTCCAGGTCGTCGAAGCCGACGACGCTGAGGTCGCGCGGGATCCTCCGCTTGAGCTTGCGCGCGGCGAGGTACAGGCCGGCGGCCGCCACGTCGTCGTCGCAGACCACCGCGGTGACGCCGGCCGGGTGCTCGAGGACCTCCAGCCCGGCGTCCAGCGCGGCCTCGACCCGCAGCGCCGTCGAGACCGAGGGCAGCTTCGCCGGGTTCTCGCCGATCGCGGTCATGTAGCTGCGCCACGTGTCACGGCGGCGCATGAACGTCTGCTGGTCGTCGCGCTCGCCGCGGAGGTGGCCGATCCGCGTGTGGCCCAGCTGCGTCAGGTGGTCGAGCGCGGCCGTGATGCCGGCCTCGACGTCGAAGCGGACCCCGGGGATCTGCTTGGACGTCCGCTCCACCAGGACGACGGGGACATCGGACTGGGTGACGCTCGGGGGCAGGTCGATGCCGAAGACGAGGAACCCGTCGACCGGGCCGTGGCTGAGGGCCTCGACGGAGCCGGCCTCCCAGGCGCTGCCGTAGCCGGAGTCGATGAGCGCGACGCCGTACCCCGCGTCCCACGCGGCCCGCTGCGCACCCCGGAGCACGAAGCCGAAGAACGGGTGCACGCTGTCCGGGACGAGCAGGCCGATGCCGCGGGCCGCGCCCGATCTCAGCGCGCGCGCCGCGACGTTCGGGCGGTACCCCAGCTCACGGGCGGCCTGCCGGACCGCCTCCGCCGTCCGCTCGGACACCCGCCCGGACGCCTTGCCGCTGAACACGAGCGACACGGTCGCCTGACTCACCCCGGCCTTCGCGGCCACGTCGATGCTGGTGATGCTCTTCGCGATGGGGTGACCCTAGCGGGGGTGGGGATCGGCGGACCGCCCAGCCGCCACCCGCACACCACCCCTGGAATCTCACGTCATACGTAGTACGCTTATACGTATGACGTACAAGATCAACCTCTTCGCCGCGACGAGCGCGGCGTTCGCGGCCGCCGTGGCCGTGGCCGTCGCGGCTCCGAATGCCGCGACCATCGACCCCAGCCCCGTCCGCGTGGCGGTGCTGGCTGACCGGACCGCAACACAGACCGACATCACCACCGCAGCCCGACGGGCGCGCACCGAGGCCACCAGGCTGACGGTGCGTCGCGTGGGCGGCGGGCCCGAGGCCCGCGCCGCGGTGGCCACCCTCCGTGCGGAGGGCTACCAGGTGATCAGCGCCGCCGGGCCGGAGGCCCGGGCCGCGGTCGCCGAGACCAACGTCGCCGGGCTCGCCCCGGCGAAGTAGGCAGGGCGCAGACTCCCACACCCGCGCGAGGCGACTCGCGCGGGTGGCGCTGCCGCGTCGCTAGGAGATGGCGATGCTGACGATGCCCGCCGGCTCCAGCGGAGCGTCACGGCCGTCGGTGGGCAGGGCCTCCAGGGCGTCGACCACGTCCATGCCGTCGGTGACCTCGCCGAAGACGGTGTGCTTGCCGTCGAGCCACGGGGCCTCGCCCGTGGTGACGATGAAGAACTGCGAGCCGTTGGTGTTCGGGCCGGCGTTGGCCATCGCCAGCGCGCCGCGGACGACCTTGTGCTGGTTGAACTCGTCCTCGAACGTGTAGCCCGGACCACCGGTGCCGGTGCCGTTGGGGCACCCGCCCTGGATCATGAAGTCCTTGATGATCCGGTGGAACGTGAGGCCGTCGTAGAAGCCCTTGCCGGCCAGGTCCTTGAAGTTCTGGACGGTCTTGGGCGCGTCCGCGTCGAAGAGCTCGATGGTGATGTCACCGGAGCTCGTCTTCATCACAGCAGTTGACATGCACCCGACCCTAGCCGTCCGCGGCGATCCACGGCGTGGCGGGTTCGTGACGGGACGGCGCCGGCTCAGCCCTTGAGGACCACGTCGCGGATCCGGACGGTCGCGCCATCGTCCGGCGGGACGGTGAACCAGAGGACGAGCTGGCGGACCTGCTCGCCGTCCTTGGGCAGCGCGACGATCTCCTTGCCGTCGCCCTTGATGTTGTCGCCCTTGGTGTTCTGGTCGACGTCCGACCGCGAGGCGATGTGCGCCCAGCGCGTGTCCAGGATGTCCGGCGGCAGCGCGCTGCCGTCGGTGGAGTAGACCTCCAGGCGGAAGCCCGGCGTCTTCGTCGCGAACTCGATCTGCTTGACGGTCTTGCGCGTCTCCAGGTCGATCAGCAGCCCGACCTGCATGGGCTTGCCGTCGGCCGCCGTCTGCACGAACCAGGAGTCCTTGGCGTTGTCGTCGTACGCGTCGGCCGGGTCGCCCTTGTCGACCGCCCGCTTGTACGGGTCGTAGATGTCGGCCGCGTCGGCTCCCAACGTGATCGCCTTGAGCGTGGGCTCCGTCGGCGTCGTGTCGGTGGTCGTCGTGGTCGTCGTGGTGTTCGTGTTCGTCGTCGTCGTCGTGTTGGTCGACGTCGTCGTGTTGGTCGTCGTCGTGGTGTTCGTCGACGGGCTGGAGGTCGTCGTGCCGGTCGACGTGCCGGTCGTGAGCGTCGGCAGCCCCGGCAGCGACGACGAGGTCGACGTCGTCGGCTGGGTCAGCGTCGGCCCGGTCGCCGTCGTGTCGGTGGCCGTCGTCGGCGTGGTGCCCGGAAGGACGCCGGCGTCCGTGGTCGTCGCCGGGGTGACCGCGGCGGGAAGCTGCGCGGGCACCGAGGCGATCGGGGTGCCCGAGGTGTCGGCGGGCTGGTCGGCCTTCTTGCCGGCGTCGTCGGTCAGCGCCGCGTAGGACGCGGCGGCCGCCCCGCAGACCAGGAGCATCGTCGCGCCGGCGACCGACGCGGCGGTCCGCCAGCCCGGGCGCCGGCCCAGCCGGCCCGGACGCGCGGTACCGCACTCCAGGCACCAGTCCTGGGAGTCCACCATCGGCAGGCCGCAGGCCTTGCACTCGACCATCGCCTCCTCGGCGAGGGCGTTGGCGTCCAGTGGTTCAGGCTGTTGGATCGACGGGTCCACTACCGGTCAGGGTCGCACATTCCTATGAGGAACGGGCCGGCTCAAGGGAAAGTTGCGCACCCTTGACGTCCTGCCCGCTGACGGTCTCCACGATACGTTCGACATCGCTGCGCGGCACCGAGAGGAAGGTGAAGCGCTGCAGCACGGTCACGTCACGGACAGCCTCACCGTCGAGGCCGCTCGCGGCGGTCACCGCGTGGACGATGTCGGCCACCTCGACGCCCGCCTTGGAGCCCACACCCGCCAGCAGACGCACGTACGGTTCGTCGCGGCTGCGGCTGATCTGCGGCTTGGTGTGGCGGCGCGGCTTCTCCGCGACGGGCGCCGCAGCGGTGGTGGCGCCGGCGCTCCACTCGGTCAGCTCGACACCCGTGTGGGCGACGATCGCCTCGAGCTCCTTCTGCTGCTTGGGCTCGACGAAGGTCACCGCGCGACCGGAGCGGCCCGCACGGCCGGTGCGGCCGATGCGGTGGACGTAGACGTCCTGCTTGGGGATGTCGAAGTTGACGACGTGGGTGACCGTGGAGATGTCCAGGCCGCGGGCGGCGACGTCGGTGGCGACGAGGATCGGCACGCGGCCGCCCTTGAAGCCGAGCATCACGCCGTCGCGCGAGCCCTGCGACATGTCGCCGTGCAGCGCCTTGACGTTCATGCCCTTGTCGCGCAGGCGCCGGTAGAGCTGCTCGCAGCGGATCTTCGTGCGGCAGAAGACGATGCACTGGTCCGGCCGCTCGGCGGCCAGCACCTCGACGAGCTTCTCCTGCTTGTCGGCGGTCTTCACCTCGACGCGGAACTGCTCCACCGTGTCGACGGTGAGCGTGTCGCTCTTGACCTTCACGAGCACCGGGTCGTAGAGGTAGTTGTCGGCGAGCTTGGCGATCGGCGGCGGCATCGTCGCGCTGAACAGCGCCGTCTGGCGGCTGTTGGGCGTGAGGCTGAGGATCTTCTCGACGTCCTCGAGGAACCCGAGGTCGAGCATCTCGTCCGCCTCGTCGAGCACGACGTAGCGGCAGGAGTGCAGCATCAGGCTGTGCCGGCTGATGAGGTCGAGCACGCGGCCGACGGTGCCGACGACGACGTGGCCACCGGCCTTCAGCTGGGCCTGCTGGGAGCGGATGGGCGCGCCGCCGAAGGTGGCGACGACGTCGACGCCCTTGGGGGCGCCGTAGGTGCGCAGCGCCTGCGTCACCTGGATGCAGAGCTCACGCGTGGGCGTGAGGACCAGGGCCTGGACCTCCTGCACGGAGGGGTCGACCTGTTCGATGAGGGGCAGCCCGAAGGCCGCGGTCTTGCCAGAGCCCGTCTGGGCCTGGCCGATCATGTCCTTGCCCTCCATGAGCGGCGGGATGCTCTGCTCCTGGATGGGGCTGGGCTTCTCGTAGCCCACGTCCTGGAGGGCTTGGAGAGTCGTCTCGGCGAGTCCGAGATCGGCGAAAGTTGTCATTGGTACCCCTCAGGATAGGGGTCAGCGGCCAGGATCGAGGGTCAGCTTCCCTGTCGTGGTGCGGCTTTTCAGGTCTTCCTGCGCCTGGATCGCGTCGGTCAGCGCGTACGTGGGCCCGATCACGGCGTTCAGCTCGCCGCGCGCGGCGCGGGCGAAGAGGTCCTCCAGCGGCGCCTCGAGGTGCTTGCGGTCCTCGATGAGATGGAACAGCCAGAAGCCGATGACCGCGTGGCTGTTCTTGAGCAGGCTCCCGGTGCGGACCTCACGCTGCTCGCGGGAGCTGATCCCGTACACGACGTTGCGGCCGAGGGGCGCGAGGGCCTCCATGCTGTGGTCGAAGACGTCGCCGCCGGCCATCTCGAAGACGACGTCGACCTTCCGGCCGCCGTTGGCCTCGATGATCTGCTCGGCGGTCGCGTCCGTGGGGATCGCGGCGTCGGCCCCGAGCTTGCGCGTCAGCTCGCGCTTCTCCTCGCTCGACGCGGTGGCGATGACCCGTCCCGCCCCCAGCGGATGCCCGAGTTGCACCGCGAGGCTGCCCACGCCACCCGCGCCGCTGATGACGAGCACGGACTCGGCGGGGGCGACGCGGCCCATCGTCCGGTAGAGGTGCCACGCGGTGAGGCCCTGCAGCAGCAGCGCCAGCGCCGCCTCGTCGCTGAGGCCCTCCGGGATCGGGAACACCCGGTCCGCCGGCGCCGCGACGACCTGCGCGTACCCGCCGTAGCGCGTGAGCGCGACGACCCGCTCGCCCGTGTCCCGGCGCGTCCCCGCGACCTCCGCCCCGGGGATCAGCGGCAGCTGCGCCTTCTGCACGTACCTGTTCTCGCGCTGGTGCGTGTCGGCGAAGTTGATGCCCGCGCGGGTGACGTCGACGAGCACCTCGCCGGGCCCCGCGACCGGCTCGTCGATCTCGACGAGCTCGAGCACCTCCGGCCCGCCGAACTCCCGTTGCTGAATCGCGCGCATTGCGTCGCATTGTGGTGGTTGTCCCGTCACACGACCCTCGCGACGCTGCCGGTGTGTCGATCGCGCGTGCCCAGGTGACGTCAAAGCTGCACACCGACGCGGTCATCGCCGGGCTGGCGCAGCGGCAGCACGGGCGCGTCGCCCGCCGTCAGCTGCTCGCCGCCGGAGTACCGGTGCACGCGATCGACACGCGCGTGCGCAACGGCAGGTTGATTCCGCTCGGACGCCGGGTCTACGCGGTCGGGCACACCGCGCCGTCGCGCCGCGCGGACCTCAGCACGGCCGCCCTGCAGTACGGCTCGCTCGCGTTCGGATCGGCTGCCGAGCTGCTGGGCATCGAGGACCGCCGGCGCGGCCCCGTCCACGTCGTCGCCGCTCCGGGGCGCAACCCGAAGCCGCGCCGTGGCGTCGTCGTGCACCGCACACGCAGCCTGCTGCGCCGGGAGGTCGGCGTCGTGGACGGCATCCAGTGCACCCTGGCCGCGCGCACGCTCGCCGACGTTTCCACCGTCCGTTCACGCCGCCTCCTGCAGCTTGCCGTGAACCGGGCCGACCAGCGCGGACTCCTCGACGAGGCGGCGGTGATCGCGTCCTGCCGGGGAGGTGTGCGTGGGCACGACCTGCTGCGGAGGATCCTGCGCGACGGAGAGGAGGTCGCGGGCGTGACGGCGGCGCTCTTCCTCGACATCCTCGACGAGTTCGGCCTGCCGATGCCGGAGCTCGAAGTGCCCTACCGCCGATGGCGACTCGATGCGTTCTACCGCGAGCACGGGGTGGCGATCGAGCTCAACGACTACGGCAGCCATTCGCGCCGTGACCGATTCGAGCGCGATCACGACCTCGCCGCGAGCCTGCGGGGCGATCGCATCACCTTCCACCCGTTCAGCTACAACCAGCTCACCACGAAGCGGCGGCTGGTGGCCGCGACCGTGGCCGACCTGCTCGGTGTGTCGATCTCACGTGCCGATGCGACGTGAAATCTCCACAGCGCCGCTCCTGACGCGGACGGTGAGGCCCGTGCGGGGCAGCGGGCGGGCGCGGCGGATCGTGAAGCTGCGGGCGCGCACGGTGCGGGAGGCGAGGGTGCGACCGCGATGGCGGACGACGGCGCGCACGCGTGCGGTGCGCGACAGCGTGACCCGCACGCCGCGACGGCCCGCGAGGAGCCTGGCGCCGGTGATCCGGAGCCTGGCCGCGGCGGGCCTGTCGATCGTGCCCGGGGTCCTCGACGGCGTGCCGCCGACCACCTCGAAGGCCCGCCAGTTCTCCGCGGCGTAGCCGGTGTCGCGCGAGTAGACCTGCACGTGGTACTCGCCGTTCTCCAGCAGGACGCCGGCGGGTACCGCCAGCGCGTAGACGCCGTTGCCCTCCTCCTTCATGGCGCCCGCGTAGACGGGCCACCAGTCGTGGAACTGGATGACGCCGTAGGCGGGTGCGCCCGTGACGCCGGTGCCGAGCTGGTAGCGCAGGGTCGCCTTCGCGACGAACGGCTCGCCGGCCCGCGCCCGCGTGGGCGCGTCGATGTCCACCGTCGGCACCTCGCGGGCGCTGAACGCCTCCGGCGGGGCGGACTGCAGCTGCCCGAGCAGCGCCTGCGAGAACCGGGTGACGCCGACGTGACCGACCGGGTTGATCTTGTCCGGCGTGTCCTGGGTGGTGTGGTAGTACGGCGTCGAGGCGTAGGTCGAGACGCCCTGCACCCCGCGCGCGTAGAACTCCTGCAGGTCGGTCGGGATGATGCCGCCGCTGATCGCGCGGACCGCGGTCGCCGGCGCGCTGACCGCGACGAAGCCCGACGACAGACCCGCCGCCGTGACGAGCGCGTTGAGGGTCGGCGAGGTCGAGCCGAAGGCGAGGTTCACCGACGAGCCGTCGGCGGCGGCCGCGTCCATCTCGAGGTTCTGGTTGACGACCGTCCGGGCGACGATGTCCGGATGCCGGCGGACGAAGTCGGCCGACCCGGTCAGGCCGACCTCCTCGGCGTCCCAGCCCGCGTAGATGACGCTGTAGGCCGGCTTGAGGTCACGCGAGGCGTCGGCCAGCTGCAACAGCGTTGCCGCCGCAGAGCAGTTGTCCACCGCGCCCGCGTACCAGGAGTCGTAGTGCGCGCCGACCACGACGTAGCGGTCCGGGTAGGTGGACCCGCGCTGCACGCCGATGATGTTGCGGCCGGTGACGTCGATGCGGTCGGCGTCGACGGTGAGCTGCATCTTCAGCGTCCCCGCCCTGGCCGCCTCGATCAGCGGCGCGCCGTCCGCGGCACCCACGGTGACCGTGGGGATCGGCGACGGGACGTCCTGCGCGAAGCGGACCGCGCCGATCTGCACGAGGTTGTCCGGCGAGCCGGAGACGTAGAGCATCGCCTTGCCGCCTTGGGCGACGACCTCGTTGAGCTGCGAGGAGCGGTGGAACAGCTCGTCGCGCTCGACCATCACGATCTTGCCGCGCGCGTCGAGGCCGCTGTAGTCCTGCGCGCGCCCGGAGCCGACGTAGATCACGCCGGCGTCGACGTGGCCGGAGCCGGTGTAGGCGAACGCCGTCGCGGGGATCGTCCTGGACACCGGCGCCGTCTCCTGCGCGATGACCGACCTCACCCGCGAGGACGGCAGGTGGAAGGACTCCGTGCGCGTATCGAGCCCGGCCGCCGCAAAGCGCCGCTCGATGAGGTCCCCCATCGCCCTGGTCGAAGCGTCGCCCGGCCGCTTGGGACCGAACATCGCGCACGCGCGCATGTCCTCGGTCACTGGAGCGTCGGCGGCCTGCGCCGCGCCGGCGAGCGCGAGCGATCCGAGCACGGTCAGAGCAATCCTTCGCACCATACGGCGGCGAACGGTAGCGTCAGCGCGGCCATGAGCACGACCGAGACGCCCTACATCCCGCTCGTCCCCTCCGACGAGGAAGTCCAGCTGCGCGAGTCCGTCGCCGGCATCGTCAGCCAGTACGGCCCGAAGTACATGCGCCGGCTCAACCAGGAGGGCAAGCCGCCCACCGAGCTGTGGGAGGCCCTGGCCGAGAAGGGGTTCCTCGGCGTGAACATCCCGGAGGAGTACGGCGGCGGCGGCCTCGGCATGACCGAGCTGGCCGCGGTCGGCGAGGAGGTCAGCCGCGGTGGGTGCGCGCTGCTGCTGATGGTCGTCTCCCCCGCGATCGCCGGCTCGATCCTCTCCAGGCACGGCACCGAGGACCAGAAGGACCGCTTCCTGCGCGGCATCGGCAGCGGCGAGCTGCGCTGCGCGTTCGCGGTGACCGAGCCGGACGCCGGCACCAACACGCACAACATCTCGACCTTCGCCAAGAAGGACGGCGCCAGCTACCGGATCAACGGCCAGAAGACCTACATCTCCGGCGTCGAGGACGCCCACGAGCTGCTGCTGGTCACCAAGACCGAGGACGGCGTCGGCCTGTTCGTCGTCCCGACCGACGCGCCGGGCATGACCAAGACCCGTATCCCGACGGCGCCGAAGTCCGCCGACTACCAGTGGCAGCTGTTCTTCGACGACATGGTCATCGAGGAGGACCGCCGCATCCCGGGCGCGCTGGGTGCGCTGTTCGACGGGCTCAACCCCGAGCGCCTGATGGCGGCCGCGATGAGCCTCGGCTCGGCCGACCGCGCGCTGCGCCAGGCCGCGCAGTACGCCAACGAGCGCGAGGTCTGGGGCAAGCCGATCGGCACCCACCAGGCGCTGTCGCATCCCCTGGCCGCCTGCAAGATCGAGCTGGAGCTCGCGCGCGCGATGACCCAGCGGGCCTGCGCGCTGTACGACGCCGGCTTCAAGGGCGCCGGCGAGGCCGCGAACATGGCCAAGTACGCGGCGGCCGAGGCCGCGATCCACTCCGTCGATGCGGCGATCCAGACGCACGGGGGCAACGGCGTCGCCGACGAGTACGGCCTCAGCGACATGTGGTGGGGCGTGCGCCTGGCCCGCATCGCGCCCGTCTCCAAGGAGATGATCCTCAACTACGTCGCCGAGCATTCGCTCGGTCTGCCCCGCAGCTACTAGGCCGACGCCGCACCGCGCCGCGGCGTCCGAAGGTCTACGCTGCGGCGCTCAATGAGCCAGTACGACGTCCTCTGCATCGGCAACGCCATCGTCGATGTGATCGCCCACAGCGACGACCAGTTCCTCGCCGACAACGACATCGTCAAGGGCGCGATGAACCTCATCGACGCCGAGCGCGCCGAGACCCTCTACGCGGCCATGGCGCCGGCGATCGAGGCGTCGGGCGGCAGCGCCGGCAACACGGCGGCGGGCATCGGCAGCTTCGGCGGCGCGGTCGCCTACCTGGGCAAGGTCGCCGACGACCAGCTCGGTGAGATCTTCCGGCACGACATCCGCGCGCTGGGCATCACCTTCGACACGGCGCCCCTGGCCGGCACGCCGCCGACCGCGCGCTCGATGATCCTCGTGACGCCCGACGGCGAGCGCTCGATGAACACCTACCTGGGTGCCTGCGTGGAGCTGGACCCGGCCGACGTCGACGTCGACGTCGTCAAGAACGCGAAGGTCACCTACTTCGAGGGCTACCTGTGGGACCCGCCGAAGGCGAAGGACGCGATCCGCCTGGCCGCGACCGAGGCGCACGCCGCCGGCCGCGAGGTCGCGATGACGCTGAGCGACGCCTTCTGCGTGGACCGCTACCGCAGCGAGTTCTTGGAGCTCATGCGCTCCGGCACCGTCGACATCGTCTTCGCCAACGAGTCCGAGCTGCTGTCGCTGTACGAGACCGAGGACTTCGACGCCGCGCTGGAGCTGCTGCGCACCGACACCAAGCTCGCGGCCGTGACCCGGTCGGAGCACGGCTCGGTGATCATCCGGGGCGAGGAGACGGTCAAGGTCGACGCGCTGCCGATCCAGCAGCTCGTGGACACGACGGGTGCCGGCGACCTCTACGCCGCCGGCGTCCTGTACGGCTACACCCGTGGCCTGGACCTGGAGGCCTGCGGCAAGCTCGGCTCCCTCGGCGCCGGCCTCGTGATCCAGCAGGTCGGCCCGCGCCCCCTGCAGAACCTGGCCGACGAGGCCCGCGCCGCAGGCCTCGTCTAGGTCCCGCGGCCGGCCCGCCGGGCGGCGGGCGCCTGGGCTTGACGTGCCGCGCGCCCGCCGGGTCTCAGCTCAGCCAGGCGTGCACGTTGCCGCCGATCGAGAGGTCGATCTGCTCCTGCGTCACGCCCTGCTCCAGCAGCTCGGGGATGACGGTCGTGAAGATGAAGTCCATCGACCAGCGGGGCGCCAGCATCTCCTTGGCCTCCTCGGGGTACCAGTCGATCGAGGCGCAGTAGTCCTGCCCGAGCATGATGCGGTCCGCATACCCGCGCCTGACGAGCTCGACGTGGGTGGCGATCCGCGGCTCGTGCGGGAAGAACAGGTCGATGCCGTAGCGGTCCAGGCCGATGTAGACCCCGGTCGCGAGGATCTCCTCGAGGTGGTCGAGGTCGTCGGTGTCCCCGCAGTGCGCGATCTGGATCTTCTTCGGGTCGACACCCTCCTCGAGCAGCACGCGGATCTGGTCCGGCGCAGTCTTCGAGGCGGGCCGCGAGTGGGCCATGATCGGGCGGCCGGTCTGCAGCGACGCCTGCGCGCACGCGCGGTGGACCTTCTCCATGTCCGGCGTCAGGCCCGGCTCGTCGCAGGCGCACTTCAGGAAGCCGGCCTTCACGTCGGTGCCCTGGATGCCGACCGTGAGGTCGTGGACGAACGCGTCCACCATGACCGCGATGTCCCGCGTCTGGAAGAAGTGCGGAAGCGTCAGGTAGTGCTGGCCGTAGATGCCGGTGGCCATGACGAAGCGCATGCCGGTCTTGGCCTGGACGGCGAGGTTGAGCTGGACGTTGCGGTTGAGATCCAGGACGGACGGGTCGCAGATCGCCTGCACGCCGTGGGCCTGGACGGACTCGACGGCCTCGATCGCGTTGGCCTCGATCGCGGCCTGGTCGACCAGGTGGGGCCACTGGAAGCTGAGGCCCTCGTGGGCCGTGTTGAGGTGCTCGTGGGGGAGGATGCGACCGAGCTCGGCGACGTCGACGGCGCCTGCGGTGGTCTCGACAAGGGGCATGCCCCGAGCCTCTGCGACCAGCGATCGCAGGTCAAGGGTCGACGAGCCGGCGGGCAGCAGCCCAACGCGTCAGCTCGTGGCGGGATGACAGCTGGAGCTTGCGCAGCACCGCCGAGACGTGGGTCTCGACGGTCTTCGTGGAGATGCCCAGCCGGTGGGCGACCTCCTTGTACATGTAGCCGCGCGCGATGAGGCGCAGCACCTCGCGCTCGCGCTCGGTGAGTTGGTCCAGCTCGGCGTCGGCCGCAGCCGCGGTCGGCTGTGCGCCCGCGAACGCGTCCAGGACGAAGCCCGCGAGCTTGGGGCCGAAGACGGCGTCACCCTCGGCCACGCGCCCGATCGCCTCGACGAGGTCCGGGCCGCTGATCGCCTTGGTCACGTAGCCGCGCGCGCCCTCGCGGATGACCGCGATGACGTCCTCGGCCGCGTCGGACACGCTGAGGACGAGGAACTTCGGGGCGGCGTCCCGGGTGGCGCGCAGCACCGCGACCCCGCCGCCGTCGGGCATGTGCACGTCGAGCAGGACGACGTCGGGCCGGGTCTGCGTGATGAGGTCGATCGCCTCGGCGACCGTCCCGGCCTCCCCCACCACCTCGACGGCATCGCCGAGGGAGGCCCGGACACCGGTCCGGACGAGGGCATGGTCATCGACGATGGCGACACGGATCACGACGGGCGCTCCAGGACGAGTTCGACCTCGGTGCCCTCACCGGGCGCCGAGTGGATCTCCGCACGGCCGCCGTGGCGGGCCATGCGGCCGACGATCGACTCGCGCACACCGCGGCGCGCGGGGTCGACCTGGGAGGTGTCGAAGCCGGGGCCGCGGTCACGCACGAAGACCTCCTGCCGCTGCGCGGTCGCCTCGGCGTAGATGTCGACGTGCCCGGTGCCCGCGAACTTCGCGGCGTTGACGGCGGCCTCACGCGCTGCGCTCACCATCGCGCGGCCCGCGTCGTCCAGCGGCGCGTCACCGACGGTGACGACCTCGACCTCCACCCCGTGCGCGTCCTCGACCTCGGCGCCCAGCGCACGCAGCGCAGCGGCGAGGGTCGCCGCGGCGGCCGAGCCACCGGGGCTCTCGCGTCCGGCCAGCCAGTCGCGCAGCTCGCGCTCCTGGCGGCGGGCCAGCGCGGCCACCTGCGGCGTCTCGCCCGCCTCGCGCTGTATCAGCGACAGCGTCTGCAGCACGGAGTCGTGCAGGTGCGCGGCCATCTCGGCGCGCTCCTCGGTGCGGATGCGCGCGCTGCGCTCCTCGCGCAGCGCGGTGAGCAGGCCCAACCAGGACGTCCCGAAGATCAGCGTCACCCCGGCGATCACGACGGCGGCCGCGATGGCGAGGTCCTGCAGGGTGCCGATCGCGTCGGTGGTGGACAGCAGGACGACCAGGCCGCCGGCGACGAGCATCGCGCCGAGGATGAGCCGTGGGCCGAACTCGGGCAGGTCACCGAGCGGGGTGCGGCGCGGGCCGGGGATGCCCTCGTCGGTGGGCAGCAGCGGCGGCGGGGCGGCGGGCGCCTCGTCCAGGCCGGGCAGCGGCGCCGCCACCGGCGGCGGCGCGATCGGTCGGGCGACCGGGTCCTGGGGGCGCACCGTGCTCTGGCGCCAGATGACGGCCAGGCCGGCGGTGGTCAGCACGACCGGCCAGACGACGGCGTCGCTCCACCACAGCCCGACGCCGCGGAGCGTCAGCAGGCCGGCGAGGACGAGGAAGCCGATGCCGAGCGCCTCCTTGACGTTTGCCGAGACCCGGCCCGGGACGACGTGGTCGTCGACCGGGACGAAGACCCAGCACAGCACGTACGCGGCGACACCGGCACCACCGGCCAGCGCGGCGCCGACGAAGGCGAGGCGCACCCAGAGGGCGTCGACGCCGAGCTCACGCGCGATGCCGGAGCAGACGCCGGCGACGTAGGCGCCCTTGCGCGAGCGGCGCAGGGTGCGCCGGGGTGAGGAGGTGTGGGTGGCCACCGGGAGGGATTGTCACCGTCCGCGCCGCCGGTCGTCCAACCCGGCGGCGAGGAGGATGGCGCCGATCGTGCCGGCCAGGATCGGCCAGAGGCCGCCGAAGCGGAGGTCGATGCCCTCGCCGGTGCGGTCCAGCAGGATGATCACACCGACGGCGACGAGGACCGCCCCGGCGACGGCGGACGTCAGGTCGAACCTCTCGCGGTCCATCTAGAACGCCCCCAGGGCGAAGGAGCCGTGGCGGGGACCGGAACGGCCGGGGACCTTGTCGTCCCCGCGGACGATCGCGATGTGGCCGAAGCCGACGCGGGCGTCGACCTGCAGGTTCGGGGCGTCGCTGCTGCGGCCCTCCGAGGTGACACCGAGGTCGGCGTCCAGGCCGTTGGCCTCACGCCCGAAGGCCTCGATCTCACCGCCGGAGACGTGCCCCTTGAACGTGACCGTCGCGCTCTCGGGGGCGCGGATGACCAGCTCGCCGAAGCCCATCTCCGGCTTGACGATCGTCGTGCCGGCCGGCAGGTCGACGTCGCGGAGGTCGACGACCATGTGGCCGGCGGCCAGGTGGTACTCGAGCTTCATCTCCGCCGCGGTCTGCGGATGGACGACCTTGTCGCCCGCGCCGCCGCGGAGGTCGAGGTCCGCGGCCGCGGCGACGCCGCTGAACAGCGCGAGGACCAGGCCCAGCGGGATCAGCGCGCGGGAGCCGCCGAACGGCGCGGCGAAGACGAGGACGGCGCCGACGACGATGACGGCGCTGGCCAGCAGGACGTCCCAGCGCAGCGAGTCGCCGCTGACGGCCGCGATGGCGCCGACCGCCCCGATGGCGACGAGCGTCGTCCCCATCGCGATGCGGTTGCTGGAGCGCGGGCGGCGCGGGTCGGGCGCGGCGGTCGTGACCGGCTCGGCGACCAGGGTCGGCTCGTCGCCGAAGGCCGACGGCTGGGCGGCTGTGGGCGACGCCGCCGGGAGGTCGTCCTTTTTGTTGCGCCGTTCGCGGCGCAGGTAGAAGAAGAGCGCGGCGCCGCCGATCAGGAACCACGGCGGCCCCCACCAGAACGAGCCGAAGGGGCCGCCGTCGCTGAGGACGAGGGCCGCGAAGCCGCCGACCACGACGAGGACCAGCGCGAGCGTGCGGTCCTCGCCGTCGATGGCCTTGCGGGCCAGCGGGACGTCGCTGCCCTCCTCCGGGACGACGAGCGCCGCGACGCAATAGAGGACCAGGCCCAAGCCGCCGAGCAGGCCGAGCAGGACCGTCGCGCCGCGCACGATCAGCGGGTCGACGTGCAGCTCGCGGGCCACGCCGCCGCACACACCGGCGACGATGCGGTCGCCGCGGGTGCGGCGCAGCCGGCTGGAGGGACCGTCGGACGTTGGGGGAAGCGGGGGCGGGGTGACCATGACGTCGAGCTTGGACCACGAGCGCCTGCGCGCCTATCGGGAATGACCCCGAGACCGACCCTGAGCCCGACCCCGAGTCGACGAGAAGGACCTACGAGCGTCAACGCGCCAGCTATGCAACCGCTGCGACGGTCAGCGCGAAAACGCTCTCGTCAACCTCGCCGCGTCCGGATTCGCCGGCGCGCACCAAAAGGAGTCTCCTTGTCCGAGTTCACCTCCGGGCTGCTCAAGCACGCCGGATCCAGCGACATGAATCGCTCGCAGTTCCTCCGTCGTTCGGCCAAGAGCGGCCTGGTCCTCGTCGGGTCCGGTGGCATCCTGGCCTCGGTCAACGGCTCGGCGTTCGCGCAGAGCGGCAACAGCGACCTCGACACGGCCGGCGCCGCGTACATCGCCGAGAGCCTCGCCGTCTACACGTACTCCGCCGCGCTGACCCTGAAGGACAAGAAGGGCAAGAAGTTCTTCACCGGCGGCGCCGCTGCCTACCTGAAGGCCGCCCTGAAGAACGAGAAGGACCACCAGAAGGCGCTGGCCGACGTCATCAAGGGCGCGGGCGGCACGGTCCCGACCGACCTGGAGTTCGCGATCCCGAAGTCGGCCGTCAGCACGCCGCTGAAGGTCCTGAAGCTGGGCCTGACGCTGGAGACGGCCTTCGTGCGCGCGTACGTCGGCGCCGTCGGCACCCTCACCGACCCGGGCCTGAAGCTCGCCGCCGCGGGCATCGCCGCCAACGAGGCCAGCCACCAGGGCTTCTTCGCCGGCCAGATCGGTGGCCCCGGCAAGGCCGTCACCGCGTCGATCGTCCAGGGCGACACGATCGCCAACACGGTCAACAAGATCAAGCCGTTCGTCAAGAACCCGAAGCTCTAGCGATGAGGCGCCTGGCCCTCATCGGCCTGGCCTGCGCGGTCGCCGCCGTCCCCACGGCGGCGGCGACTGCGATGGGCACCAAGAACGCGAAGGTCAAGACCGGGTTCAGCGGCGGCAAGTTCACCTTCGCGCCGAAGTCGGTGACGATCTCCAAGGGCGGCAAGGTCACGTTCTCCTTCGCCGACGGTGCACGCCACAACGTGACGCCCTCCGGATCGAAGTCGTTCAAGCGCATCCCGGACCGCTCGTCCGGGTCGGTCACCCGCCAGTTCACCAAGGCGGGCACCTACAGCTACTACTGCACGATCCACGGCCGCTCGATGAGCGGCAAGATCGTCGTCAAGTAGCGCCCCGGCACCCGGCGCGTCACGGCCCGGGTTCCCCACCGAAGGCGCTTCAGGGGTGGCCGCCCGTGCGCGGCCACCCCGCCCCTACCGCGAGGGCGGGACCGCCTCGAGGTGCGGGAACCTCAGCTTCCTGCCGGAGATCTCCGGCGGGTCCTGCTCCTTGCACGGCGGCGCGCTGCCGATCGGCAGGATCGGCCCGGCGTTGCCGGTGTTGGTGCAGTCGATCGCCTCCAACCCGGTCTTGATCTTGTCGAACGCGCCCGGCGCGAAGTACGGGTTGTGGCGGTTGGTCGAGGAGCGCTGGTCGTCGTTGACGAGCAGGTCGTTCTGGATGGGGATCAGCGCGCGCAGGTAGTGGACGGGCGAGCCGTCGGTCGATCCCGGTGACGTCGCCTGCGTCGCAGCCGCCGTGTTGGCGAACATCTGCGTCAGCTCCAGGCGGTACTTGGAGATGTAGTCGGCGACCGGGTTGAGCTCGCGGGCCAGCGGGTCCAGCACGCTGACGAGCGGCAGCGCGGCCTTCAGCGTCCGGGTCGCGGCGGGCAGGGCGGTGCGGGCCGAGGTGATGATCGGGTCCAGCCGCCGGAAGAGCTGCTGCAGGTCGGGCGCGATCGCGATGGTGTTGGCCAGCACGGGCTTCAGCAGCGGCGCGGCGGGCCTGAGATCGCGCAGGACCGGCGCGGCGTCGGTCGAGGTCGCCTGGATGTCGCGCAGCGTCGGCTGCAGCTCGCGCAGGAACGTCGGCAGGATCTGGATCGTCCGCTGCAGGTCGGCGTCGCGCCGGGCGGTGGCCCGGAAGACGCGCTCGCCCGCGGTGATGACCGTGCGCGTGGCGCCCTCCTGACGGCCGAGGGCGCCGAACGTCACGCCGGTGTCGCGGACCAGCGTCGCCAGCGCGTGGCGCTGGCGGTCGAGGATCGAGGTGATGTCCGCGCCGGAGCGGGCGACGGGACCGAAGTTGCCCACCACATCGTTGAGGTCCTGGCCGCGCCCCTCCAGCGCCTTGGCCCAGCCGACGAACCAGCCCTTGTAGGCCGTGCGCGTCGGCTTGTCGAAGGCGCGCAGCACCTCGTCGAGCTCGGTGGTGTCGGCCACCTGCGCGTCGCGCAGCCGGCCGTTGTCGGGCAGCTTCGGGGCGCCGGTCGAGCCGGGGGTCAGCTCGACGAACGTCTCGCCGAGCAGCGTCTTCAGCCGCAGGATCGCGCGGGCGTCCGTGCGGACCGGCGCGTACTTGGGCCGCATCTCGATCGTCGCGAGCGTGCGGTCGGTGTCACGCTCGAGCCTGACGACCTTGCCCACGGGGACGCCGGAGATCCGGACGTCCGCCTGCGAGGACAGCTGCGTGGCCTCGGGGAACGCGACCTCGAAGCGGTAGCCCTGCGCGTGCAGCGGGGTCGGCCCGCCGAAGCTGTTCCAGAGGAACAGCAGCAGCCCGAAGCAGGACAGCGCGAAGACGATCATCACGCCGATGCGGCCGACCGAGGGCGCCTGCTTCTGCATCAATGGCCTCCCTCGCCGGTGGTGGAGCAGGCCGGGATCGGCAGGACCAGCGACATGATCGCCTTGAACTCGGGGATCGCCAGCGACGAGCAGCCGACGACCGCGACGCCGCGCCAGGCGACGCCGTTGGCGTCCTCGGTGGAGAGCATCGAAACGGCGTTGTGCGCGAACCAGGCCAACCAGAAGAGGTAGCCCTCCTCCGAGCCCTCCGGGTTGTGGACGAGCTCGTTGGAGACCCGCTCCAGCACCCGGAACGCACCCGACAGCGACGGCACCGAGGCGTCGAGGTCGCCGACGGCCGGGCGCAGGTCGCGCAGCACCGGCCGCGAGCGACGGACCAGGCCGCGGATCTGCTTCGTCGCCGGTGTCGCGTCGCGCAGCAGCGGGTCGAGCTGCGGCAGCGCGGCGGTGAGCTTGCGGACGGTCGGCGCGAGCGTCGTGGCGGCCGGCTTCAGCTCCTGGGAGAACGGCCGGGCGGCCGCCAGCGCGTCGCGCGCGGCGTCCAGCGTCCCGGGTAGCAGGCGGAAGCTGCGCGACAGGGCGGCGTCGTGCTGCCCCAGCGCCGCGAAGGTCGAGTTCGCGGCCTCGATCAACCGCCCGACGTCGCTGTCGCGCTGCGCCGTCGTCTCGGAGATCAGCCGCAGGTTGTGGACGACGCGGCGCAGCTCGCCGCGCCGGGCGAGGATCGCGTCGGTGACCTTCTTGGTGTCGCGCAGCGTCGGTGCACCGGCCTTGAAGACCGCCCGCAGCCGCGCGCCGTTGTCCTTCAGGCCGACGGCGCCGGCGTCGACCAGCGTCTTCAGCCAGGCGCGCGTGTCGGTGTCCAGCGCGGACAGCACCTCGTCGGAGTTGACCGACGGCGTGGTCTGCGAGGTCGGCAGCACGTCGCCGGAGCCCAGCACCGGACCGCTGCCGGGATCCATCTCCACCGACATGTCCTGCAGGCCCGTCTTGGGCCGCAGCAGCAGCGTCGCGTTCTTGTGGACCTGCTTGAGCTTGTCGCGGTCGATCTCCATCGAGACCCGCGCGACGCCGTCGACCAGCTCGACCTTGCCGATCTCCCCCACGACCACGCCGGCGACCGCCACGGTCTGCCCCTGCCCGGGCGTGACGGCCTGCGCGTTGGTGAAGTCCGCCTTGACGGTGTAGACGTGCTCCCAGGGGAAGCGCAGCCGCTGGTTGGTGAGGATGTAGCCGCCGACGGCGGCCGCGATGACGACGATCGCGATGACCGCCGCGAGCTCGACCCAGTAGCGCTTGAGCTGGCGCGCGAGGCTCACTTGGTGATCGCCTTCCGGATCGCGCTCCTGATGGCCGGGCCGGACGGCTGCCTGCCGGTCTGCTCCAGCCGCGTGCGCAGCGACTTCAACGCGCCGATCAGCGACCGCACCTCGGTCCTCGACGGCGCCGGGGCCATGCGCGCGCCCTTCGGCACGGCGGGTGCCGCCCGGAACGCCGCCTTCAGGTCGGGGCGCTTCTGCGTCGTGCAGTCGACCTCGGGCCTGAACGGGGGACGGTGCGCGGGCTTGGCCGGACGCGAGCCGATCAGCGGCGTGACCGAGGACCCCAGCAGCGGGCCGACGCCCGGCAGCGAGCCGACCGCGACCGTCTGGTCCCCACCACCGGCCAGCAGGCGGACGTTGGTGCCGTTGCCGTCGAAGTTCTGCGCCGCGGAGGACAGGCCCACCGACGCCGCGAGGAACTCCTGCCAGACCTTCATGCCGGTCGACAGGTGGCCGTCGTCGACCACGGAGTTCAGCGTCGGGACGACGTTGTCGGCGGTGCAGCGGCCGATCGGCGTGACCTGGTCGAACAGCCCGGTGAGCTTGGGCTCCAGCGTCGCCAGCGCGCGCAGCGTGGGCCGGGCGTCACGCAGCAGCGGCGGCAGCTCGCCGGGCCCGACGAGCCTGTTGAGCTGCTGCAGCAGCGGCAGCGCGAGGTCCAGCGTCTTCGGCGAGCGCCGCGCCAGCGGCCGCAGCTCGCGCGCCAGCGAGCGCAGCGGCGGCAGCGCCGCGTTGACGTCGGCCAGCGCGGGGTAGGCCTCGTCGACCAGATCCGCGAAGCCGCGGGTGGTCGCCTGGACGTTGCCGGACTGCGCCGCCAGCGCGCCGACGGTGCGGTTGAAGTTCGTGACGAGGTCGGCCAGCTGCGCGCGCCGCGCGTTGACCGTCGTGGCGAACTTCGTGTTGTCCTGCAGGAAGCGGGCGATGTCGTCGCGGGTCAGGCCCTGCGCCTCCTGTGACAACAGCGCCAGCCCCTTGAACGCACCCTCGGCCGGCTTGAAGGACTCGTTGATGGCCTGCGCCCCGCCCTTGTCCAGCGCGGCCGCGTACTCCTTCAGGACGACCTTCAGGTCGTCGCGGGTCGGGGCGTTCAGCGCGGTGAGGATCTGGTCGAACTGCACCGGCGTCGCGGTCTGCGTCAGCGGGACGGTGTCACCCTCGGCCAGCTCCGGAGCGCTCGCGGAGCCCGGGCGGATGTCGACGAAGAAGTTGCCTTCCAGGAAGAGGCGCGGGCGGATCTTCAGGATCGCGTCGCGATGGATGGGGCGGCCCTTGGCGTCGATCCGCATCGTGACCTTCGCGGTCCCCGCCGGCCCGCGCTGCACCTTGGTGACCTTGCCGACGCTGACGCCCGCGATGCGCACCGGCGAGTTGGCATGGATCTGGGAGGCCGAGCGGAAGATGCCCGACACCTCATATCCGCCGCGGAACGGCAGCCCCGCGAAGGCGAGGTACAGCGCGGCGAGGCTCAGCGCGATCGCCAGCAGGCCGATCCGGAAGTTCTGGCGGGCAGACCGCCGTGCGCGCTCGGCCGGGTTAGACATCGGTCGCTCCACTGCCAGGCAGGCGAGCCGCCACGCGGACCCGCCCGACGGAAGCCGAGCCCCTGGGCGAGGCCTTCACGCTCATGGGGTGCGGCTCACCCCCGCCGGGATGCCCGTCGTGTCGGTCTTGTTGGACTGCGTGCCCTCCGGGTGGCCGACGACCTGCGTGCCCCGGTAGGGCTCGTTGCCCGTCTCGCACTCGTCCTTGGTCATGACCCCGTAGGGGGTCACGTGGACGTTGCCTGCAAGCTTGGGCGACTGCAGGTCCTGGTTGGTGCCGACCATCTGGATGAACCGGAAGTAGTTGCCGGTGGAGTCACCGTCGCTGATCGTCGACGCCGCGTTGCGCGTGAAGAGGCCCACGTAGTTGCACTGCGTCTGGAACGGGTTGACCTGGCGCAGCACCGGCTCCAGGCGCCCGAGCAGCGCGGTGAGCTGGACGATCGAGGACGTCGTGATCGGGTCGCGCGACAGTTGCCCGACGGCCTTCAGCGTGGACTCGAGGTCGGGTCCGAGCGTCGTCCCCCGTTTCAGCACCGGGGTGCCGGTGGCGATGATGTCGGCCAGCGCCTTCGTGCCGCGCGGCAGCAGATCGGCGCCCGGCTTGAGCTTCACGGCGATGTCGGCCGCGTCGTCGAGCACCGGGCGCGACACGGCCAGCGCCCGGGTCCCGATCGACTCCGTCGCCGGCGTGAGGTCGAGCACCTGCTGCAGCTCCGGTGCCGCGCCGTCGATGGCGTCGAACGTCGTGGTGAGCACGTCGATCAGGCCGTTGGTCTGGTCACGCACCGGCTCGATCGCCACCGCAGCGCCCTTCAGCCCGTCGATGAAGCCCTTCAGGTCGGCGCTGCGCGACCGCAGCGCCCGCATCACCGGCGTGAGGTGCGTCAGGAGCGGGTTGATCTCCTCGAGGGCCTCGTTGAGGTCGGCGCCGCGGCCCGCGAGGCCATCGGCAAAGGTGCCGACGACCTGACCGGTCGCGTCGCGCACCTGCTTGTCGAAGGTGTTGAGCGCCTCGTCGAGCTCCACGATCGGCTGCGACTGCGCGATCGGCAGGGTGCCGCCCGCGGGGACCTTCCGGCCGGACGTGCCGGGCGTCAGCTCGATGTACTTCAGCCCCAGCGTCGACCGCGGCCGGATCGTCACCTTGGTGTCGGTGCTGATCGGCTCGACGGCCTTCTCGAGCTTCATGTGCAGCATCGCGGTGACCGTGCCGTCGGCCGCCTTGCGCGCCTGGATCTGGTCGACGACGCCGACGCGCTTGCCGCCGATCCGCACGTCGTTGCCGGGGACGAGCTCGGCCGCGTCGGGGACCACCGCGGTGACCTCGTAGGTCGGCACGAAGGGCAGCCCGTTGTTGGCGTTGTAGGCCAGGAAGACGCCGACGATGACGACGAGGACCGTCGCGGCACCGACGAGCACCGGGTTGGCGACGATCGAGGGGGTGGCGCGGCGGTTCATTTCAGGAGGAACCCCAGGATGCCCGCGATGCCGTCGTCGGCCCGGCCGTCGCCGTCCTTGTCCTGCCCCACGACGTCCTTCAGCGGCGGCACCTTGATCGGCGGCAGGCCCGGCACCTGGATCGTGGTGCCGCCGTCGGGATCGATGGTGATGGGGCGCTTGGGCCGCTCGGTGGCCGGGGCGGGCGCCGTCGTCGCGGCCTGCGGCGCGGTGTCCGTCTTCGGCGCGGCGGGCACCGCCTGCTCATCCGCACCGTCCTTGCGCTGCGCCTTCGCCTTCGCCTTCGCCGCCGTCGCCCCGCCGCCGCTGAAGTTCGCGTTGCAGGACGGCGCGGTGACCGTCGCGTACAGCACGCACTGGTTGGCGAGGATGTACGGCGTGACGATGTGGCTGATCTTGTCGAAGCGGCTCAGCGTCAACGTGACCTGGTAGACGAAGTCCTGGAGGCCCTCGACGGTGCCGGTCTGCTTCAGCGACTGGAACAGCTCGTTGACCAGCGAGCCGGTCGGCGCGGCCAGCGCGGCGAACGGCTTCAGCTTCTTGACGACGGGCGCGGCGGCCTTCAGGGCCTGGTCGCCCTCGGCCGAGGCGCGCCCCAACCGGCTCAGCGCGGGCCGCGCGGCGGCGGTCAGCGGCTTGGCCTGGTCGGCCAGGCGTGACAGCTGCGGCGCCGCCTGGCGCAGGTCGCGGAGGATCGGTGTGCCCTTCTGGGCCAGCTTCTGCAGCGAGCGCAGCGCGGGCTCGGCCTGCTCCAGCAGCGGCGGCAGCCCCTCGACCGAGGCGCCGAGCTGCTCCTTGCGCGCGGCGAGGTCCTCGCTGACCTTCCTCGACGACGTGATGAAGTCGCCGATCCGCTCGCGGCGGGAGGCCAAGGTCGCCAGGACGTGGTCCGACGCGCCGATGAGCCGCTGCAGGTTGGCCCGGTCGTCGGAGACGATCCGCAGCACGCGGCGGGTCTCGGCCAGCGCCGGGTTGGCCCGGCGGATCGCCTCGTTGAGGTCGTCGCCCCGCGCGGCCAGGCCGGTGCCGAGCGCGTTCAGCAGGATCGCCAGCCGCTCGTTGGTCGGGCGGCGGAAGGTCGAGTAGACGAGGTCGAGGTCGACCGGCGCGTGGGTCTGGGTGATCGGCACGGTCGGCGCGTGCTCGCCGTCACCCTTCAGCTCCGCGGCGTCCGGCGTGCCGGGCGTGCAGTCGATGAACTTCTCGCCGATGAGCGACTGCGGCTGGATCGTGCAGTCGGCGTCGGCGTGGAACGGCGTGAACGCGGGATCGATCTTCATCTCGATCCGCGCCTTGTTGTCCGGCGTCAGCACCACGTCGGAGACCTGGCCGACGCGCGCCCCGGCGATCTTGACGTCCTGGCCGGGGATCAGGAAGGACGCGCTGTCGAAGATCGCGTCGACGCGGGCGTTGCCGTCGGTGCCGCCCGCTCCCAGCGCGGCGAACACGCCCGCGCCGGCGATCAGGAACCCGAGGATGGCCAGCACCCGCTTCATCGCGGGCTGTCCGCCAGGGAGCAGAAGGACACGGCGTCGGGCCGGAACGGGTTGGAGCCGTCGGTGGTCTTCTGCGTGGCCGCGCCCGGGCAGCGGCGTACGAGGCCGGTGCGCAGGCCGCCGAGCGGGGAACCGGGCCCGCCGTTCTGCGGCTGCGACAGCAGGGACGCCAGGCCGGTGCCGCTGAGCGTGTTGGCCTGGAGGCTGATGCGGACCATGTGGCCGTTGGCGTCGTAGTAGCCGCCGCCGGAGCCGCCGAAGCCGGCCAGCAGGCCGCCGAAGAGGTCGGGGACGTAGTACCGCAGCGCCGCGACGATCGGCAGCGTACCCTTGCCCGCGTCGACGGTGCCGGCGAACGCCGGGCGGGCCGCGCGATCCAGGGCGGGCAGCCCCTTGAGCACGGCGAGGACCGTCGGCAGCAGCGCGTTGGTGTCGCGGACCACCGGCCGGGCGCGTGCCATCAGCGGTGCTGCGACCTTGAGCACGCGGGCCAGCCGCGGCGCGGCGGCACGCGAGTCCCGCAGCGCCGGGCGCAGGTCGGTCAGCGCCCCACGGACGTTCACCAGCGTCGTGTTGGCCCGCCGCAACGTGTCCGGGGCCTGGCGCAGCGTGCGGTCGATGGACTGCGTCTCCGCGGCCACCGCCTGCGCCGTTCGGGCCGCGTTGACGAGCCCGCCCTCCAGGTCGCCGCGCCGGTCGGCCACCGCGCTGACGACGCCGGCCGACTGCACGATGAACTGCTCGAACGTGCGGCGGTCGTTGAGCAACTGGTCGGCGAGGGCCTCGGTCTGGCTCAGCGCCGGGTTCAACGCCGCGAGCCCGCGGTTGGCCGCGTCGTTGTCCTTCGCGTAGAGCGTGGCGCTGTCGTGAACGACGCTCTGCAGCGCCGTCCGCGTCTGCATGTCCAGGGTGTTGAGGACCTGGTCGAGGTCCACGATCGACTGCGTGTCCTCGAACCCGATGGTGCCGCCATCGGGGATCTCCTCGCCGCTGTTGGGACCGGGCTCCAGCGTCACGACACGACCGGCCACGGCGCTCAGTGACGTCGACCGGATCGCCGCCTTCGTCCCCAGGTGCAGCGGGTCGAAGTCACCGTCGGTGATCTTCAGCGTGACCTGCGCGAGGTTGTCGCTGCCCAGCTCGATGTCGGTGACCTCGCCGATCTTGACCCCGCCGACCTGCACGAGGTTGCCCTTCACGAGCTGGCCCGCGTTCTCGGCCTCCATCACGACCGAGTAGCCGGAGCCGTCCTTCAGCAGGACGAGGCCGACCACCGCTACGGCGGTGATCAGCAGTGCAGTCGCCATCGCCCTCCCCAGACGCAGGGGCACCCGCCGTCTCCTCCTCCAAGAAGCACTCTGTCCGTCGCCCTACCGCGGCGGACGCGGGCGACCCTACCGCTCCTCAGGGCAGCGTCCAAACGAGAACCGGCCGCTGCAGCGGCCGGTTCAGACACCCAGAATCCGGTGTGCTCAGCGCCTACCGGCGAGGACCAGCAGGATGAAGCTCGCGGCGTTCTCGACGGTCATCACGCCGTCGGCGATCGCGGGCTCGCAGTTCATGAGCAGGCCGCCGAAGGCGATCATCATCTGCTCGGGCTCGATGTCCGCCCGCAGGTCGCCCTCCTGCTGGGCGGCCGCGATCGTGGGGACGAGCATGCCGAGGAGCTCGGCGCTGCGGTCCACCGTGCGCTCGTCGCGCCAGGTGGTGAAGCGGAACAGGCGGAAGTCGTCGCTGCTGGCGAGGATCGCCGCGGTCATCCGCTCGAGGCGGACGACGGCGCGATCGGCCGGCAGCGCCTCCGCCTTGCGGCACTCGTCGATGGCGGCCTCCATCGCCCGCACGCGCACGGCGCCCACGAGGTCGTCCCGCGAGGCGAAGTGGCGGTGGACGGTGGCGCGATGGACACCGGCCTCGGTGGCGATGTCCTGCATCGACGAGTTGGGGCTCTCCGGGAGCAGCCGGCGGGCCGCCTCCAGGATCGCTTCGAGGTTGCGTCGGGCGTCCACGCGACGAAGGCGCGCCGGGTCGGCGGAGCGTTCGTTCGGGGGGACGACGACAACGGCACGGCGCTCGGTCATCGCTTGCTGACGGTACTCGACTCGCTGTCGCGATATCAACGAATTCAAGCTATATCCCCAGAATTGGGGAGACGACCGCGAAACGTGCGGCCAGCCACCGTGGGTTCCCCGGCGGGGCGGCCGAGAACTCAGGTCAAGCCCGGCCACGGACGGCCGGGCAGACACCGCCAAGGAGGCACCGTCGTTGTCGCCGTCCACCCCGGCCCGCGCGCTCTGCGTGCTGGCACTCATCTGCCTGACGCTGGTCGTGCCGTCGTCGGCGGGCGCGCTTGTCGCGTCCGATCCGTACGCGGTCGAGTCATGGCAGCTGGACGGTGACGGCCCGATGGGCGTCAACACGGCGTGGGACCAGACGACCGGCGCAGGTGTGGTCGTCGCGATCATCGATACGGGAATCGATCTGTCCCACCCCGATCTCAGGGACAACCTGTGGAACAACCCAGGTGAGATCGCGGACAACGGCGTCGACGATGACAGGGACGGATTCGTCGATGACGTCCACGGTGCCGATCTCGTCAACCACGATGGGACACCCCAGGATGACAACGGCCACGGGACACATGTGGCCGGGATCATCGGGGCTCGTGGGGGCAACGGGATCGGCACGGCAGGGGTCGCCTGGCGCGTACGGCTGATGGCCGTGAAGGCGCTGGACGCCAACGCCGCGGGAAACGCGCTGACCGTCGCAGACGGTCTGCGCTACGCGGTGGACCACGGCGCGCGGATCGTCAACTTGAGTCTTGCGGGCCCGGGGCGCTCGGATGACCTCGAGTCGGCGATCCGCTACGCCGGGGACCACGGCGTGCTGGTGGTGTGCGCCGCCGGCAACGATGGAAACGACCTGGCGCTGGTGCCGTCCTATCCCGCGTCGCTGCCCGAGGCCAACGTCCTCGGCGTCGCGGCGACGGATGAGGGCGGTCTGCTCAGCGCCATCTCGAGCTTTGGACCGGGAGTTGATCTCTCGGCGCCGGGGGAAGGCATCCTGTCCACGGCGCGCGGCGGAGGGTACGAGCTGCGCACCGGGACATCGATGGCGGCGCCGATGGTGGCCGGTGCAGCTGCGCTTGTGGCCAGCGCGCTGCCCGGTGCCGATTCCAGCGCGCTCACGGGCGCGCTGGCCGGAGGCGCCCGGCGCAGCGTCCTTCCCGTCGGGGCGGGGGCCCTTGACGTGGCGGGGGCGTTGCGCCGGGTGATCCCGGCCGCCGCCTGGCGCGGCTCGCTGCCCGACGGCACCGACACGGGCCGCGGTTCCTCGACCGCCCCCGTGATCAGCGCCAGCGAGCGGGCCGCGCACAGGCGCGCGCGCGTTGTCCGCTCCGCGCGGGCGCGCGCGTCCGTGAAGAAGGTGCGCAAGCGGACCGGCGTCCACGTGCGCGCGCGGACCCGTTCGAGCGCCGGCGTGCCGATGTTCTACGGCACCTGACTTTTTCGCGCGCGGGCTTGCAGGCCCGGGTACCATCGCGAGCGTGAGCTGGACCTTCATATGGATGATGTTCATCCTGAAGATCCCGATCGTCGGGCTCCTGTGGATCGTCTGGTGGGCGGTGCACGAGACCGACGAAGAGGTGCCGGTGACGAGCGACGATGATGGCGGCCTGCGCCGCGGTCCTCATCCGCACCGGCCGCGTCCCCACGCGCCGCGCCGCGGGCCGCACGGCGACCCCGCTCCCGCCGCGCCGCCGCGCACGCGCCCGGTCGTCGCCCGCTCGCGCGAGACCGACCCGCAGCAGCAGGACTGAGTGCCGGCTGCGCCGGCAACGGAGGTGTTCGCTTCCGCGCACAACCTCCGTCGTGCCGCTTGACCGCTCCTTGAGCGCTCGGGCGTGGCAGACTGCCGCGCCATGACCAGCAGCGTGCTCTCCGACGGCACCATCCGCCGCCTCGTCGAGGGCGGCAGCATCAAGATCGATCCGTGGGACCCCGGCATGGTCCAGCCCGCGAGCGTCGACCTCAACCTCGGCTCCTCGTTCCTGGTCTTCCACAACTTCCGCGTCCCCGCCATCGACCTGGCCGATCCGCCGGACAACCTCACCGAGCAGGTGACCATCGGCGACGACGAGTCGTTCGTCATCCATCCCGGTGAGTTCGTCCTCGGCCGCACGCTGGAGTACGTCGAGCTGCCCGATGACCTCGTGGCCCGCATCGAGGGCAAGTCCTCGCTCGGGCGCCTGGGGCTGATCGTGCACGCCACCGCCGGCTTCGTCGACCCGGGCTTCAAGGGCACGCTCACGCTGGAGATCACCAACCTCACGCGCGTGCCGATCGTGCTGTGGCCCGGCAAGCCGATCGCGCAGCTGTCGTTCATGACCCTCGACGCGCCGGCCGAGCGCCCGTACGGCCACCCGGAGCTCGGCTCCCACTACCAGGGCCAGGTCGAGGCGACCGCGTCGCGCTATGAGGGCGGGCCCGCCCAGGTTGAGGGCTGACGGCGCCTCGGGATAGAGTCGCGCCATGCTGCACTCGCTGCTCGTGCTGGCCGCCGAAGAGGCCGAGCCCTCCAAGACCGCCTTCTACGTGGGCGGCGGCGCCTTCGCGGCGTTCGCCGTCGCGCTCGGCGCCCTGGGCATGACGCAGCCCGACTTCCCGTCCGAGGGAGCCGCGAAGGGCGTGGCGGCACTCGCCTTCGTGCTGATGGTCGCCACCATGGCGACCGCCGTGATCACCGGCTGACAGACTTCGCCGTCGTGACGGACGACGACGGCCACGCGATCTCGTACAAGGTGCTCAAGCGGGGCACGCCCGTGCGCAGCAGCGACGGCGTGGTCCTGGGCACCGTCCGCCGGGTGAAGGACAACCCGCGCGAGAACATCTTCGACGGCATCGAGGTGACCACCGAGGAGGGCCTGCGTTTCCTCGACGCACCCGAGATCGCCCGCGTCGCCGAGCTGTTCGTCACCACCACCTTCCCCGCCGACGAGGCCGACCAGCATCTGACGATGCCCGGTTCGAAGCTGGCCGAGCGGGTCAACATGAACACGAGCGTGCGCCGGGCCAAGCGTTTCGGCCGGGACATCAAGCGCAAGTGGGACAACCGATGACGGGACATCCTCGCCTGGCGGCCCGGACGTCCCCGGGGAGGGCTCGCCTTCCCCGCTACTGGAGGATCTGATGGCTGACGGACTTGCCGCTCGCGTCAACGAGCTGTCCTGGTACCACACGCTGGAGCTGGCCCCCGGGGTCCTGACGCCCGGCTTCTTCGACACCCGCCCGACCGTGGCGAAGGTGCCGCTGCCGGAGCGCCTGGACGGGCTGCGCTGCCTGGACGTCGGCACGTGGGACGGGTTCTGGGCGTTTGAGATGGAGCGCCGCGGCGCGGCGTCGGTGACCGCGATCGACATCGAGGACCCGACGCGCTGGGACTGGCCGCCGCACACGCAGTTCGGCGCCGATGCCGTCGGCCGGCTGGAGTACCTGCGCGAGTTCAAGTCCGGCGCCGCGTCCTTCGCGCTGGCCAAGGAGGCCCTCGGGTCGTCGGTGGAGCGGGTCGATCGCAGCGTCTACGACCTCGATCCCGCCGTCGACGGCGAGTTCGACTTCGTCTTCCTCGGGTCGCTGCTGCTGCACCTGCGCGACCCGATCGCGGCGCTGAGCGCGATGCGGTCGGTCTGCAAGGGCGAGGCCGTCATCGCGGACAACATCGAGTTCTTCCCGTCGGTGCTGCGCCCGCGCACGCCGACCGCCCGCCTGGAAGGCCTGGACCAGTCGTGGTGGTGGCAGCCCAACGTCGCGGCCTTCCGGCGGATGGTGCGCAGCGCCGGCTTCGAGATCGTCGAGAAGACGGGCATCTACCTGCTGCCCACCGGTTCGGCCCACCCGCAGCCGCCGTGGTCGTCGGCCTGGCGCGGCCTGCTGACGGCATCGGGCCGCGAGAAGCTCATCATCCGCGCCAAGGGCCTGCCGCATACGGCGGTCAGGGCCCGGCCCGTCGGCTGAACCGACGCGCCGTTGCGGAGCCGCATACGGCGGT
>CAYUDT010000033.1:0-42450 GCA_964443695.1 uncultured Conexibacter sp. | reverse complement strand
CCGTCCTGCGCCTGGGCAACCAGGTCGAGGGCAAGACGCGCGGCCGCGTCGAGTCTGTCGTCCAGGCCGTCGAGTTGCTGTCGCCCGAGGCCGTGCAGTCCCTGGCGACGCGCGCCCGCACCTTCGACTTCTTCGAGCGCTCCGCCGTGTGGGACGCCGCCCCGGAGCGCTTCCGCCTCCACGGCGTCGCGACGCAGCGCGCCGCCGACCGCCTGGCCACCGAGGCCGGTTACGAGCACCGCGACCGCCTCATGGTCACCGCGCTGCTGCACGACATCGGCAAGCTCGTCCTGATGCACGCCTACCCGGGCTACCCGGCGAAGGTGCACGGGGACGCCCGCACGCCGGAGGAGCGCATCCACCGCGAGCGCCGCGAGCTCGGCGTCGACCACGCGCTGGTCGGTGGCGTCCTGGCCCGTCGCTGGGGCCTGCCCAAGTCCGTCGCCTCGGTCATCGAGCGCCACCACTCCGACGAGGCCATCGGCGAGGCCGCCTTCGTGCGCCTGGCCGACATGCTGGCCCACTACGCCAACGGCGGCGCCGTCTCCCCGACGGAACTGCTGCGCTGCGCCCGCGTCATCGGCCTCGGTCCGACCGAGCTGCGGGCCGTCATGTACGACCTGCCCTACCCGACGACCGGCCGCACCCGCCAGATCGAGCCGTGCCCGCTGTCGGGCCGCGAGCTCGACGTCCTCAAGCGCCTCGCCGAGGGCAAGGTCTACAAGCAGATCGCCCACGAGCTGTCGCTGTCGACCTCCACGGTGCGCACGCACCTGCACAACATCTACGGCAAGCTCGGCGCCGTCGACCGCGCCCAGGCGGTCCTCATCGCCACCGAGCGCGGGTGGCTGTAGCGCGTAAGTCCAGCGCGCATGCGAGGGTTGTCCTGGCATGCGCCGCCCACTGCTGACCCTGCTCCTGCTGCTCGCCGTTCCCACGACCGCGTGGGCCGCGGGCGCGAAGATCGTCCGCGCGCCGGCCAAGGCGAAGGTGGGACAGCGGATCACCGTCCTCACGAAGGATCTGCCCGCCGGGCGGTACCAGATGCGGCTGGTCCTCCAGTCCAACCCAGGCGGGGAGTCCACGCCGTGCGCGGCGAACATCGGCAAGGCCGACACCGTGGTCGACGAGTGGGCCTTCAAGGGCCGGGTCCCGGCGCGCCTGACCTGCCGGCTGCACGGCGTCGGTCGCTCGCTGGGCACGGTCAGGACCACGCCCGGCAAGGGCTACTTCCTCACGATCTGCGTTCCCGAAGGGACCGCCTGCTCGGGCGACGGTGCGTTCGTGCGCCGGCCGCTGCGCATCGTGTCCTAGCCGCGGCGTGCCATACAGTGGTCAGCAGCGGAATGCTGTCGATCACCACCAAGAGCCCCTACGCCGTGAAGGCGCTGACCGAGCTCGGCCGCTCCGGCACGGACGGGCCGGTGCCCATCGGTGAGCTCGCACGCCGCCGCGATGTTCCGGTCCAGTTCCTGGAGCAGCTCTTCGCGACCCTGCGCCGCGCCGGCGTCCTGAAGTCCCAGCGCGGCGTGAAGGGCGGCTACTCCTTCGCCCGCGACCCCTCGACCATCACGGTCCTCGAGGTCGTCGAGCTCCTCGACGGCCCGCTCGGCCGCGACGCCGACGGCGTCTTCGCCGATGCCGCGGGCGCCGCCCGTGACGTGCTCGGCAAGGTCACGATCGCCGACATCGTCGAGCGCGAGGCCCGCGACGCCGGCGTCGCGATGTACTACATCTAGGTCGTGATGAACGGCATCGTCGCGCTGGCCGAGCACCGCTGCACCGGCTGCGGTCACACGTCGAAGGTCCCGGCCGGGGCGCTCAGCGGCGTCCTGCCGTTCGTCGGCTCCCGCACGCCGCTGAAGCGCTGCGGGAGCTGTGAGGAGCTTGTCGTGGCCACGGCGGAGGCGAGGTGCCCGCTGTGCAGCGGCACCGACCTCACCGACGCCGAGCGCATCGGCCGCCTCGGGCGCCTGGCGTGCCCGCGCTGCAGCGCGCCGATGAAGCGCGCGCCGCTGGCCTAGGGGCGCGGGCCTCCCACTCGGGGCGTTAGAGCCCCGGCGGGTGGCGGACGGTGAAGCCCGCGCCGCTGCGGACGGCCTGCTGCCAGCGCGAGCCGTAGACGCCGGAGCGGCCCGAGGTGTCGTAGCGGGTACCGGCGACGTACATGTAGACGTGGCCGGAGTGGGCGTAGATCGTGACCCACTTGCCCGGGCCGGGCGCGCCCCACTTCGCGAGCTCGCCCGACGTCAGGGGCGCGTTGAGCAGACCGGCGGTGGCCAGGGCGTAGGACACCGAGCCCGAGCAGTCGTAGGCGGTGTCGACGAAGGACCCGTGACCGCCGCCGTACACGTACGGGAAGCGGGCGATCGCGTTAGCACCCGCGATGATCGCCGCGACGGCGGGCGGAGCGTTGTCGGGCGTCTCGGCGTTGCCCTTGGCGGTGAGCTTCAGCGGGGCGGTCGGGCGCGAGGATGCGTTGGCCTTCTTGGCTTCGGCGACGACGCGCTCCATCTCCTTCAGCTCCGCGGCGATCTCGGCGTCGCTCGGTGCGCCGGGTGAGACGCCCGTGTCGGGAGCCGGCTCGCCGGACGTCTTCTTGACGTTGATCGAGCCGGGCGTCGGCGCCTGGCGGGTGGCCACGACGCCCGCCGGCAGCGGCGCGCTCTGCGCGGCCTCCACGTCGGCGGGGGTGGCCGGAGGCTTGGGCTTGCTCGTCGCCGCCGCAGGCTTGGCCGCGAGCGCGCCGGCGGACGGCTTGACCGACGTGTCCGAGGTCGACGAGCCGCAGCCGGCGACCAACAGGGCGGCCACGAGCGCGAGCGGGGAGTGGGACAACCGCACCGCCGTACGGTGACACAACCGGCGCCGCTGCGACGCAGTAGCGCGTTCGTCAGCCGACCTTGTACGTCGCCAGCGCACTGGCGACCACGCGGCCGTCGGCACCGTGCACGTCGGCGGTGCACGTCGACAGCGACCGGCCCCGCCGCACGACGCGCCCGACGGCGGTCAGGTCCTCCGCCCGCGCGGCGTCGGCGAAGGTCACCGCCAGCGAGACGGTCGCGCCCTTCAGCGCAGACGGCTCGTCGTCGAACGCCCAGGCGGCGGCCATCACCGCGCAATCGGCCAGGGTCGAGATGGCTCCTCCGTGGACGGTGTCGCCCATCGTCGCCAGCTCGGGCCTCCAGGGCAGACGCAGCTCGCACTCGTCGGTCCCCAGCGACACCACCTCGACGCCGAGAGCCGCCGCATGCGGCGAGTTGGGGATGAACTGCTCGATGATCTCGCGTCCGCTGGGCATCAAACGATCTTACAGAACTAGAACGACATTCCAGATACGAGATCAAACATTCGCCGCGGGCGCCGCTAGGCTGGTGAGGCAGATGGCAGCGAAGACCTCGATCGCCGAGCTCGTCGGCAACACGCCGATGGTGGAACTGCGGCGACTGGCGCCCGAAGGCGTGCGCATCTTCGGCAAGATCGAGGCCCAGAACCCCGGTGGCTCGGTGAAGGACCGCATCGGCGTCGCGATGATCGAGGCCGCCGAGCGTGAGGGCCGCATCGAGCCGGGCCGCACGACGATCGTCGAGGCGACCAGCGGCAACACCGGCATCGCACTCGCGTTCGTCTGCGCGGCCAAGGGCTATGAGCTGGTCCTGACCCTGCCTCAGGGCATGAGCCGCGAGCGCGAAGGGCTGCTGCGGCTCTACGGCGCGCGGGTCGACGTGATCGAGTCGCTCGGCGGCATGAACGAGGCCGTCGACGCTGCGCGCGCGATGGCCAGGAGCGACGACGTCTTCCTGCCGGACCAGTTCTCCAACCCGGCCAACCCTGCGGCCCACGAGGCCACCACCGGCCCGGAGATCTGGGAGCAGCTCGACGGCCAGGTCGACGTCTTCGTCGCCGGCGTCGGGACGGGCGGGACGGTCACCGGCTGCGCCCGGTACCTGAAGGCGCGCAACCCGCACGTCAAGGTGGTCGCGTGTGAGCCGAAGAGCTCCGCGGTGCTCAGCGGGCAGTCTCCGGGACCGCACCGCATCCAGGGCATCGGCGCGGGCTTCGTCCCGCCGGTCCTCGACCGCTCGCTGCTCGACGAGATCATCCCCGTCGGCGACGAGGACGCCGTCGACGTCGCCCGGCGCTGCGCCCGCGAGGAGGGCGTCCTGGCCGGTATCTCCTGCGGTGCCGCCCTGCACGCCGCCCTGGAGGTCGCCGCGCGGCCGGAGTCCCAGGGCAAGCGGATCGCGGTGATCCTGCCCGACAGCGGCGAGCGCTACGTGAGCACGCCGTTCTTCGCGCCGTAAGCCGGCTGACCGTAAGCCCGACCCACCTGTCGGGGTTGGACAAGCATGAACCTCCGTCCGCTGCCCGCCGCCGCGCTGGCACTCACGCTCGTCGCCGCTCCCGCGCACGCCGCGAAGCCCAAGCGCGCCGACCTCACGTCCAGCAAGCTCAAAGCGCCCGCCGCCGTCAAGGCGGGCGACAGCTTCACGGCGACCGCGAAGGCCGCGAACTCCGGCACCGCCACTGCGGTGAAGACCACGTTCGCGCTCCTGCTCAGCAAGGACGGCAAGGCCGACAAGTCCGATGCGGTCGTCGGCACGGCCACGCTGAAGGCCCTGAAGAAGGGCCGGAGCGTCACGGTGTCCATCAAAGGCAAGGTGCCCGCGGGCGCCAAGGCCGGCTCCTACAAGCTGCTCGGCTGCGCCGACCGGGGTGGCAAGGTCAAGGAGGGCAGCGAGACCAACAACTGCACGTCCAAGGCCTTGACCGTCAGCGCCGCAGCCGTGAGCTCCGGCCCCAACGTCACGCCGATCCCGCTCACCTCCGGCGCGCAGGCCACCGAGGACGGCACCGTCGGCATCACGCTGCAGGCCTCCGACGCCAACGACTGCGACCTGACGTTCGCGGTCGTCCAGCAGCCCGCCCACGGCACGCTCGGCGCGCCGCAGCCGGCGGCCTGCACCAAGGGCTCGCCCAACCAGGACGCGGTGACGTTCCCGTACACGCCCGCCGCCAACTTCAACGGCGCCGACACGCTCATCTACACCGTCACCGACGGCCACTCCGCGCCGGTGACCAGCACGGTCGCCATCTCGGTGGCCTCGGTCCTCGACGCGCCGGTCATCACCTCGCTGCCGAACGTCAGCAGCGCCACCGAGGACACCTGGACGCCGATCCCCTTCGGCCTCAGCTGGCCCGAGAGCGGCGGCCTGTCGATCAGCGTCAAGGCCGACAAGGGCTGGATCGGCATCGACCAGTCCCAGTCCTACGTGATCAACCAGGGCGGCAAGGCCGATGGGTCGACCCATGAGATCACCTACGACCTCAACAACGAGAAGGGCGCCAAGCTCGCGCTCAGCCAGCTGATCTACCGGCCCAACGGCAACGACGCCTCCACCGACACGATCACGGTCACGGTGAGGGACTACAAGGCGCAGGGCCAGCCGTCGGACACGAAGTCCTTCAACGTCGCGATCACCCCGGTGAACGACCGGCCGGAGATCTTCCGCCAGGACATGGCCTACTCGGCCAAGAACTCCTCGATGGTGTTCAGCATCGGCGGCTGCTTCGAGGACTACTGCCCCAGCTACCTGCACCTGCGCGACTACGACGCCGGCAACGCCGATGTCGAGGCGACGGTGACCGTCACCCATGGCGTCTACTCCCTGAAGACGACCAACGGCCTGTCGTTCACCGTCGGCGACGGCACGCAGGACACGACGATGACCTTCCGCGGCACCATCGCCGAGATCAACGCGGCGTTCCTGTACTCGACGTTCAAGCCGGACATGGACTTCAGCGGCGACGCCGACTTCACGGTCCATGTCGATGACCTCGGCAACTCCGGCCCGGGCGGTGCGAAGACCGCCGACCTGGCGCAGAAGATCACCGTCGGAAGCTAGACGCCGACCGCGTCACGGGCGGCGAGCTCGGCACGGTGCCCCAGGCACCAGTCGAGCATCGCCGGCCAGGCGCCGTACCCCGCCTCCACGTTGATGTGGGCCTGTCCGGGGAGGAAGTCCACGACGAGCTCCAGCGGCGTGGCCCAGTGCTCGCGAGCGCCGGTGCCGGGGCAGTAGGGGTCGTCGTCGGTGCAGACCAGCCGGGTGTGGGCCGCCGACTCGCGGACGCCGTCGGCCTGCGCGTAGGTCGGGTAGAACTTCGCGAGCTCGGCGACCCGCGCGCCCGGGCAGGGCGGGGTCACCAGCACCACGCGGTCGACACGGTGCTCGGGAGCGACGCGGTAGGCCTCGCGGATCCAGGCGACGCAGCCGAGCGAGTGGCAGACGACGACGCGGTCGCCGTCGCCCTCGAGCTGCGCGAGCGCGGCGAGGTTCTCGTGGACGGCCAGACCCCAGCGGTCCGGGCAGGGTGTGTCGCACTCCGGCAGGTCGGGGTAGAGGACCGCGGCGCCGAGCTCGCGGAGCTCGCGGGCCAGCCAGGTCTGCCAGTGCTCCGGTGCGTTGCCCTGCCAGCCGTGGAGGATGAGCACGCGGGGCAGGGACATCGTGGCCTGTACCGTATCGAGACAGCATGTTCGGCCTCGGCACCCTGTCCCGTGTCGCCCGCGAGGTGCGGCGCGACGTGGCGGCCGCCCACGACCGCGATCCCGCGGCGCGCGGCGTGTCCTCCGTCGAGGTGCTGGCGTCCTGGCCGGGGGTGCAGGCGTTGCTCGTCCACCGCGTCGCCTCGGCCATGCATCGCAGCGGCGTCCCGCTGGCTCCGCGCGCCCTCGCCTACGGCGCCCGCGCGTTGACCGGCATCGAGATCCACCCGGCGGCGCGCATCGGCGCCGGCCTGTTCATCGACCACGGCATGGGAGTCGTGATCGGGGAGACGGCCGAGATCGGCCGCGACGTGACGATGTACCAGGGCGTGACCCTGGGCGGCACCGGCTTTGCCACCGGCAAGCGGCACCCGACGGTCGAGGACAACGTCACGATCGGCTCCGGCGCCAAGCTGCTCGGACCGGTCGTCGTCGGCCACGGCGCGAAGGTCGGGGCCAACACGGTCGTCATCGCCGACGTCCCGCCCAACTCGACGGTGGTCGGCAACCCGGGGCACGTCGTCCGCGTCGACGGCCGCAAGCCGGAGGGGCCGGACACGGACTGGATCCACCTGCCCGACCCGGTGGCGGACGCCATCCGCGGCCTGTCGCAGCGGCTGGGCGCGCTGGAGCGCGCGCTAGCCGACCTCGGCGGTCCCGCGGTGAGCGAGACCGAGGCCGCCGAGGTGCGCAACCTCCGCTCCGTCGGCCGCTCCCCGGCCGGCGGCTGACGGCTCAGTAGTAGACGCTGCGGCAGCGGTGGCGCGGTCGCGCCTTGATCTCGGCATCCTGGCCGAGGTTCCAGAACGCATAGTCGAGGATGCGCGGTGCGATGCCGGTGCGCCGGGACAGCAGCTCACAGGCATGGACGGCGCAGCCGCGGATCTCCTGCTCCCACGGACCGGGTGGCAACAGGCGCTCCTCGTCGATCGCCGTCGCCAGGGGCTCGGTGTAGACGAGGACCCCGGCGCAGCGGAGCACGTGGGGGACGAGGTTGTCGGCGAAGATCGTGAGCCGGTCGAGGTCGGCGAACGTCGCGACGCCTGCAGCGGCGAGGTCGGACGCCGTGATCTGGGCGCGCTTGTAGAAGCCGCGGTCGGCCCACATCGACAGCGCGGACAGCTCGGTCGCGACGTGGACGGCCGACGGGCCCGCGGCCACGTCGAGCGCGCGCCGGTCACCCAGCCAGGTGCCCAGCTGCCGCAGCGCCTGCGCGTACAGCGCCATCAGCTCGTGGTCGGCGGGCTGGCCGAGGACGCCGGCCAGCTCGTCGGCGTGCAGCGTCCGCAGCTCGGCGTTGGTCCAGGGGCCGTGCGCCGTGAAGCGGTCGGTGAGGCCCGCGAGCACGGTCTTCGTCCCCGACATCGGCCTGCCGTCGGGCTTGCGGCGCTTGTTCAGCGTGGGGAACCAGCCGCTGCCGAAGTTGATCGCGTCGCTGATCAGCACGAAGCGGGCGACGTCCTCCTCGCTGCCTCCGGGATGCTCGAACGGCGGCGGCTCCACAGGCGTCAACGCGCCGAGAACCCCGAGGTCGATGCGCACGCTGCGGGCGTTCTCAGCGATGGCTGCGGCGTGCGCGCGGACCTCGTCGACCAGATCTGGCATCCGCCCGTCACGGTATCCGTCGCGCCGCCTATCGTGAATGGCCTTGCCCGACGCACGCATCGCAGAGCTCCTCGAAGGCCTAAACGAACCCCAGCGCCAAGCCGTGGTGCACGGCGAGGGACCCATCCTCGTGCTGGCCGGCGCCGGGTCCGGCAAGACCCGCGTGCTGACGCACCGCATCGCGCACCTCATCCACACCGGGCAGGCGCGCCCGGGGGAGATCCTCGCGATCACCTTCACCAACAAGGCCGCGCAGGAGATGCGCAACCGCGTGGAGCTGCTGCTGGGCCATTCCACGCGCGCGATGTGGGTCATGACCTTCCACAGCGCCTGCGCCCGCATCCTCCGCGTGGAGGCCCCGCGTCTGGGCTACACGCGCCAGTTCACGATCTACGACGCCTCCGACGCCCGGCGCCTGACCAAGAAGTGCCTCGACGACATCGGGGCCGACACCAAGCGCTTCACCCCCGGCAGCGTCCACCACCAGATCAGCTCCGCGAAGAACCAGCTCAAGAGCGCGGACATGTACCGCGAGCAGGTCGGATCCTTCTTCGAGCAGACCGTCGCCGACGCCTACGAGCTCTACGAGCGTGAGCTGCACCGGATGAACGCGATGGACTTCGACGACCTTCTCTTCCGGGTCGTCAACGTCCTGGAACTCTTCCCCGAGGTCCGCGCCCGCTACCAGGCCACCTTCCGCTACGTCCTGGTCGACGAGTACCAGGACACCAACCACGCCCAGTACAAGCTCCTGCAGCTCATCGCCGGCGAGCACGGCAACCTCATGGTGGTCGGCGACGATGCCCAATCGGTCTACGGCTTCAGGGGCGCGGACATCCGCAACCTGCTCGACTTCCAGGACGACTTCGACGAGGCGTCGGAGGTCAAGCTGGAGCAGAACTACCGCTCGACGCAGACGATCCTGTCGGCGGCGAACGGGCTGATCTCGCACAACCGCGAGCAGCTGCAGAAGAACCTCTGGACCGACCTCGGCGACGGGGACGAGATCGTGATCCGCGAGCTCGAGGACGAGCATGCCGAGGCGCGGTACGTCGTGGGCGAGATCGAGCGGCTGGTGGACGAAGGCGTGTCCAAGGCCGAGATCGCGTGCTTCTACCGGATGAACTCGCAGTCGCGGGTGCTGGAGGACACGCTGGTCCGGCGGGAGATCGGCTACCAGGTCATCGGCGGCACGAAGTTCTACGAGCGTGCCGAGATCAAGGACGCGATCGCCTACCTGACGGTGCTCGGCAACGGGCAGGACGTCGTGTCCTTCACGCGCGTGGTCAACTCGCCCAAGCGCGGCATCGGGCAGACGTCGCTGTCGCGGGTCATCGCGCACAGCGAGACGATGGGCATCTCGATCTGGGAGGCGGCGTCCTCGCCGGAGGCGGTCCCCGGGCTCGGCGCCGCCGCGGTGCGGGCCCTCACGCGCTTCATGACCACGATGCAGGAGCTCGCGCAGCGCGCCAACGACGGCGTACCGGTCGGTGACCTGCTGGAGGCGGTGCTCCACGAGTGCGGCATCCTCGACGCCTACGAGGCGGAGCGGACCATCGAGGCCCAGGGGCGCATCGAGAACCTGCAGGAGCTCGTCGAGGTCGCCCGGGAGTTCGACGCGGCCAACGACGCGGAGGAGGGCGGGTCGCTGGACGTCTTCCTGCAGCAGATCGCGCTCGTCGCCGACTCGGACTCGCGCAAGGACGACGAGGGCCTCGTGACGCTCATGACGTTGCACAACGCCAAGGGCCTGGAGTACCCGATCGTCTACATCATCGGCTGCGAGGAGGGCGTCTTCCCGCACTCGCGGTCGATCGATGAGGGCTCGCTGGAGGAGGAGCGGCGGCTGGCCTACGTCGGCATCACCCGTGCGATGCGCTCGCTGACGCTGACCCACGCCCGCCGCCGCGCGGTGTTCGGCGCCCAGAACTACGGGCTGCCGTCCCGCTTCCTCGCCGAGATCCCGGCGGAGCTCGTCGACCGCCAGGGCGCGGCGTCCTCCTGGGGCGCTGCCGCAGCGGCCGCAGGCAACGCCCGCCCCTCGCCGACCTCCTGGGCCTCCAGCGCCGGAGGCACCGCCACCGCGACCTCGCAGTTCGTGGTCGGGGACGACGTCGTCCATGCCGCCTTCGGCGAGGGCGTCGTGCTCAGCGTCGAGCCGGGCGGCGTCATCGTCGTGCGCTTCGCGGGCGACGGCTCGGAGCGCAAGCTGATGGCCGAGTACGCCCCCATCGAGAAGAAGCGCTGAGCTAGGCTCGCTGCCATGCGACGCGTGGCAGTGGCAGGGTGCATGATCGCCGTGCTGGCTCTGCCGGCCGCGGTCGCGGCGGACCTCCCGGCGGACGGTCCGCTGACCATCTGGTCCAGCCTGCCTCTGCAGGGCGTCTCGCGCGACCAGGCGCGCGCCATCGTGCGGGGCGAGCAGCTTGCGCTCGCGCAGGCGGGCTCGCAGGCCGGTGGGCGTGCCATCAGCTACCGGTCGCTCGACGACTCGACCCGCGCCGCAGGCAACTGGGACCCGGAGCAGGTCTTCGACAACGCGCGCAGGGCGGCCCAGGAGGAGACGACCATCGGCTACCTCGGCGAGTTCAACTCCGGCGCCAGCTCGATCTCGATCCCGATCCTCAACCAGGCCGGCATTCCCCAGATCAGTCCCACGAACACCTACACCGGGCTGACACGTCGCGGGGTCGAGCCGGGCGAGCCCGACAAGTTCTATCCCACCGGGGTCCGCACCTACGCGCGGATCTCACCCAACGACCACCTGCAGGCCGCGGCGCTCGTCAGCTGGCTGCGGGCCGACCACGTCAAGCGGATCGTGATCGTCAGCGACGGTGAGACCTACGGCACCGAGATCAAGCGCTCCGTCACGGCCTTTGCGAGGAAGGCCGGGATCACCGTCGTCCGGACGGAGAACGCGTCCGGCGGCGGCGTCGCCAAGCTGTTTCGCGGCGTGAAGGCCGATGCGCTGGTCTACGGCGGCATCGTCGCCAACGGCGCGCCGGAGATCTTCCGCAAAGTCCACGCCGGTCACCGTCGCTGGAAGCTGTACGGCACCGACGGCGTCTGCGAACCGGGCATGGTCCGGGCCCTGGACGCGGGAACACGCAAGAGCTTTCGCTGCACCGTGTCCACGCTGGCGCTCAGCGCGTACCCCGGAGGCCGGCGCTTCGTCGACGCCTTCAAGGCGAAGTACGGCACGTCCAACCCGGACCCCTACGCGATCTACGGCTACGAGTCCATGTCGCTGCTGCTCGACGCGATCGACCGGGCTGCCGCCGCAGGGCCGCTCACCCGTCAGGGCGTCGTCGCGCAGCTGTTCGCGACGAAGGACCGCGACAGCGCCATCGGCAGGTACTCGATCGACGCCAACGGCGACACGACCTCCCGCCTGTTCGGCGGGTATGCGGTCCGGGACGGCCGCCTGCGCTACGTCAAGAAGCTGGACAGCACCGGCCTGTGAGTTAGCGTCGCGGTCATGGACCTCGGCGCGATGATCTTCGTCACGGACAACACCCCCGACCCGGCGACGATCGCGCGGATGGCCGAGGAGCGCGGCTTCGAGTCGGTGTGGTTCACCGAGCACACCCACATCCCGGCGTCGCGGGCCACGCCGTACCCGGCCGGCGGCGACCTGCCGGAGGAGTACTGGCACACCCTCGACCCGTTCGTCGCGCTGACCGCAGCGGCGTGCGCGACGACGACGATCAAGGTCGCGACGGGCATCTGCCTGGTGGTCGAGCGCGACCCGATCGTGCTCGCCAAGGAGGTCGCGTCGTTGGACCGCGTGAGCAACGGGCGCTTCCTGTTCGGCGTCGGCGCCGGCTGGAACCGCGAGGAGATGGAGAATCACGGCACCGACCCGAGGACGCGGATGCGCCTCCTGACCGAGCGGGTCGAGGCGATGAAGGAGATCTGGACGCAGGACGAGGCGTCCTACCACGGCGAGTTCGTCGACTTCGAGCGGATCTGGTCCTGGCCCAAGCCCACGCAGTCCCCGCACCCGCCGATCCTCGTCGGCGGCAACGGCCCGACGGTCTTCGATCGTGTCCTGTCCTTCGGTGACGCCTGGATGCCCAACCTCGTCGGCGACGACTGGGTCATCGACAGGACCCGGGAGCTGCGCGAGCGGGCCGGCCGCCACGTCCCCGTGACCCTCAACGCGGCGTCCTCCAAGCCCGATCGCCTCCTGCGCTACGCCGAGGCCGGCATCGACCGTTGCACCTTCTACCTGCCGCAGGGCGACGAGACCCAGATCGGCGCGCGGATGGACGAGGTCGTCGCCCGCGCCAAGACCGCGGGCGTGATGATGTAGAGAACAGGCCTGCCGCTCCGACAACGGGACATGAACATGGTCACCGCCGACATCTCCATCACCCTCGACGGCTACGGCTCCGGGCTCAACCAGAGTCGCGAGCTGCCGTTCGGGGACACCTTCGCCGTGAAGGACTGGCTGCACCCCTGGATGTTCGCCGGCATCGAGCAGCATCAGCGCTGGGTCGATGACATCGTGGGCAAGGACGCCTACATCATGGGGCGCAAGATGTTCGACCCGGTCCCGGCGTGGGACCTCGACTGGACGGGCTGGTGGGGCGAGGACCCGCCCTACCACGGGCCGGTCTACATCCTGACCCACCACGAGCGCGAGTCGGTCGAGATGCAGGGCGGGACGACGTTCCACTTCGTCACCGGCGGCACCGACGAGGCGATGCGCCTGGCCCGCGACGCGGCCGGGCCGGACGGGTCGATCTCCATCTGCGGCGGGCCGGGCACCATCAACCAGTACCTCGCCAAGGGGCTGATCGACGAGTTGCGCCTGCACGTCGTCCCCGTCGTCGCCGGGGCGGGCGAGCGGCTGCTCACCGGCATCGGCACCGTCGAGTTCGAGCAGGTCGAGGTCGAGGGCTCCGACCTCGTCACCCACATCCGCCTCAGGCCGAAGCGATAGGCCGGCCGACGGTGAGCGCCTCGCGCAGCGGGGCGTCCATCTCGTGCAGCCGCGCGTCGGGCTGCACGCCCAGCGCGTCGAGCGTCTTGCTGAAGAAGCAGCGGGCGGCGGCGGTGAGGACGACGTCGAGGACCTCGCCGTCGTCGAAGCCGGCGTCGCGCAGGGGCTGCAGGTCGTCGATTGTCACGCCCGTCGCGTCGCGGACGACCTTCACGGCCAGGTCGAGCATCGCGACCTCGGTCGCGTCCAGGCCCGCGTCGCGATGGTCCCGTGCCACGGCCGCCACGGTCTCGGCGTCGAGGAACTGGCACAGGATCTCGCCGTGCACGAGCGCGCAGTACGACGAGGTGAGGGCCGCCGCGGCGGCGACGGTGATCAGCTCGTAGCGACGCAGGTCCATGTGCGACTTGATCGCGCCGTTGAGCTCCATCCAGCTGGCGCGGACGTCGGGGCGCGTGGCGAAGGCCCGCGCGTGGTTGGGACCGTCTCCCGGTCCGAGGGCGACGAAGGGCATGGGCAATGCTCCCACGCCGGGTCACCGCCTATCCTCGACCGCCGAATGGCAGCGACGATCATCGATGGCAAGGCGGTTGCCGCCCGTGTCCGCGCCGAGGTGGCGCAGGACGTGGCGGCGTTCACGGAGCAGACGGGCCGGCCCCCGGGCCTGGCCACCGTGCTGATCGGCGACGACCCGGCGAGCGCGGTCTACGTCGCGGGCAAGCAGAAGGCCTGCGCCGAGGTCGGGATGCAGGGCTTCAACCATCCGCTGCCCGGCGACACGCCCCGCGAGGAGGTCATCGCGCTGCTGCAGCAGCTCAACGCGGACCCCGCCGTGAGCGGCATCCTCGTGCAGCTGCCGGTGCCGGACCCGCTGGACGGCGTCGAGCTGACCAACGTGGTCGACGCGGGCAAGGACGTCGACGGACTGACCATCGCGTCCGCCGGGCGCCTGGCGCTGGGCATGGACGGGCTGCGGCCGTGCACCCCGACGGGGACCATGCTGCTCCTCGAGGAGGCCGGCGCATCCCTGCAGGGTGCCGAGTGCGTGGTCATCGGCCGCTCCAACCTCTTCGGCAAGCCGATGGCGCAGCTGCTGCTGCAGGCCAACGCGACGGTGACGACCTGCCATTCGCGCACGAGGGACATCGCCGAGGTCTGCCGCCGTGCCGACGTGCTGATCGCCGCCGTCGGCGTGCCGAACATGGTCAAGGCCGACTGGGTCAAGCCCGGCGCGGTCGTCATCGATGTCGGCATGAACCGCCTGGAGACCGGCCTCACCGGTGACGTCGACTTCGAGCCGGTGGCGGAGGTCGCGGGCGCGATCACGCCCGTCCCGGGCGGCGTCGGCCCGATGACGATCGCCTGCCTGCTGCGCAACACGCTCATCGCCGCCCAGCGGGCGCACGCCGCGGAGTAGCCTTCCGGCCATGCGCCTGAACCGGCTGCGCAGTGGAGAGCTGGTCGCCCTCATCGGGGCGATCGGGCTGCTCGTCGTGATGTTCACCGACTGGTACGACGGGCCCGGTGTCGCGGTGTTCGACCGCAGCGCGCCGGAGGGCGGCGTCCAGATCGTGCGCGACGGCGTGCACACGATGGGGTGGTCCGCGGTCGGCTGGTTCGCCGCCGGCATCACCGCGATCACCATCATCGTCGCGCTGTTCTGGCTGTTCGCCACGACCACGCAGGACTCGACGGCGCTGCCCGTGTCGGGCGACATCGTGACGATCCTCCTCGGCATCCTCACGTCGATCGCGCTGCTCTCGCGCCTGGTCCTCCAGCCGGGGCTGGGCATCGGCCTCGGCAACGCCGACGTCGACCTGAGGCTCACGGCGTACCTCGGCCCGCTGCTGGCGATCGTCCTGACCGCCGGCGCGTGGCGCGCCCTGGCCGACGAGCGCACCGAGGCGCCGTACTCCCAGCCCGGCGACATCGAGCTACGCCCGATCCCGGAATAGCCCGGCCCGTGTCGGTTTCGGTTCGGGGGGTGAACGCAAACCGACACGCCCGCGGGTGTACGATCGCGACCGTGCCGCCGAGGGGCGGCGCCCGGCTCGCGGACAGGGTCTGAGACCCACCTCTCGTCAGGACCCACCATCGCCTGATCGAATCCTCGACGGCGCTGGGCTGCGAGCACCGGGCGCCGCACCGGGGAGTGATCGCACGATGGACATCTCGCTCGACCAGGCCCGTCGCCGGGCCAAGGAGTTGCTGAAGGAGGCCCGCGCGGGCCGCACGACGCTGCGCGAGGATCGGGCGCCGCGGCTGGCCGACGCCCAACACCGCGTCGCGACCGACCTGGGCTTTTCGTCCTGGCCGAGGCTCGTCGAGCACGTCGAGACGGTGCAGGGAACGCGGGAGGAGCGGCGCGCGCGCCTGCTCGACCGGGCCCTGAACGGGCGTGGGGACCGGGCCGAGGCGCTGCTGGCGGCCGACCCGGGGCTGCTGGGTTCGAGCCTGGCGGTCGGCATCGTGACCGGTGACCCCGCGGCCATCGAGGCATGCGACGTCCGCGCGCCGGTGGAGGACACGGGCAAGGCACCGCTGCTGCTGCTGACGCAGAGCACGTTCCTGCACCCGTCCAACTCCCGCGCGCCACAGTGCGTCGCCGCCGTCGCCCGGCTGTTGCAACGCGGCGCCGATCCCAACGGCACGTTCACCAACGAATACGGCGAGATGAGCGCCGTCTACGGCGCGGCCGGTGTGGCCCGCAACCCGGAGGCCACGCGCCTGCTGCTGCAGGCCGGCGCGGATCCTGACGACGGCGAGTCGGTCTACCACGCATCCGAGGTCGACGACACCTCCTGCCTGGAGCTGCTGCTGGCGCACGGCGCGACGGTGAAGGGCACCAACGCGGTCGGCATGGCGCTCGCCGCGCACCACCGGCACGTCCTGCAGGTGCTGCTGGAGCGGGGCGACCTCGGCCCGGAGGACGAGGAGCTGCGGCCCCGGCTGCTGCACACCAACAACGTCGAGAGCGCGCGGTTGCTCTTGGCCCACGGTGCGGACGTCAACGCCCGCGACCAGCACGGGCTGACGCCCTACGACCACGCGATCCGCATGGGCCACGACGCGCTGGCGCAGCTGCTGGCCGACAGCGGCGGCGCCCACGACCCGGACCCTGTCTGCGCCTGGCTGGGGGAGGTCCTCAAGGGCCGGCAGCCCGGCCCGCCGCCCGGCAAGCTGCGCTGGAGCGACGCCGAGCTGCTGCCCCGCTGGGCCAGCGCGGGCGACGACGAGAAGGTCGCCAGGCTCGTCGCGGCGGGCGTTCCCATCGACTCCCCGGGCGTCGACGGTGGCAGCGGCCTCTGCTACGCGGGCCTGTGGGGGCGGCCCAGGACCGTCCAGCTGCTGATCGAGCTCGGTGCGAACGTCACCGACGTCCATGGGCTGGGCACGCCGATCGGCTGGGTCTGCTGGGGCTCACGGCACGTCGACCGCGACCGCGAACGCACCGCCGAGTACATCCGTTGCGCCCAGCTGATGCTCGCGGCCGGTGCGGTCCCGAACGCGGCACAGGTCGAGGAAGCGGCCGATGAGCTCTCGGTCCTCCTAGACTCAGGCCCCGCATGAGCACGATTGATCGCGACCAGGTCCTGCACGTGGCCCGGCTCGCCCGCCTGGAGCTGGCCGACGACGAGGTCGACCGCGTGGCCGGCGAGCTGAGCGGCATCCTCGGACACATCGAGACGATGAGCCGTCTCGACCTCGAGGGCGTCCCGCCGACCAGCCACGTCGTCGACGTCACCGACGCCCTGCGCGAGGACGTCATCGTCCCCTCGCTGCCGCGGGAGGTGGCGCTGTCGCAGGCCCCCGACGAGGCCGACGACGGCTTCCGCGTCCCCAGCCCGCAGGCGTGACGGTGCCGGAGGCCACTGACATGCTCCACATCAACCACCACGCGGCCACGATGGCCCTGGGCGGGTCCCGATGAGCGATTTCGACGTGCTCGACCTCACCGCCAGCCAGGCCATCGCGGCGATCGCATCCGGCGACCTCGACGCCGCCGAGTACTACGAGGCCTACCGCGCCCGCAGCGCGGCCGACGAGCTCAACGCCTACTGCTGGGTCGCCGACGAGCGACCCGACGTCGCCGACGGCCCGCTGAAGGGCGTCCCGGTCGCCGTCAAGGACCTCTTCTGCACGACGGGCATCCCGTCGCAGGCGGGCTCGAAGATCCTCGAGGGCTACCTGCCGCCCTACACCTCGACCGTCGTCCGGCGGTTGGAGGAGGCGGGCGCGGCCGTCGTCGGCAAGACCAACCAGGACGAGTTCGCGATGGGCTCCTCCACCGAGCACTGCGCCTTCGGCCCGACGCTCAACCCGTGGGACCGTGCCAAGGTCCCGGGCGGCTCCTCCGGCGGCAGCGCCGCGGCGGTCGCGGCCGGCCTGGCGCCCTGGTCTATCGGCACGGACACCGGCGGTTCGATCCGCCAGCCCGCCGCGCTCTGCGGCATCGTCGGCCTGAAGGCGACCTATGGCGCGGTCAGCCGCTTCGGGATGATCGCCTTCGCGTCGTCGCTCGACGGCGCCGGCCCGTTCGCGCGGGACGTCAAGGACACCGCGCTGCTCTACTCGCACATGGTCGGCAACGACCCGCGCGACGCCACGTGCGTCGGGCACCCGGAGCAGATCACCGTCCCGTCCCGCACCGACCTGAAGGGCCTGACGCTCGGCGTCCCGGAGGACCTCATCGGCGGGGAGGGCGTGCAGCCCGGCATCCGCGAGGCCTTCGAGAACAGCCTGAAGCTCGCGCAGGAGCTCGGGGCGGAGCTCAAGACCGTCACGCTGCCCCACGCGCCCCACGCGCTGAGCGCCTACTACGTCATCGCCCCCGCCGAGGCGTCGTCCAACCTGGCCCGCTTCGACGGCGTCCGCTACGGCTTCCGCAAGGACGCGGGCGACCTCATGTCGATGTACACCGGCACCCGGCACGATGGGTTCGGCGAGGAGGTCAAGCGCCGCATCCTCATCGGCACCTACGCGCTGTCCTCGGGCTACTACGACGCCTACTACGGCAAGGCCCAGCAGGTCCGCACGAAGGTCGCCGAGGACTTCAAGGCCGCCTTCAGCGACGTCGACCTCATCGTCACCCCGACCGCGCCGACGACGGCGTTCGGCCTGGGCGACAAGCTCGACGACCCGCTGGCGATGTACCTCAACGACCTCTTCACCATCCCGATGTCGCTGGCGGGCACACCGGCGATCTCGATCCCCAACGGCCTGGTCGACGGGCTGCCGTCCGGCCTGCAGCTCGCCGGCCCGGCGTTCAGCGAGAACCTCATCCTCGACGCGGCCCACGCGCTGGAGGGCGCCATCGGCTTCGACGGAAAGGCGGCGCGGGCATGAGCACCGAGTACGAGGCGGTCATCGGGCTGGAGATCCACGTCCAGCTCAACACGAAGACCAAGATGTTCTGCGGCTGCGAGCTGACGTTCGGCGAGGAGCCCAACACCCGCACCTGCGAGGTCTGCCTGGGCCTGCCGGGCGCGCTGCCCGTCGCCAACGCGGAGGCCGTCCACCACGGGCTGCTGATCGGCCTGGCGCTGGGCTCCAAGCTCGCGCCGCGGTCGATCTTCCACCGCAAGAACTACTTCTATCCCGACCTGCCCAAGGGCTATCAGATCAGCCAGTTCGACGAACCGCTCTGCGACGGTGGCGAGCTGGGCGGCGTGCGCCTGACGCGCGTCCATCTGGAGGAGGACGCGGCCAAGCTCGTCCACGCCGGATCGTCGGGCCGCATCCACGGCAGCGGCTCCTCGGTCGTCGACTTCAACCGCGGTGGCACGCCGCTGGCGGAGATCGTCACCGAGCCGGACATCAGCAACGCCGAGCAGGCCGGTGACTTCCTGCGGCTGCTGCGCACGACGCTGAAGTCGCTGGGCGTCTCCGACGTCGACATGTCGCAGGGCTCGATGCGCTGCGACGCGAACATCTCGATCCGGCCCGTCGGCTCCACCGAGCTGGGCACGAAGACCGAGCTGAAGAACATGAACTCGATCCGCTTCATCGAGCGCGGCATCCGGGCGGAGATCGCCCGGCAGACCGCGCTGGTGCAGGCGGGCGAGAAGGTCACGCAGGAGACGCTGCACTTCGACCCGCGGACCGAGTCGCTGACCTCGATGCGCTCCAAGGAGGAGGCGCACGACTACCGCTACTTCCCCGAGCCCGACCTCACGCCGGTCGCCATCACCGACGCGATGCTCGACCGCGCCCGCGCCGCCCTCCCCGAGCTGCCGGCCGCCCGCCAGGCCCGCTTCGAGGACGAGCTGAAGCTTCACCCGGACACGGCCAAGCTGCTGTCGTGGCGCAAGGAGCTCGGCGACTACTACGAGGAGGCGCTCGGCGCCGGCGGCGTCGACGCGGTCGCGCTGGCCAACTGGACGACCAACGAGCTGCTGTCGCGCCTGGAGGGTGAGGAGCCCGACCCCAACGAGTCCAAGGTCACGCCCAGCGCGCTGGCAGCGCTGGTCGGCCTGGTGGGGGAGAAGAAGATCACCGCCGCGGGCGGCCGCCAGGTCCTTGACGTCCTCGTCACCGAGGGCGGCGAGCCCGCGGCGATCGTGGAGGCCCAGGGGCTTGCGGCGGTCGGCGGCGAGGACACGCTGAAGCCGATCGTCATCGCCGCGCTGGAGGCCAACCCCGACATCGCCGAGCGCCTGAAGGGCGGCGAGATGAAGCCCATCGGCGTGATCATCGGCGCCGTGATGAAGGAGACGAAGGGCCGCGCCGACGGCGGCGAGGTCACCAAGATCGTCCGGGAGCATTTGGGACTCTGACGCTCCGGGCATACTCGCCTCGTGAGGAAGGTCACGAGGCGAGGGCTCGTCGGCGGCGCCGCCGTCGCCGCAGCGGCGGCGCAGACGGCGGACGGCCGGACCGTGGCGCGGACGAGGAAGGCCGACGTCTGCGTGGTCGGCGCGGGCTTCGCGGGGCTGACGGCGGCACGCCGGCTGGCCGCCGCCGGGCGGTCGGTGGTGGTCCTGGAGGCGCGGAACCGCGTCGGCGGGCGGGTGGAGAACCACGCGCTGCCCGGCGGGGCGATCTCCGAGCGGGGCGGAACGTTCGTGGGCCCCACGCAGGACCGCGTCTACGCGCTCATCAAGGAGCTGGGCCTGACGACGTTCGACGTCTATGACACGGGCCAGAACGTCTACATCAGCAGCAGCGGGCAGCGCAGCACGTGGTCGGACACCGGCCCCACCGGCACCGCGCCGCTGGACCCGGCGATCCTCCCCGACCTGACGCTGGCCGTCTCGCAGTTGGACCAGCTGTCGACCGAGGTGCCCGTCGACGCCCCGTGGACCGCGGCCAAGGCGGAGGAGTACGACAGCCAGACGCTGGCGACATGGCTGCAGGCCAACTCGCTCAACCCGGACTTCCGCAAAGTTGCCAACGTCGCCACCCGCGCGATCTTCGGAGCCGAGACCAACGAGCTGAGCCTGCTCTACACGCTCTTCTACATCGCGGCGTCGGGCAACGAGACGACGCCGGGCACGTTCGAGCGCAACTTCAACACCCGGGGCGGCGCCCAGCAGCAGCGGGTCGTCGGCGGGACGCAGACCATCGCCCTGCGGATGGCGCAGCAGCTCGGGCGCCGAATCGTCACCGGGGCGCCGGTCCGCCGCATCGAGCAGCACGGCACCACGGTCACGGTGATCAGCGACAAGGTCACGGTGAAGGCCAAGCACGTGGTCGTCGCCCTGCCGCCGACGCTCGCCGGTCGCATCGCCTACCACCCGCAACTGCCGGCCGAGCGCGACCAGCTGACCCAGCGCGTGCCCCAGGGCGCGCTGATCAAGGTCGCGGCGACCTACACGAGCCCGTTCTGGCGCGAGCAGGGGTTGACGGGCAGCGCGGTCGCGGTCCCGGGCCTGGTCAACGTCACGTTCGACGACTCGCCTCCGGACGGCCGGCCGGGCATCGTCTTCGGCTTCGTGGGCGGCGACAACGCGCGTCGCTACCTGCAGCTGTCGGCGCAGGACCGTCGCCGGACGGTGCTGGCCGAGTTCACGGAGCTGTTCGGGGGCCGGGCGAGCGCCCCGACGGACTTCTTCGAGACCAACTGGATGGGGGAGGAGTGGAGCCGCGGCTGTCCGGTCGCCATCCATCCGCCCGGCTCGCTGACGGCCTACGGACCGTGGCTGCGCAGACCGCTGGGCCGCATCCATTGGGCCGGAACCGAGACCTCGACCTACTGGAGCGGCTACATGGACGGGGCGATCCGCTCCGGGGAGCGGGCCGCGCAGGAGATCATCGGATGATCCGGGCCTTGCGGTGAGGCGTACTCTGAACCCATGAGCCGACTCATCCGCATGGATCACACCGGCCACTCCACGCTGGCCGAGTGGACCGCCACCGACGAGGAGGCGATCGAGGCCGCCGTGAAGGCGTTCCGCGGCGAGCTGGAGCGGGGGTACTTCGCCACGGTGAGCACCGGCGAGGGACACGCCGAGCAGGTCACCGAGCTGCCCATCGACGCCGACCTCGTCATCCTGCGCCTGCCGATCAGTGGCGGCTGAGCCCGTCACCGCGCCGCAGGTCCTCCCGGAGACGCAGGCGGTCCACTGGCGGCCGCGCGTCGAAGCGACGCAGCTCCGGCGCCGCGGCGCGCTGTGGACGCTGACGACGCTGGCGCACGTCGTGCCGTTCATCGGCACCGGCATCCTGCTCCTGGCGCTGGAGCCGCTGTCGCTGCCGGTCGCGCTGGCGGCGTTCGCCCACGCCTGGCTGATCCCCGAGCTCTACGCCCAGCGGGGCGCCAACGTCATCCGGCCCAAACTCCGCGACGTCAAGGGCGAGCAGGCCGAGCAGACGGCGCTGGGCCTGCTGGGCGACCTCGTCGGCCACGAGGCGCGCGCGATCCTGCAGCAGACGGGTGTGGTCATCGAGCGGGGCGCGCTGGGCGTCTGGGTCCTCGGCGTCGGCGGCGCGGTCCTGCTGACCAACGGCGGACGCCGCGCCCACTGCTGGTGCGTGCGCGTCGACCATCCCGACCTGCCGACGGCCGACCGCATCGCCCACCTGCTGCTGGCGCTGCGGACCGACGAGGCGGGGTTCGCCACCGTCGCCAACCTCAGCTTCAGCGGGGCGACCTGGCGCGTGAGGCGGCGGGCCGACAAGCGCCAGAGGCCGGCCTTCGACGCCGCGCGTGCGCTTCGACCGTCGGGCGCGTAGGTCCCCAGCAGGTTCGGACCGAGCGCACATGTGATCTCCACGGTGGTGCCGCCACCATGGTGTCCATGTCCGAGAGCACCGCCATCACCCGCCTCACGCTCCTTGCGGACCCCGTGCGTCCGGCCTCCGAGCAGACCCCCGTGATCCGCCGTTATCGGCTGGTCCGCCTTCCGCGCCCGCAGTAGGCCCCTATATTTGAGGACATGGAGGAAACCTCCGGCTCGTCCTCGTTGGGCAAGCGCCTGCTGGCGCTCGTGATCCTGGCCATCGCCAGCTGGATCCTGCTCAAGTGGGTCATCGGCCTGATCATGGGCCTGGCCACCGTCATCGTGATCATCGCCGCGGTGATCGGCGTCATCTGGGCCGTCCGGACGCTCTGAGTCGTGGCCGGCGGCTTCTTCGTCTCGCTGGTGCTGTTCTCCGCCCTGGCGACCGGCAACATCGGGCGCATCAAGGGCTCGAGCTTCTGGATGTGGTTCCTGGTCGGGCTGATTCCGGTCATCGGCCTCATCTCGGCGATCTTCTACCGCTACGACAACCAGGAGCTGCGGCGGCAGTGCCCCAGCTGCGGGCGCGTGTGCATGCTCCACGACGCGATCTGCATGGGCTGCGGAGCGGAGCTGGAGTTCCCCGACGCCGCGATCGAGTCCGAGCTGTCGGCGTCAGCCGGCCGCTGACGGCTTTCCCTGGACAGCCCGGTACCATCAACCGTCCGGCCGCAACCCCGCGGCCATTCTCAATTCGATCCTCTGGAAGGAGGTCATGCGATGCGCGCAGTCGATGCGCTGGTGGAATGCTTGAAGGCGGAGGGTGTGGACGTCGTATTCGGCCTCCCCGGTGGCGCGAACATTCCCACCTATGACGCCCTGCACGGTGCCTCGATCCGGCACGTGCTCGTCCGCCACGAGGCGGGCGGTGGTCACGCGGCCGAGGGCTACGCCAAGGCGACCGGCAAGGTCGGTGTCTGCTTCGCCACGTCCGGTCCGGGTGCGACCAACGTCGTCACCCCGATCGTCGACGCGATGATGGACAGCTGCCCGACCGTGTTCATCACGGGCCAGGTCCGCACGGACCTGCTGGGCACCGACGGCTTCCAGGAGACCGACGTGATCGGCATGACGATGCCGGGCGTCAAGCACTCCTTCATGGTCCAGCACCCGATGGACATCCCGCAGATGATCCACGAGGCCTTCCACATCGCCCGCACCGGGCGTCCGGGGCCGGTCGTCGTGGACATCCCGACGGACCTCAGCCGGGCCGACATCCCCTACGAGCCGGTCACCAGCGTCAACCTGCCCGGCTATCAGCCCACCACGGAGGGCAACGCCAAGCAGATCCGCCAGGCCGCAAAGGCGCTGGCCGCCGCACGGCGGCCCGTCATCTACGCGGGCGGCGGCGTCATCAACGGCAACGCCTCGGCGGAGCTGACGGCGTTCGTCCGCGAGGGCAAGCTGCCGATCACGTGCACGCTGATGGCGCTGGGCGCGTACCCGGCCAGCGACCCGCAGTGGCTGGGCATGCTGGGCATGCACGGCACGCGCACGGCCAACTACACGATGGACGAGGCGGACCTCATCGTCTGCGTCGGCGCGCGCTTCGACGACCGCATCACCGGCAAGCTCGATGAGTTCGCCCCGCACGCCAAGGTCGTCCACATCGACATCGACCCGGCCGAGATCTCCAAGAACGTCCCGGCCCACGTGCCGATCGTCGGAGACGTGGCCAACATCCTGCCCAAGCTCCACGCCGAGTACCGGGCGCTGGACGCCGACCCGTCCCGTCTGGACGAGTGGTGGTCGCGCATCCGCGGCTGGCAGGCCAAGTACCCGCTGAGCTACGAGCCGACCGACGACGCGTCGATCAAGCCGCAGCACGCGATCCAGGCCATCGCCGAGGCGATGGACAAGGACGCGATCATCGCGACGGACATCGGGCAGCACCAGATGTGGACGGCCCAGTACATCGGGTTCGAGAAGCCGCGCAAGTGGCTGCAGTCGGGTGGCCTCGGGACGATGGGCTTCGGCCTGCCGGCCGCGATGGGCGCCAAGGTCGGCTGCCCCGACCAGCAGGTGATCTGCATCACCGGCGACGGCTCGATCCAGATGAACATGCAGGAGCTGTCGGTCTGCACGACCGAGGGCATCGACGTGAAGACCGTCATCCTCAACAACGGCTACCTGGGCATGGTCCGCCAGTGGCAGGAGCTGTTCTGGGACAAGCGGTACTCCAACGTCGACCTGCGCAACCCCGCGCAGCCCTGGCCGGACTTCGTGAAGCTGGCCGAGGCGCACGGCGCCACCGGTCTGCGCCTGGAGGACAAGAACACCCTCGTCGACGATCTCCGCGCGGCCTTCGCCACGCCCGGTCCGGTGATGGTGGACGTGCGCGTCGCGCGCGAGGAGAACGTGTACCCGATGATCGCGCCCGGCGCCGCCGCTCGCGACATGGTGGGCTAGGCATGGGCGATCCGGGAACCAAGGAGCTGCTGTCGCTCGACGAGCTGGAGGCGTCCGGCATCGGGCGCACCGGCCGCAAGCACACGCTCTCCATCCTCACCGAGAACAAGCCGGGTGTCCTGACCCGCATCGCGGGGCTGTTCGCCCGCCGCGGGTTCAACATCGACACCCTGACGGTCGGCCCGACCGACGACGACAACATCAGCCGCTTCACCCTGACCGTCGACGGTGCCCAGCACCCGATCGACCAGGTCACCAAGCAGCTGCACAAGCTCGTCAACGTCCTGAAGATCCGCGACCTCGAGCCGGACGCGACCGTGTCGCGCGAGCTTGCGCTCTTCAAGATCTCGGCGGAGGGCACGCAGCGCGCAGAGGTCCTGCAGGTCTGCGAGATCTTCCGGGGCAAGGTCGTCGACGTCGGTCGCCGTTCGCTGATCGTCGAGATCACGGGGACGACCGAGAAGGTCGAGGCGTTCGAGCGGATGGTCCGCCCGTTCGGCCTCATCGAGATGATGCGCACGGGCGAGATCGCGATCTCGCGCGGGCGCGGCGAGACCTGACGGCCCGCGCCGGCGCTCGCGCGCCTCGCGTCGGGGCCGCGTTAATGTGGGCTTCACGGTGATTGTGTCGCAAGCCGACAGAATCACCGTGAATGATCCGCCGCCGGGAGTTGATCCAAGGTGGCGCGCTCAGCGCGGGGGTGCTGGCCATGGGGCCGTCCTTCTGGCGCAGCGCGCTTGCCGCCACGCCGACGACGCGCGCCGTCTCGGGGCCCTACGGCCCGCTGGGGCCGCCCGACGCCAACGGCGTGGCGGTGCCGTCGGGCTTCACGGTCAAGCTCATCGGGCGCGCCGGCGTGCCCGTGGAGAACACCACGTACCCGTGGCACATCTTCCCCGACGGTTGCGCGACGTTCGCGACACCCGGCGGGGGCTTCGTCCTGGCCGTCAACTCCGAGGTGCCGGGCGGGATGGGCGGCGTCTCGGCGATCACCTTCGACAAGGACGCCCGGATCGTCTCCGCGCAGCGCGTGCTGGCGAACACCTCGTCGAACTGCTCGGGAGGCGCGACGCCGTGGGGCACCTGGCTGTCGGGCGAGGAGCTCGACGACCCGGGCGGCTACATCTGGGAGTGCGACCCGCTCGGGGTCAAGCCCGGCGTCGCCCATCAGGCGATGGGGCGCTTCAAGCACGAGGCGGCAGCCGTCGACCCGGTCGGCCGGCGCGTCTACCTGACCGAGGACCTCGGCGACGGGGGCCTGTACCGCTACACGCCCGACGCGTACCCCGACCTGTCGCGCGGGACGCTGGAGGTGGCCTGCGGGCAGCCGACCGGCAAGGTCACGTGGACCAAGGTGCCTGATCCGTCAGCCGCGGCCGGCCCGCTGCGCAAGCAGGTGCCGGGCATGATCGTCTTCCAGCGCGGCGAGGGCATCTTCTACGACACGGGCGTGGTCTACATCGCGACGACCAGCGACGACAAGATCCACGGGTATGACGTGGCCACCGAGACGCTCGGCGTCATCTACGACGGCCGCGCGACCAAGGACGCGCCGCTGCACCGCGTCGACAACGTCACCGCGCATCCCGCCTCCGGTGATTTGTTCGTCTGCGAGGACGCCGACGACCTGCAGATCTGCATCATCACCGCCGACCGCGAGGTCGCGCCCTTCGTGCAGCTCTCCGGACCGCTGCACACCTCACAGGAGCCGCTGCTCTCCGAGCTGGCCGGGGTGACCTTCGATCCGTCGGGGCGGCACCTGTTCTTCTCCTCCCAGCGCGGTGCGCTGCTGGGCATGACGTTCATGGTCTCCGGGCCGTTTCGCACGCTCGACCCGAGGCGTCCCCCGGCGCTGCCGAAGGCGGCGCCCGGAGTGCTGCGCCTGCGGGCCAAGCCCGCGGCGAAGCTCGCGACGGTCCGCGCGCAGGGCCTGAAGGTGACCCTCGAGGCCGACGCCCCCGGCACCTACGTCCTGGAGCTCCGCGCGGGCGGCCAGACGCTGGCCCGCGCCACGCGCAAGGTCACCCGGCCGCAGACGCTGGCCGTCCGGCTGGTCCCGGTCCGGCGCGCCGACACCGCCAGGCTCCGCGGCCGCCGCATCAGCGCCCAGCTGCGCGTCTCCCAGGCCCGGCGCCGGGTCACGCGCCCGATCACGCTCACGCGGGGCGCCTGAGGCCGGAGGGTAGACTCCGGGTGGTGCTGACCACCGCCTCCGGCACACCGTTCGCCCTCCAGGGCACCGACCGGGACCGCCTCGCGCGGCACCTGGCGTCGGCGGTCAAGCGGGCCCGCAAGCGGGGGCAGGCCCTCGCGTCGATCACGGTCCGGGTCGACCCGGCGGTCGACCCGACGGCGGTCGTCGTGGCCTCCCGGCAGGGCACCGAGCCCTGGTTCGTCCTGGAGCAGCCCGATCGCGACGGGACGGCGCTGGCGGCGTTGGGCTGCGTGGCGGCCTTCGACTCCAGCGGCCCAGGGCGGTTCGCGGCCGCCGCGGCAGGCTGGCGCGCGCTGCTCGGCACAGCCGCCCACGACCAGCCCGACGGGCCCTCCGGGAGCGGTCCGGTGGCGCTGGGCGGCTTCGCGTTCGCCCACGACGGCGGCAGCTCGCCGCAGTGGAGGGGCTTCGCGCCCGGTTCGCTGCACGTGCCGGAGCTGTCGCTGGCCCGGCGCGGCGAGGACGTCCGCCTCACGCTCACCGCCGTCGCCCGGCCCGACGACACCGCCGAGCAGCTGCTCGCCCGGCTGGAGGCGCGCGCGGCGTCGCTGACGTCGCGGCCGCTGCCCCTGTACGACCCGGATCCGACGACGCGGTCGACGGTGGCCAGCACGATGCCGCCGGAGCACTACGAGGACGCCGTGGCCCGCGCGGTCGAGCGCATCAACCGCGGGGACTTCCAGAAGATCGTCCTGGCCCGCGAGGTCCAGGTGCATGCCCCGGCCCCGCACGACGCCGCGGCCGCGCTGGCCGTCCTGCGCGAGGCGTTCCCGCAGTGCTACGTCTTCGCCGTCGGTCGGGGCGACGCGACGTTCCTGGCCGCCAGCCCCGAGCTGCTGGTCCGCCGTGAGGGCCTGAGAGCCGGGACGCTCGCGCTGGCGGGCAGCACCCGCCGCAGCGCCGATCCGGCCGTCGACGACCACCTCGGCGAGCAGCTGCTGCGCAGCACCAAGAACCGCGAGGAGCAGGCGATCGTCACCCGCCGCATCGTCCGCGCCCTGGAGCGCAAGAGCGTCTGGGTCACCGCGGCCGAGGACCCGATCGTCGTCAAGATGGCCAACATCCAGCATCTGGCCACGCCGATCCGGGCGCAGCTGCGCGCCCCGGTCAGCGTCGTCGAGCTCGTCGAGCTGCTGCATCCGACGCCGGCCGTGGGCGGCGAGCCGCTGAGCGTCGCCGGCCCCGTGATCCCCGCGCTGGAGGGCATGGACCGCGGCTGGTACGCCGGCCCTGTGGGCTGGACCGACGCCAACGAGGACGGGGAGTTCTGCGTGGCGTTGCGCAGCGCCCTGCTCACCGGGCCGGTCGCCCGGTGCTACGCGGGCGTCGGCGTCGTCGGCGACTCCGACCCCGAGGCCGAGCTGGCCGAGACGGAGATCAAGCTCCAGGCGCTGCTGCCGGTCCTGTCGTCCTAGCACGAGAACGGGCCCCGAAGTGGGGCCCGTCCGGTCCAGCTCTGACAGCGGAGTGGGCCTAGAAAGCGTTCTCCGCCAGCTCCATCACATCGGTGTTGATCGCGTCGATGCTCTCCTTGATCGCGGCGAGCTTGGGCAGCTCGCTGCGGGCGAAGAACTGCGCGACGGCGACCTTGCCCTCGTAGAAGGGCACGTCGTTCTCCGACGCGCCGGCGTCGAGCGCCTTCTGGGCGATCTCGGCGTGGTCGAGCAGCAGCCAGCCGATGATGAGGTCACCGACCGCCATGAGGAAGTCGACGGAGCCGAGGCCGACCTTGTAGAGGTTCGTCGAGTCCTCCTGGGCGCCCGTCAGGTAGCCGATCAGCGTGCCGACCATGCCCTGGACGTCGGCGAGCGCCTTGGCCAGGTGGCCCCAGCCCTCCTTCAGGGACTCGTGGCCCTCGGCGTCGATCGACTTCTGGACCTGCGTCAGGACGTGCGTCAGGGCGACACCCTGGTCGCGGGCGATCTTCCGGAAGAAGAAGTCCTGCGCCTGGATGGCCGTGGTGCCCTCGTACAGCGAGTCGATCTTCGCGTCACGGATGTACTGCTCGATCGGGTAGTCCTGCAGGTAGCCCGAGCCACCGTAGGTCTGCAGCGACTCGGTGAGCACGCCGTAGGCGCGCTCGGAGCCGACGCCCTTGACGATCGGCAGCAGCAGGTCGTTGACGCGGTGCGCCGTCTGCTCGTCGGCGCCCGTGGCGATCTGCGCGGTGTGCGGATCCTGGTGGGCGGCGGTGAACAGGTAGACGGCGCGCAGGCCCTCGGAGTACGCCTTCTGGCGCAGCAGCGCGCGGCGGACGTCGGGGTGGTGCATGATCGTGACGCGCGGGGCCGTCTTGTCGGTCATCTGCGTCAGGTCGGCACCCTGGACGCGCTCCTTGGCGTACTCCAGCGCGTTGAGGTAGCCGGTCGACAGCGTGGCGATGGCCTTCGTGCCGACCATCATCCGGGCGTGCTCGATGACCTTGAACATCTGGGCGATGCCGCCATGGACGCCACCGACCAGCCAGCCGACGGCGGGCGTGCCGTTGTCGCCGAAGGCGACGTCGCACGTGGCCGAGGCCTTCAGGCCCATCTTGTGCTCCAGGCCCGTGACGAAGACGCCGTTGCGCTCGCCGAGCTCACCGGTCTCGGGGTCGAAGTGGAACTTCGGGACGAAGAACAGCGATAGGCCCTTGGTGCCGGGGCCGGCGCCCTCGGGACGGGCCAGGACGAGGTGGAAGATGTTCTCGAACAGGTCGCCGGAGTCACCGGAGGTGATGAAGCGCTTGCTGCCCTCGATGTGCCAGGTGCCGTCGGGCTGCTCGATGGCCTTGGTGCGGCCGGCGCCGACGTCGGAGCCTGCATCGGGCTCGGTGAGGACCATCGTGGCGCCCCAGTTGCGCTCGACGGCGAGCTGCGCCCATGCCTTCTGCTCCTCGGTGCCGAGGTCGTGCAGGATCTGCGCGAAGGACGCGCCGGCGAGGTACATCAGGGCAGCGGGCTGCGCGCCGAGGATGAACTCGTTGATGGCCCAGGTGACGGCAGGCGGGGCGGGGACGCCGCCGATGCCCTCGCCCATGCCGATGAGGGGCCAGCCCGCCTCGTGCCAGGCGCGGACGGCGGCCTTGAAGTCCTCAGGAAGGGTGACCGTGCCGGTGGCCGGGTCAAAGGTCGGCGGCTTGCGGTCGGTCTCGTGGAACGCGGCGGAGACGGGGCCCTCGGCCAGGCGCGCGGCCTCGCCGATCATGGTCCGGACGGTGTCGGCGTCGAGGTCGCCGTAGCCGTTCTGGCCCAGCGCCTGGTCGACCTTCAGCGACTCGAAGAGGTTGAACTCGATATCGCGAACGTTGCTCTTGTAATGGCTCATTGGAGAGTGTCTTCTCGGTCGATGGGAAGAAGGGGACCCGCCTGCGCACACACGACCGGTACGCGGCGGTTCTGAAGCTCACGGGTGGGCTTCGGCACCCCTAGATTGACTGGTCAGTCAACTTCGTTACGAAAGTGTGGCACGTCCGTATCACCGGGCGCTAGTCCCTCCGGGAAAAGCCAGTGTTGAAGGGGCTCTAGCGCGCCCTGCGCCAGACGCCGACCACCTCACGCACGGAGGCCGTGCGGAAGGTGATGCCGCGTTCCAGCGGGCGGAATTCCAGCTCGAAGCGGCCGGAGTCGCGCTGGTCGAGAGCCGTGACCAGCGCGTGGAAGCGCCGGCCCTTCTTGTCGACCTGCACGATGTCGCCGATCGCGATGCCCTTCGACGTGGTGCGCCGGATGCGCGGCTCCGCCTCGGGCGGCTCGGCCCGGACGTCGTCGTCGATGAGGGAGAACTGCTCGTCCACGGTGCGCGGCGCACGCTAGCGCGCCGGTCGGCGGTGGTGAGCTCAATCTTGCAGCGCCGCCGCCACCGCCGACCAGCAGCGGCGGTGCAGCGCGACGTTCTCCGCGCGGACGGTCCGGACGTGGACCAGCATCGTCTCGTCGGTCAGCGCCAGCCCGTGGTCCAGCGCGTTGCGCAGGCCGCCGACGGAGTCCACCGGCGCGTAGACCAGGCCGAAGAGGTCGGCGATCCGCTCGGCGCTCAGGCCGGTCGGCGTGGCGACGTGATGCTCGTAGTGATCGGTCTGGCTGGAGACCGCCAGGAAGTCGAAGATGCCGCCGCCACCGTTGTCGAGCAGGACGATCGTCAGCGGCAGGCGGGTCCGCGTGGCGGCCAGCAGGCCGCCGAGGTCGTGCGCCAGCGTGACGTCCCCGGTCAGCAGGACCGTCGGACCGGGGCTGCCGGCGGCGATGCCGTAGGCCGTGGACGTCGTGCCGTCGATGCCGTTGGCGCCGCGGTTGGCCAGCACCCGCGGGCCACCGTCCGGGCGGGCGGGTGCGAAGGTCTCGACATCGCGGATCGGCATCGAGGCGGCGACGACCAGCGTGGCCTCCGCGGGCAGCGCGCCGACCAGTTCGGCGGCGACGCTGGGCTCCGACAGCTCCTCGCCGAGCGCCGCCTGCAGCGCGCCGGCGGCCCGGGCGTCCGCGTCCTGCCAGGCGGTCAGCGGCGCGGGCGGGGCCTCCGGCGGCTCGAGCTTCTCCAGCGCGCCCACCAGCGCGACGACCGGGTCGCCCTGCAGGACGAGGTCCGCCGAGGCGTCCGGGTCCTGCCAGGCCTGCTCGTCGTCGAGCACCACCGTCACGGCGCCGGACTCGCGCAGCCAGGTCCGCAGCGGTTTGCTGGTCGGCAGGTCGCCCACGCGCAGGACGACGTCGGGCCGGGCGGCGGCCGCCAGCGCGTCCACGCGCAGCAGCGCGTCGTAGTGGGCGACGGCGTTGGGCCCGCGCCGGGCCCCCGAGAGCGGATCGGCCAGCAGCGGCCAGCCCGCGGCCTCGGCGAAGGCGGCGGCCGCCGCACCCAGCGGCGTGCGGCGTTCGTGGCGGCCGCAGACGATCACGCCGCGCTCGGCGCTGCGCACGATCGGCAGCAGCGCCTCGCCGGCCGCCGCGCCGTCCTCGGGGCCGCGCTGACGTGCGACGAGCGGCCGTCCGTCGGGGCGGCCTGACGTGTCCTCCGGCAGCTCCTCACCGTCGCCGAGCACCAGCGGCTCGCGCAGCGGGAAGTTCAGGTGCACCACGCCCGGGCGGCCGTCCAGCGCCGTCCAGACCGCGCGGCAGGCCAGCTGGCGGATCCAGCGCAACCGCGCGGGCGTCGCCTCGTGGGTTCCGACCTCGACGAACCACTTGGCCGCGTCGCCGAACAGCTTCAGCTGGTCGATCGTCTGCCCGGCGCCGCTGTCACGCAGCTCCGGCGGCCGGTCGGTCGTCAGGACGATGAGCGGCACCCGCGCCTCACGCGCCTCGATGACGGCCGGCAGGTAGTTGGCGGCTGCAGTCCCCGACGTGCACGTCAGCGCCACCGGGCGGCCCGTCGCCTTTGCGACGCCCAACCCGAAGAACGCGGCGCAGCGCTCGTCGACGTGCGACCAGCAGGGCAGGCCCGACCGGGCGAGCGTCAGCACCATCGGGGTCGAGCGCGACCCCGGGGAGGTGCACGCGCCCGCCAGGCCGCAGCGCTGCAGCTCATCGACGAAGGCGCGCAGCAGGACGTAGGTGTCTACGGTCTCGGATGACATGGATGACGTGGTGCTCCTGCACGGCTTTGCCGGCACCGGCCGCAGTTGGGACCCGGTGATCGCCGCGCTGGGCGACACACGCTATCTCGCGCCGGACCTGCACTCCCTGCCGCAGGACCTGGACACCATCGTCGACGCGGTGCTCGAGCTGGCGCCGCCGGCCTTCACGCTGGTCGGCTACTCGATGGGAGGGCGGATCGCCCAGCACGTCGCGCTGAAGGCGCCCGGCCGGGTGACCCGGCTGGTGCTGGTGGCCACGAGCCCGGGCCTGGACGACGAGGCCGAGCGTGCGGCCCGGCGCGCATCCGACGAGGCGCTGGCCGCGCGGGCCGAGGCCGGGACCATCGAGGACTTCGCCGACCTCTGGTCGGCCCAGCCGCTGTTCGCCGGGACACCGCCGCAGGCGGCGCGGATCTGGCGCGAGGACATCCTCCGCAACGACCCCGAGGCGCTCGCGGCCTCGCTGCGCGGCCTGGGGACCGGGGTGCTGCCGGCGACGTGGGACCGGCTGGAGCAGCTGCGCATGCCGGTCGACGTGGTCGTCGGCGCGGACGATGCGAAGTTCGTCGCGCTCGGCGAGCAGCTGGCGGCTGCGCTTCCCGACGCCCGCCTGCACGTCGTCGCGCAGGCGGGCCACGGGGTGCCGCGCGAGCAGCCGGAGCTGCTCGCGCGGATCATCGCTGGCTAGCTGACGTCGATCTCGCCCTTCATCCCCTCGTGGATGACGCAGAGGTAGGTGTAGGTGCCCGCCTTGGTGAAGGTGATCTTCGCCTCGTTAGGCTGCGGCGACGGCTTGACGTTGTCCAGCAGCCCGAGGTTGAAGAACCCGTTGCCGTGGTTGGTGCCGTCGTAGGCCGGCGGGGTGGGACCGGGCGGGTCGGACGGGTAGACCGACCGCGGGTCGAGGACCAGCGCCGGCGGCCCGGCCGCGTTGGGCACGGGGGAGATGAACCCGTCGACCACCGGCTTGGTCACGGCGTCGCTGCCGAACGTCACCGTGTGGACCTCCACCTGCGACTGCTGGTTCATCGTGAACGTCACGGTGTCGCCGACCTTGGCGGCCAGCTTGGCGGGGAAGAACTCGTTCAGCGTGTACTCCGAGGTGGCCCGTCCGGCCTCGACGGTCAGACCGCCGATCGGAGCTGCCTTCTCGCGCTTCTTGGCGACCGCGATGATCGCCGCGCCCTCCTTCTTGGCCGCGGCCGCGTCCTGCTTGGCCGTCGGGACCTTCTTGGTCTTGCCGACGACCTTGACGCTCCCCGCCATGCCCGGATGGAGCAGGCAGTAGTAGTTGAACGTCCCGGCCTTCGTGAACTTCAGGCTGTAGGGCTTGGGCTTGCCGGCCTCGTCGGGCAGTCCCGATCCGGTGAACACCTTGCCGTTGTAGCTCTTGCCGCCGGCCGGGAACGCGACCTTCGGGTTGAGCGCGATCCGGGGCTGGCCGTTGAACCAGAACGGGTTGCCCCCTGCGTCCTTGACGTCCTTGACCGGGTTGGCCGGGTCGGCGTCCGCGAAGCCGGGCTTTGTCGTGCCGGTCCCGAGGAACGCGATGTCGTGGAACCCGCGGAACTGCCACTTCACCGAGTCCCCGACGTGGATGGTGACCTGGTGGCGCAGGAACGCCGTGACGTCGAGCTGCTTCGGAGCGCCGGGCGCTCCGCCGTAGCCCGCGAACACGGTCTTGGTGGCCGCCTGCGCAGCGGCGGGGGTGAGCAGGGCCGCGCCCGCCAACGCGGCCGCCGCCCGGGTGATGGTTTTCATGGTGTCACTCAACGCCTCCTGAGTTGGCGTGTCAACGTCCAGTCCTGGATGTTCGGCAGGTCGTCGCAGTCAGGTGCGCGGATCGAGACGGCGCAGCAGCACGTCCGCGAACGCGGTCGTCACCGCGACGAACAGCGCGGCCACGGTGGACATCGCGACGATGAGGTTGACGTCGCCGTCAGCCAGGGCCTGCGGGATCAGCCGGAACGTCCCGGGCACGGAGAAGACCTTCTCCAGCAGCACCATGTTCAGGACCATGACGTTGGCCGAGGCGCTGACGACCGACAGCGCAGGTGCGGCGCCCAGCGGCCCGGCATGCCGCAGCAGCACCAGGCGCTCGGGCACGCCCTTGGCGCGCGCCAGGCGCACGGGGTCGTCCTCCAGCGCCTCCCGGGTCGCGCCGTACATCACCCGCAACGTCACGCCGGCCAAGGGCAGGCCGAGCACCAACCAGGGCGCCAGCAGCGAGGTCAGCCAGCGGGCGGGGGAGACGTCGAACTCCACGTACTTCAGCGGCACGCCGAACCCGAGGTCGACCCGCGCGATGTCGTCGCCGAAGAGCAGCAGCACCATCAGGCCGGTGACGTAGACCGGCGCGGCCATGGCGGCCAGCGCGACGAACTGGCCGGCGGACGCCAGGCGCCCGCGCCCGCGCCCGGCCAGCAGGGCGCCACCGGCGAACCCGCCGAGCAGCCCCACCGCCAGGCCGCCGAACAGCAGCGACGCGTCGGCGCGCACGCCGCTGGTCACGAAGCGCGTGAGGTCCTCACCCCGTGCCGACTCGCCCCACTCCCGGTGGAGGAAGACGCCGGTCATGTACTCGTGGAACTGCGTCCACCAGGACGGCTGGGCCGGGAACTGGTCGGGCCGCATCCAGCGCAGCAGCAGCCACGACAGCGCCGTGACGGCGACCACGACGACGGCGGCGCCGGCCAGACGCCGGACCAGGAGTGACGGCAGCCCGCGGGAGGACACGCCCGGGGCTATACCCCGAGACCCGCCCCATCGGGCACGGCGATGTATCCGTCCTGCACCGCCAGCGCCTGCGGCGGCGGCTCGTGGAAGTCGCCGAGGGTGGCCAGCCCGCACGGCAGCTCGATCTGCAGCGCGGCGGCGACGTGCACGGCCGCCGCGATGCCCAGCGGGCCGTCGTAGGTCGAGGCGACGTAGACCTCGGCGCCGCCGGCGCGCACCAGCGCCGCCTGGACCAGCAGCGAGGAGATGCCGCCACAGCGGGAGACCTTCAGGCAGACGGCGTCCGCGACGTTGGCCGCGAGCGCGCCCGGCTGCGCGGCGGTCTCGTCCATCGCGACGCGGGCGGTGACGCGGTCGCGGACGGCACGCAGCTCGGCGACCCCGTGGACCGGCTCCTCGACGAGCTCGAGGCCGGTGGGCGCGAGCGCCTCGATCGCGGCGACGGCCTCGTCGACGCTCCAGACGCCGTTGGCGTCGATGCGCACCATGACCTCCTCACCGACGGCCCGGCGCACCGCCTCCAGACGCCCGACGTCGTCCCCGGCGCCGACCTTGACCTTCACGCAGCGAAATCCGCGCTCGACGGCAGCCTTCGCCGCCGCGGCCGCGCCGTCGTTGTCCATGGCGCCGATCGTCGCGTTGACCGGCACGCGATCCAGGACGTCGTCGGCCAGCATCCGCGACAACGGGCGGCCCGACCGGCGTCCGGCGCGGTCCCACAGCGCCATGTCCACGGCGGCAAGGGCCTGGGGCAGGTCGGCGATCGCCCGGCAGGCCTCGAGGAGCTGTGGCCCGGTCGCATGCCGCGAGGACTCCTGCAGCACGCGCGCGTAGAGCCGCAGCGCCTCCTCGACCGCCGCCGCGGGGACGCCGTCGTAGGGCTCCAGGGGCGCGGCCTCGCCGCGTCCCTCGATGCCGTCCTCCTCGTCGGCGATGGTCAGGACCAGCAGCTCGCGCTCGCTGATCTCCCCGAACGCGGTCACGAGCGGCCTGCGCAGCCCCAGCGTGAGTCGTTCGAGACGGACCTCCATGGATGGCGAGCCTATCCGGCTCGCCCGGTCACGACAGGAGGATCCCGGCGGAGAGCAGCACGCAGAAGACCAGCTGCAGCTTGCCGGTGGCGGCCAGCGCGCCGTTGAGCGACGGGCCGTCGACCGTGGTGTTGACGACCTTGATCACCGGCAGGGCCAGCGGCACGGCGGCGAACACCAGCAGCGTCCAGGCCGACAGCGACCCGCCCAGCCACGGGATCTGCGCGGTCAGGAAGGCCAGGCCGACGAACGTGGCGTAGAGCTTGCGCGTGCGGTCGCGACCCAGGCGCACGGCCAGCGTGTTCTTGCCGGCGCGCTTGTCGGTGTCCATGTCGCGGACGTTGTTGACCACGAGGATCGCCGTCGCCAGCAGCCCGACGGGGACGGCCAGGGCAAAGCCCTCCCACGGCCAGCGCTCCAGCTGGGTGAACGTCGTCCCGGCCACCGCGGCGATGCCGAAGAAGATGAAGACGAAGACCTCGCCCAGGCCCGCGTAGCCATAGGGCTTGGGGCCACCCGTGTAGAGCACGCCGGCGGCGATCGAGAGGACGCCGACGATGAGGATCTCCCAGCCCGCGACGATGATCAGGTACAGGCCGAACAGCGCGGCCAGGCCGAAGGTGACGTAGACGCCGAGCAGCACGGTCTTCGGCGGCACGAGGCCGCCGGCGGTGACCCGGACGGGCCCGAGGCGGTCCTCGGTGTCGGCGCCGCGCCGGGCGTCGGAGTAGTCGTTGGAGAGGTTGGTGCCGATCTGGATGAACAGCGCCCCGAACAGCGCGGCCAGGAAGCGCCAGACGTCGAAGGTGTCCTCCAGCGTCTGGGCCAGCGCGGCGCCGACGAGCACCGGCGCGACGGCGGCGGGCAGGGTGCGCACCCGCGCGGCGAGCAGCCAGATCTTCATGCGCGGCGCGGGAACTGCGTGAAGTCGGGCTTGCGCTTGGCCTTGTAGGCCTCGCGTCCCTCCTTGGCCTCGTCGGAGGCGTAGAAGAGGAGGTTGGCGTCGTGGGCGAGCTGCTGGATGCCGGCGTAGCCGTCCTCGTGCGCGCCGACGGACGCCTTGACCAGGCGCAGCGCGAAGGGGGAGAGCTGCAGCATCTCGCGGCACCACTCGACCGTCGTGGCCTCCAGCTCGTCCAGCGGGACGACGGTGTTGACCAGACCCATGTCCAGCGCCTGCTGCGCGTCGTACTGACGGCACAGCATCCACATCTCCTTGGCCTTCTTGGGGCCGATGAGGTCGCGCATCAGGCTGATGCCGAAGCCGCCGTCCCAGGAGCCCACGCGCGGGCCGGTCTGGCCGAAGCGGGCGTTGTGGGCCGCGATCGTCAGGTCGCAGCAGAGGTGCAGGACGTGGCCGCCGCCGACCGCGTAGCCCGCGACCATCGCGATGACCGGCTTCGGCAGCCGCCGGATCTGGACCTGCAGGTCGGTGACGTGGAAGCGGCCGACGCCGGAGCCGGGCTCCAGCTCATAGCCCTTGTCGCCGCGGACGTTCTGGTCACCGCCGGAGCAGAACGCCAGCGGGCCCTCGCCCGTGAAGATGATCACGCCGACCGTCGAGTCCTCGCGGGCCCGCTCCATCGCGTCGGAGACCTCGACGAGCGTCTGCGGTCGGAAGGCGTTGCGCACCTCCGGACGGTTGATCGTGATCTTCGCGATCCCGTCACCGCTGAGCTCGTATCGGATGTCTGTGTAATCCCCGGAGGCGTCCGTCCACGTCACTGACATGCCCGGCAGGCTAGTGGTCGGATAGCTTGCGTGTCCGAGATGCTCGTCGACGCCTGGTTGGACCGTGCTGTCCGGACGCGCCCGGACCACCCGGCCGTGAACGCGTTGACCTACTCGCAGCTGGATGCGGCGGTCACCGCGGCCGCGCGGGTCCTGTACGCCCGCGGCGTGCGGCCCGCGATGACGGTGGGTCTGGCGCTGCCGCCCGGCGAGGACTTCGCGATCGCGCTGCACGCCACCTGGCGGCTCGGTGCCGTCGCCGTGCCGATCGACCTGCGGCTGACACCGGGCGAGCGCCCGGTGGTGGACGTGCTCGTCGACGCGCCCGCCGACCGGGGCCCGCAGGACGACCGCGCGCCGCTGCTGCTCCAGCACGACCTCGAGGCCGTGGCGGCGATCATCTTCACGTCGGGGACGACGAGCGCGCCGCGCCCGATCGGCCTGACGTTCGGCAACTTCCTGTGGAGCGCGATCGGGTCGTCGGTCGCGCTGGGCCACGAGAGCGGCGAGCGCTGGCTGTGCACGCTGCCCGTCAGCCACGTCGGTGGCCTGTCGATCATCGTCCGCTCGGCGATCGGGGCCACCACGGCGGTGGTGCACGACCGCTTCGACGTGGAGCGCGCGCTCGCCGCGATCAACGACGAGGGCGTGACGCTGGTGTCGGTCGTTTCGACGACGCTGGCGCGCCTGCTCGACGCGGGCCTGTCGCAGCCGTCGACCCTGCGCTGCGCGCTGGTCGGCGGCGGACCGGTGCCGCCGGCGCTGGCCCGCCGCGCCCGCAGCGCCGGCGTCCCGCTGGCCCAGACCTACGGCATGACCGAGGCGTGCTCGCAGATCACGACGCAGACGCCCGGTGACCCGGAGCTGGACGCCGGCCCGCCGCTGTTCTGCACGCGCGTGCGCGTGGACGGCGACGGCGAGATCTTCGTGTCCGGGCCGACGGTGGCCGCCGAAGGGGAGATCGCGACCGGCGACCTGGGCGAGCTCGACGGCGACGGGCGCCTGGTGGTCACCGGCCGCAAGGCGGACACGATCGTCTCCGGCGGGGAGAACGTCGCGCCGCAGGAGGTCGAGGCGGTTCTGGCCGAGCATCCCGCGGTGGCGGAGGCCGGGGTGTTCGGGCGCCCACACCCGGCGTGGGGAGAGGCGGTGGTCGCCAACGTCGTGCTGCGCGAGCACGCCTACGCCACCGAGCAGGAGCTGCGGTCCTTCTGCGCCGCCCGGCTGGCCGGCTTCAAGGTGCCCAAGGAGATCGCCTTCGTCACCGTGCTGCCTCGGACGCGCTCGGGCAAGCTCAGACGCACGTCCCTGCGCTGACGCACCGGGTTCTGGGGAGCGCCGCTTCCGTGGGGCGATGGCTCTACGATCCCCGGATGCTCCGTCGGCTGTACCTGCCCGCCGCGCTCGCCGCGGCCCTTGCGCTGCCCGCTGCCGCGCACGCCACGACCTTCACCGTCGACCCCGCCGCGGCGGCCGGCTGCGACGCGTCGAACGTGTGCAAGACGATCACCGACGCGAACGGCAAGGTCGCCGACGGCGACACGGTGAACATCAAGAAGGGCGCGTACAACGAGGCCGGTCCGATCTTCGTCGCCAAGAAGAACGTGACGTTCCACGCGACGCCCGGGGAGGTCACGATCACCCAGAGCGACAAGAAGACCGACACGCCGGTCATCAAGACGGCGGAGGGCACCGTCCTCGACGGTCTCATCGTCGTCACGCAGGAGAACGGCGCCCAGGCGATCCTCGTCGGTGGCCCCAACACCACCATCAAGGCCGGCTCCGCGGCGCGCCTGCTGAAGTCCGCCGCCGACGCGCCGGTCATCGGCGTGGCCGACGCGGTCGCCGCCAAGACCACCATCGATGGCGTCCTGGTCCTCCAGACCCCGCCGACCACGGCGACCGACGTCGCGCCGCCCGCGATCCTCGGCAACGCCACGAACTCGCTGGTCATCCTGAACTCCGTGGTCGTCAGCGGCACCACGACGGGTGCCGGCGTGTCGATCAACGGCGGCGCAGGCACGGCGCAGGCGCCCGTCGCCAGCCAGATCTTCCGCTCGACGATCCTGGCGACCGGCACCACCGCCGGCGGCGTCGTCATCACCGAGGCCGCGGGCAACGCGGTCCCGCAGCTGGTCCAGCTGGACTCCTCGATCGTCTCCCCGGGCCCCAACGGCGTCGGCCTGGCGGCGACCAGCGAGGCGCAGACGCCCGGCAGCGCGGGCGCCGGCATCAGCGTCACCGGCACCCACGTCACGATCGCGGGCGGCGCCAAGCCGGTCACGGTCGAGTCGCAGGCCGACCCGGCCGGCAACCCGATCTCCGGCGCGGGTGTGGCCGGTGAGGTGGCCGCGGTCTTCAAGCGGTCGATCGTCCACGGCAAGGAGGCCAGCACCGTCACGACGCAGAGCAACCTCGTCGGCACGACGTCGAAGGCCTCTATCTCGATCACCAACTCCGACGCGACCGACGTGGCGGCCACCGGCCTCACCGTCAGCGGCAACGTCAAGAACGCCGACGACGCGCTGTTCGCCGACGTCACCAAGCGCAACTTCCACCTGCTGATCAACTCGCCCGCCATCGACAAGGCCGGCGGGCTGGACTCCGGCGACTCGACGACCGACGTCGACGGCGAGCCGCGTCTGGCCGGCGCGCAGAGCGACTACGGCGCCGACGAGTTCACCGAGGTCGCGCCGAAGGCGGCGCTGAAGGTGACGCCGACCGACAACGTCAAGACCGGCCAGGCCCTGACCTTCGACGCGTCCGGCTCCACCGACGCCAACCCGGGCGACAAGATCGTCAAGTACACCTGGGACTTCGGTGACGGCAGCCCCGCGGTCGACACCACCACGCCGACCACCACCCACGCCTACGGAGCCGGCGGTGGCTTCGTCGCCAAGGTCACCGTGACCGACACGCTCGGTGGCGTCAGCGCCCCCGCCGCGGGCCCGCAGGTCAACGTGACCGACGGCACCGTCCCGGGTGTGGCGATCAGCTCGCCCAAGTCCGGCGTGAAGCTCAAGATCTTCAAGACGACCAAGAAGAAGATCACCAAGGGCAAGAAGAAGGGCAAGTTCAAGGTCACCAAGACCCGCAACCAGTTCACCTTCAAGGGCACGTCCTCCTCGGCGGCCGGCATCGAGAACATCTCGCTCTCACTGCGCCGCGTCTCGCTGGGCAAGGCCACGTCGCGCGCGACCGCGAAGTCCTGCACCTACTTCGACGGCAAGACGAAGTTCGCGACGAAGAACTGCAAGAACCCGGTGTTCTTCTTCCTCAAGAAGAACGACGACGGCAGCTGGGCCTACAAGACCAAGAAGGGCGTCGTGTTCAAGGCCGGCAAGTACGAGCTGACGGCGAAGGCGCTGGGCAAGAACGGCGTCGCCGGCACCGCCAAGATCACGTTCACCCTCACGTGAGCGCCGACAGGCTGGCCCTGAGGGCTCGCCGTCGGTGCGAGAGCTCGCCGTTGGCGAGGGCCGTGCGGTGAGCGACGAGGCGCGCGCTGCCAGCCGGGCCGGTTGGGAGCGCGCCGCCGAGGGGTGGGGCAGGTGGCGCGCGCTGCAGCAGGAGGCCGCCGCGCCGATCTCGGCGTGGATGGTCGACGCCATCGCGCCGCAACCCGGTCACGTCGTGCTCGAGGTGGCGGCGGGGGCAGGAGACACCGGGTTCCTCGCGGCAGAGCTGATCCGCCCCGGTGGGCACCTCATCTGCACCGACGGCGCCGAGAAGATGCTCGACGTCGCGCGGGCGCGCGCGGCGGAACTGGGCGTGGAGAACGTCGAGTTCGCCGCGATGGAGGCCGAGTGGCTGGACATGGGCACCGCGTCGGTCGACGCGATCCTCTGCCGCTTCGGCTACATGCTGCTGGTCGATCCCGAGGCCGGCGTGCGCGACGCGCGGCGCGTGCTGCGGCCCGGCGGCCGGTTCGCCGCGGTCGTCTGGGACGTTCCCGAGGTCAACCCGTTCATGACGATCGCGCGGCAGGCGCTGGCGTCCGTCGACGCCGCTCCCGTGGTCGACCCTTCGGCCCCGGGGCCCTTCGCCCTGTCCGCCGACGGTGCCCTGCGTGAGCTCGTGGAGTCGTGCGGGTTCGTCGACGTCGTCGTCGAGCCGATCGACATCGTCAACCGGTGCGCCTCGAAGGACGAGTTCTTCGAGATGACCCGCGCGATGTCGCCGACGCTGACGTTCGTGCTGCCCACGCTCTCGCCCGCTGACCACTCGCGCGTGCGCGACGTGATCGACGAGTTGCTCGAGCCGTTCGTCGTGGGTGGGGGCGCGGTCGCGATCCCCGGTCGTGCCCTGGGAGCTGCCGCGGACGCCTGAGAGCCGCCGCGGACGCCTGACGGCTAATGTCCGCGCCCCATGTTCTACGACGACGACGCAGATCTCACCCTCCTCGACGGCAAGACCGTCGCGATCATCGGCTTCGGCTCGCAGGGCCACGCCC